>NZ_CAHJXL010000001.1:1230000-1850000 GCF_903645315.1 Victivallis sp. Marseille-Q1083
CAGTCCGCAACGCCGCCGCCGCCTCATCGACCAGGTCGATCGCCTTGTCCGGCAGGAAACGGTCGGCGATGTATTTATCCGATAATACCGCAGCGGCAACCAATGCACTGTCGCGAATCTGCACGCCGTGATGCACTTCATAACGCTCTTTCAGACCGCGCAGAATGGAAATGGTGTCCTCCACCGACGGCGGTTCGACCAGCACGGCCTGAAACCGGCGTTCCAGCGCCGCATCCTTTTCGATGTATTTCCGGTATTCATCCAGCGTCGTCGCGCCGATGCAATGCAATTCGCCGCGCGCCAGCATCGGCTTCAACAGGTTGCCGGCATCCATCGAGCCCTCCGACGCGCCGGCGCCGACCACGGTATGCAATTCGTCGATGAACAAAATCACGCTGCCTTCCGCCGCAACGACCTCTTTCAACACCGCTTTCAGCCGCTCTTCAAATTCGCCGCGGTACTTCGCTCCGGCGATCAACGCTCCCATATCCAACGCGATCAGCCGACGGTTGCGCAAGCTTTCCGGCACATCGCCGCGGATGATCCGGCGCGCCAACCCTTCGACGATCGCCGTCTTGCCGACGCCGGGTTCACCGATCAATACCGGGTTGTTCTTCGTCCGGCGGGAGAGGATCTGCACCACCCGGCGGATTTCCTCGTCACGACCGATTACCGGATCGAGCTTATCCTGTGCCGCCAGCAAAGTCATATCCCGGCCGTATTTTTCCAGCGCTTCAAACGTCGCTTCCGGATCAGCGCTGGTCACCCGCTGGTTGCCGCGGATGGTCTGCAGCATCTGCAGCACGTTTTCGACGGTGATCTTCTGATCTTTCAAAATTTCGGCCGCCTTGCCGCCCCCATCCAGCAACGCCAGGAAGAGATGTTCGACACTGATGTATTCATCGTGCATCTCCTCCGCCTTTTTCGCCGCCACAATCAGCAACTGACTGAATTCACGGGAATTGTAGATTTCACCATTACCGGAAACTTTCGGCAAACTCTCCACCGCCTGATCAATTTTCGCCGTCAGGGCGCTCCGGTTGACATTCAGCCGGTCCAGCAACGAACCGACCAGGCCGTCCGGCTGTTTGACCAAGGCGGACAAGACGTGCAGATTATTCAATTCCGGGTTGCCGTTTTCAATCGCCTGATTGTGCGCGGCCATCAACGCCTCCCGGGAACGCGTCGTAAATTTTTCCATATTCATAGTTTATCAGCTCCTTTCAAGCCAGCCTCTTCTTTTTTCCCATTCCAAATCCTGATTGCCGTCCGGCGATTCGGCAGCCGCCGGACGGCAATCAAAACTTGAAACGGGCTTCCACCATATCGGCGGAAGCCCAATGCCATCCGGGAAATTGCCTCATCATTCCACTTTGATCCGATGAATCTTGGCGGACTCCGATTTCGGCAGATGAATTTCCAACACGCCCTCGTCAATTTTGGCGGTAATGCCGGACACGTCGATCTCATCGGAAATCTGGAACCTGCGTTTGAAACGCAGTCCGCGCCCTTCACGGGTCAGGATGCTGTCCGCCGTCGCCGTCAACATATGATCCTTGACGTCGAGCGCGACACTCTCCTTGACGACGCCCGGCACATCCATCAGCACCTTGACGCCGCCGCCCTGTTCGATGATATCGACCAACGGCGTCGTTTCAGCATATTCCTGCGGCATCGCCGTCACTTCCACGTCCTTCTCCACTGCCACATCCTTCTCTTCGGCCGGTTTCTGTTTTTCCGTCATCATAACACCTCCATATTCCGTCAATGCTTTATTGATTGATCTTGATCGTCATCGGTTTTTCTTCTTCCTGGCGCGGCAGGGTCACCGTCAAAATGCCGTCGGCATATTTGGCGCTCACTTCCGCCGCCTTGACCCGGCTCGGCAACTTCACCGTCTCTTCGAAACGGCCGCAGGCGCGTTCACGATGCAGATATCTTTCGTTGTCGGAAAGCTCTTCGCACTGCCGCTCCGCCTTGACCGTCAGAAAATCACCGACTACCGACACGTCGATTTCAGCCGCCTTGTAGCCGGGCAATACAAATTTCGCCACCGTGGAATCTTCATTCTCGTCCAGCGTAATCCGCGGATAGCTGACCAGACGGCGATTGACGCTGTCGCCCAGTTCGTCCAGCAGCCCCCAGAACCCTTTCTGCAATTCGTTCACGGTTCTCCACGGCGTCAGGACACCCCAGTTGTCATTCAATTTAGCCAACATAAAACACCTCCAATTTGTTTACCGTCATAAACGGATGATTGATGATTGCTTCCGCTGAGAAATTCAGCAGAACCTGTGCCAATTTTTCAAAACAATGAAAAATCGAGACAATCCGACCGGGTTCGCCGGAAAATTCACCATTTATAAAGGATACCTTCGCAATTCTCTTCTGATCTACAATCTAAAACACTTTTTCTCCATTGTCAAATGGAATTGCCGAAAAATCAGACAGTGACATTTTGTCACTATTAAAAGCACTTCAATACAGTGACATTTTGTCTCTTTCAGTTTCAGAACTTGCCGCTTCAGCCGCGGCGTGATATAGTATCGCCGAACTCATTGCGGAGAGAATTCGAACTATGACAATCGCAGTATTAAAAGAGCTGCTGCGGAGTTGGCGCTCCATCAAAACCAACAAATGTACGGTATTGACGGTGTTTCTCGTCGTCTTTCTGCTGGGAGAAGCGCTGCCGCTGTCGACCGCGTTCAAGGGAACGATGGAGATGCTGTTCTTCATCGGCATGCTGCTGGCTCCCTACTTCGTCAGCCACAGCCGGAAAATTTTCATCGCCACCGTCATTGCCGGCATCCTGCTGCTGGTCCCCAAGCTGCTGGTATCATTTCATCTCGTTTCGTTCAATTCCGCCGAACAGCATCATTACGCTTTTTTCTGCCTGGGGGTTCTGACGCTGTTCGAACTGCTGCTGACGGCGTTTCTGATGGTTTCCTCGCTGCGGCATCGCGAACAACTGGTCTTGATTCCGAGCTGCCTGCTGGCCTTCCTGCTGGTGGCGGTGATGTTCGGTGATGTCTACTTCCTGCTGAACGCCCTGTTGCCGGGCGCCTTTCTGTTCAACGGCCAGCCGTTTCCGCCGACGGCGAACGATTTGTTCTATTTCAGCATGATCACGCTGACCACCTGCGGTTTCGGCGACATCACGCCGCTGCATCCGCTGGTGCGTTCCCTGGCCGGCCTGGAAGCGGTTTGCGGCGTCATGTTCGTCGCGCTGTTCATCGGCCGGTTGATCGGCGGAAAAACCGGGCGCTGGTGACCTTTTCTCCGGGAATCCGGCTTCCGGCGATTGCATTTCAAATGATTTCGGATAAATTTATTCTGTCTTTTCGGATTCCGGCAGCGGAATGCCGCCAAAAGCAGTTGCATGATTGCAGAAATCTAACCTACGAGGATGCCAGAAAAAGCATGGAAACGATACGATCCATTTCAGTCCGGCTCGGCAATTGTCTGCTCCTGAGTCTGTACTTCTGTTTCGGGGCGATTGCCGAAGAAGCAACCCCGCCTTCCCGGCCGGCGGCGGCGCCGATCACCAGTGAAGAACTGATGCAGAAGATGGATGCGGCAATCTTCCACGATCCGTCGCAGCCGATCCGGTCCGCCGATCTGTTGATCGCCGGCGATTATCTGATTTTTATCAAATACCAGGATGGCAAATCCCGGATGAATATCGCCGACGAGGCGATTGTCATCCATGACGGCAAGCAGTGCACCGTCAACGGCCAGCCGTCCGCCAACAATCAAACCCTGCTGGACCAGTTGATCTTCCGCTTCCGGCCTTTGCCGGAATTGCTGTCCGGCCTGACCGTGACGGTGAAACCGGAATTGCTGGAGCGCGACGGCCGGAAATTCTATGAACTGAGCGCCGCCTTCCCGACCGGCGACGATCTCGTCGTCACCTTCGAAGTGGATACCGCCACCTACCTGCCGGATCAAGTCATCATTGCCACGCCGAATTACAGCAGCACGGTGACGTTGAACGACTATCGCTGGGCCGGTCGGGGCGAGGTGAAATTGCCGGGACGGACGGCGACGCCCGATTCCACGTCGCTGTTGCTGCAGGCCACTTTCGACGAACCGTTGCCGGAGTGGTATTTCCAAAACGATGCCGTTCCGCCGAAAGCGGCAACCAGCCTGGCCATGCTGGAAGCATTGATGGAGCGGCACCTGCCGGGCCGGAAACTACCGGACGGTTATCTGGACCTGATTCCTTATTATCCGGAAGTCAATCCGGGACTGCGCATCGTCAACGAAGGCGGAAATTTGACGATGTACAGCATTCAGAATGACAATTTGACGCCGTTCACCGGTCAACAGGATTTTCTGCCGCACGTCATCCTGGGAATGGCGGCGCCAAGCGAACTGTATCCGGAACTCCAACTCGATCCGGAACCGGTCCTGATCAACGATGTTTACTGTTACAAACTGTCGATTTCCGAAGCGGAAGACCATGCCATCTATCTGGCCTGCGACAACGCGCTGCCGCTGCGGGAACACTCCAGCATGATCCGGAACAACGTTTTCTATCACCGGCAGGCCGGCCTCACGCTGCCGGCCTTCACCGTCATCACCGACGAGATCACCCTTTATCCGTTCCGCAATGTCTGGCAGCCGGCACGGCCGGCCATTACGATGCCGGCCGCGCCCTGACCGGCGACCGGAAATTACAGGCGCAATTCGTCCCACAAAGCCTGCAGCTTCTGGACGGACACTTTTTCCAGCGTCCGCACCTCCGGCGCGAACTGCGCCAAACGGAGTTCCTGCAGCGCCAGAAAAAAACAGACCAACTGCGGCGAGCGCTCCGGATGTTCGACTCCGAGCGCCGCCAGATGAAAACGTTCGATCAACGGCTCCAGCGGCTCCAGTTTCGCGTCGTCCTTGTGCGGCGCACTGTTGATCCGTCCGGCCCGCAGCCAGGCGCCGCGCAAATAACGCGGATAGCGCTCCAGCGCAACTTCACAGCGCAGAAAGCCCGGACGAAACAGGAATTTCAACTGGCGGAGCAGATCCCGGCAAACGCCCGGCGTGGTACGTTCCATCTTCCTGATCAGCGCCATCAGCGGCGCATATTGCTCGTGCAGCGCCACCAGCATTTCCTGATGTTTCATCGCCGCGGCCCCAAGCCGTTCCCGGGCCAGTTCCCGGCGCGTCCGGTACGCCTCGCCGGAACGGATCGACCAGAGGTCACGGCCGCCGAAAGCGGTGGAAATCGACCAGTCCAGCAAATCGTCCAGATAGTTTTTCCCGGGATCCGCTGCAAAAAAATCCAACCGCAAGGCCGGCGGCAATTTAAAATCACGCCTGATAAATTTGATCAGATTGGCCTGCTGCAATTTGAACAACCGGACAATTCCCGCCCGGTGCATTTCCTGCGCCTCGGCCAGATCCAGAAACAATTGCCGGCCGACCGCCGTTTCCTCGTCAACCACCGCCGGATAAGCCAGCCGTTCGGCATCCGGCGGCAGGGACACGCTCTCCGGCATCGCGGCGCCCGGCCAATCGTCACAACCGGACAACACCCACATACCGACGCCGGCGACCGCCGCACTCAAACGCGAACCGCACCGGGCCGCCGCCGGCACTTCATCGTGTATCGCCACCACCCGGCCTTCCCGATTCAGCTCCGCCACCCGCAACGTCAAATACTGCGGCAGTCGTTCCGGCGAAAACTCCCGTTCCAGCACCGGACGGCCGACCCGCGCTTCAAGAAATTCGCTCAGGGTGGTCAACAAACCGGCGCCCGGACGCAATTTTCCCTGCCGCCAGACGGCGATGTATTCCCGGGCGCACCCGGCCAACGGCATACAGCGCTGCCGCAGCTCCTTGGGCAGCGATTTGAGCAGCAACTCCACTTTTTCCGGCAGATAGCCCGGCACGCCGTACTCCAGTGCGGCGGCATCGAGCAAATTCAATTCCGCCGTCGGCACCAGCAGTAAAACACCGTCCTCCTTCTCGCCGGGTTCAAACGCATAACGCAGCCGGAAGCGGTGCCCGGCAAAGGTCATTTCATCCGGATACTCTTCCGGCAGAACCGGACGCAACTGCACCTGCATCGCCGCCGCGTCCGGCATAACCAAACGCCGCGCCAGTTCCGGGTCGGCATCCAGCGCCTCCTCCAACGCTTTGATCGAACAGATTTCCGGTCCCAACAGTCCGGCCAAATGCTCGTACATCGCTTCGGTATCCAAAATCGTCCCCGGCCGCCGCACTTTGATTTCCAGCGCATTCAGGCGCTCCAGCAAACGGCGGTGCCGCTTGAGCACCCGATGATCAGAGTGATAATCGCCGGTCAGCAAGCCTTCCCGGAGGAACACTTCCCGCGCTTCGGCCGGCCGTAATTTGCCGTAATGCACCCGGCGCCCATTGTGGACCAGCAAACCGCCGAACGTCACCTGCTCTCTGGCATAGACAAAACCGCTGGCCGGATCGAACTGCACGTTGCTATAAACCGGCGTACACAAGTGCGGCGCCGCCTGTTCGATGAATTCCGGTTTGATCACCGCGTTCTGCCGGGCATAAATCCGGGTGGTTTCCACCAGCGCGAAGGTGACGATCCAGGCCGGCACCGGCTTCTGTTTGAACAACGCCGAACCGGGAAACAGGTAGAATTTCCGGCCGCCGGTCCCGCGGTAATAAAGGTATTCGCGATCGAAACAGCCGACATTGCGCGGAATGCCGGCCAGGATGGACAGATGGATCAAATCCGCCGAAATCCGCTCGAAAACCACTTTCTCGGCCGCCGCTTTCCAGCGGCACTCCCGGACCGCGTCGGTCAGGTCGCCAACCAGGTTGAACCATTCCCGGATCCGGTTGTAATTGAGAAAATTGCGCCGGCACAGCCGGCGCAATCCACCATATGACAGGCCGCCGCGCAACTCCTGCTGCAGAAAATTCCACAATTTCAAAATGCCCAGAAAATCGGACCGCTCGTCCCGCCACTGCCGATGGGCCTGATCGGCCGCCTGCTGCTGGTCGGCCGGCCGTTCGCGCGGATCGAGAATACTCAGAAAAGCGACGATGACGATCATTTCCGGCAACACCTTGCGTTTCTCCGCTTCCAGAATCATTCTGGCCAACTGCGGATCGATCGGCAAACCGGCAATCGTCCAGCCGTTTCTGGTAATCCGGCCATGGTCGTCGATCGCGCCGATATCCTCCAGCGTCCGCACCCCGTCCCGGATCAGATTGGCCGGCGGCGGGTCGAGAAACGGAAACTTCTCAATCCGCGGCAACCCCAGCAGCGCCATCTGCAGAATGACGCCGGCCAGCGAAGTCCGGCGGATTTCCGGATCGGTATACGGCACACTGCGCTGCAGCACCTCTTCCGAATACAGATAGACGCAAATCCCTTCGCCGACCCGGCCGCAGCGGCCGCGGCGCTGCCGGGCGCTGGCCTGCGAAATCTGCTCAATCTGCAGCTCTTGGATCTGGGTGCGCGGATTGTAGCGGCTGATGCGCGCCAGGCCGGAGTCGACGACATAATGAATGCGCGGAATGGTCACGGAAGTTTCCGCCACGTTCGTCGCCAGAATGATCCGGCGCTGCCGGCCGGGCGAAAAAATCTTCTGCTGGTCGCCCATGCTCAACCGGGCGTACAGCGGCAGCACTTCAGTATTCGGATAACGCCGGCCACTCAACACATCGACGGCATCGCGAATCTCCCGTTCACCCGGCAGAAAAACCAGAATATCGCCGCTGCGGTCGAGCTCGCTGACAAACTCCACCGCCCGGGCGACCTGTCCGGACAACTCCTCATCCTCCTCCGGCGGCAGAAAACAATCCTCGACCGGATAAGTGCGCCCTTCGACGGTCACCACCGGCGCCCGGTTGAAAAAATCTGAAAAATGACCGGCGTCCAGCGTCGCCGAGGAGATCACCACCTTCAAGTCCCGGCGGCGGCGCAGCAGATCCTTCAAATAACCCAGAATAAAATCGATGTTCAAGCTGCGTTCATGCACTTCATCGATGATCAAAGTATCGTATTGCAGCAAATCCGGGTCGTGACGCGTTTCGGCCAGCAGAATGCCGTCGGTCATGAACTTGATCACCGTCGCTTCGCCGGTACGGTCGTCGAAACGCACCTGGGAACCGACTTCCCGCCCCAGTTCCACCTGCAGTTCGGCAGCCACCCGCCGCGCCATCGCCGTCGCGGCCAGCCGGCGCGGCTGCGTGCAGCCGATCCGTCCGGCCCGGCCACGCCCCAATTCCAGCGCGATTTTGGGCAACTGCGTCGTTTTACCGGAACCGGTACTGCCGCAGACAATCACCACCGGCGAACATTCCAGCGCCTCCTTGATTTCGGCGACCTTGGCCGTCAGCGGCAATTCCGGCGGATACGCCACCGGCAACCGGTCGGCATACTGCCCGAGATTACGTTCGACCGCCTGCTGCAGCCGCCGGACGATCGCCTCACGAAGCGACGGTGCCGCCTCGCCGCGCCGCAACTGCGCCCGGTACTGCTTCAAATCCCGTTCCAGCCGACGCCGGTCAACCAAACGAATCCGGTCGAACTGACCGGAGATTTCCCGCTCAAATAAAAAATGTTCCGTCCTGTCGTCGTCCATACCGGCTCCAACCATCGTTTCTTCAATCGAGCCATTACTATAAATGGTAAAACCGTCTTGTGCAATACCGCCGGCCTCCATCATACACAAAGGGTGCCGCGAAAACATCCTTCCGCGGCACCCTTAACTTCCAGGAAAATCAATTCCGCTTATTTGGCAGCCTTCTCATTCTTCTGGAGCACTCCGGCCTCCAACAGCTTGTCGATCAGCTGCTGCATGGAGTTGAAAGCATTCAAAAAGCCCTGCGGCGGCATGATGATGCGCTCGTTGATTTCGGCAGTCGGCTGTTCATTCTCCTTCGGCTGCAGCGTCACGAAATCGAAACGAACCATGCCGCCCGCGAAATGAATCTGTCCAATGCCGTCTGCGTAAATTTCTTTCTTGCTCATCAATTTCTTCTCACTTTCTTTACTGATTAACCATCCGTATCATTTCATACGAACCCAAAAACATCCACCAAGGGAAAGCCCTCCCGAACCAAGCGATGCGTTATATTATATATAACACCATGCTTTCAACTTGCAACAGCAAAACGGAAAACTTTTCGCAAATATTTCTTTCATGCCGGACCGGACTTGCCTTCCCTCATTTCAGCTTCGCCCCGCTGGCCGGATCGATCAGATAAAACTCCTCATAATGCAGCGCCGGATCAGCCCGGAAACTCAACGTGTTCTCATAACGCTCCTCCAGTTCGTGAAGCAGCGAAGCATCCTCATTTTTCAACCGGTCCAGCACCTCCGGATGCATCAGCACCCGCACCGCCATCCCCTTGTGCCGGCCGTTCTTCATCAGCGCATTCAACTGCCGCTGAATTTCAACGCTCATCGACATCGCCGACTTGACCCGGCCGGAACCGTGGCAATACGGGCACGGGTCGTACACGGTATCCTTGACGCTCTCATGTTCGCGCTGCCGGGTCATCTCCATCAAACCGAGTTTGCTCAGCGGCAGCACTTTCGTCTTGGCCCGGTCATCCTTGACCAGTTTTTTCATATATTTGAACAACTCTTCCCGGTCTTTCATCGACCGCATGTCGATGAAGTCCAGCACCACCAGTCCGCCGATGTTGCGCAGCCGCAACTGCCGGGCAATCTCCTCAGCCGCTTCCAGATTGGTCTGCAGAATGATTTCCGGCTGGTCGCCGTTGCGCTTGCCGCGGCCGGTGTTGACGTCGATGGCGATCAGCGCCTCAGTCTCGTCAATGCAGATATAACCGCCGCTCGGCAACTGCACTTCCCGGCGAAAGACGTCGGCCAACTGGGTTTTGACCCTGTAATGGTCGAAAATCGGCTCCGCCCGGTCGTAACGGCTCACCTTAGCCGCCATCCGCCCGCCGCCGAATTTCTTCAGCGCGTTGTAAATATCGCGATAGGCATCGGGATCGTCGACGATGATCTGGGCGATGTCCTCGGTCATGAAATCCCGCACCGTCCGTTCGATCAGATTCGGTTCGGCGTACACCAGCGTCGGCGCCCGGCGTTTGTTGACCGCCTCTTCCGCCCGGCGCCAATAGTCCAGCAGCAAATCCAGATCGCGCTTGAAAAAAATGCTCTTGCGCCCTTCACCAACCGTCCGGCAGATCAGGCCGATCCCTTCCGGCACCTCCAGCGAGGCGAGAATCTTCCGCAGCCGGGACCGCTCCTGTTCATTGTCGATTTTGGTCGACAAACCGATGTGGTCGGAATACGGCAGCAGCACCAGATAGCGGCCGGCAATCGAGATATTGGTCGTCACCCGGGCGCCCTTGGTCCCGATCGGTCCCTTGACGACCTGCACCAGCAGCTCCGTCCCGTTCGGAAACAATTCCGGAATGTCCTGCACGGTCATCTTGTGCTGGCGGCGTTTCTCCCTGGCGCGAATCTGGGAAGCGCGCGCCGAATCATTCTCGCCGCCGCGCCGGGAAGCGTTGTTCCGGCCGGTCTTTTTGACCACCTCTTCATGGCCGACTTTGGCGGATTTCTCCAACAGTTCGTCCCCGCCCGGCAGCATGTCCCAATAGTGCAGAAACGCATTCTTGCCGGCGCCGATATCGACGAACGCCGCCTGCAAAGTCGGTTCCAGATTGATAATCCGGCCGAGATAAATCGAACCGACCCGCGGATCGTCCTCCTCGCGTTCCAACTGGTATTCTTCCAGCCGGCCATTGCTCAACTGCGCAAACCGGCGTTCCAGTTTCTCGCAATTGAGAATAATCGTCTTCTTCGTGGGTGTCACCATGATTCATTCACTCTATAATAAATTGTTAACAGCAAAGCACCCACCGGCAGTCCCCATGCCGCCGGCCTCCAGTGCTTTATTTTTCTATTCCACCATCACTTCGGCCCGATCCAGCCGGCAGCCGTTCAAAAACGCGGTCGCCGGCATCGCCTTGCGGCCGGTCGGCACGATTTCGAGCAGCTCCAAAGCGCCTTCTCCGCAGGCGACAATCCAGCCGCGTTTGGGATCCGCCAGCAGAATTTCGCCCGGCCGGCCGCCGTCGAGCGACAGGACATTCGCCCGCCGCACCGTAATCGTCAGCGGTCCCTCCTCCAGCAGCAGATTGAAATGAGCGCCCGGCCACGGATGATACGCCCGCAGCAGCGCTTCGATGTCGGCGGCGGAACGGCGCCAATCGATCAGGCCGTCGGATTTTTTGATTTTTTTGGTCTTGCTGGCCGCCGCCTCTTCCTGCGCCCGCGGCGGATAAGTGCCGTCGACAATGCCGCACAAGGTCGTTTCCAATTCGCCGGCCGCCAGCAGCCCCAGTTGGAATTCCAGCGCATCGGCCGACTCATTGCCCCGCAATTCCAACGGCAGAATCCGAAAGACGTCGCCGGTATCCAGGCCGCGGTTCATCCGCATGTAAGCAATTCCGGTCATGGCATCGCGATTGGCAATCGCCGCCGCGATCGGCGACGCGCCGCGGTATTTCGGCAGCAGCGAAGCATGCACGTTGACGCAGCCATATTCCGGCAGGTTCAAAAGCTCGTCGCGCAAAATCTGGCCGAACGAGACGACCAGCACGATGTCCGGCGCCAGTCCGCGCAGCCGGGCGATAAATTCCGGCGCATTGACATTCTCGATCCGTTCCGCCCCCACCTGGGCCAGGTCCGCCGCCTTGCCGACCGGCGTGGAGATCAGTTGGCGCCGCCGTCCCGCCTGCCGGTCCGGCTGCGTGGCGACGCCGAGCAAATCCAGCGACGGCGCCGCGATCAGCGCGTAAAGGATCGGCACGGCGATCTCACCGGAACCGAGAAAGAACACCCTCAATTTATCGCTCATTTTTATCAGAAAAATCTCTTTACTTATTAGAAAATCGAACTAGAATATATCGCGTGAACGATTATTTTTCCAACCCGGTTCATTTTTAATCAACAAGAAGCGACCAAAATGACCAAAACAGCCATCGCCATCGGCGGCAATACCGGAAATGTCGCCGCCACGTTCGCCGCCGCCATGCGGCTTTTGACCGAAGCCGGTTTGCGGCAACTGCGCCATTCCAACTGGCTGCGAACCGCGCCGGTCGATTGCGCGCCGGGAACCGCCGATTTTCTGAACGGCGCGCTGACCGGCGACTGGCCGGGCGACGCCCGAACGCTGCTGCGCTGCTGCCAAGCGATCGAAGAACGCTGCGGCCGGCCGGCCGAACACGGCGTCAATCAGCCGCGCACGCTCGATCTGGACTTGATTCTGTTCGGTGAGGAGTGCTGTCACAGCGACGAACTGACGCTGCCCCACCCCCGGGCCCGTCAACGCCGTTTCGTGCTGGCGCCGCTGGCGGAAATCGCCGCCGACTGGCGCTTCCCGGACAGTGGCGAAAGCGTCGCCGCCTGCCTGGCCAGGCTGCCGGCGGAATCGGCATGATCCCGCAACCGTTCAGCGCTCCCATTTCCGGAAAATCGGATCGTCCGGCCGGAAAAAGAGCCGCCAGACGCCTCGCGGCCGCCAACGGCCGCCATGCCGGCGGGCGACCGGAATTTCCCGCCAGAACAACAGAGCATCCTCGCCGAATTTCCGGCAGACCAGCGGCCGGAAACTGCACTTGAGCCAGCCGAACGGCGCCGCCGTTCCCCACCACCGCCGCTTCCAGCCGGCCAGCGTCAGCCGGCACCGCCGCCGGCAGCGATTCCAATGAAACTGGCGCATCCCGGCCGGACCGTTCCGCATCCGCCGCTGGCGACGACCGCGCTGAAAGGCCTCAACACGGCCGAAATAGTTTTCCGCCGCCACCGGTTCCGCATCGACGCAATCGTTGTTGTCCCCCTGGGTCACCGCGCCATCCGGCCGCCAGCCGACGATCCGGTGGACAATCTGCTTGCCGGCCGTATTCCGGAAACAAATCACATCGCCGCACCGCAGTCGCTCGAACGGCACCGTAGCCAGAACAAGCACATCACCCGGCCGGAAAACCCGGCGCATGCTGTTCCCGCAATAGTGATAGCCTCCGGCCGGCCGGCCGGCCTTCACCGGAAATCCGTTCATCGCAGTTTCCAGCGCCGGATGTTTTCACGGGCATAAAACCCCGGACAGAGTTTGACGAACCAGAGGAAGAAACAGTACCACCACGGATACAACAAGCTGCGGCGGCCGCGCGTCCAGGCCCGCCAGACCCGTTCGGCAAATTCCGCCGCACTGGCCGCCGCATTGCCGGGCGTCTCCGGCACCGGCCGGCAACTGTGCGAACGCGAGGAAAATCCGGTGCTGATCCGGCCGGGGTAAACGGTCATGACCCGCAACCCATGCACCGACTCCTCCACCGCCAGCGTCCGGGAAAAAGCGGTCAGCGCAAACTTGGCGGCGCTGTACGCTCCCATGCAGGGCACCCAGGCCAATCCGGCCACCGAGGCGATGTTGATGACGCCGCCCCCCCTGGCCCGCAACGCCGGCAGCAGCGCTTTGGTCAGAGCGACCGGCGCGAAAAAGTCCACCTCCATCAGCCGCCGCAAGGCCGCCGAATCCAACTCGTCCCAGGTGGCGTAAGCGCCGATACCGGCATTGTTGATCAAAAGATCGACGGTGAAATTCCGCCGCTGCAACTCCGCCGCCAACGCCGCCGCGCCATCGGGGTCGCTCAAGTCGGCCGGCAGAAAACAATCCAGCGCGTCCGGATCCGCCGGCTCCCGCCGCGCCGCGCCGATGACCCGCCAGCCATCGCGGCGGAACCGGGCCGCCAGCGCCGCTCCCAGGCCGCTGGTGGCTCCGGTGATCAAAACAGTTTTTCCTTCCGGCATTTCGACAATTCCTCAAATATTCAACGTGATAATTTCGTTGACATAACAATAAACCAGCACGCCGGCCGTCAGCAAAAGCAGAAACACCGCCACCGCCAGGCAGGAGGCCAACAAATTGCGGCCGATGAACAAAAAGGTTTTCTGCAGCGGATTGGCGTTGGCCGCTTTCGGCGCGAAACCGCCCATGAAAGCGGTAATGTCCTCCCGCAGTTCATCGACGCTCTGGTAACGATTTTCCTGATAACGCTCCATCGCTTTCAGGCAGATCGCTTCCAGCGCCGCCGGGATCGGCCGCACCGGGTTTTCCAGTTCGCTCGGCGTCTTGATATTGCCGCGGATGGTCGCCTTGAGCACCTCCTGCACCTCCTGCCCGGCCAACGGCGTTTCAAACGTCAGCATCGCATAGAGGATGCAACCCAACGCATAGATATCGGTGCGCTGGTCCTTCTGGCGATTGCGGCCGGCCGCCTGCTCCGGCGCCATATAACCGGGCGTTCCCCGGGCCACGCCGTCCCGGGTCTGGCCGGCGCTGAGTTTGCCAGAGCGGCACGCCGGCGCCGCGCTGTCCAATTCCGGCGCCTCGATCGGCTTGGCCAAGCCCCAATCCAGCACCTGCACTTCGCCGAATTCGCCGACATGGATATTTTCCGGCTTCAAATCCAGATGGATAATCTGCTGGGAGTGGGCAAAACCGATCGCATTGCAGATCCGCAAATAAATCCGGAGCAATTTGGAAATATCATATTCCGCCAGCGTCTCCTCGTCGCGCTGCCGCAATTTGCGCAGAATCGTCGCCATCGTCCGGCCCTGCAGGTATTTCATCGTAAAATAAGGCGCGCCGCCGGTATCGACGCCGAAATCGTGCACCGGGACGATATTCGGGTGTTCCAGCCGGGCGGTGATCTTCGCTTCCTGGACGAAACGCAAAATGTCCTGCACCTTGCGCTCCCGGTAATCCGGCATGATCGCCAGCGCCACTTCGCGCAACGTATCGCTATCGTAGACAAGCAGCACCGATTTCATGCCGCCGAAGCCGATCGTCCGCAGGAACTTATAGCGATCGCGCGGTTTCACCGGCAAATCCCGCAGCACGTCCCGCACCGACAATGCCGCCGAATCGGCCGGCGGCGCCAGCTCCTCCAGCGTCACCGTGCGGGTCGACTGCACCGGCTCCATGATCTGTGTTTTTGACGCATCGTCCTGCATCGCTCAATCCTGCCTTCTATCCGTTTCCCTCCGGCCCGAAAGCATCCCGGAGACGAACTGTCACCGGCGGCAACCCGTTTCCTCTTTCGCGACCGCAACCGGTGACCGGCGTTTGCCGTTATTTGGCGGCGGCTTTTTTTCTGGCGCCTTTCAAGGTCAACACCGGCGATTTTTCGCCGCGCACGACCGCGCCGTCGATGGCGCAGCTTTCAACATCCTGCCGCGACGGCACCTCATACATGATTTCCAGCATCAACTCTTCCAGCAGCGAACGCAATCCGCGTGCGCCGGTGCCGCGCTGCACCGCCTTTTCCGCCAACTCGTCAATCGCGTCGCCGGTGAAGGTCAGCTTGACATTCTCCATCGCCATCAGTTTCTGGTACTGTTTGATCAACGCATTGCGCGGTTCGGTCAAAATCCGCTTCAAATCATCCTTTTTCAACGGCGACAGATAGCTGATCACCGGCAACCGGCCGATGAATTCCGGAATCAGGCCGAAACGGATCAGGTCCTCCGGTTCGTAAAAAGCCAACGGGTTGTCGGCGGCATCTTCCGCCGGCCCGATGCCGGAACCGCTTTCCGGGTCCACCAGCCGCTTGAAGCCGAGCACCTGCTTGCCGATCCGGCGCTGGATAATTTTGTCCAATCCGATAAAAGCGCCGCCGCAAATGAAAAGAATGTTGGATGTATCGACCTGCAGATACTCCTGCTGCGGATGTTTGCGGCCGCCCTTCGGCGGCACGTTGGCCACCGTCCCTTCGATGATTTTCAACAGCGCCTGCTGCACGCCTTCGCCGGACACGTCGCGGGTGATGGAAACATTTTCCGTCTTGCGGGCAATCTTGTCGATCTCGTCGACATAGATGATGCCGATCTGGGCGCGTTCAATGTCGTAATCGGCCGCCTGCACCAGCCGCAGGATGATATTTTCGACATCCTCGCCGACATAACCGGCCTCGGTCAGCGTCGTCGCGTCGCAGATGCAGAACGGCACATCCAGCAGACGCGCCAGCGTCTGGGCCAGCAGCGTCTTGCCGGAGCCGGTCGGGCCCAACAGCAAAACATTGCTCTTGTCCAGCATCACCTCACCGTCCTCCGCCTCGACGGCTTCCCGCTCCAGCAGCCGGCTCTGCAGCCGTTTGTAATGGTTGTGCACCGCGACCGCCAGCACCTTTTTGGCATGCTCCTGGCCGATGACGAATTTATCCAGCTCCTGCTTGATCGCCGCCGGATTCGGGACGATCAACTGGCGCACGGTATCTTCGATGACCGTATTGTTCTTTTTGTCGCGCCGGCTGCGGTTCTTGCCGTAAATCATATCCACACACGCATCGACACAATGCTGACAGATCAACGAACCGTCCTGGCCGGCCACCACCTGCCCGGCGCCGGGCTCCTGAACCGGCCGGCCGCAGAAGGAACAGACCGGGCCTTGCTTATTATTGGCCATAAATCAACAATTCCAATTTATTTGACATTATTCTTCACGACACCATCGACGATGCCGTATTTCACCGCCTCTTCGGCCGACATGAAGAAATCCCGTTCGGTGTCTTTCTCCACTTTCTTCAACGGCTGCTTCGTATGGCCGGCGATGATCGCATTGAGCATCTGCCGCAGCCGCAGGATCTCTTTGGCCTGGATATCGATATCCGCCGCCGTTCCCTGGGCGCCGCCCCACGGCTGATGAATCATGATCCGGGAATTGGGCAAGGCATACCGTTTGCCGGCGGCGCCGGCGCACAACAGCACCGCGCCCATGCTGGCGCACTGGCCGAGGCAATAAGTTTTGACATCGCAGGAAAGAATTTGCATCGTGTCGTAAATTGCCAGCCCGGCCGTCACCGAGCCGCCGGGACTGTTGATATACAGATCGATGTCTTTTTTCGGATCTTCCGCCTGCAGGAACAGCAATTGGGCGATGATCAGGTTGGCGACATCGTCGTCGACCGGCGTCCCCAGCAGAATAATGCGGTCCTTCAACAACCGCGAATAGATATCGTAACCGCGTTCGCCCTGCCCGGTCTGTTCGACCACCATCGGCACCAACATGGAATTCTTGCTCATTGTCAGCCTCTAAAATTATATTTCAATTTGACCAATCCTCCGCCGGAATGCGCTCCAGTGGCCGCCCGACGTCACGTTTTCTCCTCGAAAAAGCCGTCTTGCACGGCATAACGGCCCGTCACTAAACATATAGCAACGGGCCGTCGAGATCAAGCGTCGAACCGGTTTTTTCCGGCGATTTCAAAAGCACGCCCCATCCCGGCGAAATGCCGCGGGCCGATACCGCTTTTGACACCTGAGGTAATCCGCCGCTTCAGTTGGCGGAAACATCCGCCTTGGCGGCGAGGAACTCCCACACTTTACCGTTCAGGATATCGAGTTGCAGCTCATCCATACCGCCGGATTTTTCCAGCATTTTCCGGAAATCCTTTTCCTTGTATCCGTAATAACGGCTCATATTGCGAATCTGCATGTCGACATCATTGCGGGTGACGACAATCTTCTCCGCCTGGGCAATTTTGCGGAAGATAAAGGTACGGCGCAATTTTTCCGCCGCCTGTTTCTCGGCCTCCTGCTTGTGCTGGTCCAGCTCGGCCTTGAACTGTTCGCCGTCCGCTTCGGTTTTCACCTTTTCCTGCGCCATCGACCGCAGAATCTTTTCACTTTCATTCTGCAGGACGCCGGCCGGGATGGTGAACTCCGGCACCTGCGCATTCAATACTTCGTAAACTTTCTCCAGCACTTTGCCGTGCCGGGTGTTCTGCGCTTCATTTTCCATCGATTTCTTCAACGATTCACGCAGTTCCTCGATCGAATCGACTTTGACCTTCTCGCACAATTCGGCGTCCGACAACGGCTGACGGCGCTGGATGCCGTTGACTTTCACCGTATACTGCACCGTCCTGCCGGCCAGCTCGGAATCGCGCCAATCGGCCGGATAGGTGGAGGCAAAGGTATATTCTTTGCCGACTTCCGCCCCGGTCAGCGCAGCGATGGCGCCCGGCAGAAATTCCGGCTCATTGAGCCACAGCCAGTTCTCGTCGGATTTGACCTGGCGCTGCAGCGCCGGCGATGCCCCTTCCGGCAACTCGAAATCGCTGGTATAGCTGACTTTCAGCATATCCTCGGCCTGGGCCGGACCTTCGATCTCGGCATAATTGCCGTACATCTTGCGATAATAATCCAGCCGTTCCTCGACGGCGGCCTCTTCCACCTTTTCCTCCGGCACCACCACCCGCAGCCCGACGTATTCGCCGGTCGAAACCTCCGGCGCCAGGTCCGCCTGCAGCGTGAACTTGAATTCGGCATCCAGTTTGAGCTCTTCCGGCGTATCCGCCATCGAACAGGCGACGATTTCCAAAGATTTGTCGGCGGATAATTTGTCGAATGCGGCACTGACCAGCCGGCGTCCCAGCTCTTCCTTGACTTCCGACGCATAACGCTGCATGATCATCGACGCCGGCGCTTTGCCTTTGCGAAAGCCGGGCAGCGACACCATGCCGGCAATCTGCCGGGCCGTCTTGGCTGCTTCCGCCTTGATCGCCTCGGCAGCGATGGTGAATTCAAATTTCTTCTGGCACGGCGCGACGTCAGCCGCCACCATCGTCAGGATATCGGAAGTGCTGTTAGCCATCTTTGTAAGAAATCCTTTCAAAATCAAAATGTTCTCAATAAATTTCAAAAAGTCTAAATAGCTAATTTACAATGAATTTTCCGATTTTCAAACTGCTTTTACGCTCCCAGCCAAACTTTTCGCTAAAAACCGATTAAAATCCCGACGCCGGACAGCCGCAACGGAACCGCTTTCCGTTCGATTGGCACGAAATAAAAAGGAACCCGTTCCGGGGCAGGAACGGATTCCTTTCGCAAAAGAGAGAAACCAGGAAATACACCTGTTGAAAGAGACCGGCAACGGTAAAATTTTGTTCCGGGCAATGCCGGCAAATTCATGAAGAAAATATTTTTTCCGCAATCCGGCATCCCGCGGGCCGGAAATAAAAGATCCCCGTTCCCCTGGGAAGGGAAACGGGGTCACGGGAAAAAGGGAAACGAAAAAGAACACATCTGTGAAGATAGACTGTTGAAAATCGTTTTTGTTCCATGTCAATGGGCAAAAAAAATCTTTTTCCTGCCGAAATAACGCCATGAGCAAGCTTTTTGCCTCGACAGCTCACGCCGCAAGCGCCCGCACGGGCCGGGCACGGGCCAACCGGCGAAATCCGCCGGCCGCGCATTTCAAGGCTGGCCTGACAACGACCCCCAAAAACCTGCGTTCAGTACGGAATAAGGCGATTTCACCCTTTGCCGCGCCAAAAAGCCGGCGGAAACGCGCTTTCTCCCGGTTGAAAGTCGACGGCAGTCCATTTATATTTTATACGGATGCACCCCGGACAACCCGGGACGGCATCTTCGGCAATTGGAAAGGCAATCTTGGGATGAAATTATGAAAACTGGCGGACGGATGGCTCTTTACCGGCAATGGGCACTGCTGCTGCTGGCCGGGGTCCTGATCGGCTGGTGGCTGTTGCCGTCCGGTCAAATGGACCGGGAACAGCTCTATGAACTATGGTGCCAGGACAACCTGCGGGAAATCGGCCGCCGACTGACTAATTATGCCGCCGACCATCAAGGTCAATATCCGGCGGACCTGGAATCCCTTGCCCTGCCAACCGACCTCTCTCACTGTCCCGCCAGCCGCGATCACGCCACGGCTGCGAGTTACCGTTACCGGCCGCCGCGGCCGGTAACGGCGGCGATGACGGCGGCCGCCGCTCTTCCGGTCGTCATCGAAACGCCCGGCCGCCATGAAGGCGTCGTCCACATTCTTTTCCTGGACGGCCATGTCGAATCGCGGCCGGCCGCCGAACCGGCGCTGCTGCCGGAACAATTGGGCCTTCAATACGATTATAAACCGGAATTGCGACAAATGCGGTTCAGCCAGTTGCTACAATCCCCGGCTTGTCCTCAACAATCATGCAAAGGAAAGGCAAAATGACGGAAACAAAAGCTCCCGAACGGTCGACAAAAAAGAAATGGTGGCTTTTAGGCATAGGCTGCGGCTGCAGTTTGCTGTTGCTTCTGCTGGTCTCCCTCTTCTGCGTCCTGCTGCCCGCTTTGACCAAAGCCAGGAATGCGGCGGAAAAAATCAGGTGTAAAAATCGACTCATCCAATTAAATAACAGCCTGGCGGAATATGCCGCCGCCAATGACGGTTATCTGCCGGACCGGGCCGGCCAAGCCGGCCTGCGGCAATTGCCCCCGAATGACCAATTGCCGGGCAACCGGCTGGAATGTAAAATTCACGGCTACCGCGGCTATTTCCGGTATCCCGGTCCCCTGGATGATTACAATGCCCCACAGTGGCTCCAGTGCCCGTTGCTGATCGAACTGCCGAACGGCACCCAAACGCTGAATGTTATTTTGCTGAACGGCAACGTCCGGCAAATTCCGGTATCTGAAATCGATAATTTTCTGGAAGCGGTCAACTATCTCAATTCGGAATTCCATTACGAAGCAAACGTGCTCGAACACCTTCAAGCGGAAGCCGGACAATTGGATGCCGCAATGGCCGGGACCGATAACGGGAAAAAGATCGAATCAGGAAAAGGTGAAATATGACGGAGGAAGGGACGCCTGAACCGGCAGGAAAAGGAAGATTGTGGTTTCGCCGTTCAAAACATAACCGATCATCCTGACGTTATCTTCGGAAATAATTGCCCGGTTTCCAGTCGGCCGAAATATTAAAATCAACACAGGAGAAAAAATATGAGTAAATGGATAGCAATCTGTTGTGGCGTATTGATGTCGTCCGCCGTACTGGCGGCCGTCAATACCCGGGAGGAAAGCCGGAAATTTCAACAGTTCGAGCTGAAAGTGCCGGACGTCACGCTGGCGATGCTCTATCCGGATTATTGGATCAACCTGCTGAAAGACCCGGATCTGCTGTTGATGACCGAAGCGGAAATCACGACTTACAACCGCCGGCAGTTCGCCGCCGTTCCGACCCTGGTCGAGTTGAACGATTACCCGGAGACGCTGGAAGGAACCAAACTGCTGGAAGCGATCGACTCGATCAGCTCCACCGACGGCAAAGAGTTGACGCCGGAAGTGGCCAGACAGTTGACCGAAGCCGCCAACCGCCGGGGCATCCATCAGCAGAATCCGGTCCGCTGGGGGTTGATTGTCAACCGCAGCAATGTCCGGACCTTTCCGACCCGGCAATCCTATGTCAATCCGGAAATGGATTCGGAAGTCGATCTGTTTCAGGAAACCTGCCTTTTCATCGGCGAACCGGTGGCCATTTTGCACACCTCCGGCGACGGGCAATGGTTCCTGGTGCAGTCTTACAACTATCTCGGCTGGATTCCGGTCCTCGACGTCGCCGTCGGCGACCGGCAGACCGTACTGAACTATAAAAACGCCGAAGACGTCCTGGTCGTGACCGGCGCCAAGGTGGAAACCGCCATGGTGCCGGACGACGAACAATTGTCGTTGCGCTGCCTGGAGATGGGCAGCCGTTATCCGCTGAGCGACGAAGTGCCGGATTCGGTCAACGGCATGTCGCCCTATTCCGGTTTCGTCATCCGGCTGCCGGTGCGCAATGCCGACGGTACGCTGCAATTGAACGATGCGCTGGTCAGCCGCAGCGCCGACGTCAATATCGGTTATCTGCCTTACACCCGGCGCGAGCTGATCCGGCAACTGTTCAAATTCCTCGGCGAACGTTACGGCTGGGGCCACGGCAATCTGGCGCGCGATTGTTCCGGCTATGTCAACGATGTGTTCAAGGTCTTCGGCCTGGTGCTGCCCCGCAACGGCGGCGAACAGCAGAACGACGCGATCGGCCTGACCTTCGATTTCGGCAAGCTGAACCTTGAGGAACGGGTGGCACTGTTGAAGACCATGCTGCCCGGCGACGTGCTGTTCACCCCCGGACACGTGATGGTTTATCTGGGCACCAGTGCCGACGGCGAACCGTTCATGATCCACGACACCATCGGCATCGCTTTCATGCGGGATGATGTCCGGCAATCGCTCGAACTGCGCGGCGTTTCCGTCACGCCGGTCGTACCGTTGCTGGCCGGCAAACGGCACTATCTGGAATTTTTCCAGACCGGCCGGCGCTTCGTGCTGCCGGATGCAGCCGGAGAAAACCGTCAATGAACCTCAAAACCATCCGCATCGGCCAGCTCTCCGTTCCACTGGTCACTCCGTTCAAAACCGCCCTGCGAAGCGTGGAAGCCGTCGAAGACATCGTCGTCATGATCGAGAGCGACAACGGCCTGGTCGGCTTCGGCGAGGCGCCGCCGACCGCCGTCATCACCGGCGACACGCACGATGCCATTCTCGGCGCCATCCGGCTGCTCGGCAGCCAACTGCTCGGCCGGCCGCTGGAAAACTTCAATTCGCTGTTGAAAATCGTCCGGCACAACCTGGTGCACAACACCAGCGGCAAGGCGGCGCTGGAAATCGCCCTGTACGACCTGTTCGCCCAATACCTCGGCATGCCGCTGTACCAATTCCTCGGCGGCGGGCCGAATGTCCTGAAAACCGATCTGACGATCAGCGTCGACCGGATCGACAAGATGGTGGCCGACAGCCGGAAAGCGGTTGCCGCCGGCTTCGATGCCTTGAAGATCAAAGTCGGTAAAAATCTCGACGAAGACCTGGAACGGCTGCAGGCGATTCACGCCGCCGTCGGCGACGGCGTCAAATTATCGCTCGACGCCAACCAGGGCTGGACGGTCAAAGAAACGCTGTACGCCGTCGGCCGGATCGAGCGGGCCGGCATTCCGCTGGACTTCATCGAACAGCCGGTCAAGGCGCACGACCTGGACGGGCTGCGGCTGATAACCGAGCGGTCGTCGATACCGATTCTGGCCGACGAAGCGGTTTTTTCGGCACGGGACGCCATCGAAATACTGGAACGGCACGCCGCCGATCTGATCAACATCAAGCTGATGAAAACCGGCGGTTTATCGACTGCACTGCAGATCGCCGGCCTGGCTGAACTGTATCACACCGAGTGCATGATGGGCTGCATGCTCGAATCCGGCATCAGCGTCACCGCGGCGGCGCATCTGGCGGCGGCCAGAAGTGATGTCATCACCAGGATCGACCTGGACGGGCCGGCGCTGTGCAGCAAAAATCCGCTGACCGGCGGCATCGTCATGAACGGGCCGAAAATTGTCCTGCCGGACGCGCCGGGCTTGGGCATCGCCGCGGTGAAGAATTTTCAGGAACTTGCGGAACTCAAATAAAATCCGGGGTCTCCCGGCAAACCGCCATCAGAAAGGACTGGATGTTTTCATGAACTGGGAAAAATTGACCGCCAGAGAATTTGAACAGGGTGTCAAGGATTGCGAAGGAGTCTGCCTGCTGCCGATCGGTGTTCTGGAGCGTCATGGCGATCACCTGCCGCTCGGCCAGGATGTCATCACCATTCACGAACAGTGCGTCCGTGCCGCCGAGCTGGAACCGGCGATGGTCTTTCCGTTCTATTTCCTCGGCAAGATCGCCGAAGGACGGCATCTGCCGGGAACGATCGCGCTGAAATGCGAATTGCTGATCCCGGTGCTGGAAAATATCTGCGACGAAATCAGCCGCAACGGCCTCAAGAAGATCATCATCTGCAACGGGCACGGCGGCAACGGCGCTTTCCTGGCGTTCTTCCTGGACATGATGCTGGAAAAATCCAAGGATTACATGATCTACAATACCTTTCCCTATGCGCCGGCAGTCGAAGCCCGTGCCGAACTGATCCGGGCCAAAGTGGACGGACACGGCGGCGAGGTGGAAACCAGCATGACCATGGATATCGCCCCGGAACTGGTCAAAGAGCCGCGACCAGCCGATTTCGGTCTGCCGCTCGGCCGTCTGGCGGCGTTTCAGAAACTGCGCATCCGGACGACGGTCGACTGGTATGCCGACCATCCGTGGCACCTGGCCGCCGACCAGACGCCCGGCAGCGCCGAAAAAGGCCGGCAAATCAACCGGGCACTGGCCGAATATCTGGCCGACGTCATCCGGTTGGTCAAGCGCGACGACACCCCAATCGAACTGTACCGGAAATGCCTGGCCCAGCAACAGGCGCCCCGTTGCGATTTTCCGGCCTGATGCCGCCCGGCTCTCGCCGGATCGTTATATCATTCCAGCCAATACAACTGCAAGTCGAACGGCTGCAGTTTCACTTCGATCGGTTCGCCGGCTTTGCCGACCGCTTCCCGGCGGCCATCTTCGAACAGGCGGAACACGGTCCGGCCGGCGAACGCCGCGCCATAGCGAACCGGGTCCAGAACAAACGAAGTTTCCGTCGCAGTACCGGAAATTTCGGCAATCGCCGCCAACAGCGCCTGCCGGTCCCCAGCGGCCCGGACCGTCCCGTAATGGGAAGCGAACCTGCCCGGCGTCGGCGGCCGGCAATAGTCGCCGTTGCGGTGAAAGACGACTTCGATTTCTTCCGGCGGTTCGACAAACCGCACCTCATCGACCAATACGCCGTCGCGCAGTACCTCGGCCGCCAGCGCCCGCAACGCGACCACCCGGTCGACGTAATCCCGCCTCCGCCGGATTTCGCCGTCCGGTTCCCGGCCGGTTCCATGCAGCCAGCGCAGCCAGCCGGGCTGGATATCCCACAGCAGGCAACGGCTCAACAGGGCGGCAAAGGACGGCAGGTCATCCTCCGGTTCCGCCGGCGAACAGAAATAACGGGCATACTGGCCGTAGACCGCCGGCAGTGACGGAAAATCATTGTCCCACACCGCCATCCAGAGCAGGAAAGCATCGAAACTGTCCAGATAAGGTTCCGCGCCGTTTTCGGTGGCGAAATAGACCTTTCCCTCATACTGTTCCGCCAGCGGCTGAAACATTGCGCGATAAGCCTGCTGCCACCAGCCGCCGCCGCCCA
The DNA here is from genome assembly GCF_903645315.1 of Victivallis sp. Marseille-Q1083. Taxonomy (NCBI): domain Bacteria; kingdom Pseudomonadati; phylum Lentisphaerota; class Lentisphaeria; order Victivallales; family Victivallaceae; genus Victivallis; species Victivallis sp. Marseille-Q1083. The sequence goes on from NZ_CAHJXL010000001.1 coordinate 1,254,906, forward strand.
GCGGATGGCCGTGCGCGGCATCGTAGCACAGCACCGGAGCCGCCGCCGCGACCTGATCGACATAGACGCCTTTGACGCCATATTCTTCGACCAGCGTCTTCACCGCCCGGCCGATTTTCCGGCGATACGCTTCCGAAGTCGGACACATCGCCGCCAGGACCGTGCCGGAGCCGTAATCTTCAAGCTGAACCGTGCCGTCGGCATGTTTCGCAGCGCCGGGTTCTCCTTCCTGCCGGTAATTTTCCAGCGCGGTATCCCACAGCCGCCCGTTGATATAGGGCACGACAAAATCGCCGTCGCGCTGCATCGCTTCCACCGCTTCCCGGAAACCGGGCTGCGGCGGAAAAAAATCCGGATAATGCTGATCGAAATGGTAAATGTTCCAATTGTACCAGTGGACGGCCAGCGGCCGTTCCTGCCGGCCGGCTTCCGCGATGAAGTTGCGGCTGATCGGTTCCGGCGGTCCGTCGAGATTCAGCCACAGGGCAATGTTGTCGGCGCCCGGCGGCAAAGTGCGGTCGCACCATTTGCCGCGCCGCGCCCAGACTTGTTCCGTCGCCCAGTCGCGATAAATACCGCAGCACTCCCACGGCGACCGGGCCGGCGCCAACACTACCGGATAAGCCGGGAACGATGATTGTCCCGGCAGCGTCGTATTGATGCCGTAATTCCAGATCCACAGCGAGCGCGCCTCATCAAGCTGGAAAAATTTCCGCGCCGCCGTGCCATCGTGCAGGCCCAGGTAGAGACCGCCGGTCCGGCCGAACACCCCGAAAAATTGCAGTTGCGATTCACAGGACGGATAAACGCCCTGCAGCGGTTCGACGGTCAGCCGGCTTCCCAGCGTGCCGCGCGGAAACAACAGCCGTTGTTGCTCCGCCGGCCGGACGGCATTGCGGACGGCCGGAAAAATCAGACAATTGAAGGTATAGGCGTCGGAATGAAGCTCCGGCCGAATCGTCAGGACCGCCCGGCCGGACGGGTCGAAGGCCGCGTCCACCGTGACATCGAGCGCGTCCGGCACATCGTCGAGCGCGATATGCTCCCATTTCAGCCGCAATGTTCCGCCGTCCCGCTCCACCGAACAGCTTGCCGGAGTCAGGTTGTTGACGACCGCCGCCACCCGGGCCTCGCCGGGCGGCGTCACCTCCAACTGCCACAACAGCGCCTTTTCCGGTTCCGCCGGTACGAAAAAACTCTCTTTCGCCGCACAGTCTTCGACGCCGAGCAATCCCATGCCTCTTTCCGGCGCATTGAACCGCAACTGCAATCGTTCATTGCCGAATTCGACCGGCGCCGCCGGCGCCCAACTGCCGGAACCGGCCAGCATCGCGGCCAGCAGCATCTTTTTCCAACGATTTTTCATTCCGTTCAAACCTTTCCGGCCGCCGTCCGCTTCACAGCCAGTCCGGCCACCAGAGTTTGCCGGTCCCGAGGTTGTACGGCGCCCAGTGGATGCTGTCCCAATCCAGGCTGCCGTAATGGACGGATTCGGCATGGCCGTCGAGCATGACGGCGTTGGCCTTCTGGTTATGGCGGGCGGTAATCGGATAAGCGCCGGCGGCGGCGTTCTGCGGCCAAACGCCGCTGTCGCATTTCAGGAAGCAGGATTCCCCGCTGCCGCGCTGCGCCACCGCCACCGAAGTCGGCAATGTATCGCCGCACCAGATCAAAGTCGCCATGCCGCCGAAGGAATCGAATTCGGAAAGCTTGTGCGGCGTCAGCCACGGATCAGTCCAAGCGGTCGTGCCGAAACTGTTGAGATTGACTCCGTAACCGAACTCCTTCTCCTGCAGCAACTGATCGCGGTCCCGAGCCGACGCTTCCGCGCCGGGGCAGTTGAACAACGCAAATCCATAACCGTAACTGTCGATCAATTCCTGCCCGTAAATCCGTTGGCCGCCGGCATTGTCCCAGGCGTCGACGCCGGTAACCGAGGCCGGCATCGTCCAATCGTCATTGTCATTCTGGTAAAAGGCGTGGCCGAGACCGAGCTGTTTTAAGTTACTGATGCATTTGATGCTCTGCGCCGCCGCCTTGGCTTTGCCCAGCGCCGGCAACAACATGCTGGCCAGAATGGCGATGATCGCGATAACGACCAACAGTTCGATAAGTGTAAATTTTTTTCGCATGATTTCCTCCTGCTTTTGGGTTGTTTTCATATTTTATCGGTATTTTTTCAAACTCTTTCCGGGTAAATAACGGTATAATTGCATTCGGCCGTCTTCAAAATCTTTCAAGCGCCGCATCATCAGTGAACCGACCAGTTCGGCCATCTCCTGAATATCCACTTCGTAACGCGCCAGTTCGCGGCAGGGAAAATCCAGCGACGCCTGGAGGTTGCAGACATTGACGCAGAGCGGCCAGTATTCCAGCGCCACGTCCTGCAGCCGAACCAGTTCGGCAAAGAAGTGCTGCGCGATGAAATCGTCGCACACCATCAACCCGTCCGGACGCTGTGCCGCCGGCATCGCCAGCAACTGCCGCGCCAGGTTGCAGCCGCCTTCCAGTTTGGCGTCTTCCAGAATGCCGGCGGCCGGCTGCTGCGGCCGGTAATGCCGCAGAAGCGCCTCAAGCTGCCGCTTGCTCTCCTGAAAAAGCGCGCCGATAACGACGGCCGGGCGGCGGCAGCCGGCTTCGTGCAGCGTTTGCAGTCCATCGTCCACCAGCGAAAGAAGATCGATCACCGTCCCGCAGGCGGAATTGGAGGACGACCCCAGAAAACAGACCGGAATGCCGGCAGCCTCCAGCTGTCCGAGCGTCGCATCCGATACATTGTGCAGGGTGATGATTCCCTGCAGCAATCCCTGCTGCAAACTCTCCTGCAAACCCGGGAAATCCATGATCTCGGCATCGGTCATCCGGCTGCCCTCGAACGGAAATTCGGTGCAACTGCAGCCGTTCCGCCGCAGGTAAATCTGCAGATATTTCGAACAGAGCCAGTTGAAGGAATGCACCCGGTCCTGCATCTGGCCGATGATGCCGACCGAACTGGCCATATGCCCGGCCGGCCGCGGCGTTCTGACAAAAATGCCCACCCGGCGGCGCGCCTCCAGCACCCCTTCCTTTTCCAGCGCCTGCACCGCCCGGGTCACCGTCGCCGCCCCGACCTGAAACATCCGGCACAGTTCCGCCTGGGAAGGCATCCGTTCCCCGGCCTCCAGCCGCTCGTTCCAGAGGTACTGGACGATCGCCTGTTTGACCACTTCGGTCTGTCTGCCCAAATTGTTGCCGAATACCATAGGAATCCTTCGCTCATTGTAAACTATATTTTGTTCAGAGATAATTATAGTATATTTTTCATCAAAAGTCAACCCCCGCGGCCAAAAATCTTGAAAAAAGCGTTCATTTTATCCGATCGGCCGGTTTGCACATCCCGGCCCGGACATTTATATTCTTACCGGAGAGAACAATTGCGGCAATCGTTTTGTCGTTCTAATTGCTTTATGACAACGCCGGAGGAGGAAACAACAGCCAATGGAACCCAAGCAGCCGAAAACCTTTCAATGGATGCTGGACCCGCCGGCTTTGCCGTTGACGATCCCCGATGATCCGGCGGCGCGGCAAACCGCCTGGCAGGCAGTCAAAAGCGGCAGCGGCGGCAATTTCTGCACGCACCGGTTGAAGAGGGTCAAGCCGTCGCAACTGGAGTTCAAAATCAGCCCCGCCGCGTTGCTGTTCGGCGGGCTTCCGGTCCTGATCGGCCTCTTTTTCGGCGTTCTGTGGGGGTATTATCTGTGCAACAGCAGCGACTGGCTCTCGTTGCTGCCGCTGTTCTTCAGCCTGTTCATCATCGCGCTGGGGCTGTTTCTGCTGTGGCTGGAAATGCGGCCGATCGTCTTCGACGCCGAGGCCAAACAATACTGGGCGGACCGGCGCCGGCAACCGGCCGCCAGCAGGGAATGTCACCGCGACCGCGCCGCATTCGAAACCATCCGGGCGCTGCAGATCCTGCCCAAATTCATCAGCAACAGCCGGAATGCCTATTACAGTTATGAGCTCAATCTGGTATTGAACAACGGCCGGCGGCTGAATATCGTCGACCACGGCCGGCTGAAACCGCTGCGCCAGGACGCCGCCGCCCTGGCCACTTTCCTCGCGGTTCCGCTCTGGGACGGCACCCGCACCGGCGGGCCCGATTCCCGGACCGCAAGCGAATTCGCCGGCTGATGATTCCCCAGTGAAGCGGCGAAGTCCGGTTTTCAACGCTTAAAACGTCTGTTTCGCGGCCGGGAAATTTTCCCGCTCATAAACGCATTTCCCCTGAAAATATGTTTGTTCAACGCTCACCTCTTTCAGTCTCTGCGGATCGATGGCGAGCAGATCATCACTGCAAATCACAAAATCGGCGCTCTTCCCAACCGAAACACTGCCGATCCGGTCCGCTGCCCCGAGCTGCCTGGCGCCGTTGATCGTATAAGCGTCGATGCAGTCCCCGACTTCGATTCCTTCACTGTTCGGCGGAGCGATCGTCTCATCGGTTCGGCGATTGACCGCAACCCACATATTGAAGAACGGATTCACCCCGACCGGACCGTCCGAAGCGGGAAAATCGCTGCCGAAAGTCAACGTCACTCCGCCTTTGAGCAAGGAGGCCAGCGGCACCTGACGCAGGTAGCGTTCCCGGCCGAGCACCTCCTCGGTATATTGGTCATGGATCAGCCAGCACGGCGTCGTCTGATAAAAAACGTCATCCTGTTCGATAAAACGCCGGACGCCGTCGGCCGGCAGGACCTAGACGTGGCAAATGGTTTTGGTGCCTTCGATTCCGCCCAGCGCTTCATAGAAGTCCAACGCCTCGGCAATGGCGGCGTCCCCGATCGCATGATTGTGAACATTGAATCCGTGCCCGGTGGCCAGTTTGCCCGCCGGCAGCATATCTTTGAGGCGAATCAGCGCTCCGCCGTGTCCTTCCGCCGGCGGCAGGTAATCTTCGGCCATCCACGCAGTCTGCACTTCCAAAGTTCCATCGCCGATGATTTTCAGCGTATCGGCATGGATCAGCTCGGAAGTGAATTCCCGCCGATTTTCCATCATCACTTCAAGCATATTTTCCGGCGTGTCCATCGGCGGACCGAAATAAAAATAGCTGGTGAAGAAGCGCATCGTCAGCTCCCCATTCCGCTCCATTTCACGCAGCGCCTGAAGCCCGACCTGTTCCCGGATGGCGCCGAATCCCGCTTCGAAAACGGCAGTGACGCCATTCTGGGCAAAGAGCGCCAAAACTTCTTTCAACCCCATCCGGATATATTCCGGCGAAAAAATTCCCAGCTCGCGCAGCAAATTGAATGACGCGGTGGTTTCAACCACAAAACCGGTCGGATTGCCGCGTTCGTCGCGTTCGAAATAGCTGCCGCCCGGAACCGGGTCGGGAGTATCCCTGGTCAATTTTGCCAGTTTCATCGCTTTGCTGTTGATCCACAGCGCATGGCCGTCGCTGCTGAAAATGACGGCGGGACGGTCCGGAATGATCCGGTCGAGGTCGACGGCCCGGACCGGCCGGCAGTTCGTTCCGAAACCGAAACCCAGGACAAAAGGAAGTCCGCGGTGGTCGGCGTCGTTGGCTTTTTCTTTCAAACAGGCCAGGGTCTCCGCCAAATCGGCCTCGGGAGGCACGGTAATCGGCTCCAGGGCAATCAATGCCGAAGTCAAAACCGGGTGACAATGCGAATCGACGATTCCCGGAATCACCCGTTTTCCGGCCAGATCGACGCCCCGGCCATATTCCAGGGCTCCCCGGTCATCGCCGACATAAATGAATTTGCCGTCCCGCACCACGAAAGCGGTGGCCGACGGATTCTCCCGGTCGGCGGTATAAACTTTGCCGTTATAATAAACAGCCGTGGAAACCTCCGAAGATACCACGGAATGACAACCGGCCAGCGCTCCGGCCACTCCCAAAGCGGATGTCATCAGCAAGGTCTGTAATTTGGGCGGCCGCAACAATCGATTCTCCTTCATTCCCGACGTTCTCCTCTAAAAAAGCATTTTATTCCACTTGGGCGGATTCGGCTTCATGAAGCTCCCCGGCCCGGTCCACACTCAAGTCGGCAGCGGCGAAAGCGTCGGATTCCCGCGGCAGAATCATGCGGAAATCGTAAATCTCGGCCAATTCCAGCCTGCCGCTGTCCAGTTCGAAATCCAGGACATGCCCGCCCTGCTGCCGGCCGGCGGAGATAAAATGCAGGTGCCAGCCCGGTACGTTGATGCCTTTGACATAGGCGGGCAGCCGGAAGCCGACCAGATCGCCGCTTATCCTGCCGAGTTCGAATTCCGGCTGATGCCTGGTCACTTCGACCAGCGGCCGGTACGGCTTTTGCTGGGCCGGAACCGAACGGGTCCGCATCCGTCGAAATTCGCCCCGGAGATGAATGGCGACCATGCCATTCCGGTTGGGCGCCTGCCGGTCAAGCCGATCGAGCAAAACGCCCAAAGACACCGGCTCCGGCAATTCGACGACTTTTTCCGGCCGGAAATCGACCACAGCGGCGAACGGCGTGGTCTGGTCATCGCCGGGCAGATATACGTTGCCGTCGGCGCGGATCTGATAGACGACGCCGTCCAGCATCAGCATTTCGCCGTCCAGCTTGTCCAGCGTGCCGATTCCCAGCGTGCCATATTGCTTCAAAGCGCCGATTGTCGCCGAACCGTCGTAAACGCCGGCCAGCAGCGAATCAATCGTGGCGATCTGCGTAATCCGGGCATCGGAGCCCGCACAACCGGCCAGTAAAATGACCAAAACAGCCCAGCACACCCCCGCCGTCCAAATCCGTTTCATCGTCTTCTCCTCCCCGCCAGCTTGGACAATTATCCCGATTCAGCAACTCTCCCCACAACAGTAAAGTATCGCCGGAAGTATCTGTTGTCAAACCAGGAAGCCGGATTGGCGGCTCAACCGGCCGCCGCCGAGTGTTCCCTCCGGACGATCGGTCGCGCCAAATGAGGACCGGCCGGGCGGCGGCGGGGAAAACGTTCCCGGGGCGACTTCACGGAAATTCTCCGGCGCTCCGGGAAGCCGTTCCGGATCAGAATTGCAACAGCCGGTAAGCCTCGGCGTGGATTTTTTCAATATTTTCCGGCGTCGGCTCTTCGAGCATGATACGCGGCGCGTCGACCAGGAAGCGTTCCATGTCTTCGCGGGTTTCCCTGGACAACTCCAGCGCCGCCAGCGCGTGCCGGATCAGCCGGTAAAGTTCGCCATCCTCGATCCCCTCGCGCCAGGACTCCCAGTTCCGGGTCGGAATCGCCCGGCCGCGGTAATCGCGGAACACCACCGCCGCATCCGGCCAGGTGTAGACTTCGGTCCGGTCGAAGTCATCCCACGGATCGCCCACCGGGAAATAAGCCGACCAGAACCCCAGTCCGTCGAGGTCTTTGGCGATGGCCAGCCAGCCGAACCGCCGGAACACCGGCACAAAGGCGGATTCGTCGCGCGCATGCTGCACTGCGCAGTTGTTGTAGAACCACAGCGGTTTGCCGGTCGAGCGCAGAAAAGCCTCGACTTCCGGGTCCTCGTAATGGCGTGAATACGGCATCCAGACATCCACGTACGGCGCCAGCTTGCGGAAGGTGCCGTCCAGCGTAGTCGGCATGTTGCCCTCCGGCCAATGAGCCGGCGGATTGGCGATCAGCCGGGCATCGGGTTTGACCGCGCGGATGGCGCGGGCCACCGCGACCCATTTGTCGGCGGTCCGGTCGAAGGGTTCGTCGAGGATTTCCACCAGAATGCGCTCCTCCGGCATTCCTTCGGCCAGATATTTCCCGTAATACTTTTCCAGCCCGGCCGCCACCACGGCGTTCAACTGTTTCGGATTGGTCGTCGACAGCGCCGCCAAATCGTCCTGAACGCCCCACAGGCCGGCGGTGGAGAGAAAATTATTGAACACATAATCGCGGAAGCCCTCATTGACGGTCGAATAATGCAGCTTGTCGTCTTCCGCTTCGGCGCCGCCGTAGGTCATCACCTGCCGCGACGGATGGCGGGGCAGGAAACCGCCCAATATCCGGACGGCGATTTCCGGCGCGGCCAGCAGCCGGCCGTCCTCGCCGGAGAGGGTGACGGTAGCGGTGTAATCGCCCGGTTCCGGAGTGCTTTCCCCAACGAAGGCGGCAATCCGCAGCCAGAGCCGCACCTGACGACCCGGCGGCAGGGTGATTTCCGGGTAATTCCGGTAAATTTCCTGATCCAGAAACGACGGCGGCAGTTTTTCGCCGAATCCCCGGAGCTGGTCGGCGGCGAAAAGATTCAACAGCGCGTCGCCATGCTCGCGGGTTTTGATCGGCGTCACCACCAGCAGATCGCATTTCGCCGTATTTTCCGGCAATGTGCTCGCCGCCGCGACCCGGAAAGTCACCGGCGCGTCGGAGCGGTTGCTTATGCCGATCATCTTTTGTTCGATATCGCCGCGCAGCATCGGCATCGTCCAGTTTCCGAGCAGGGGTGCGTCGGGCACGCCAAGCGTGCCGCCTTTGGTGTCGCGCCAGGGGTTTTCACTCCAGACGACCAGGTCGCCGGCCGCAATCACTGCCGGCGAATCCGGCAGCGGCTGAATTTCGGGCGCGGCCGCCCGGCGTTCTTCCGGCACGAAATCGCCGGCCGGACCGCCGTAAACCTCCAATTCTCCGAGCTGGCTCCAGGTGCCGCCCGGCCGGAGGAATTTCACCTGCAGCGCAGTGGTGGCGACGTTCAATTCATCATAACGCAATACCTCGGCCGCCTGGCCGTTGAATTTTTCCGCTCGCCACTCCCCAGGCACGGCAAGCACCACCGGAATGGAGAAATTTCCAGCGGCGTCGGCGGCAAACACTTCAATCCGGTCGGCATCGGCATATTCCGGAAACGCCGCCGGCGCGGCGCGGAAAGCCGCGACACCGGTGATCCGTTTGGCCTCGGGCCAGCGCAGGGTGATTTCGTCGCCCCAGCCGGCCGGTTTTTCCAGATAAATCGAACCGGGCAGCGTATGGTCGCGATCCAGCCGGCCGTCACGGATCAGTTCCACCCGGTCGGGATTGGCGCGGGATGAAATTTCCGCGTCGGCGGCAAGGTTGACCGTTTCGGCGGCGCCGGCGCCGGACAGCATGGAACAACTGAGGCAGGAGAGCAGGAAACGTTTCATTCTCATCGGAGGCTCCAGATTGTTTTCTTCGGTTGTAAAACGCTTGGGAAACGCCGCCGGACCTCGACTGAACCGGTTCAATTCCGGCCGGCGGCCCGCTTCACCCAGCAGTCATTCGATCAGCAAAGCGGCATCGTGCGGCGGCAGCGTCAAAGTTCCGGCAATCCTGCCGAGATCCTGCAGCACTTCATTGGCGGTATGGGCGAATCCCAGCTCCGCCAGCGAATACTGCATCGCCTCGTTGGAATCGTTGAAAATCGCCGCCGCCCGGCGCCCGCGGCAGGTACCGAGGAAAACCTGCGGCCAGGAATCCGGCTTCCACTGGTGCGGACACGGCCCGTGCAGCCGGAAATGAACCGCTTTTTTCAACAGCGCCAGCCGGTCCGGCGCGATCGTGTTGAGGTTGTCGCTGGTGACCGAAATGCCGGTCAGAATGCCGGTCAGCACCGAAAGCCGCGCTTCGCCGACCGTATAGAAGGCGTTGTCCTGCCGCGCCATCAATACATCCGGGTCCGCCCGGAACCAGCGGTCGATCATCCACCAGTTGGTCAAAGTCGAATGCAGCGCGTTGACGATACTCGGCGCCCCGGTATTGACGACGCTGTTGTTCGGCTGATGCTGCGGTTCCCAACAGCGGGCGGTATCCGGACTGACCCGGCAGTGATCGACGAAACCGAGGCAGGGCATGAACGGCGCCCCGCAGCCGAGCAGCGTGCAATCCGGCACCGCTTCGCGGATCGCCTGCATTCCCTGCCGGAACGCGCTGACCGGCGTCGAATCCGGATCGCGGCGGCGGCCGTCCGGCAGGGCAAAACCGAGGCCATCGAGTTTGAACAGCGTAAAGCCCCAGTTCCGGAAGGTCCGGAACACATTTTGAAGGTGTGCCTGCACCTGCGGCTGGGTCGCGTCGAGGCAGGCCCAATAGTTGTCCGGCGGCGGCGACCAGCCGTTGAAAACCAGCGGCTGATTCCGAATGTCCTGGACAAACCAGTCCGGGTGTTCCCGGAAAATCCGGCTCGCCGACGAGGCCAGAAACGGCATCAGCCAGATCCCGCCGGTCATGCCGGCTCCTCGAATCCGCTTGCCGATCTCGGCCAGCGGCGTCGGCCAGGAGCTGTCCTGGTCGAGCCAGTCGCCCTGAAACGTTTGATAGCCGTCGTCGATCTGCACATACTGGGCCGGATATTCGGCGCGCTTCTGTTCATCGCCGAGCGCGGCGAGGTTGTCCAGCAGATCGCGTTCGGTCACATCGGCATAATAGTAATACCAGGTGCAGTAGCCGGTCACATTTTCCGCCGCCCGAATCGGCGCCACCTGCATCGCCCGCGCCGAAAGGTCGGCATAGCGCTGCAGCAATAGCCGCCAGTCGTCGCCGGTCAGGACGACGACTTTCTCCGGCTCCTCGTCCGGCCGGATATTCGGCTGTTTCAGCAGGATGGAGTGAAAACGGCCGCGTTTGACCAGCGAAAAATAACTGAGCGACCGGAAGGCCGTCAAAGCGCCGGCCAGCACGAACTGCTTTGAATTCTCATCGCCGACGACGATGACATCCTCACTGAAGTATTCCCCGTCGAACGCCGGCGGCGCGAACAGACTCGACGAGGAGGCCAGCGGCACCATGTTGTTGGCCGACCGGTACATAAACGCCGCTTCCGGCGGCAGATTCAACGACAATACGGCCTGATAACAAGGCTGCGGCTTCCGCCATACGGTTTCTTCCATTTTCAATTTCTTCCATCCTTACACTTGTCGCTAATATGATCGATTCGATCCGGCCCGGTTGCGACGCCGGGCCCGGAACTGTCTTCAACGCAACGCATCGAGCAGGAACTGCCGGCGGGCCTCGAAGACGCTGGACGACGCGCTCCGGTTCAGCACGTCCGGATTTTCCAGGCTGGCCAGCACGGTTTCCAATTCCGCCGTCCTGCCGGCCCGGCGCAGCGCGTAAAGCAGCAGATAATCTTCAAACCCTTCGCGCATCTGTTCCGATTCGATGGTAATGACCGGACCGGTAATGCCGGGGTAGACCACCTCGTAATCCATTTCACCGCTGTCCAGGTCGTTCCAGGCGTCTTCGCGAGGCGCGAAATAGGAGTAATATCCCCAGCCGTCCAGCCCGGCTTTGAACGACTTCCACGGCATGATCCGCCCCGGGCAGGGATGGATGTAGAAGCTGTTGAAGCGGCGCGGCGCGTCCCACAGTTCGCGCAGCTTCGGGTAATCCTTGCCGTTGAAGCCGAAGTAAATGCCTTCGATCGGCACCGAGAGGTCGACGTATTCGTTGTACCAGCCCTTGAACTGGTTGTAGATATCCTCCTCGGAACGGAAGCCGTTGCCGCCCCAGCAGCAGGGATCGGCGTACAAATTGAGCTCCGGGTCGAACTCCTTGATCGTTTTCATGATCTCGCGCATCAGATCGGTGCCGGGGCCGACGCCCGGTTCGTCCCACAATTCCAGAAAGAACTGGTCCTTCCGGTAACCGGCCGCCAGCATCTTATCCCGGATGTCGCCGACCAGGGAACGGATTTCCGCCTTGTGCTCCTCGTTGAAATCGGCGGCCGGCAGGGAAGCGGTATAGCCGAGATGGGCATATTTCGAAGAAACCACGAAGAGATATTTCAGGTCGGGAATCTTCTTCTCCAGCGCCCGGACTTTTTCCGGATGCTCCAGCGGATTGGTCTGGACGATATTGATGCCGCTGTCCAGCCAGTACTGTGCCTCATTGTCCTCGTAAACCGTGCTGCGCAGCACCGAACTCTGACCGGTCGGCGAACTCCAGTTGTTATAGCAGTAATCCCCCGGGCGTTCCAGCGCGATGTCGCACACTTCCACCGTGATCGGCAGCGAGACTCCGCCGGCCTGCAATGTCCCGGTATATTTGCCCGGTTTCGCCGCGGCAGAGCGCACCCGCAGCGTGACGATTTCACTGCCGCCGGGCCGCAGCGTCAAGGTCGGAAACTGTTCGATCTCCGCGGCGTTAAGCACATATTGACGCAACAGGCCGCTGCCGGGGAAATTGCTCTCCAGGAAGAGCGGCCGCACCGCGACGCCGCGACGCCGCTGGACGACGCCGGCGACACCGAGCTCCGCCTGCAGTTCCGGCGCCGGTTTACCGTCGTCAGCGACAAATCCGGAAAACGAAAGCGTCAGTTGCCGGGCGGCATCGGGTGACGGATTGGTCAGGGTATAAGCGATGTTCTCCACCTCGTCCGGCACCATCGTCACTTGCCGGGAAGCATTCAGATCCGCCGTCGGCAGCACCGGCGCGGTAATCCACTCCGACTCCATCGGCGTCGGCGCGGCGATCACCTCGGCGTCGGCCAGCCCGCCCAGCCGTTTCCGCCACCGTTCGAGCGTCTCACGGCTGAAACTGCTGTCCTTGAGCAGCGGGAAGGAGAAATAGGTCTCCGGCGTCAGCTCATGCTGTTCCGCCTCCAGCACGGCGAAAAGCATCGGCACGTGCAGCTCCGGCACCGCCGGGTAACAACTGATCCGGTCGGTATCGCCGTAACGGTGGTGGCGGGCCAGGTTGATCGGCCAGCGGAACGCTTCGAAATCCCCCTTCTCGCACATCGCCGCCAGCGGGATGCGCAGGATGCCGTACCAGCGGTCCTCCTGCCGGATGACGCCGCACTCCGGTTCGAATTTTCCCTCGCCCTTCACCGGATCGATGACGGCGGAGGTATCGAGCAACACTTTGCCGTCACTGGTCAAGCCGAAGTGATAATACCGCCGCTGGTCCAGATCGAAACGGTTGATGTAAACTTCCACCAGATCGTCCTGCCAGGAACCTTGCGGCCGGGCCAGCCGGTCGAAAGCCGGTTCCATGTTTTCAAAGACGATATACAAGCCATCGGCGCCGAGCGCCATATACGCATTGGTCTCCAAATCGACAGCGTCGCTGTTCAATTCGGTCATTTTGAAAACGCCGAATTCCTTCAGCGCCTCCGGATCGAACTGTCCGACCGAAAATTTCCGGTCGAGCACCGGCACCGCACATTTCTGCTTGCCGAGCGAAGCGACCTGCGGCAAAATGCCGGTCGGACCTTCCGGCCGACGGTATTCGGCCTCGCCCCAGAGCAAAGTTTCAAAGACTTCCAGCGCGGCTTTGCCGGTATTGGCCATCGCGAAATAACTGCCGCGGCTCCCTTCCGGCAAGGCAATCCGGTAGAACTGTTTGCCCCGGCCGTGCTGGACGAAGGAGCGCAGCTTCCGCCAATCCTGTCCGTTGTCGCTGGTGAAAAAGGTCAATTCAAACGGCATTCCGTTGAACGGCGCCGCCGCTTCGATATCGATTTCGGCAAAATCGGCCGCCGCCGGGAACTTCCAGACCGCCATCGCGTCCTCACTCCGCGCCGGCATGACCAGACCGGTCTCCAGATTGCCGTCAACGATCGCGTCAGCGGCCTTGCCGATCGAACTGTCACTCTGAAAGACCGGCTGCGTAAAAGCGACCAACGCCCCGCTCGGCTGCTGATAACTGCCCCACACGCCGCGGTTGCCGCTGATCAGTCTGCCCGGCAGCGCGTCGGCGGCAACCCTGGAACCGTCCGGAAAGAGGTAAGCGGCTTCCCCTCCGGCCGGTTCCGGCGACTGGACGACCGCGTCGAGCGTCCAGTCCGCCGCCGTTCCGCCGCTGCCGACGATGCGCAATTTGGCCTCCGGCACCAAGAACATATCCGCTTCCGGTTTGCCCTGATCGTCGGGCAGCCCCTGCAGCAGCAGACCGAAATTGTTCCGCGAACCGTCGCGCCAGGCTTTGACCAGCCCGGTGACGTCCAGCACCAGCGGCTGCTGCCAGTCGAACCGCCAATCGGCCTGCAATTCCGGCTCGGCGTCGATGACGCCGGGCAGCGTGAACAGCGTTTTGGTAAATTTATTCCAATAACGGTTGATCGGAAAGATCCCGAGCTTCAAAACACCGTCGCGCCCCTCCTTGCCCCAATCGAGCGGATCGCCGGCACGCAACAGCAGCTCCGCCTTTTCCACCTGGCTGCCGACCGGCATTTCGGACAGGTCGAACCGGAGCGTCAGAATTTGCGGCCCGCCGTCGAACGCCGCCGTTCCCCCCAGCCGCGGCGTGGCATCAATCCAGCCGCTCTGCAACGCCACCCGCTGCGGCGCCGCCGTTATTTCCACCGCATCGGCATAACCGCAAACCGCCGCCAAGCCGGTCAGCAATCCGCCGAAAGAGACGATCAATTTCTGGTGCTTCATATAAAATCATCCTCAGTTGGTCGATCGGAATTTCTTTTTTCGCCATTCAAAAAAAATATCATAAAATTTGCAATCACATATTATGGTTCAACTATTTTAAAAGCTCCGCTTTTTTTCCTCCGCTATTTTCAGCCTTTCCGCACCCGGGCGGTACTGCCGCAGCGTTCGAAGCGCATCGGCACGACGGGAGCCGTCGCCGCCGGCGCCGTTTTCTCGATGTGCGAGATCAGCGTCAGGCACAATTTCCGGGCCAGCTCGGTAAAGTCGAAACCGATTTCGGTCAGCGCCGGGATGATGTTCTTCGCCCACACGGTGTTGTCGAAGCCGGCGATGCTCAAATCCTCCGGGTAACCGAGCCGGTGTTCCCGCAGGTAACTGATGCCGCCGATCGCCAGGTTGTCGGCCGCATAGAAGATCGCCGTGGTATCCGGATAACGCTCCAGCAGCTCCTGGGTCAGCTCATAACCGAGCCGCGAGGTGTCGTCATTCTTGCCGGCGATCCGAATCCGGTCGAAATTGTAATCCGGCAGCAGTTCGCGGGCAATCTGCGTCCAGCAGGCCGTCTTGTCCCAATCGCTCGGATTGCAGGCGCTGATCATGCCGATCCGGGTATGGCCCAGCGCCAGAAAATGCTCGAACAACTGCCGAATCGCATCGGCGAATTCGACTTTGACCAGAATGCCATTTTTCGCCCGGCAATCATTCCAGTAGTAAATCGTCGGCACGTCGAACTGACGATTGTACGCCTCATAGAAAGCATCTTCGAATGTACCGATCAGGATGACGCCGTCGACCCGTTTGGCCATGCCGTTGAAATTGAACCTCCCGGCGGTCGAATCGACATACATCACGTGGGTGAAATATTTCGATTGCGACACCTCTTCAAACAGCGCCAGCAGCAAATCGTGCATCCATAAATTGCTCTGTTTGCAGCGCGCTTCGACGATGATGCCGATACAGTTGATCTTCATCGAACGCACCGCCTGCGCATAGGGATTCGGCTGATAATTGAGCTCGCGGATCGCATCCTGCACCCGGTTGTAAATGTCCGGCTTGCAGGTGCCCCCGTTCAAAATCTTCGAAACCGTACCGACGCTGACCGCGGCTTTTTCCGCCACTTCCTTGATTGTCACCTTCCCGCCCGCTCCGGCCATGATTCGAACCCTTTTCAAACGTTGTCGCCCTATTGATCCAAAACGCTGTCATTCCGTCCGCCCGGTCAGACCGACGGCTTCCCGACTGCTCCGAAAAAATGAAACAAAATGAATCGTTTCACGTTTCAAATTATAATTATAGCAGAAAAACCGTTTTTTGTCAATAGTCACGAAAAATTTTTTTACTTTATTCAAGGTTCTTTTCGGCAAGTTTGCGGCCCCGCCGGCAATCGGAAATTTTCGGTCCGCCCCCAACCGGAGGCGAACCAAAATCACACAGTTTACGGAATGTAGAAGAACTGCCCGAAGTACCAATCATTCTCGTTAGCCGCCGTCCACTTGCTGGTATCCGGGACCATATACATGCCCATTTTACCTTTATTCGGCTTGGCTCTTTCGACATGGCCATCCACTCCGGAGAACAAGGCAGCCTGGCCACCATGATCACGCAGCATAGTCGCACTGGTGCCGTACAAAGATGAGCACCTCTCGCCCCAGGTACTTACGCCATCGGCTCCCATCGGAATGTAGCTTTCCATCATCATTACCGTTTGACTCGGTGACTCCGCCTTGGATAATTTACCTCCAATCCCCTTCATCCAGTCGCTAGTAATCAAACCACGGCCGTTCACAGCATAGTTGGTCTCACCGAATTCACTCAATCCCCAATCCAGCAAATGTTCGACATACCCTATCCCCGCCTTGTAAGTGCTGGATTCATCCGTAGCCATATAAGTGGTGTTGCTCGGACACTTGAAGAGATCATAGCCCATGCCATAGTCATTGATCAATGAATTCATCCAGTATCTGCTACCGTAAAACATGCCCCAGCCTTGTCCTTCGCCAGTCCCACTCCAACCGGCCTTTTCGATCGGAACATAATCATTTTCATCCGTCGAATAAAGGATGACGCCAAGCGCCAACTGCTTCATGTTGTTGGTACATTTGATGATTTGCGCCGCCTGCTTGGCTTTGCCGAGGGCCGGCAGCAACATGCTGGCCAGAATTGCAATGATGGCGATGACCACGAGCAATTCAATCAACGTGAATTTTCTTGTCTGTTTCATGATCCGTTCTCTTCCTTGTTTTTGGGGTTATCGATTGTTCCCGTTCACTTATTCTTGCGCTGCTTCCACAGCGTTCCAACCGCATCTGCACCACCGGCGCTTTGCCGGTGTCAGTTCCTTCGATCCGGCCGATCAGCGTCAAACAGAGTTTGCACGCCAATTCGGTGAAATCGAAACCGATTCCGGTCAATGCCGGGATGACATTCTTGGCCCACACCGTATTGTCGAAACCGGCCAGGCTCAAATCCTCCGGAAAACGCAGCTTGCGCTGCCGCAAATAACTGATGCCGCCGATCGCCAGATTGTCGGCCGCATAGAAAATCGCCGTGGTATCCGGATAACGTTCCAGCAGCTCCCGGGTCGACTCGTAACCGAGCTGCGAGGTGTCGTTGCCGCTGGCGGCGATCCGGATACGGCCGCGATCGTAATTTGGCAGCAGTTCATCGGCTATCGCCGCCCAGCAATCCGCTTTGTCCAGGTCGCTCGGGTTGTTGGCGCTGATCATGGCGATCCGGGTATGGCCCAGCGCCAGGAAATGCTCAAACAACTGGCGGATCGCATTGGAGAATTCCACCTTCACCAAGATGCCGTTCCGGGCCGGACATTCATTCCAGTAATAGATCGTCGGCACGTCGAACTGACGGTTGTACGCCTCATAGAACGGCGCTTCAAAGGTGCCGATCAGAATAATGCCGTTCACCCGCTTGGCCATGCCGTTGAAATCGAACTTCCCGGCGGTCGAGTCGACATACATCACATGGGTGAAATATTTCGACTGCGACACCTCCTCGAACAACGCCAGCAACAAATCGTGCATCCACAGATTATTCTCCCGGCAGCGCGCCTCGACGATGATGCCGATGCAGTTGATCTTCATCGAACGCACCGCCTGCGCATAAGGATTCGGCTGGTAATTGAGCTCGCGGATCGCGCTCTCCACCCGGTCGTGGATCTCCGGCTTGCAATTGCCGCCGTTCAGGACTTTCGAAACCGTACCAACACTGACCGCAGCTTTGGTCGCTACTTCCCTGATCGTGATGCTGTTGTTGGTTCCGGGCATAATTATGAATCCTTCCGCGAATCGTTTCATTTAACTTTTTCTTCCTTCTCCCATTCAATCGAGCGGGACGGAAGACGCTTGTCAGGAAAAGAAAAAATGAATCGTTTCATTCTATGAGAGTATTATAGCAAAAAAAATCTTTTTTGTCAATACCTTTCGTAAAAATTTTGTTTTTTTTTCCAATTTTTCTTTCTTTTTCTTTCTTTTCCAGAGGAGTCCCTGCCCGCCGCGTGACCGGATTTCCACTGTTAACGACCATCTTTCCAGTCCGATGGTTCCACCGGTCAAATCGGAAAATTTCTTTGCCGCCGTTGATTTTTTCGATTTTCCGGCCAATCCGGTTGCTTTTTTCATTTTATATGTTAAATAGTAATTTATATATATAATAAAAGGAGTCGCCATGGCACCCAACGACTGGACTGCATTCACCAGTGAAAACGGACGAACGGAACGATTTTTTACCGCCAATTCCGGCGGCGGCCGGAATTTCACCGCCGAAGCCGAAGCGTTGTGGGACGCCTATCGGCGTGCGGCGCCTTCAGCCAATGCCGTCTGGCTGCGGTTCCATCTGAGCGATCCCACCAATCAAGTCCCGCTGCTGCGCCGGTTGCTGCCCGACGCCGCCACCGCCGTTTCCATGGTCGGCCAGGCGCCGGCCGACGGCAGCCGGATCGGCCTGGAAGCATATCATATCGACGGCGCCGAACCGGTCAGGGATGAAGATGACGCCACCCTGGTTGCCCTTCAAACCTACCGGCTGCTTTTCTTCAACCGCCATTTTCACGCCGAAAGCGGCAGCGCCGCCCAGACTGCCGCCGAATTTCATCACGCCGAGCAAATCCTGGCCCGCCACGGCGGTACGCTGGAGAACAATCTGCAGCGCACCTGGCTCTATTGCCGTGACATCGACAACAATTACGCCGGACTGGTCAGCGCCCGCCGCGAACTTTTCGAGCGGCACGGCTTGCGCGCCGACACTCATTTCATCGCCAGCACCGGCATCGAAGGCAGCGCCGAGGCCCCTTCCCGGCTGGTCAGGATGGACTCTTTCGCCCTGTTCGGCCACCGGCCGGAACAGGTCGTCTACCTGGAAGCCCCGGACCATCTGTCGCCGACTCATATCTACGGCGTCACCTTCGAACGCGGCACCCGTCTGGTTTTCGGCGACCGGTCGCATTACTATCTCTCCGGGACAGCCAGCATCGACCGCGACGGCCTGATCGTCCACGAAGGCAACGTCGCCAGCCAGGCCGGTCGGGCCATCGAAAATCTGGCCGCCCTGCTTGAGCACGGCGGCGCCGGACTCGGCGACCTCAAACAACTGCTCGTCTACCTGCGCGACCCGGCCGATCTGGCGGCGGTCGAAACGGTACTGGCCAAGGAACTGCCGGACGCCCTGCCGCGGCTGATCGTCCGCGGCGCCGTCTGCCGGCCCGGCTGGCTGGTCGAACTCGAAGGCATCGCCATCAACCGGCGCGGCGATGAACGCTTCGCCGCCTTCCGGTAATTTTTTCCGGAAAAATAGCGAATACATTTGCATTCACTGTTTTTTAAATGTAAAATATCATTATAAAAATAAAAAACACGGATCTCAACAGCGATGGAAGTCATATTGCAAAACGAAGGAAAAGCGAAAAAACGGGAGGCGACTTACGCCGTCCCGGCGGCCGAAGCACTGCTCGAACTGGTCGAATATTTGTCGAACCATCCGGAAGGCTGCGGCGTATCGGAACTGGCGCGGCGTCTGAACCTGTCGACCAACCTGACCTTCCGGATCATGAAATGTCTGCTGGAGCGCGGCTATGTCGAAGCGGACGAAAACGTCGTCTACCGCCTGAGCGCCCGCTGGCTGAGCCTGGGCGCGCTGGTGGCGAACAATTTCAGCCTGACCCGGCTGGCCCGTTCTTACCTGGAGGAACTGTGCCAGACGCTGGAATTCAGTTGCCTGCTGCAGACGCTGGAAAAGGACCACATGCTGGTCCGCGACGCGGTGGCGCCGTCCAAAGCCTTCTACCTGCAGGTCACTTCCGGCGTCCAGTTGGCCATCGGCGGCAACGCCTTCGCCAAGGCGGTGCTGGCTTACAGCACGCCGGAGGTGCAGCGGGAAATCATCGCCGGGCTGACCTCCCGGCCGCAATTCTCGCCGGACGCCTTTCTGGCCGAACTGGAACAGGCGCGCCGCGAAAAGCTGGCTTATGACTGGGAAGAATATACCAAAGGGATTTTCTGTATCGCTTCTCCGGTATTTTCGACCGGCGATCTGGTGGTCGGCGCCATCGGTGCCACCGGTCTGGTATCCCACCTGTCGGCCGAAAAATGCCGGACGGTGGAAGCGCAGGTGCGCAATCAGGCGGCCAATCTGTCCCGGGCGATCGGCGGCAATGGCGGCTTGACCGCCGGACGGCCAGGCCTGAATTATCGATAAGACAAATTCATTTTTATAACTACACAGGTGCAAAGATGCGAAACGGATTGCTGACGCGAGGGATTCTCTGGCTGGGAACGCTGCTGTTTCCAGCGCTGCCGCCGCTCCAGGCGGCACACGATCTGGCCAAACAGCCGCTGACGGTGGCGGCCGACGATGCCTTCAGTACCCTGCCGCTGCTGGTGGAAACGCAATTCACGCTGCCGCCGGCGGATTCCTATCAAATTATCGTCGCCAACCAGAACAAAGCCCAGCCGTGGCACTGGGAAATCTACACGACGCCGAGCGGTGAACTGGAAGTCTACCTGCCGGGTTTCCAGCCGGCGGTCATCGCCGCCGGCATCCCGGTCGCCGACGGCCGGGAACACGCCGCCGCCATGCGGTTGACGGCGCAAGGAATCGTCCTCTCCGTCGATGGCCGGGAAGTCAAACGCCTTGACTGGCAAAGCACGCCCCAAGCCGCGCCGGCATCCGTCGAACCGCTGCAGATCGGCAAAGTCGAAGGCCTCGGCTGCGCCGGTTCGATCCGTTCGTTGCGGATCAGCAATCCGGTCGACCAAACCGTCGTCGCCGCGTGGGACTTCGACCGCCAGCCAATCAACGGCGGTTATGCCGACCTCTCCGGCAACGGCCGGAACGCTTTGTCCGGCAGCGCGTCGGTCCCGGCCGGCAGCGGCGCCGATCTGGAGCAGGAGACTTTCCAGCTCGGTTTTTCGCCGGAGTACAACACCTTTCCGCTGACGGCGGACATGGTCATGCAGTTGCGTTATGCCGATTCCTTCCGCATCCTCTGCGCCAACCAGTCCAAAGGCTCCCCGACCCACTGGGAAGTGTACACCAACAATGGTTTTCTGGAGGCTTACATGCCAGGTTTCTCGCCGGAAGTGCTCTACACGCCGGCCAAAATCGACGACGGCCAATGGCACCGCACCACCTTCATTCTCGAAGAAGACCGCGCCCGCTTGTTCGTCGACGGCATTCAGGTGGCCGATCAGGCGCTGCAGCGCAAAGATCCGGCCGCTTCGCCGACGCAGGAACCGCTCTATCTGGGCCGGATCGTCGAAGCCTCCAACGCCTTTCCGGGCCGGGTCGACCAGTTCCGGCTGCTGCGGGGCGCCGTCACGCCGGACGGCCCGGCCAACGGCGGCCTGCCGGACAGCGACGCCGCGTTCGCGGCCTGGGAATTCGACGATTCGGAGACCCGGGAATTTCCCAACCGCTGTCCGGATGGTCCGGCCGCCCAACGCAGTCTGGTGATCGGCGAACTCAAGCCGGCCTACGTGCCGATGGCCGCCATCCCGGACACCGCGCCGCTGCGGCAGGAAGCGGCCGACTGGCTCCAGGCCAACCGGCTTTCCGCTGAACTGCTGCCGGAATTGAAGGCCCGGGATGAAGTCTGGAACTGGTGGGCCTTCCAATACCGCTACTACGGCCGGCTGGATTACGACGCCGAACGCTACATCGGCCACCTGCTGGAAGATCCTTCCTACCTCAAACGGATCAGCAGTCAGGTTTTCGATCCCAACGCCCTGATTCAACCGGACGACCGCGGCCCGGCCGGCACCGTCCTGCGCCAGACCCGTGCCCTGCTCGAACAACTGCGGCACGACAACCCGGACCGGACCGAACGGTATGACGCGCTGGACGCCAAACTCCGGCAACTGTCGGCGGCGCTGTCGGCGGCATCCACCGAAGAGGCCGCCGGCGCCGGCGCGTATTTCGCCGCCTGCGCCCTGCGGCGGGAAGCGGTTTACAGCAATCCGCTGCTGAACGAAAGGGCCGACCTGCTCGGCGTCAGCCGCGGATTATGGGAGGGCTCGGTCCGCGACGGCTTCACGTCCGACGATGTCGGCGGCCACTTCGTCAACCAGTATTTCGGCAGCAACGCCATCCCCGGCGGCGGCCTCTACCGGATCAAAAACTGGCAGAACGGCAACAAGCCGGTCATCGAAAATATCCTGAAGGATTCCGTCGTCCGGAACGGCCGCTTCCAGGGCCGCAAACTGGATTTCGGCGCCTTCGCCACTCCGGACGTCTCCTGGGACGGCAAAAAAATCGCGTTCGCCTGGACGCCGAACCAGTACCACGCCTTCAATATCTTCTCCTGGAATACCTGTTTCCATATTTTCACCGTCAATGCCGACGGCAGCGAACTCACGCAACTGACCGACGGCGCCTACAACGATTTCGATCCGTGTTTCCTGCCCAACGGCCGGCTCGCCTTCGTATCCGAGCGGCGCGGCGGTTATATCCGCTGTTTCGGCGATTACATCCGCGTCCCCAATTACACGTTGTTCAGCATGAAGCAGGACGGCAGCGACATCGTGCCGATGAGCTATTTCGAAACCGCCGAATGGAATCCGACGATCAACAACGACGGCATGCTCGTCTATACCCGCTGGGATTACACCGACCGCGAAAACTGCATCGGCGGCCGCTTCTGGATCGCCAACCCGGACGGCACCAATCCGCGGGCGCCGCACGGCAACTATCCCTATCCGTGGTATTCCTGGGAAGGCAACGAGGAGGATTTCAAACAGCGTTTCCCCGATCTGCCTTACACCGGCTGGGGCAGCCGGGCCGGCGCGCCGCTGGTCGAAATGGGCATCCGGCAGATTCCCGGTTCAGACCGTTACATCTTCACCGCCTCGCCGCATCACGGCCAGAACTTCGGTTCGCTGGCCATCCTCAACCTCAACGAACCGGATGACGGCAACCACAGCCAGATCAAACGCCTCACCCCGTACGAGCCTTATCCCGAAACCGAAATAAGCGCCCGGCTGCATTACAAATTCGGCCAACCGTGGCCGTTGAGCGAAGATTTCTACCTGGCCAACTGCTGGGAAAATCTCGTCGTCGTCGACCGCTACGGCAACAATGAACTGCTCTGCGACCTCCGGGAAACCGAAGCCGCTCCGGATGACCGTTTCCGGCTGATCGAACCGATGCCGCTGGCCGCCCGGCCGCTGCCGCCGGTGATTCCGACCCACACCTACCAGGGTGAACGCCGGTCGCCGGACGCCCCCAAGGCGACCATCGCGGTGATGAACGTTTACGATACCGACCAGCCGCTGCCGGAGAATACCAAAGTCAAATATCTGCGCGTCACCCAGAATGTCTTGAAAACCAATCATGCGATGGGAATTCCGATGATCGGCAACGAACAGGAAAATACGCCGCGGATTCCGCTGGGCATCGTTCCGGTCGAGGAGGACGGCAGTGTCTATTTCGAAGCGCCGGTGGCCAAGGAACTGATCTTCCAACTGCTCGACGCAGAGCAGAAAGCGATCCATTCGATGCGGTCGACCGCCTTCGTCTTCCCCGGCGAACAGCTCTCCTGCCAGGGCTGCCATGAACCGACCGGCACCGCGCCCAACACGATGGAAGTGCCGCTGGCGCTGCAGCGGCCGCCGTCAAAGCTGGTGCCGGAACTTACGCCGATCGAACCGATCAGTTTTTACCGTCAGGTCAAACCGCTGCTGGAAAAAGCCGGCATTTCCGAGCTGCAACAGTGGACCGATGCGGCCAACGGACTGGATTATTTCGCATTGCGGGACTATAGTTTCTGGTTTTCCGGCGGCATGGCGACGTCGATGATCGGCGATTATCCCGGCATTCACGGCGGCTCCCGGACCATTCCCGGCCATTTCGGCGCCCGGCGGGCGAAATTGTCCGAATGGCTCGACCAGCCGGAAGCCAGGGCGAAATTGACCGACGCGGAACGCCGTATCGTCAACTTGTGGCTCGACAGCAATTCGCTGCGGCTGGGAGCATTCTTCCGAGAACAGGAACAACTGGAGGGAAAATTGATTCTGCCGATTCTCGATGTCGATCCCGACAACCTGCAGGGGACGGAAACGTCCGGCGCGCCGCTGCAGAAAAATTTCTGGCACGAAAACCATTACGGACCGTACCCGGTGCTGGTTTCCAGCCATACCCGCGATGCGGTGTTCATGCTGGATAAAAGCGGTCAAATCGTCTGGGAGTACCAAATTCCGCATCCGCAGGATGTCTGGATGCTGCCCAACGGCAACATTCTGATCGCCGCCCAGCACGCCGTCCGGGAAATCACCCGCGACAAGGAGCTGGTCTGGGAGTACAAAGTCGAAGCGCCGAATGAAATTCCGAGCGTTCAGCCGCTCGGGGACGGCAAAACCCTGATCGGCATCGTCGGCCAATGTCGCCTGGTCGAAGTCGACCGCGGCAGAGAGCTGCACTCGATCCAACTGTCGACGACGGTTGCCGAACCGCACGCCCAGTTCCGGATGTGCCGGAAGACGCCGGAAGGCACTTACCTGGTGCCGTTCACCGCCGAAGGGGCGCTGCGCGAATACGATTCGGCCGGGCGGGTCATCCGGGAATTTCCGCCGCTGCCGATGCCGGTCTGCGCGGTCCGCCTTCCCAGCGGCAACACGCTGGTGACCGCCGACGGCCGGGTCGTCGAATATGACCGCAACACCCGCATCGTCTGGGAAATCCGCCCGAAGTACGACACGCCGGACCTCAATCTGGCGGTACCGGCCGGCGTCCAGCGGCTGCCCAACGGCAACACCGTCGTCTGCAACTGGAACGCACAGGCGACGCCGGATAAACGCGCCGCCCACATCTTCGAGATCACCCCGGACAAGCGGGTGGTCTGGGAAGTGGAATCCGACCAATTCGGCCAGATCGCCCAGTGCCAGATCCTGACCGAAGATTACCAGCCGCGGCAGGATATCAACTGGCGATGAAAATGCGCGGTTCATTTCTGCCGGCCGTGCTGCTGTTCGCCGCCTGGTGCTCGATGGCCGATTATCCGGCCCCCAACGCGCTGACGGCGGCGCCGGACGGCCTCTGGGTCGCCGAAGAGCATACCGCCTTGCTGCGCCGCCTCGATCCGGAGACCCTGGAACCGGCCGGAGCCGCCATCGAACTGGAACAACCGCCAACCGGTCTGGTTTCCTCCGCCGGCAGGCTCTACGTCACCGCCGGTTTGACGACCGGCGAACTGCTGGAAGTCGATCCGGAGCGCCGGCAAATTCTCCGCCGGCTCGCCATCGGCCATTCCCCGCAGTCGCCGGCTATCTCGGCGGACGGTCGGACGCTTTATTTTGCCAACCGTTTCAGCGGCCAGGTCGGCGCGGTCGATTTGAAAGAATTTTCCTTGCGCTGGCGGAGCCCGGCCGGCCGGGAACCGGTCGCCGTCGTGCCGGATGCCGCCAATCGAAAGGTTTACGCCGCCAACCATCTGCCGATCGGGCCGGCCAACGGTACCACCCACCAGGCGGCCGTCTTCGTGCTCGACGCGGCGGACGGTGCCGTCCTCAAACACATTCCGCTGGCCAACGGCGCCCAGGGCATTCGCGGCGCCGCGCTCAGTCCGGACGGCGCCTGGCTGATCGTCACCCACGTGGTCAGCCACTACAAGCTGCCGACCACCCAAATCGACCGCGGCTGGATCAACACCAACGCCATCAGCCTGATCCGGACCGGCGACGACAGGCGGCTTGCCACCGTGCTGCTCGACGACGTCAACCGCGGCGCCGCCAATCCGTGGGCAGCCGTCTTTTCCGCCGACGGCGCGCAACTGCTGGTGTCGGCTGCCGGCAGCCATGAGCTGTTCCTGATCGATTTTCCGGGCCTGCTGGCCAAGCTGGCCGCAACTCCGGCCGAAAATCAGTTGAGTTACCTGAACAAACTGCGTACCCGGCTGCCGCTGCCGGTCAACGGCCCGCGCGCCCTGACGATCGCCGGCAACCGGGCGTTCGTCGCCGGTTACTACTCCGACAATATCGCGCTCATTTCCCTCGGCGGCCGGCCGCGGGTTCTCGCCAGCCGGGAGCTGCCCGGCGCCGACGCCGGCGATCCCCGCCGGCTGGGGGAAAAGTATTTCAACGATGCCCGGCTCTGCCGGGAAAACTGGCAGAGTTGCGCCAGTTGCCATCCGGACGCCCGGGTCGACGCCCTCAACTGGGACATGCTCAACGACGGCATCGGCAATCCGAAAAATACCAAAACGATGTTCCTCTCCCACCGGACGCCGCCAGTGATGTCGCTCGGCATCCGCCCGGACGCCGAAACGGCGGTGCGCGCCGGATTCCGCCACATCGAATTCAATGAACCGGTCGAAGAATATTGTCAGGCGATCGATCTATACCTGGCGCAAATGCCGCCGGTGCCGAGTCCGTTCCTGAACAGCGAGGAAATCACCGGCATCGCGTCCGACGATCCGGGTTGCCTGCAGTGCCACACGCCGGACCGGGGCGCGTTGAGCGCCGCCGCCCAACGCGGCAAAGCGATCTTCGCCGGCAAAGGCGGCTGTATCGCCTGCCATCCCCATCCGCTGTTCACCGATCTCGAATTGTACGACGTCGGCACCACCACCGGCAGCGATATCGGCCGGCCGGTGCGGACGCCCAGCCTGGTTGAAGTCTGGCGGACCGCTCCCTATCTGCACGACGGGCGAGCCGCCACACTGGAGGAAGCCGTCACCAAATACAACCCGGGCGACCGCCGCGGCACGACTTCCGGCCTGACTCCGGAAGAGGTGCGCGACCTGGTCTCCTACCTGGAGTCACTGTAAAGATGATCCGCCGTTTGCAATGGGCCATCGTTTCCATTTCGGCATTGCTGCTGCTGCTCATCGCCGCGGCATTCCCCTGGCGCGGCGTCCCGGAACTCTACCGTTCCGGCGTCTTCCTGCTCGTCGCCGCCATTACCGCCTTGTCGGCGGCGGCCATCTGGTGGCGGCCGGCCTTCCGTCATCGCGGCGGCGTCCTGCTGTTGCACCTGGCAATAGCACTGATCGCCGTCGGCGCGTTGATCGGCGTTTTCTTCGGCCGCCAGGTTCGTTTTTTCATGCTGGCGGAAGCGGATGCTCCGCTGGCCGACTTCCTGCCGCCGGAAAACGGCCGACCCGCCATTCCGCTGCCCTTCTCTTTCGGCGCCGGGCGGCCGGAAGTGGATTATTACGATCCGGATTACCTCCTTTACCGGCGGCACCCGGACGATCCCAACCGCATGGCGCTGGCCGGGCGGCCGCATTGGCGCGGTGAAACGCTGTATCTGGACAACCGGCAAAACTGGCCGCGGACGACGCTGCTGGCGCCGGACGGCAGCTTTCTGCCGCATCTGAACGTCGGCGAGGACGGTATCCTGATGCGCCAGGACCCGCAGCCGAGCGAATACCGGGTGGCGATCCGTTACCATCATCCGGCCGCGCCGGAAGAGCGGCAAGCCGTCCTGAAAGTCAATGAACCGGTCACCATCGACCGCTGGCGGTTCTATCTGATGAGCTGCGGCACCTCCGCCCGCGGCCGTTATGTCGAGTTGCTGGCCAGACAGGATCCCGGCCGGCTCGTCGTCGCCGCCGGCCTGTGGCTGCTGCTGGCGGCTCCCTTCTGGCTTCTCGTCGACCAATGGAGAAAACAATGATGATCATCTGGTATTTGAAATTGCTTGCGGCCGGCGCGTTGACTGCTTTTCTGCTGGCCGCGGCACTGCAATGCCAGCAACGGCTCCGGGCGGCGCGGTATTGCTTCGGCGGCGGTTTTTGCTGCTGCCTGGCGCTGTTCCTCTGGCAATGGCTCCGGCTCGGCGAACCGCCATTCGGCAATATGTTCCAGGTGTTGAGCTTCCTGCCACTGGTATTGCCGCCGCTCTACGTCCTGGAGTACCGCCACGGCGACCGGCTGCTGCTGCTGCCCTTTGCGCTGGTCGGCGCAATCGCGCTCACCGGCGTGTTGTTCATGGACCCGGACCTCTCCTGGCGACGGGCGCCGGCCCTGCAATCGCTCTGGTTCGTTCCGCATGTCGCTAGTTATATCCTCTCCTACGCGCTGGCTGCCGTCGCGGCAATGGTCACCTTGACCGCCTTCCGCCGCCGGGAGCGCGCTTCGGCCGCCGAACGTCTCAGCCGGCTGGCCTTCGCGTTCATGACCTTCGGACTGGTTTCCGGCGCGTTGTGGGCAGAAGCGGCCTGGGGCAGCTACTGGAGCTGGGATATCAAGGAAAGCTGGTCGCTGATCACCTGGCTGCTTTACGCCACCTATTTCCATCTCCGAAAGCAGCCGGGCGGCCGGCGGGCGGCCAACTGGTGCAACCTGATCGCTTTCGCCGCGCTGCTGGTAACGTTTTTAGTCGTCAACCTGCTGCCGAAAATCGATTCGCTGCACAGCTACGCGCAATAGGGAAACGCTCATGAAACAAAAATTTACCCTGCTGGAACTGTTGACGGTCATCGCCGTCATCGCCATCCTTGCCGCCATGCTGCTGCCGGCGCTGTCGAAAGCCAAACGGGTTGCGCTGACCCAGCATTGCATCAACAATTTGAAACAAATCGGTCTGGCGCTTGAATTGTACGCCGCCGACCACGACGACCGGATTCCCAATATCAACGGCGAATATATGGGCAGCAGCATCAACCTGATCCGCATGTACGGCGGCCTGCCGTTCGGTTTGGGAAAATTACTCCCCGACTACGGACTCTCGCCATTGCAATTGGGCTGCCTGCAACACGATCCGATGACGCCGGAAGCGGTCAAACAGGGCTGGGACGGCAGCGGCGCCGTTTTAAGCGCCTATCTCTACCGGGAAACGCAGGCCGGTTTCCACGGCCGCAAGCATGCCGACGGAAACGCCGGGAAAGCGCTGGTCATGGACTTCTCATTCCGGTCCGCAGCCTTGAGCCATTCCGCCCACGGTTTCCAATCGACCAATCTGCTCTACAACGACGGCCATGCCGTCACCCGGCACAACACCGCCACGCCATTCGAACGTTATACCGCCAGCGGCGACAGCGGAGCGATGACGCCGCCGGACTGCACTCTGCTCTGGGAACGGGCCGATCAGGAGCCCTGATTTCCGGCGGCTCTCCTCCCCGCCAAGTCCTTCCGCACAAAAGATGATGTTTCCGCGATTTTCATCGGCTGACTGCCGAATCCAACCTCTTTGCCGCAGCATATCCGTCGCGCTCCTGCATTTTCCTCCGACGAGTCATAAAACCCACTCCCGGAAAAGGAAAGTTGCAGGAACAACCCAGGGGATAACATACAAAAAGGCCGGACGGGAAATCCGTCCGGCCGATCATGCCATCCCAACTCACTGATAAGTCGGGAACGATGGGATACTGGTCTGGACCTGATCGTCCGGGAAATAGGCCGAGCCATCCGGATTGACCAGCTTGCAGGTCAGGAAGATCAGCAAATTGGTCTTCTTGCCGGAAGAACCTTTCGACTGGAAGAAGCGTCCGATCAACGGCACATCGCCCAGGATCGGAATCTTGTCATCGATCGTCGTAACTTCATCTTTGATGATACCGCCGAGCGCAACCGTCTCGCCGTCCTTGATCGAAATCAGCGTATCGATCAACCGCTCCGCCACGACCGGCTCCCGCAACAGATTGAGGACCGGGAAATTATCATCTCCGGACTCTTCGTAGTCGAAAGTCGTCCAACCGACGAAAGTACGCACCGTCGGTTTGACCCGCAGCGTGATCAACTTGCGGGCGATATCCACTTCCGGCGTCACCAGCATCTGAATACCGAACTGCTCCGCCTCATCGAAGACCGGCACCGGACTGATGTAGGTGTAAGTATTCATCGAATTGTTGTTGTTATCGTTGGTATTGCTGTCGCTGGTACTGAACGACGCCTCGTCATACTCGTCCGGGAAATACATTTCTTTGACCATCCGGATCAGCGCGGGCTGACCATTCAGCGTCAGGATGCGCGGTGAAAAGAGCATGTCCTCCGAATTCAACTGATTCAAAGCCCGGACCGAGAAAGAAAAATCAAATCCGTTGACGCTGCGGTTATAGGTGAAGATATCGTCGCTTTCCGGATCGAGACTGTTCAGCGTATTGTCATTCTCATCGAATTCCAATTTGCCGTCCCGATTGCCGACCGTATTATAACCAATCAGTTCTCCTTCTTCATCATAGATCGGAGTCGTGGATACCGGATTGTTGGCAATCGCATAATTGAAGCCGAGCTCCTGCAAATCGTTCTGCGTCACTTCGACAAATTTCGCCTGAATTTCCACCATCGGTTCCTTGATCGACAGATCGGTTTGAATGATCCGGTCGATCTTCTGCAGGTTCTCCCGGGTGTTGGTGACAATCAAGCGGCTGATGCGCTGGTCGAAAACAATACGGGACCCCAGCGGGAAGGTTACGCCGTAACCTTTGAAAAATTCCGCCAGCACCGGGCCGACTTCACCGTCGCCGTAGGAAATCAACACTTCACGGTTCAGCGGGAAGATCTGCGTTTCCATCTCATCGAGGGCATAGTCCTCGGAGGCGATTACCACCGAATATTTCTCCACCCGGTATTTCAAGTTCAACGTCTGGCACAGCACTTTGATCGCTTCGCCGAGGCTCTTGTCATTCAAGACGAAATTGACCGACGGATATTCCGGTTCTTCCGGTTCGACCGCCATCGGGTTATAGGCATACGAATCGTAATTCGCCGCATCCCCATAGCCGCCCTGGCCCATCGTCCCCATGCCTCCCTGCATACCGGGGCCATAGCCGCCCGGGCCCATCGCACCCATGCCTCCTTGCATGCCGGGACCATAGCCGCCCGGGCCCATCGCGCCCATGCCCGGCTGCATGCCGGGATTCATGCCGCCCGGATTCATGCCCGGCATACCGGGAGTATAACCGCCAGGGCCGCTCGGACTCATGCCCGGCTGCATACCGGGATTCATGCCCGGCGGATATTGGCCCATCCCCGGCCGCATCATGCCGCCCGGGCCCATCATCATGCCGTTCTGATTGGCGTCCTGCGCCGCCTTCGCCATTTTTTCCATCTGCTGGCGCAAATGATGTTTCTGCAAATCGAACATCAGGAAAATATTGATGCCCTTGCCTTCCGGGTCATTTTCCTTGCTCAATTCGACGATATACCGGATGGCGGCCGGCAATTTCAAATCTTCGCAATTGACTTCCGGAATGATGATGTTGTCCAGCTTCTGCTGGAGCGTCATCTCGCCGTCGGGCGTTTTGAAAATCGGCGCTTCGATCAACGTTCCACCGTCGAAATTGGTCAACGAATCCAACGGCGTCACCCCGTTCCAGGTCGCTTCCGCAATCATCTCTTTGTGAACGATGCCATAACGCCGGTCGGCAGCTTTGGCCAGCAGCAAATTGCAGGCGCCCAAACCGGTCGTCGCTTCCGTATTGTAGACGTCGATCCGCAGTACCCGCTCATAAGCATCGCGGGCCCGGGCATATTCTTTTGCCTGAAAAAGTTTATTGGCCCGCGCCAACTCAATGCCGATGGTGTATTCACGATTTTCCTTGTCCGGAATCAAATCGGCTTCTTTCACCTCGGTGCGCCGGGCAACGGCCGCTTTCTCTTTTTCATACTGAGCGATCTTCGCATCCATCTTGGCTTTGCTGGCCGGGTAAACCTCGGCCGCCTTTTTGCACAGCTCGATGGCTTTGTCGTAATCTTCCGCCAATGACAGCTCTTCCGCCTGGTCGGCGATATTCTCAGACATATAGAAATAAGACTGGGCAATCTGATCGCGGCAATCACTCAATTTCTTTTTGAAAAGAGTGGAACCGCCGTCGCTGAGCTCCCGCAAGATTTTCACCGCCTCAAGATACTGGTCAATCGCCGCCTGGTAATCTCCCTTGCGAAACGCCTCATGACCAGCACGCATGAAGCTGTCGGCGTTGGCCGCCAGCTCCTCCTTGTCGATGACCGTCGTACTGATCTGCCGATTGATGTCCTCGACGACATCCTCCTGCGCCTGCGCTCCCGTCGGCGCAAACAATGCCGCACAACAACAAGAAAGTACAGACACTTTCAAATAATTGTTATCTATTCTAAATACCATTATTAGCCTCCGGCATGTGATGTGTTAACGATATAAATCCGGCAATCCGGGTTGAATGTTACGACGAATCGGCATGCCTTCGGCATTGATCAAGCGAGCCGTAACGAACACCAGCAGATTCCGCCGTTCCGTCATCGTCATCTGGCTGCTGAAGAAGCGGCCGAAGAAAGGCACATCGCCCAGAACCGGCCAGCGGTCATCGCGCGCCATATTCCGGTCATCGATCATACCGCCGAGTACAATGGTTTCCCCATCATAGACACGGACGTTGGTTTCCAGATCGCGAATCGTAAATTCCGGCATCCACAAATTGAATTGCTTCTTATAATACGGAATCGCCTGGCTCCGCCAATCCGTAACCACCGTGCCACCATTGGAAACGCCCAGATAACCGGCTTCCATCGTCACCAGGTAATTGGAATTGTCGTGACCGACATAGGCGATGACGCTCGGACGCAGGTAAAGAGAAATCGTATAATTGTCCGGATTGACGACCGCTTTCACATAGAACTTGATACCGGTATCCTGTGACTCAAGATCCGGCACCGGCTCGGTGATCACGATCGTCGAATCATCCACATCCAGCTCCGGCGTATCCCAGTCGATCGGGAAATACTGCGACTCCACCAGTTCGATTGCGCCGACATCCCCGCTGGTCACCACCAGTTTCGGGGAGGACAGCACCTCCGCCCGTGAATTCTGGGCGATCGCATTGACCGACAACGACAAATTCACATTGGAATCGTTGCCAAACAGCGATTCACCGAAGTTCGGGAATATTTTCAAATTATTGATCACTCTATAACTGGATGGAGAAGAACCGGAGGCGTTGGCGCCATCTCCTTTGCTGTAATGCCGCAACGGATTGTTCGGATTGCTGATATCCCAGGTCGAATCCGGATTTAAGTTCGTATCGCTCGCATACAGACTCCAATCGAATCCCAGCTCATTCAAGTCCGTCATCGTCAATTCCACCAGCTTCGCTTCAATCTGAATCATCGGAATGTCGATGGCATCCAACTGCTGGAGCAGATCTTCCAGTTTATTCAGGTTTTCAATCGTATTGGTCACGACGATCTTGTTGGACGGACGGCTGTAATTGATGGATGCGCCCAGCGGGAAATCGACGCCGCGGGCCGTAAAGTACATCGCCAACCGCGCCGGCGTCGCCTCACGGCGCCAGACATTGTCGCCACCCAGCGTATAGCTCGTATCGCTGCTGTTGGAATTGTTGCTCGAACCGCTGGAACCGCGGCTGCTGCCGCTCGAACCACGGCTGGAACCGCGGCTGGAACCGCCGCCGCGGCTGCTGCCTGAACCACTGCTCGAACCACGGCTCGAACCACTGCCGCGGCTGCTGCCTGAACCACTGCTCGAACCACTGCCGCTATTATTATCGCGGTCGCTCGCCCCCCAGGATTCACCGGTCGTTCCCAGAATATGCGCCGCACCGACACCGATGATACCGCCGCGAATGTAATCGCCGCCCACCGCGGAGTCATTATCGCCATTGTTGGAACCGCTCCGGTTCCCGCCGCCGCCGCCAGTACCGCCGCCGGTGCCGTCTCCCATCTGCGCCTGAGGCTCCAATCCCACCTGGAAGGACATACCCGGCATCGTCGAATTGATGCCATTGTCAGTCCCGCCGCCGCCGGCACCGCCGCGTCCGCTGCCGCCAGTCACCCCGCCGCCGACGCCCCCCAAACCGCCGCCCTGCTGCCCGCCGGGCCCGCCGGTTCCACCGGTTCCCGGCATTCCGGGCATCCCAGTCATGCCGCCCTGCTGGCCGCCGGCACCGGTCATGCCTGGCATGCCGCCCATGCCCGGACCGGTCATTCCCTGTCTGCCGCCCTGCATGCCCATGGCGCCCATACTGCCGGGACCTCCCATCGCATTGTTCTGCTGCATCTGAGGATATTTTTGGGGATCGTAACCATAAATCCAGCCGTATTGACCGAGCGCCTTCCCGCGCCCGCTCTCATACGGCGTATCATATTCGGCAATGTCGTTGATGATCGACGCCCGGATCGGGAACGATACCGTCTTCATCTCGCTGACATTGGAACCGATCAACACCGAATTATCGGTAATCTGATATTTTAAGCCGGTCTGCTTGCACAGATAACGAATCACTTCCAAGAGCGGCATATCCGTCGCCGAAAATGTAAACGGCTTCAAATCCGCCGCTTCTTCACCGGAAATCGCCGAAACGACGTTGACGCCCTTGCCATCCGGGGAATAACGCGCACTGTTCCGGTCCAGGGACCGGATGACATCGATCGGATTTTCCTCTTCGAAGTCGATATCCTTGAATACGATATCTTCCAGGCGTTTCCGCATTCCGGAATCGTTCTCTTCTTTTTCCATCGCCCGGCCGAGGACATTTTTCTGCTCCGAAGGTGTGTTCTCCGGGGTAATCCATTCCCAGGCATTGTAAGCCAATTGGCCGTAAATGTTGGCAGTCTGCCGTTCTTTGGCGCGTTGATACAGCGTATCGGCATTGCGCTTGGCCATCTCGATTGCCGGCTCATACAACGGGTTGATGATGAAGATTTCCTCCAGCTTTGCCCGCACTTCCTCATAACGTCCGCCCTTGAACAGGATCTGGGCTTCGCGGAACAAAAGATCCACCTTCTCCCGCTCGTCCTGCAACGTCGGCGCCGCTTCCTCCAGGGAAGTCATCTTTTCCTTTTCCAACGCCAGAATTCTCCGGCGGGCCATATCCACCACTGCGGCAACCTCGTCCTTGACGCGCGGATCGATCAGTTCCGCTTCATTGGCAGTATTGATCGCATCGGTGAACTTTTCGTCGGCCATCTGCTTGCGGGCGTCGGCCAGCACGGCATTGGCATGCTGCCCGATCACCTCACTGCGCCGCTTGTTCACTTCGGCCAGACGGCGTTCCGCCGCCAGTCCCTTCAAACCGGAAAGTTTCTTCTGGATTTCCGCAAACGTCGCATCGGCTTCCGCATATTGACCGGCTTTGACCAACTCTTCCGCCTGAGCCAAAGCAACATCAATCGCCTCAATCTCCTTGCTGCGCTCTTCCTTCACCTGATCGATCGCATCGCGCACTTCACCGTCCGTTTCCAGCGCTACGCATCCGGTCGCAGTCAAGTAACATGCCAGCCAAAATGAACAGGATTTTCTCGGCAACCCCAATATTCCCAGTCCTTTCATGCTCTTTTACCTTATGGTTATTGTTTCAAGACAATTTTTATTCTTTAGTTGCGTTATTTCCAATTGAATCGCCGGCATTCACCGGCGCGGCATCGTGGTTGTCGGCATGACATTCGGCATCCGATTGTTCATGTTGTTCATACGCTGCTGATAATACTGGTAATTACCCAGCCGGTAGCGTTCCGGAATCTGGATCGCCGTCGAAATCGCACCGCTCTTCGACTCGTCCGTCTTATTCAACAATTCAACCCGTTCCGAAGCCAGATCGACCGCCGTCACTTCGAACTCTTCCACGCCGGAACGCTGAGTCCCCATCTTGAACGTATCGCCGACCACCACTTCGTACTTGACGGCCGGAATGCTGATATCCCGGACCACCGCTTTGGCCGTCGGCATATCGGTCACTTCGTTGACCACCATTTCCAGTCGAATGCGGTTGTCGTCATCCTGGCCTTCGAGCCAAACCCGGGAAGCATCCTTTTGCTGCTGCTGGCCGTCGACCTCCACCGTTTCGGTGCGAAGCTCGGCATCCACCAGCTTATAGCGCTTGCGGTCGACGGTGAAAACATCACCGATCCGACGATAGGGGCCGCCGGAACGACCGGTACCGATCTGGAACTCCCAGGTCGAACGGTCGGCGCCTTCGGCGTTGATCTTACGCAGGGTCGCGCCGAACGGAATCGCGTTGATTTCGGCGATATACAGCCGGTTGATATACGGCGGATGATCCTTCGGATCAAGCATATTGGTTTTCATCAGATATTCATAATTGTTGGAAAAGCCGTCATAATCGTAATCGGCAATGCCATCGAGCGGATTGTTCGGATCCAGATTATTCCGCAATTCAAAAGAGTTCGGCATGCCATCGCCGTCAGCATCGGCGCCGATCGCCACATTGAGGTCGGAGAAGTCATTGACCGGAGTCGGCAGTTCGCCACCGCAGAACGGGCAGCTGTGCACCTCTTCGAAGTAATAAATCGGCACGAAATAACGGCAATGCGGACAACGTCCGCTGATCACCGGCACCAGCAGGTCGCTGAACAGAGCGGAAACTTTCCCGCCGTCGCGCGATCTGGACTCCTTCCAGGCCAAACCTTCCGTCATCACCTTGTCGGTTTTGAATTCATCGCCGTTGAAATTCAACGATTCGTAATCCTGCCGGCCGGGCGGAATTTCCAAATCCTTTTCCGTAATATCATTGGTGGAATTGATGACGTTGAACAGATAAAGCGACGAAAAAACGAACACCAGCAGTAACACCGCCAGAATGATTTTTTCATAATGTTTCTGTAGAAAATTCAAAATCAGACCTCCCGTTGGCTGTTACTTGAGCTCTTCTTCGGCATTGTAGACGACGTATTCGACGGCAATCATGGCCCGCACCCGGCGATTGCCGCCGATCATCGGCATACCATAATTCTTACGCTTGTCGAAAGCCAATCCCTCTTCGAAGCGATTCTCCGGCAACAAATTCATCCAGTAGACGATCCGTTCTTCCCACATGGCGTCCTTGTTCGAATTGCCGCCGCCCGGCATCCCGCCACCCATCATCGACGGCATTCCGCCGCCCGTCGGACCGGTGCCGCGGCTGTTTCTCGCCGGACGCTCGCTCAGGCCGCTCCGAACCGGCGCGTTCGTGGAGGTTCTCGACATCGGATCGCCGCTGCCACGCCGGGTCGGCGTCGCGTTCGGCATCGTCATCGGCATTCTATTGTTGCCCTGCGTCGTCAGCATCGGATTCTCCCGGAGACGCAGTTCCTGGTCACGCAAACGCAACGTCGCATCGATAATCCCCTGGACATCATCATCGATTTTTTCCATATTCATATGACGGACAATATACATCCGGTTGTCCTTGTAGGCGTCGTGGAGAACCTCCGCCAGCCGCCGCATGCTTTCCATGCTGCCGGTAACATCGAATTCGAAACGATAGTAAGTGTAATCCGACTCGGTATTGCCGAGCAGATCGGTGTTGTAAAAATAATCCAGCGAGTCAATTCCCGTCCCGGCAAGACGGCGCCCCAAGTCGCCGATAATCTCAACGATGCGGGCTTTCTGCCCCAACTCCTCAGCCGGATCGACCGGTTCAATCCCCAGGCCGCCAAAACCCATGCCGGCGGCACCGCCGCGAGTCGCAGTCGTTCCGCCGCCGGTCGCGCCGCCGCCGGCCCCCATCGGCCCCATCGCTCCCATGCCCATCGGGCCGCTCATCATACTGCCGGAACCGCTCAAACTGGCCGGCTCGGCAATTTCAAACGTATCGGCGCCGTACGCCAAGCCAATTTCCTTTTCATCGAACAATCTGGAAAGCTCACTGCGGATCGCCATCGAGTGGACATCGAACTCCGTACTGCTGCCGTTGAAGCCGCGCAATACGCCGATCGCCGCCATAAAAATGTCATCGACATTGCCTTCGGTGATTTTTTCAACCGTCGCCGCCTGGGCGATAGTTTTGAACTTCTCCATCGCTTTGTCCCACTGCTCCACCGTCCACTTCATCTTCGGAGCGGCATTCGAATCCACCGACTCGCCATCCTCTTCTTCTTCCACTTCCCAGCCGCCGGAAGTTTTGAACTGACGGAAGATATGGACCCCCGGACTGCCGGCTTCCCGTTTTTCCGACCACAGTTCGCGGAACTTGGCAGTAAACTCATCCAGGTCAACGCCCAGCTCCTTGGCAAACGCATCCAAAGCGGGCTGATACGGATGCCCGAAATAGTGCTGCATCCGGGTAACCTTATCTTCGAAAACTTCGGTATCCTTCTCAATCAATTCAAGATTTTCCGGCACCGGCGAAGGATGCTGCTTATTCAAATCCCCAATCTGGTTGCGCAACCGCACCAATTGATTGAATGCATTCCGATAACCGGCATGTTCGATCAATGCCAAGACCAGCAAGACAAGAGCAACCACCCCGGAAATCGACAGGAAGACCACAAAGGAAATGTTCTTTTTCAAAAATCTTTTCATAAGGCACTCACTGTTTAATCGGCTCTTTCAGTTTGATCTTCACTTTGAATGCGGTCACATTGTTCGAACCGGCATCCGCCTGCAAGTGCTCATACTTGAATGATTCGTTTTCGGAATCAAACAGAGCGGATTGCTGAACCCTTTCCCGGAAAATATCCTCCGGCAAAACGGTCGCCTTGTCCATCACCAGGCTGTGTCCATAAAGCACGATCCATTCATAATCCGGCAGGCTTTCGGCCAGACCCATGCCCAGGCCGCCTATTGACGAAGCGGAAGACATTCCGCCGCCGGGTCCGCCGGCCGGGCCGCCAGTCGCTCCGCCGGCCATCGGCCCCATCATTCCGGCGCCCGGCATGCCCATACCCATACCGCCGAGGCTTAAATTCATTTCCTCCGGCGCACCTTCAATGGTGGTAAACCACATATAATCCGGCGTAATCCGCTGCAATTCATTCAGGATGGCAAACCACTGGCCACGCTGCTTCAAAATTTCCAGCGCATCCTTATAAGCGGTTTCCGCCTTCTGCAATTTGCCGGTCGCCTCACGAACTTCCGCAACCCGCTTCTCCGTCTCCTCCACCTTGCTCGCGGTCAACTCCACCCGGCGCATATCGTATCCTTTCCGGGCCGAAATCAACCAGTAGAACACGATTAAACAGAAAATCGCCGAAATCGCACTGGCGTACAGATACGGCTTCTTTTTCTGCAAAATTTCATGGCGCTTGATCGACAACGGCATCAGGGAAATTTGAATCGGACAATCCTGGCAATGCCGCAATCCCAGGCCGACCAGCTCGGGAAACAGCGGAGCCACTTCCCGCAATTTCTCCTTGTCGATCTCCTCAGTGATGCCGACCACCGGGAAAACATTCAAATATTCCACCGGAATACGCAGTTTCTCGCAGAAGAAATGCGGCGCATACTGGATGATCGAACTGCCGCCGGACAGCAACATGCGCACCGGCTTGTTACCATCGTACTGGGAACGCCATTGATTGATCGAACGGTTGATTTCACCATGCAGCCGCGTCATGACGTTACGGGCGATCTTCGAAATCGTCGCCGCCGTTTCGGAATCCGGGTCCTCATAGGCACCGCCCAGCGCGATAAAACAGTGGCGGCGCTTCAACGCCTCGGCATCGGAAAAGCCGATGTTGAATTCCTTGGCAATCTGCTGCGTGATCGTATCGCCGGCAATTGGAATGGTCCGGACGTAAATACGGGTTTGGTCGAAAAAGACCAGACAGGAACAGCGCCCGCCGATATTCAACACCATATCGCAACCCTCGCTGCCAACGTTGTTGGCCTTGGCGGCGTTGTAGATGGCGGTCGGCGCCATTTCGATGGAAAGAATATCCTTGCCGGAATCCTGAATCACATCGGCAATGCCGGAAACCAAGTCGGCCTTGACCGCGACGAACAATGCTTCCAGTTCATCCTGGTCGGCATCGTATTCATTGGGCGTCGCCGCCTCGCCTTCGTCCTGCACCTGATGGTTGCGGTTGCCGGAATGACGAATCAACTGATACGACCAGACCACCTCATCCATCGGATAAGGCACCGTCTGTTTCGCTTCAAATTCAATGATCTGTACGACCTGCGCCTGATTCTCGGTAAGAGGCGGCAATTTGCTCAAACGGGAAAAAGCATGCTGTCCGGATATCGTAACCCGCACCTGCTTCGATTTGAACTTATGCTCGGCCAGCATCCGACGGTAAGCGCTGAGGAAACGATCCATGAAGTCCGTCTCGCCAATGCTTTCATCATATTCGCTGATCGCATATTTGTTTAATACCAGTCCGCCAGAGGGTGGCACAACGAATTCAGCCATTTTCAGACTGTCGCCGCCAACGTCAATCGCTAAAATTGTGTTTTCCTTAGCCATTTCAAAGTCTTAGTTGAATGTTGACATTTCTATTCTTTGATCAGCTCATACGAGTCGTATTGGATATATTCCCGCGGCGTTTGGTCAGAGAAAACATTCCCCCCTGCATAAAGCAATTCCCTCTTCGCCGAGCCTGCTCATCTCCTGGAAAACAAAACAAAGACCACCGCTCCCCGGCCGCTGCCGAAAACTGCCGTCCTGCATTGTATCGTGCCGTTTGCGGCACTCGAATAAATACGACACCTGCCTCGATCCCCTGCATCGCACAGGCTGTAAACGTGTATTTGCGACCAATATTTTGATTGGAAACGACAGAGAGTTTGCCGAGTTGAACCAACTCATTGCCACAATGAACTGTTTTTCCCATCAGGCCCTCTGTTTTCATTTCCCGGATCAACCAACTAATCTAACGGCTTATTATACCACGCCTTTTTTCACTTTGCAAATTGCAAAAAAACAACAAATTCCAGCCGCCGGACATTTCCGTTTCCTACGGATTCGCCGGAACGGTCTCCGGCGCCGCCTCGGGAGTGACTTCCGGAACTTCCGCCGCCGGGGTTTCGACCGCCGGCACCGCCTTGCCGTCCATTTTTTCCAGCGCCTGATTCACCGTCGCCGATTGATACTGGCTGTCGCCCCGACTGACCAGCACCGCCAACAACAAAGTCAGCCCGAAAAAGATCGTCGTCATCACCACCGTCATCTTGGTCAGATGACTGCCGGCCTGCGCGCCGAACACCGACTCGCCCAGTCCGCCGCCGAACGCCGCCCCCAGCCCGCCCTGCTTGGACGGCTGCACCAGCACCAACGCAATCAAAAGCAGCGAGACGATCACCACTGCCGCATAAAGCATTACCGTTAACACCACCATACTAACCCAAACCTCCAATGTATGAGAACACAATTATCAATCATACATATACCGCTGTCAACGGAAAATTCAAACAAAATTTCGTTGACAGCGGCAACTAATCCTGAATTTTATCTCACACTCGGGACGGACGAAATCGTCCAAAATAATATAAAATAATTATTTACAAGCAGATAAAGCATTCTTAATCAAACTGGCGAAACTGTCGGCTTTCAGCGCGGCCCCGCCGATCAAACCGCCATCGATGTTCTGCTGCGCCACCAATTCCCTGGCATTTTCCGCCTTCATGCTGCCGCCATACTGGATTCTGACCTTCTCGGCCACTTCATTGCCGAACATATCGCGCAATTGCTGGCGGATGTAATTGTGGGTCTCTTCCGCCATTTCCGGCGTCGCGGTCTTGCCGGTGCCGATGGCCCAGACCGGTTCATAAGCGATGACGGTTTTGGCCATATCTTCTTTGGAAATGCCGGCCAGGCCGCCTTCCAGCTGGGTAAACAGAACTTTGCCGGTGTTGCCGTTCTCCCGGTCGGCCAGCAGTTCTCCAACGCAGACGATCGGAGTCAATCCGGCCGCCAAAGCCGCTTTCAAGCGCTTGTTGACCGAGCAATCGGTTTCGCCGAAATACTGGCGGCGTTCACTGTGGCCGATGATGACATATTCCACGCCGGCTTCCTTCAGCATATCCGCCGAAATCTCACCGGTGAAAGCACCACTCTGTTCCCAATGGATATTCTGAGCGCCGACCTTGATATTCGAACCTTTCGCCGCCTCGACGACAGCGCCCAGGGTCGTGAACGGCGGACACACCACCACCTCGGCTTCCGTGCAACCGGCGACCAGCGGCTTGAGCTCTTCCACCAGCTTCCGCCCTTCCGAAGCGGTCTTGTTCATTTTCCAGTTACCGGCAATAATCACTTTTCTCGACATGACGATTCTCCTTACTATTATATTAGGAATACCGACGACGGAATTTTTATCCCGCCGTCATTTTTTGGAATGAACAGGAAAATAGCACTTCTTCGCTTCTTTTGCAATTTCACAGTGTAATTTTTCAATTCAGATAGCCGCATTCGACTGTTTTCTGCCAACCAGAGTCCTCAAACGGCGTCGACCATTCCGGCGAGGATTTCGAAATTTTTGTTGCGGAGAGGATTTGCATATCCGCCAAACCGCACTATAGTATGAACCTGTACTGAATGGTGGTTGTAGCTCAGTTGGTTAGAGCGCCTGGTTGTGGCCCAGGAGGTCGCCGGTTCAAGTCCGGTCTACCACCCCATTTTCCCCTGGCTATCAGAATGTTACGCGTAAAAGGGAAATTTTTCGTTTTACGCGAAGCCGTTTTGTACGACTTTTGTGCGACTGTCAGGAGAAGTAGCAGCGACTGTCCTCCAAGTCAAATCAAAACGAACCGTAAAGGTTCACGACGGAGGTTGCTATGAGTGTTGTCATCCGGGGCAGAAAGTTTCACTACCGTTTCCAGCTTCGACGCAAGGAGTATTCCGGCCCCTGCGAGGGTTGCGACGTTCCATCTGACGCCCAAACGAGAGAGATCAATGCGATCCGCAAAAAAGCTCTTGAAATCGAATCCGCCGAAAAATCCCGTCCCGCCCAAGAGGCACAGGAACAAATAGAACTGGAACGGGATGTCCGCAAAAGCAAGAGCGTTCAGGCTCTTGTGGAAAATTACAAATATGAGCTTACCGGCGGCAAACCGATCACTTTGTGTGAAGCCTGGATTTCGCCAGAAAAGAATTGAATCTCACATCCGACGAATCACTGAAAGTCTATTTCCAGGAGGAAGGAATCTTCGGACGCATGTCCAAGTGCGACTATACCAGTTCAGAGAATGTAGTTTATCCGCTTCTGTTCTATTTCTTGCACATTTGGGGGCAAAGAAATTGAAGAGCAAGCATAGGAAGCGGGTACCTTCTTCCGAAAAGGTATGGTAAAATAGAGATAACGAACAACGATTTTATCTTCAGGAGATAGAAAAAAAATGAATATTGAAATTCGTAGACTTACACCTGACCTCGCGGAGGATTATGTCCGCTTCTTTGACGCGACGCCCCATAATGTCAACACCGACGGCGGTAAATGCTATTGTGTAACATGGCGCAGTGATAATTCTTATGTTGGCAACGGCGACCACTGGTTTCCCTCTTGTGAGGAAAGAAGGGAGCGTGCCATTCAATTTGTCAGGGCAGGTAGCCTGCAGGGCTATCTCGCTTATTGCGGGGATGAAATCGTGGGCTGGTGCAACGCAAACGAGAATTGTCAACTCTGTATTAATTATTTGCGTTCTTATTGGCCCATAGACGAATATCATGCAGACATTAAAATAAAATCCGTATTCTGTTTTGTGATCGCACCGGAGATGCAAAGAAAGGGCATAGCCACGCAATTGCTGGAACGTGTCTGCAAAGACGCGGCCAACGATGGTTTTGACTTTGTCGAGGCTTACGTCGACAAGATACTCAATGATACAGACGAAGATTTCAGAGGGCATCTGGCGATGTATGAAAAATGCGGCTTTACCAAATCCGCTGAACGAGAAGGCAGAGTAGTTGTAAGAAAAGCATTGAAATAATAACCAGATATGCTTTGCTGCCACAAAAGCATAGTGTAGCTATACTCTTACAACATGAATCGTCACGGAGTAGACGCTTGAAAGGGCTTATATTGTGCGGCTTTATACGTGCGGAAATGATAGGGTGCGTGATTTGTGATATTATTCACCTACGGGGAAAGATGGGGAGATTCTGAAATGTCACAGTTGCAAAAGATGTCGTGTATGGCTATTGTGTTGATATGCCTCTGTTCCGCAACGGGCAGTCATGGAAAAACGGTTACGATTCCGGTCAAGGCTGTCGGCGTCGCCGATATCGGCGGACTGGGTAAGGAATCGGAACTGGAATGGCCGATGAAACAGGAAGACCTGTTCAGCCACCCATGCCGGTATTTGCCGAGGCAACCACCATTTATGTGGAAATGAACGACACGAAACTGGCAATCGGACAAGCCAAACAGGCGGCCGGCCTCACTCCGGCCAACGATGAAAAGCCACCGGAAGTGACGCTCAGCGCCTCAACGGATGGCGACCGCTGGTCGCATGCCCGGTCGCCGGAATTTGTTGTTTTTTTTGCAATTTGCAAAGTGAAAAAAGGCGTGGTCTAATAAGTTGCTAGATTAGTTGGTTGATCCGGTGAATTTATGCCCAAGGGCTTTTGAACGCATTGAATCATCGGTTCGAGCC
Source organism: Victivallis sp. Marseille-Q1083 (assembly GCF_903645315.1). NCBI lineage: Bacteria > Pseudomonadati > Lentisphaerota > Lentisphaeria > Victivallales > Victivallaceae > Victivallis > Victivallis sp. Marseille-Q1083. The sequence continues at coordinate 1,298,930 of NZ_CAHJXL010000001.1, forward strand.
GATCACCACGCTGGAATTACGCGTGGTCGTCGATCAGATCCGCAGCTTGAACAAAAGCATTGAAGAGTTGAACCAGGCAATCGATGCCCACAACAGTAAAATGGATGGCTTCGACAATCTGAAGTCCCTCAAGAGAATCGGTTCGAAAGGCGCGGCAATCCTGCTGTCGACGATCGGCAATGTTCAGGATTTCCGGTCGGCAAAGCAATTGGCCGCTTATATCGGGATCATGCGCGAGATTCGTCGTCGAACGCGGGGGGCGGCTGTTTTCCGGGCGGCAACTCGGCATTGATACTGGTCGGCGCCAGATTGCGGCATATTTATTCCAGTATATGGACATCAAAAAACTCTTTGAGAGGGACGCGGAGCAAATATCCCGAAGAGTATGATTCATAGACATTATTTCAATGAAAAATCCTGGGTAATCCTCAGCTGGAGTAATTTGATATCGTCGGTAAATTCTGTTGATTGTGTTGAAAATTATTGAATTACAGTAATACAGCTTTACAGGAATTCAGAGAAAAAGCTGGTTGGTTTTCGACAGTCTAAAAGCCTCTGGACCGCCATCTCCGGCAGGCCAGAGGTCAAATCAGGGAATGCCAGCCGTTTTCCCCGCAAGTTCCGCCTGATTGGCCATACGCCAATGGCGTGAAGCCGGCGGTTTTTCCGGTGATGCACTTATAGACGGCATGACCGGATTTCTCTTCAATGCGAAGACGACCGTCTGTGTTACTGTTCGGCACTGACCGCGAAAAGATAGAACGGATACCTTTTCTCGCCGGCGCGCACCTCCAGCGTCCGGATTTCCTGGTCCGGATAGGGGTTGTCGAAGATCATGCACCACATCCGGCAGATGTCGCCGAACTCCGACCGCCACTCCAGTGCATTGCCCGGCTTCAGATACTTCGAATAATCCTCATCCGGTCGTTCAATGTCGCGGCGGAAACGAACCGGAAGCTCAACACTGCTGCCATCGGCATAGCAAACCCGGTAATAGGCAATATTACCGTTATAATCCCATTTTTTTTCCGGATCGCGGAAAAAATGCAGGAAATAGAGCTTTTTGGCCTTGACGTTCAGTTGAATGCCTTCCACTGCCGCCGGGAAATCCGGGTTGCTCTTCGACTGCAGCGCCACCGCCGCCAACCGGCCGTCGCGTTTGGCCAGCTCGAACTTCACCGTGCCGGTGTCGCCGGAGTGGTCAACCAGCCGGTCGATGTCCAGCGGATCTTCGAGCAGGAACGGCAGGCTGTCCGGCCGCAGCTCCAGGTTGGCGACATTGGAAAGATCGAATTTGATGCCCGAAGCGTGTTTGTTTTCCGGTTCGGCGAACATCTGGTCGTACAGCGCCCTGCCGGCCGAAGTTCCGGCCGGGAATCCCTTTGCAACATTCCACATCCAGCAGGCGGCGTCGATGTACTGGGCGATCTGCTGAAAGTTTTTCTCCTCCATCACATAGCTGTTGGTATAACCGGCCCAGGTCGTCGCCATCATGCCGAGCGCCTTCTTTTCCGCCGCCAGTCTGGTGAAGTTGGCGATATTCTGCGGTTCGTACCAGGTGCAGCCGAGCAGCTTGAAGCCTTCATCCGCCATCCGGACGAAATCGCCCGACCAATCAAGTGCCCTGGTATAATCCCAATAGCACATGATGATGTCCTTCGGCAGTTGATCGCGTACCCCGGCCAGTCCGAAAATACTGTCGCCGTCCGCCGAGTTTTTTATGAACATATCCTGCCACATCATCGTGCCGATGCCGCGTTCCTTCAGATAGTTGTAATAGAACATGATGTCGTCCATGACCAGCTTCTGGCCGCCGATCGCCTTATTCTCCTCGCGGTACGGGAACGGCGCGCCCAGCGTCACTTCGTCGTGGCCGATGTGCACGTAGGCCGGGTGGTTATAAACATTGATGATCTCCTCGAGAATCGCCGTCATCAGCTCATAGGTGCGCGGGTTGGAAACATTGTAGGCGTATGGCCAGCTCGGGAATTCCGCCAGGTCGAGATTCTGGCCGTTGGCGAACAACCATTGGCAGTGGCCGAGCGTCTGGAACAGCGGGTAAACGTCGATGAAGTTGTCGTTGGCCAGCGCGATCAATTTGCGCAGGTCGTCCTTGCTGATCGCCCACGGCTGATGAATGTTCTTCGTCGCATCCCAGGCGGCATACTCCGTTTCGATGATGATCGTGTTGTAACGCAGCGGCGCCAGCAGTTCGGTGATCTGCCTGCCGTGGTAATCCAGCGAACCGTTGTCCACCATCATCAGCATGCTGCGGAAGTCGAAATCCGGCCAGTCGGTCACTTCGACGCCGTCGAAACCCTGGCTGTTGCGGTAGCTGCGCAGGCTCTGCAGCCCGTAGAACGCTCCCCGCGCCGTCCGCGACACGATGGTGATGCCGTCCGCGCCGATTTTCAGACTGTAACCTTCCGGCTGTTCCGGCGCGGTAACGCCGTCGACTTCCCGGTCGGTGACTTCAATCGTGATGTTTTTACCGAATTCGGCAGCGTCCTCCGCCATCGTCACCGGCAGCACAAAATCGTTCAGCAGCAACTTTTCGGCGGCGCGTTTCAAGCGGCCGGCGTCCTGCTCCGAGGCCGCGCCGGGGCGCACCACCACTTTATCCATGCCGCCGACGATGTACGGCGTTTCGGTCCGCTCCAACCGCTGCGGCGCCGGCAGCACCGGCGGCGCCGGCTGGTAACCGCTCACCAGGTTGGCTTCCGGCACTTTTCGGACCTCCTTGGACAATTCCGGCAGCGGGGCTGCAATCCCGAACCCATCGACGTAATCGAATTTCAGCTCCAATTGATGCTCGAAGCGCCGCTCTCCCCCGCCGAATGTTGAGAATGTGCCGATCCATATCCCCGGCCAAACCCTATCGGACGGACCGAACCCGACGCCGCGGTAATCTATTACACTGAACGGCTGGCCTTTTTTCAAGGTCAGCGCCAGCTTGCCGGCTTTGCCGTCGATGACGAACTCGGTCAGGTTTTCGCCGATCGGCTCGGTGCCGGTCCCGTCGAAACGGACGCTGATCCGGCCGGAACCGCTCCGGCCGTCGGCTGATTTCCAATGGTATTGGCTGCCGTTGATCAGCACCTGCGGCAAAAACAACATCGAATATTCGATCTTGCCCGGTTCGTCGCCGGGCGCTTCGCCGTCCAGCGTGATCGTCACCGTGTCGTCATGCACCACCGCCGAATAATCGTTCAATTTGAAATTCGGCATCTCCTGCGTCTGAATCATCCGCGCGTAGGCGTCGCCTTCCGGCGATACGCCGTTTTCAAAACGGGTCGGCGCCGTCACCGTGTAAAACCAGTGTTTCGGCCGTCCTTCGTTCCCATTTTCTTTCACTACAAACCGCGAAAACATCGAAATTTCACCGAAATTGCCGATCTGCAGCCCGCGGTTGCTCATCGAGACGCCGATTTCCCCGGCCCCCAGCCAGGAGGTCCAGCCACTCAAAACCAATAATAACAGCCTGTTAAACATCATCACTCCTTGGTTTGAAATATTTTTTCAATGACTGAATAACATAACCGATATGGCCAGCCGCATCAGCCTGACGAAGAGAAATTGTTGCCTCTTTCCGTTTCGGATATGGATTCTGCTGCCGCCAACCGTAAATTACTTTGGAATCACCGAAAACTCCCAGCCAATGAGCCGGAAATTTCTGCAACTCCGGACGCCGTTTGTAAAACAGTACCGGGTCCAGCACGGATCTCCAACTCGTCCAGCCAACGGCTTACCTCAGCGGATTCCGCGCCCCAGCTCATCTGCCAAACGGGAAATCCTTCCGCCGCCAGTCCACTCACTCCGGCGAAACGTCTTTTAAAACAACCTTATTCAGCCGAACGGAATATCCCGATAACTCTCCCGGGAGTATCATAGTGTATTGCCGCCCATAACCCTATTGCAGGCCAGCGCATTCACTTCGAAGCTGAATAATCGCAATACCGGAGATTTGCCGCCCAGGATGGTCAGCCGGAGACTTCGCGCCATGACCCCGGCCGGAACTCTGCCCAGCCGCTGATAGTTGTCATTTTCAAGAAAAAGCCCCCGCCAGTCACCGTTTTCATCCTGATAATCCAGCCGGTAGCCGGTAACCAGAGTGGCGGGCACTTCATTGTCCGGCTCGTCGCGGAAACGAACCGGAACGGTACTGCGGTCCAGCCGATTCAGATCGCTGTCGAAAACCATCCGGATCTCATGCAGCGCCACCGGTTCACGCCAGCAGTAGGTCAAGGTGTCGCCGACTGCGCCCGCCCAGCTATGCGATTGATCGCCGATCGGCCGGTCGATGCCGTCGCGCAATGGTTCCGGGTCGTTGCCGTTGGAGGCGACGAGCGTGCCGGTTCGAGTGAGTACCGAGATGCGCCGCCGCACCCCCGGAAGGTAACAATCATCGTCCAGCAACCGCTGCTGCAACTCATTGATGCAGCCGCCGACCTCGCGCGGCGTCAAATGTTTCTCAATGGCCAGCGCGGCAGCCGTCCCCGCCGCCTGTCCGATCGTGGCACAGGTCGCCATCACCCGGGCGGCGGAAAGCGCCGCATGGGTGACGCTGATGTTGCGGCCGGCGAACAACAGATTGTCGATATTGACGGAATACAGCGATCGATAGGGAATGCCGAACGGAGTCGGCACCGGGTGATGGATCGTCGGCGGCCCCGGATAATCGAAGCCGTCCGGATGATGATCGTCCATCGTCCAGCCGCCGTAGGCGATCACGTCGGCGAACTTGCCGCCCCCGGCGACATCGTGCTGGGTCAGGAGGTAATCACCAACATACCGGCGGCTTTCGCGCTTGCCGGGCAGAAAACCGACCCAATCCAGCTCCCAGTTGCGCCAGATGTCCCGGTCGGCCGCGAAATTTTTCAGATAATCCCACAAACCGAAGGCGATTCGCAGCAGGCGCTCCCGGTGAAGGTCGACCTCATCAATCACATTACCGGAGCCGCCGATTTCGATGTACCAGAAATTCTGCTCCGTGCTCAATTGATAATCGCGATAGGCCGGCAGGTCACCGGAATCCCGGTATTTCTCCGCCCACTCCGGCGCCCGGAACGGCACTTCCCGGTCCGCTTCGCGAATCTGAATCAGGCAGCTGGAGCCCATCGTCTGCCGGTCCGCCACCGCCGGTTCGACGGATTCGCCGAACTCCGCCGAACTTTCCCGGCCGAAACGATACCGGGCCGGGGTCAGCGCCGCCAGAATGCTGTCGCCGGAACAATCGGCAAACAGCTCCGCTTCCACTTCGTAATACGTCTGCGACACGCCCTGCCAGCCGCGAACCCGGACAATCCGGTTCCCGGCTGTTTCGGCGGCCAGGCAACTGGTATTCAACAGCAGCGTCAATCCCGGCGCATACTGCAATTTGCCATACAGGATGCCATCCCAGATTGACATGTTACCTTTGGGGTTGCGATAAAGATTTTCCAGCAGCAGCTCTTCGACGATCCCGGTTTCCCGGCAGTCTTTTCCATATGCCCCGCGGATCCACATCCGGATTTCACTGGAAGCATTTCCGCCCGGTACGGGGCGATCGTGCATCAATACCACCTGCCGCCCGTGACGCGCCGCCGCCAGCGCCGCGCACAGGCCGGCAACTCCTCCGCCGATAATACACAACTCGGTCTGCAATTTGACGGTTTTCAACATTGGTTCGCCGTTCAATTCCATATCAGATTCAATCCCATTCCACGATTTTGCCGGTCATGTCGATGAAATATTTATGGCCATCCCCGGCCCGAACCCCTTTGCCGGGCACCGGCGCACCGATCAAACGACATTCCAACTCTTTGCCGGTCGCCGCCTCCAGCCGGTGGAGGAAACCGTCTCCGGCCCCGATCACCAACTGTTCCGCGTCCGGCAAAACGGTGGCGTCGACACTGCACGGTTTGCCTTCGGCATAATAGGTGGTGGCAACCAGGGCATCCTCCGGCAGAAAGTTCCACGCCTCGCTGAGGTCGTCCTGTTTCAATGCGACCACTCCCCGCCCGGCGGTTCCGAAGATCACCAGCTCCCGCCACAATATCGGTGCAGAAGCGCTTTTCAAGCCTTTCAACTGCCTGGAAGCCAGCCGGGCCCCGGTGGCGGCATCGAGTTTGAAGAACTCATTTTCCCCTTTGACGAACAATACGCCGTCGCCGACGCAGACCGTTCCCGACAGAAACGGCTGCTGGAACTGCCAGAGCAGCCGGCCGGTGTGCGCATCGTGGGCGCACAGCCCGTTCAACTGGGAAATCACATAGACGGTGCTGCCGGCGGCGGCCAGTTTATCTTCGCCGGGCGTCCGTTCGGTCCAGTCCTGATTTTCCCACAGGGTTCTGCCGGTGGCGCAGTCGACGCCCCGCAGCAGCGCACCGTAACCGCCGACCACGACGCCGTCGGCCAGAATAACGCCCGAGGCGCTGGGACTGAGCAGCTTGAGATCAGCCGGATTGTTCCAGACACGGGTTCCATCCGCTTTGGCAATCGCCAGGATGTTGCCGCGGGCATCGATCAGGTAGAGCCGGTCCCGATCCTGGGCCATATTGTTCCGAATCGAATACCGCGTCGGATGAAACCATTTGATTTTCCCGGAATGACGGTCGAGCGCATAGACGCCTCCCTGCTCGGCTTCGGCATCGTCGACGACTGCGGCAAACAGAGTGTCGCCGTCGATCAACAGGTCGGCCATCGCCGCTTCCTGCGGCAACGCCTGCAGCAGCCGCAGGCCGGACAGTTCGACTGCCGCCGAAAAAGACCGGCCGGAAGCCGTCGTCGCCGTCGCCCGGACCGGCTGCCAGTTGCCATCGGGAACGGGCGCATACCAGCCCAGCGCGGTCGTCTGCTGCAATTCCACGCCGGAACCGTCCTTGCCCGTGATGACAACCCGATTCACTTCATCGCCGCTGTTGCCGGCGGTCGCCCACAGACTGCCGCCGTCGCAGCCGGCTTTCAACAGTCCGTCCAATTGCGCATAGTGCAAAGCACTCCGGCTGCCACCGTCCGGGGTGAAGGTGACGGTGCGGAAACCCGGCGCCACGAAACCGATGCCGCCGCGGGTGGCCGTCCCGGTACAATACGCTTTCCGGCCGGATTCATAACGCATCACCACATTCATATGCTTGTGGCCGTACAGGATCGCCCGGAAGTTGCAGTCGTCGAGGTTGACCGGTTCGCCGTGAGTGGGCACTTCGTCGCCAACCAGATCGACGATATCGTGCGCCATCAGCACCTTGGGCTGCGAAGCCGGAAAATGCTCCAGCAGTTTCCGCAGCCAGTCGCCGTACGCCTTCATATCGTAAGGCAACGGAGCGCCCCAACTGGCATACATCGGCGCGGTGATGAACAAAATCCCTTTGCACTCCAGCGAATAATACCACGGCGCGATGTTTTCGGCATAGCAATCCGCTTCACCGGGAGCGCGTTTGACGATATCGTGGTTGCCGATCACGTAATAGACCGGACGCGGAAAACTTTCGGAAGTCAAGCCGGTCCGATGCGCCAACATGCCAGCCCGGCCGTTGATGTCTCCGGCGTTCAGCACGAAATCCACCTCCGGATGCTGTTCAATATAGGCGGCGATCTCCTTCATGTAATCGACATTGTCGGTTTCCGGGTCGCCGATCACGACGATATTCACCTTATCGTCACCGGTCTTCGGGCGTTCGGTCAGGCTGAAATCGTATTGCGTCCGTTCCGGCGTCAGCAGATAATAGAATGGTTCGGCCCGATATTCCGAATCCTGGTGCAGATAGACGGTGGCAGCCTCCGGCGCCAGTTCCAGTTGATAATGCCCGGCGCCGTCGGTCACCGCAAAGGAGTGCCCGTCGCTGAGCAAAGCGCCGGAGACCGGTCGACCGTCTCCGGCAGTAACCCGGCCTTCGATCATCTGAGCCGGCAGCGTCAAAACACTGCAGACGGCGACGATCAGAAAGCAATATTTGAGATATGACATGATAGCTTTCACAATGGGTAATTTTAAGTTCTTATTCTTTCTCCAGCCAAATCCGGGCCAGCAGTAATTCCGGTACGGTCGGATTGTCCGCGCCTTCGAAATAAATCTGGCAGTCGCGTTGAAAATCCGCTTCACCGAGCGGAATCAATGCATAAGAAGTATTGGACAAAGAAGCGGAAGCGATCGGAATTACACTCTTTTCGGCAAAATTCGTACCGTAAACATACATTCCAGCCAGGGCGGCGATTCCGTCTGCCGCGGCAACGTTCTGCGGCAGGCGCAATTCCGCCCATACTTTCACCGGTCCGACGCCGGCGGTCGCCGGGAGGTTGACGCGCGCCGCCCAATTGTGCCGGCCCAGCGTCAGCCGCACCGCCCGGCGGTTCGGCGCCAGTTCATCCGCGACGGTTTCCGCCTGTGCCGGAGTAACGTAAGCCGGCGGCAACGCGATCAATTTCTCCGGCGGCACCGAGCGCAATTCCGCCGGAAATTCACGTTCGAAGGCCGGCGGGGTCAAATGCCGGTCCAATTCGGCCAAACACTGGCTCCAGATTACCCCTTCGCGGGCATGAAGCCCTTTGTATCCGGGTGTCTTCGGAATTGCCGGCAACCGGGTATCCAGGCTCTGCCGCAACGCCTGGCGATCAACCGTCGAGGGCCGATTTGACAACGGCTGCAGCGGACTGTTTTCGATGCGCCACAGCGTTGTCCAGTCATGGGAAGTCCGCAGGCGATCCACCCGCTCCAACCGGATCGGATCGTCGGCCACGGCGGCGGCGGCCTCCTCCAACAGCCTGGCGCCCTGTTCCAGCACCGGGTACGGCAACCAGAAGGAAGTATCCATTTCGTAACAGTCCAATCTTACCTTCGCGGCGGCAAGCGCCGTCTCATTGAGTTTGAGATAGGCCTGCAGCTTTTCGGCGGCGGCGCCGTAATAAGCGGCGAGAAATTCCGCCGTCAGTACGGACGGCTCCAGTTCCGGATTCCACAGCAGCCTGGCATTCAGGTAACCGCGCAATTCGGGGAAGAAACCGAAACTGCCCGCGTCCCGGCTGTCCTGGCTGAAAACATCCTCGATGCCGAGCCCGGCAAAAAACCGCAAATTCGGGGCCAGCGAAGCAAAATTGGGATGGATCAGGCCGTAATTGGTGAAATTGGTGATGTAATGCCAGATCGCCAGATGCGGCGTCACCTTGCTCCAGCCAATGCAGATATCCCGGAAGCGGCGGTTGGCGTCATCGGTCAGCGGCAGCCGCGAATCGGCTTCGATCAAACACAACCGAATGCGAAGGTTCGAGCGCGGCTTCACGCTTTTCGGCGGCTCCAGCGTGTAGCGGTAGGCGAAGGTTTCGACGGTCAGGCCGGGAAATTCCTTTTCCAGCTCGGCGGCGACATCGTTGAGAAACCACAGCAACAGATCGGTTTGGCCGCCCAGCTCCGCCGCCAGTTTTTCACAGGCAGGACAGCAGCAATAGTTGGGATTGTCGTTCTGGGTGATAAAAAGGCTCTTCGTCTGCCGACCGCGCCGGCGGATAAGGTCAACGGCGTTGGCGATCACCAACGCTTTCACCTCCGGATTGGTCAGGCACGGCTGGCCCTGCTCGCCGGTGATCCGGCGTCCGTCCCGCCAGGCGAATAATTCCGGTTCGGCGCCCGGGAATTGATAATCGTCGGCATAATAATCGGGATGAGCTCGGTAAAAAGCTTCGTCCGGCACCAGCCGGGATAACGTATGACTGCGGTTACACAGCACATAATCACCCGCATTGCCGCCATATTCGACCGGCGTCGAGTGTCCGTTGACCCGCATCCGGGCCAGAAAGGCCGGCTGTGAAGGCTGGAACTGTGCACCGTCCGGGCTGCGCACCGCAATCGGCGGCGCATAACGGAAATTCAAGGCCGGAATTTCAACGGTGTCATGAGACGGCACCAATTCGGCATCCGGCGCCAACCACCGGATACCGAGCACATCTTCCAGCCAAGTATAAACCGCATAGAGGGTTCCCCGCGATCCTTCGCCGGTCAGAACCAGCGTTCCGTCCGGAAAGCTGCGGACGACGACTTCATCCGGCCGCAGCGTTTCCAGTGCAATTTCCGGGAGCCGCTGACGCACTTCAGCGCTCCAGCCGAGATAAACCGCTTTTTTGCCGGGGGTATTTTTCCCCTGCAACACCGGAAGCGACAGTCCGGCGCTCCGCTGCAGATAATGCTGCAGCTCCCGTGCGGCAGTCTGTTCCACGACTGCCGGTGTCTCCGGCAGGACGATTTCATAATTTTCATCCAGGGAAAATGCCATTCCCTGGCATAAAATTCCAATCAGCGACAACATGCTCAAATACCACCGCACGATATTCTCCTGTTCACAGATCGCTGGTCAAAACTTTGTTCATCTGATAAGGCCGCTGATGTTCCCGGAAAAAAGCGTCACCCCATGTGCTGATCAGCGAACTTCCGGCATGACCGTCGAAGGCGACGAAATTGACTTTATTGTTGTGACGGAAATTAATTCGATAGGACAAATCTCCGGAAAAGCCGAGATCCGGAACCGGCTTGCTGTCGCTATGGTTATAGCCCATTCCATTGCCCACCGCGTCCTCCGTGCCGGGGATCATCGGCTGGGTGTCGGCAGTCAGAATCAGTTGCGGCGACATCCGGGTATTGAGGACGGCCGACCGGCGGACAGTGGTGGCGCTGCTATGATTGTAAAGCCAACCCATCGTAAGGAGATTGATTCCGTAGCTGACCTTTTTCTGATCATTATAGCGTTCGACCAGATCGGTGATCGACGACGGTATATTGGCCGGCAGGCTCGTTCCGGCAGCGGCCGGACAGATGAAGTGCTGAATGCCGGGCAGATAACCCGCCTCAATGTAGCGGTCCACCCAGGCGCGTCCGCCGCTGCCGGCCCAGGCACTGTCCAACATGCTCACCAGATAATCGTCGTTGTCATCGCTGTACAACTGATGCGCCAAACCGATCTGCTTGAGGTTGCTGATGCATTTGATCGATATCGCCGCCGCTTTGGCTTTGCCCAGAGCCGGCAGCAACATGCTGGCCAGAATGGCAATGATGGCAATGACAACCAGCAATTCTATAAGTGTGAATTTTTTCATGGTGTTTCCTTTCCTGTTCCATGGTTTCATTTATGATTGCTCTCATGTCCATGCGGACATTTTTCCTGGTTTCTAAGAAAATAATTATAGCTGAAAAACTGCGAAAAAACCTTAAAAATGCCACGTTTTTTCTTTGTTTTTCACTGATTTTTTTAATATGACCGGATTCAGACTGGAAAGATCGGGAAACCAGCGTACTGTATCCGCCAATTACCCGGAGACCAAGATGAAACTCTGTGAACTTCTGCTACAGTTTGAAAATCGCATCGGCGGACTGATCAGTGTGGAACCGATGTGTGTGCAGTTGCTAACCAACGAGCACCTTCAGCTGCCGACCCGGATGACACTGCACAATCACGACTTCTGCCGTTTCATCAAGCAGCACGACCGCAATGACTCCTGTGCGCACAACAAGCATTACAGCGTGGAGATCGCGTCGCGGGGCAGGCGTTTCTGCGGTTACTGTCCGTACGGGGTCTGGGAACTGGTCCAGCCGGTGATGTTCCAGCAGAAGCTGGCGGCAGTCCTCTACTTCGGCGGCTTTTGTGACGTGAAGCGGATCCCTTCTCTGGAGAAATACGGAGTTTATCGCGGCTCGCTTCCCCCTCCGGTGACGCCGGAAAAGATCGTGCTCATTAAAAAACATGCGGCATTTATGGCGGAATTCATCCGCTGGGAGCTGGAACTGGCGCTCGCCGCCAACCGGGCGAATCCGATCAAACAGCACGGGGCGGATTATTATCTTAAAAAGGTCACTTTATTCCTGGCCCAGCATTTTTCGGAAGATATCCGGCTGGCCGATGTCGCGGAGCTCTGTCATCTGACCCCCAACTATCTGAGCAACCTGCTGCGGAAGCATACCGGCAAGACATTCCGCCAGCTGCTGCTGGAGCAGCGGCTGATCGAAGCCGAAGCTTGCCTGAAGTATCGGCATACCATGTCGATCACCGATATCGCCATGCAATGCGGCTTCTGTGACGGCAATTATTTCAGCGCCGTATTTCATCGGGCATTCGGCTGTTCCCCCCGGCACTATCGCCTCAACTGGCGAATCCTCCATGCGGCGGTGAACAGTGGCTCCAACCAGCCGGCACCGGAATGATTGCCGGCGCCCGGAAAGTCTGAACTCAAGCCTCCCGCCGGCCGCAATTCGGCTTACCGTTTCCAACGCAAATTGAAAAGGCTGCTGCCGGCGATGACCCCGGTGACGATGCCGCGCTCCATCCGGGCCGCCGCATAAACGCTCAATACCATCAGGCCGCAGTTGACAACCTCCCCTATCATGAACGCGAACCCGCCGTTTTCGCCGACCAGCATCACCTGATAAATATCCATCCCGATCAAGACAAATTGCCGCAGCGCCACCAGCAGCAGCAAACCATGATGAGGAATGCCGTTGTGCGGCGTTTCTCCGGCGAGCGCCAGCCGGATATCTTTCCGGATTCCCCGACGGACCCAGGCCCAGATAACGGAAATGCCGAACTGGCATGGCAACGCCCAAACCAGAAGGTGGTGCGACAATGACATCATACTCTGCTGCCGCGCCCAGCAACCCAGAAAAATGATGGCGGCCAGCGTCAACAAGACCAGAAAATCGAAACAGAAAATCGCCAGCCGCAGCAGGCCGGCATTCGGCGGGAATGTTTCCGGCTGCGGAATCGCTTCCCGGCCGTCCGGCGCCCAACTGGCCGGCGCCCGGTAATTTTTGTACCCGCCGAGCCGCCCCCATTCTCGATACATGATATAGGCAACCACCGCCGCCGGAACGAGCCAGACCGTCTGCCAGACCGGCACGAACCGGTAGTTATAGGTCTGGCTGACCGGAAACCAGGCGCGCAGCCAGTCGAACAATACGCCGATGAAAAGACTGAAAAAAGTGCAGACCAGTGACCGGATCAGCGCCTGGGCCGAACAGAACGAGCCGAAACGGGATTTGGGGAAGGTCAGCATCTCCATCGGCAGACTGGCGATGGAGCAGATTGCCGTGAAGATCGCGGCACCGGCGGTGGCGGCAATTCCGACGATCAGATAGGCTCCATCCGGCAGAACCCCGAACAGCCATTTCCAGGAGCAGGCGCTGCCGCACACGCCGAACAGAATACCGTAAATATAAATTCGCATCGGATGCCAGCGGTCGATCAGAATTCCGGAAAATAAAGTAACCAGAAACGTGGCGCCGAAGGAAATCATGCCGGCCACTCCGACCATTTTGCCGATCAAATTGTCGTCGAGCCCCATCTCCCGATTGTAAAAATAGCTGAAAATATACGCTCCGGCGCTGATCGCCACCAGGGTCGTGAGCGTATAACGCAACACATAGAAGCGGCTGCAGCAGCTTTCCCGGCAGAAAAGCCAAAACGTTTTGTGCCAAGCTGTTCTGCGGCCATCCCCCTCGCCGGTCACCGGCGGATATTCGCCTTCTTTGACCATCAGGCACATCAATCCCATGCCGATCGCGTACAGGATGCCGGAGACGACAAAAATTTCCGTATACCACGGCGCCGCATACTGGAAGATAAAGAAATTGAAGGCGGCGATCCCCGCGTTGGACGCCACCTGAAATGCGCCCATTACCCGGCCGAAAAACTGTGCCGGAATCACGTCGTTGAAGATATACCAGAAAACCGAATTGACATACATATTGGCGAACTGGAACATGAACATTACCAGAGCAATGACCGCGACGGTCATCGTGACCGGCGCGATATCGGCCCACCCGGCGGTGGCGGCGGCCAGCCAGCCGCCGATCTGGTCGCCGAAACCGAACAGGATCAGCGACAGCGAGATGAACGGCAGCGACATCAGGATGAACGGGATGCGCCGTCCCCAGCGGCTGCGGTAACGGTCGCTCTTGAAGCCGACGATCGGACAGATGACGATATTCAAGGTCCCGCCGATGACGGCGAGGATGATCGAATTTTGAAAATCGGAGGAGCCGAGCTCCTGGAGTTTGACCGGAAGCATGCGGCCGGGAAGCGCAGTGAATACGCTCAAGGTCATACCGCCGATCATCAGCCAGATGAATACCGCCGCCAGGGAGCGCAGCGTATAGTTCAGGGTGCCGCAGGCATAACGGCCGAAATGGCTTGCATTCTGTAAATTCTTTTCCGTCCGACTAGTGTTCATGTTTCCAGCGTCTTTCCCGGTAAAAAGTTTGATCCATTGTGGGCATTTTTCCACAAATTGCCGCCGCTTTTCCGCAATAAGAACAGGGGTGAGAATTTGTATTGCGCCATCCGTAGCAGCGAAACTTCTTGCCGCCGCTTCAAAAGCCCCATACAATCCGGCGGAAAGCTTTCAAAATCATTTTTATTATAGCCGGAAACTGCCGGGAAAACCTTAATTTTATCAAATTTTTTATTTGTTTTTTACAGATTTCCGGACAAATCGCGCCCAACCCGCCATTCACCACATTTCCGGTCCGGGAGACCGGCGGCCGCCGGAGCGGTCTGAAGATTTTCATGCAAAGTCAATTGGAAAGAACGCTGGGAACTTCAAGATGACGGAATCGACGGCGGATTCTCGCCAGACGGGAATATATGCAGTCCATGGCCAATTATTTCGATCGGGCAGCCGGGAAATCTCCGGCCGTGCCGCCCCGGCCGCCGGTTGTGAACGCACCCCTAAATTCCCAGGCGCCGTTTCAAAGATTTCAGCTTCCGCAGCGGCACCGCGCCATAACTCCGAAGCCTATTGGCACAATAACAGTTCTGCCGCAACGACAGCGGAATCTTCCCCGGCAACGGGTAATCGTGTTCGACGGCCCAGACCACCAGATCGGTGTATTCCCGGAAAAAACGGAACGACGCCGGCGTCCAGGCCTGCCACGGTTTCGGCTGGCTGATGAAATGAACGAAAAAAGCGGAACGATCTTTGTCCAACTGATAATACGGAGCGATCGCCGGAACATCGTTCCCATAGAACAACAAACTGTTGAGCACCGATTCATCGGTCTGAAAATAGGCGAACAATTTGGTGTCCAGCACACCGTGGTCGCCCTGCGGCAGCACCGTCCGCATCTGCCGCGACCAGCGTTCGAGAAACGGCCGGTGTCCGGAGTGCAAGGCTAGAAAACAGGCCGAACAGCAACGGTCATAACGCGGCGTTTCCCGCTCTCCGACATCCCGCCGCCAGATATCCAGCACCGCGGCCGGCACCCCCTTTTCACGGCTGACTTTACGGAACAGCACATCATTCTCTTCGACGCTGCGCTGCCGGATATGAATCAAGCCGGGATCCGGCCAGATCAACCGGTCGCTGCAATTGCCGATAAAAAAGCCGTCGCAATCGGCCCAGGTCAGATATTCGGTTTCCGCCAGCAGCAACGCTTCCGGCTTGCTGCAGGTCAAACTCCGCTCGAAATCGTTCTGACAAACCACCCTGACATCTCCGAGCGCCTCCAGCACCCGGCAATGAGCAGGCTCGAACTGAAACCCCAGCACCAAGACCGGTTCTTTCATGCCATTCTTGCGCATGGAAGCAATCAGCAGCCAGGCGCCCCACAGATAATTCGGATTGCAGGCGGTAACGACTGTATTGTTCAACTTTTCAATTTCCAGTTTTTATGATAAAATGATCCGGCTTTCTTTGACGCCGGTTTCGGTTCTCCTCGTTCTTCTTATTATAACCGGCAATTCCGGAATAGTCAAATGAACAAAAGCCGCGGCCGCAGCGCCAAGCGCTTTTTCGTTCCGGTAATTCCGGCAAACCGGACTTTGCCGTTTGACAATCATTTTACCATATATTTGACATCCCGATGATATTTTTTCTATAAAATAACCTATATTATTCCCAAAGCCGTCAGGCATCCGTATATTCAAAAACATGTCGATCAACAGAAAGGAACCTTGTGATGCGTTATTTCTACCCCGGAATGATGTCGTTCCTGCTGCTATGCGGCGGTTGTGTCACCCCCGGCGCCGATGAGACCGCGAAACCGGAAGAGAACTGCCGTCAAACCGCCTCCCCGCACGACAATTCAACAGCGGAAATCGAACTGGCGCAACTCCGCCGGCAACTGGCGGACAGACAGGAAATGGAATGTGAATTGATGTTGAAATTCACTCAGTTATCCAGGCTTGACGCACCGCTATTCTATCAGAGCTTATTCTCCTGCATCGTTCTGCCGGAGAATCCGAGCCAGGTCGAAACCACCGCCTATCTGCAGAAACTCTATCAGGTGGTGCTGACAGCCAACCAGTCGGGCTGGGAAGAGCAGCTTTACCGGAAACTTCTCGCCATCCCGCCGGAACAGTGCGAATTATTGCTGCCGTATTTCGACAGGCAACCCTTCATCAGGGCATTTGCGTCATTGCTGCCGCCCGGCAGCGGGCGGCAAGCACTCCGGGCGTTTCGGTGCAACAATTCCCCAATCCTGGCCCAGCTCTTTATTGACAATATGAGTGAAGACGATATCCCCGATTGGTTGGCATTGCTGCCGCTCCATCCGGAACTGCTCCAGGCCTGTACGAAATTTCAGTTGGCCGACCAGGCGTTACCGATTGCCAAGCGGCTGTTGTTTCTGCCCCAAAGATTCGCCAACGCCACGGTCTGGCTGAACTTCGTGCTGAACCATCAAACCGAGGAGGAAAACACGGAATTTCTGGTTTCCTGCTGGCAACAGACCGCAATCAATCCAGTTTTCTGGGATTCGCAGGTTCTGTCCTTCGTCCGCAACCGCCATTTGGCGGAGCTCGTCCTGCCCGTATTGCAAAAAGCACTTCCCAACGGCCAGATAACCGATATCGGCTGGCTCCGGCTCGCCCTGGAACAACTGTCGAAAGAAGAAGGACAAAAATTACTCGGGGATATCTGGAACAGCGATGCCGCCCAACCGCTTTGCCGGATGCCGGGAATGCTTTCACTGATTCGGGACTATCAGATGGCAACGGTTGTTTTGCCAATTGTAAGGGCAAATATATGGGACTTCATTTCCAGCAACCGTTCTTCCTCCGCCGCGGACAACTGGCTCAATTTCGTATCGCGGCAACTATCGGAACAGGAAAGAACTGATTTTTTAAATGATTGCTGGAATATGCTCCAAAAGCGCTTTGGCTTTTCGAGCCGGGATCTCATTTTCCCGGCAATCCAGCTTGCCAAACTGGGCAATTGCCCGGCCTTGATCTACTTGTGCAGCAATCCCCAGATATTCAACAGCGCCAACCAGGACTTCCAGCTTGCCGCCTTGATCGACAGTGGAAGCGATGATCCTTTCAACTGGGTGCAAAAGCACCGGGATAAAATAGTTTTCGATTCCCAAACCGGCAAATATACTGTACCGGCTTCCGCCGCTGCTCCGGCAACGCAATACCAGGAGAAGGAAATCGAATACAAAACGTTGCTGGAACTGTTCGCCGCCCAAAACAGAAACGATTTCAACACCTTATTTTGCCAAAAGCTGCTCGACAGTATTGTGCTGCCGGCCAATCCGACCGCAGAACAGACCCGGCAGTATCTGCAAAAACTGCAAAAAATTTTTACCAACGCTTCCTGGTTTCCACCGGAAGCACGGCAGTGGATCATCGCTAAATTCGAAGCGATCCCGCCGGCGCAATGTCAATTGCTGCTGCCTTATCTTGCGACGGAGTATTTTCTGGATGGCTATCTGACATTGCTGCCCCCCGGCAGCAATCGGCAGTTGGTCGAAGCGATCCACGCTTATCGCCTCCCGGCGCTGGGCAAACGCTTTCTGGCCGAGCTGACCGAAGCGGACATTCCGGCCTGGCGCGAACTGCTGCCGCAGCATCCGGAACTGCTGCCGACCGATGACAAGTTTCAATTGAAAGCGCAGGCGTTACCGGTTGCACTGGAACGTTCGAAGCACAGCGGCGATGCCGCCTGGTTTCTTTTCGCCCTCAATAACCTGCCGCCGGAAGAGGTCAAACCGTTCCTGCAGCCTTATTGGGAACAGCCGACCCCCAATTCGATGATCTGGGATCCCCGGGTTCTCGCGGTAGTCCGCAGACAAGCGTTGAAGGAAGTCCTGCCTTCGCTTCAAAAAGCACTGCGGGACCGCCGGCAGAACCTCGATTTCGACTGGCTGCTCTATGCACTGGAACAATTGTCGCCGGAAGAGGCAAGGGAATCGCTGAAAACAATATGGAGCAATTCGTCGAAGCAACTGCGCTGGGATCCCCGGATGATCCCATTGCTGCAAAAATACGAATTGGTCGAAACCGTCCTGCCGGCCATTCAGCAAATGCTTTGCCGCGACCAGCGGGACAACTCCGCGCACTGCAAAGTCGAATCGCCCTGGTTCGCGTTCGCCTTCGAACAAACGCCGGAACCGGACAAGGAAAAGTTTCTCGAATATTATTGGAATGCGCTGAAGAAAAACTCCGACACGTCCGATTGGCAGTTTACCGACCAGACATTCAAACTCGCCCGAATGGGTTATCAACCGGCCCTCCTCTATCTGGGGGATCATCCGGACGTCTTGAAGCATCGTCCGGACCTGCGTCAGCAATTGGAATCATTGGTCAATTGTTCACCGGGAGAGGCGGTCTCCTGGCTCCAAACCCACCATGACACCATGGTTTTCGATCCGGCATTCGGTATTTACACCGTACCGGCCAATCGCGAGGACGACCGCCGGCACTGAAAATTTCGACAGCCCGCCGGCCGGCCGCGGCGTCGCTCCAATTGAGGGCGGCGCCGCTTTTTCAGCCTCGCTGCGGCAGCGGTGCGGCGTTTGTAAAATAGCTGTTATCATGCTAATTTAACGTACGCGTTCAAGAAGCATAACCCAGCCAACGAGGTGTCAGATGGATTTTTATAAAGTAATCGAACAACGCCGGAGTATCCGGCAGTACAGCGACCGGCCGGTGGATGACGCCGTGCTGGAACGGCTGGCCCATGCGGTGCAACTGGCGCCCTCGGCCTGCAACCGGCAGCCCTGGCGCTTTGAAATTGTTTTCAATCCGCAACTGCGCCAGAAGATCGGCACGGTTTACACGGCGCCCTGGCTGCAGGAAGCGCCGGCCGTCGTCGTGGCGATCGGCAACCGGGAAAACTGCTGGAAACGGCTGGAAGGCACGCCGATCATCGAAGTGGACATCGGCATCGCGATGGAACACCTGGTGCTGGCAGCGGCGGCCGAAGGGCTCGGCACCTGCTGGATTTGCGCGTTCGATATCGCCAGAATGAATGCCGCTCTGGAAATACAGCCGCCGTGGAGTGTGGAAGCGATTTCACCGCTCGGCTATCCGGCGCAGCCGCCGGCACCGCTGTCGCGCCGACCGCTGCCGGAAATCTTTCAGGTGGTCAAGTGAGTTCGTCCGGTCCGGCAATTCAGGGCGGGCAATGGCGCTTCGTTTGCAACACCGAAGCCGGTGAAGTCAACTGTCTGGCAATCGGCGGTGACGCCTTGTTGCATTTCGACGGCGTGCGGGTCAACGGTTTTGCCGAACGCGGCGGCCTGAGCAGAGGCTGGCGACTCCACAGCTCGGCGGACGCCCTGAGCGCCAGCGCCGAACTGGCGACGGTGATCCCGTTCGGCAATGAACCGGTCGTCAAGCGCCGGCTGGAATTCTTCAACCATGTCGGCCGGATGACGATGGATATCGCCGGCGGCAGCGGCTGCGTAGAACAGCTGGAACTGGACCCGCTGACGCTGTCCGGACCGTGGAAACGACTGATGATCGCCCGCTTGCCGGAAGATGACGCCCTTGAACTGCCGCTGGCGGAATGGCAGTCGCCCGGCACCGATTCGACGCTGTTTTATGATTCCGACCGGCCGTTTCTGCGTTTGCAGGCAGAACGGACGGACGGCAAGCGAGTGGAAATCGGCTGCGGCGACGACCTTTGGCGCTGGCTTCTGCCGCGCAACACCAACGGGGCCGGACGCTACACGATCGAAGGAAACGATCAGCAATTGACGGTCCGTCGCACCGTATTGAAATTCGATCCGGAACTCGGTCCGATTGAAAAACGCTCCTGGCGGTTCAACTGGTATTTCGCCTGGCTTGACGGCAACGGAGCCGGCCCGGCCGGCTCCGTTGCACGGCTGTTTCCCGAAGCCGGCACCCTGCCCGCGTCGGCGGAGCTCAGTTGCCGGCCGGGTGAATATTGCCTGACCGCCGCGGCGGCCCGGAAATATTTCCGCAGCGCGATTCGCCGCCGCGACGGCGCCGCCCTGGCGATTCCGGCCCGGCTCGACGGCTGTTTGAATGCCGCTCACCTGGAGCGTCCTCAGAAGGGCCGACTGCTGCACTGGAACCTCGGCGAATGTTTCGATCTGTATCTCTGGGGAAACCGGCAGTTGCGGCGGCGCGGCGGTACGCTGCAGTTCGAATTTCCCCAGCCGTCCTGGGTGGCGGAGCAAATTCTCAATGTCCCGCCCGATGACGGAGTCATGCCGGACGGCGATTGAAAACCGGAACCTTTGCGTGTCCGGAGCGGCCCCCCCGGCCGGCAAATGGTCTTGTATGGAAATTCAACGGAGGATTGCGACGATGAGAAAAGTGAAGATCACGGTATTGAAAACGACGTTGGATCAGGAACTGGCTTCGGAATACGGGGTGGAGGGTCTGACCGCCTGTCCGATGTTGAAAGCCGGTCAGGTATTCCATGCCGACTACGCCAAGCCGGCGGGTTTCTGCGATGAAGCGTGGAAAGCCATTTACCAATACGCCTTCGCCCTGGCGCACGGCGCCGGCAACGGACTGTTCTATCATGGCGACTGGATCCGGAAGCCGGGGGTGGCGATCTGCAGTTGCAACGACGGTTTGCGGCCGGTCATTTTCAAGCTGGAAGCGACCGACGAGGAGGCAGAGATCAACTACCAGCCGGTCCGCTGAATGCCGGGTGAACCGGACAGCCTGGAGCGCATTGCCGCCTCGATCAACCTCCTGGCGAAATTCTGCGGCAAAAGGGATCTTCCCCGTCTGACCCGGCGGGAACTGCAGGCGAAATACCGCATAGACCAGGCCGATGTCATGGTTCTGTTCGGCGGCAGCATTCTGGCGGGCGGCGATATTCTGGCCGAAGCCGTCGCCAATCGGGTTGCCGGTAAATATGTGATCGTCGGCGGCATCGGGCATACGACGGCAATCCTGCGGCGGGAAATGCGCCGGGCGCTTCCCGCTGTCGCCACGGCCGGCCGACCGGAAGCGGAACTCTTTGCGGCCTATCTGAAAACTCAATACGGCCTGGAACCGGACCTGCTGGAATGCCGTTCGACGAACTGCGGCAGCAATATCACCGGGCTGCTGGAACTGTTGCGGCAGAACGGCATTCCATTTCAATCCATCATTCTCGCCCAGGATGCCACGATGCAGCATCGGATGGAAGCGGGCTTCCGCCGGTTTGCGCCGGCGGAAGTCACGATCATCAATTATGCCACCTATGCCGCCAGCGTCGTCTGCCGAAACGGCAAACTCGTTTACGAAAATACGATTCGGGGCATGTGGACGATGAAACAATATATCACCCTTCTGCTGGGCGAAATACCGCGGCTGTCCGACGATGCGGCAGGCTACGGTCCGAACGGCAGAAACTTCATCGCCCATGTCGATATCCCGGCCGACGTCCGAAAGGCTTTCCAGGAGCTGCAGCAGGAGTATACCGGCCTGGTTCGCCGGGCCGATCCCCGTTATGCGTCGAAGAATCCATAATTTACGCCCATGCAAATTTTTTTCGTCAACAACCCGCCCGAAGACCGGCATTCGATTTGTCACACCGGTCCCGGCAAATGCAAATTCAGCTCGGAGGCTGGCAATGTTCTTGATAAAATATGTGACCAGTGAGGATAAAAAATTCTGGCTGGCGATGGATAACCATGGCTCCGAACCGGAATTCGACCGCAAAGTCCGCGACGCCCGGGGATACGTCATATTCGTCGATGAAAAACCGGCCGGAATCATGTATTATAGTCTGTTATGGGACAAACTGCCGTTTTTGAACCTCATTTGTCTGGATCGGGCCTGCCGGGGAAACGGCTACGGCCGGCTCGCGATGGAATTCTGGGAAAAGGAGATGGCGGCGGCCGGCTTCAAGATGGTGCTTTTATCGACCCAGGCGGATGAAACGGCCCAGCATTTTTACCGGAAGCTGAATTATCGAGACTGCGGCTGTCTGGTGTTGAACGACGGTCCGCTGGCGCAGCCGATGGAGATGTTTTTCTGCAAGCAACTGAAAAGCTGAAGCGTGACAGGCAGAATTTCAATCTATCGGCGTACCAGGCGTTTTTCGGCAGCCGGGCCGGAGCGAATGGTGCAAACTCCGGTCAATCCCGAAGAAAATTATTTTTTTTCATTATTTTTATTTGCATTTATAAGTTATGTTTGTAACTTATAAAAAAGAGACCGGAATCTGCGGCGGCCGGAAACGGCCGGTTTTGAAACGGGCCGGGTCGATGTCGATGACCGCGGCAACGAAGTCAGGAGGTATTCATCATGAACAGTCGCCCCAAGACGACCAAACCACACCCCGGAGCGAAACGGCGGCGCGCCATCTACCTGCCGCTGCTGCTCGCGCTGCCGGTGCTGGGCGGCCTGCTGTGGTTCTGCAGCAGGATTGAAACGGAACCGATGACATCCGATGAAATGCTCGCCAAAGAGCATTGGACGGCCGAACAGCTCGCCGCGGCGATGACGCGGGTATTTTCACCGCAGAGCAACCGCGACCGCCGGGAGGAGGTCATCGAACACCTGCGGCGGCAGCTCGCCCAATACTCGCCGGAAGAACAGCGCCGGATCCGGGTACAGGCCCTGAAAGGTTCGCTGCAGAATCAATTGTCCCAGTTTCGCGCCCTGCCGCCGGAACGCCGGCAGGAGACGATCGCCAAGCTGGAACGCGATGCGGAGCATTCGCTGCAGGACGCCTATCAGAAGAATGCCGAACTGCTCAATTCGCCGGAAGGACAGGCCGTCCAGGAAGAAGCGACCCGCATCATGCTGGCCGAATTGTCACCCGCGGAGCGGCGCGATCTTTCCAAAGTCATCCAGACCTGGGTCCGGCTGCTGCAATACCGCCGTTAGACAAGTTAAAAGCACACTGCTTCTGCACAGGAGGAAACCGATGAAACATTCAGCTTTTACATTACTGGAATTACTGATCGTTATCGCCGTAATAGGCATATTATCCGGACTGCTGCTGCCGGCGGTCCATTATGTCCGGGCCAGGGCTTACCGGACCGGCTGCATGAACAATCTCCGGCAAATCGGCCTGGCGTTGCAGAATTATGCGATGGACAACCGCCAATGCCTGCCGTATTGCGTCGGCGATCCCGGCGACCCGGCCGCCAACGAGACGATGTTCGAGCCGGTGATGCGGACATTGGCCGCCTATCTCGGCGCCGATCCTGGCGACGAAGCGTCCTGGCAACATCAGGAGATCTTCCACTGCCCTTCCGATCCCGAACATTTCGCCCAGAGCGGCAGCAGCTACTGGTGGCTGTCGATGCTGGACATCAACGGCAAATCTTTTTCGTCCCGTTTCGAGCTGCTGGGCTACACCGTCCCGCTGTTGACCGACTTCGAAACCGTACACGGCAAAGACGGCGAGGTCAGCTCCCGCAACTATCTGTATATCGACGGCCACATCAGCACCGACGCATTGCAGGAAAAAGGCGGGCTGTAAATGGCCATCCGGATAACAAATTTGAGCAAATGTTTCGGTTCCCGACCGGTCCTGCGGGATGTTTCACTGTCCGTTGAACGCGGCGACGTCATGGGACTGATCGGCCCGAACGGCGCCGGCAAGAGCACTCTGCTCAAAGCGATCACCGGGTTGATCTGGCCGACGGCCGGAACGGTCACCGTCAACGGTTTCGACGTCCATCGGGAACACCCGCAGGCCATGCGGAAACTGGGCGCCGTCATCGAATGGCCGAGTTTTCATCCCGACCTTTCCGCCCGCTGGAATCTGAAGGTTTTTTCCGGCGGCCACGGCCCCGCCTATGAAAAACGGTCGCGGGAACTGCTGCGCTTCGTCGGCATGGACTCGGCGGCCGACCGCCGAGTCGGCACCTTTTCCACCGGCATGAAACAGCGGCTCGGCATCGTGCTGGCGCTGCTGCCCGACTCGGATCTCATCATCCTGGATGAACCGACCAACGGCCTCGATCCCGGCGGCATCGTCGAAATCCGGCAATTGATCCGGCAGTTGAACCGCGATTTCGGCACGACGGTACTGGTCAGCAGTCATCTGCTCGGAGAGATGGAACAAATCTGCGATAAGATCGCGCTGCTCTCCCAGGGAACTCTGATCGCCTGCGGCGGCTTGCAGGAGCTGCTGAAAGCGCCGCCGCAACTGTGCGTCCGCTGCCGCCAGCCGGCCCTGGCCCGGCGGCTGCTGCAGGAGACCGGTGAACTTGCCCCCCGCTCAATCGTCGTGACTTCCGATCGGGAATTGCGGTTGGAATACGCCGCAACGGCCGACTGCGACCGACTGGCGGGACTGGTCAACGCGCGGTTGGTTCACGGCGGCGTGGAAGTGACGCATTTGAGCGTCGCCGCGGCGAACCTCGAGACATTTTTTCTGGAAAATCTGGCGGAAAGGCGATGAATATGTGGCGCAATATCGGTTACGAACTGTTGAAAATGGCGGTGCAGAAAAAAAATTTCGTCATCGCCGCCGGCCATCTGCTGTTTCTGACGTTATGTTATATCGGTTTCCGCTCCGGCGGCGGTTCCCGGGAATTTGCCCGGACGCTGGAACGGGCCGGCTTCAGTGAAGCGTTCGCCAATTTCATTTTCAGTTGTTTCGACGGTCCTTTTCTCGCCCGGCTGGTGATGATTCCGACCTTTCTGATTCTGATGCCGATTCTGGTCGCCACGCTGGCCGGGGAAACGGTCGCCGGCGAAATGCAGGACGGCAGCCTCAAACTGGCGCTGTCCCGGCCGCGTTCCCGGACCGGCATGATTCTGAGCAAATTCTTCGCCATCTATCTGATGACGCTGTTTTTTTCCCTCTATTTCGCCGTCGTTTCCCTGGCGGCGGCAGCGCTGCTGCGGGGCTGGTCGTCCACCCAGGTGATCTTCATGTTCGGCGCCTGGGGAGTCGATTTCACGACGATGGGCGAACCGGCGGCCATCCTGCGTTACGGCGCGATGGTAATCTACTTCTCCTTCTCCCAGATGGCGCTGGCGGCGATCGCCTTGTTCTTTTCCACGATATTCAACCGGACGACGGCGGCCACCATCGCCGCGGTAACGGTTTATTTCGTCTGTTATATTGCGGCTTTGTTTCCTTTCATGGCGCACCTCAAGGATTATCTGTTGTCTGAAACAATGGGCGGCGCGACGGCGTTTCTTTTTTGGCTGAACAACATCCCATGGTATAAATTAAGTGCGAATCTGGCATTGCTAAGTATTTATATCGTGGTATTTTTAACATTGGCAATCATCAATTTCAATTGGAAAGACATCAGATGAAGCCGTCCGACCGGTCGCCGGCTTTGCAAAAAAGGAATGGATATGGAGCGGATCAAAATTTCTGACGCGGAATTGGAAGTCATGAAGGCGTTGTGGGACAAATCGCCGCAAACCCTGCCGGAAATCGTCGGCAACGTGCAACGGGAAAACAGCTGGGAAGGGGTGACGATCAAAACACTGCTGCTGCGGCTGTTGAAAAAGGAAGCGGTCAGCCAGGAGGGCGAACGGCGCTCCTATCAATATTCCCCCCGGATCAGCCGCGAGGAATATTTGAAAGAGGCCAGCAATAAATTTCTGCGGGATACGTTTCAGGACACGCCGGGGGCGCTGCTGAGCTTTTTCGTCAAGGAACGCCGGCTGTCAAGCGAGGAACTCAGCGAATTGAAAGCCATTATCGAGGAAGCGGAAGGACAATGCATGAAATAATTTTTTATGCCGCCTCCGCATTGCTGCGTGGCGCGGCTCTGTTTCTGCTGATCCAGTTGTTGGAACGGCTGCCGTTCCCGGCCTTGCACCGGCAACTTCAAAGCCGGGGCCTGTGGGCGGTGCTGCTGCTGTTGATGGTCCTGCCGCTGCATGACGTGAATTTTCCCGGCTGGACAGCGGCTTCGCAGGCCGACCCGGCGGAAAATGTCGCCGCGCCTTCCATCCGGTTCGACTGGGACAGTTGGGAATTCGCCGTTGCCACCGCACCGGAAAAACCGGAAGCCGTTCCCAAAATTGCGGAAAAGCCGCTGCCGCCGTCGTTCGTCATCCCGGCCGGCAGCGCCTTCTGGGGGCTGGCCGGTCTTTACCTCGGCATCGCCGGATTGCTGGCCGGTTACCGGCTGAACCGGCAGCGGTGCGGGCAGAGGCTGCTGAATGCCTTGCCGGAAATTTCCGGCGGCCGGCTGTTCAACCTCTTTCACCAGGCGGCCGGCCTCGCCGGCTTCGACCGTCGTCATTGCCGGCTGTTCGACGGCGGAATTCTGCTGGCGGCGCCGGCCTGTACCGGTTTCCGGCGGCCGAAAATTTTTTTCCCGGCCCAAAAAGCGGCGACATTGACCGATCAACAGATCATCACGTTATTTCTGCACGAATTTGCGCATTTGAAAGCCGGCGACAATGCCAGCAATCTGTTGCTGACCCTTACCGGCTGCCTCTTCTGGGGAAATTTGTTCCTGGGCTGGGCGATCCGGCGTTTCTGGCTGGCGGCCGAACTGAATTGCGACCGGGAAGTGGTCCGCCGGCTTCACCTGGAAGGCGCCCAGCGCGGCGAATATGCCCGGCTGCTGCTTTTTTTCAGCCTGACCCCGCCGCCGGCCCTGCAGGGCGGCAATAATCTCGGCGCCGGCAGCCGCGACCTCAAACTGCGGTTATGGGAAATTTTCAACGTCCCCCCGGAAAGCGTCCCGCGCCGCTGGCTGCGGCGGGCGGCCACCGCCGCTTTATTGTTGAGCGTGGTGATGCTGACGCCGGCCTTTACCGGCCATGAACGCCGCGGCCCGGACAGCTTGCTGCGCTATCCGGTCCCGGCGGCCCAGGCGATGGTTTACTGGGATTGTGAAATGATGCAGGATTCCTACTGGAGCCGGAAATTGCTGGCGACCTCGCTCGCCCAGAGCCTGCTGACCAAGCTGAGCCGGGACGCTCAGCCGTATCTGTTCGCCGACTGGTTCGAAACCATGCAGGTTCAGGAATTGATGTTCTTCTGGCTGAACGGCAAAACCGGCGGTGAATCCATGCCCTCCTCCGGCGGGATTCTGGTGCGCAGCCGGACAACCTGGCCGGCGTTCCGCGCACGACTGCTCGAGGGCAATCCGCAAGCCAGAACCACCGCGCTGCGCAACCGGGAAGTTCTGCAACTGGCCGACGGCGGCGCCCGCAAACCGACTTTTTTCCTGCCGGTCAACGACCACGTCATCGCCATCCTGCCGGATCATGGAATCGTCCTCGACGCCTTTTTCGCCAGTTTGGACAACCAGTTCGACGACGCCGGTATTTTTCAGAAAATCCTGCAGGAAATCCCGGCGGAAGCCATCGGCTTTGCCGCCATTCCCCAACCGGTCGACGGCTGGATGACCATGGACGATCGGCCGGTATCCGGAACCTTGCAGGCAATTCTCCGGCTGGCCAAAGACCATTCGATCGGCGTTGACCTGGACTGTCGGCTGACGGAGGCGCACCAGCAGGAAAAGGCCTGGCTGCAGGTCGGCAAACTGTTCGACGGCATGAAACGCGCCGCAATTATTCTCGGAACCGATGCCGGCGAAGCGGCCGAACAATTGACCTGCCGCAACGACGACGGCGCCATTCATGTGGAGGGCCGCTGGCCGGCCGATTTGCTGGAGCGGTTATGGCTGGCGCACCAGGCGCTTCTGCAGCCGGAGTCACCGGACGCCGTTTCCGAGGTTGCCGTATTGCGCTCTAAAGTAAAATAAGCACAAGAAAACTATGCACTGATAGGAAATTAGACAAAAGTTAGATAACAACTCAATATTTTATATTGATTAAATATCATAACTTATTTATTTATGAATGGAGCCGGCTGTCGGAGTCGAACCGACGACCTGATGATTACAAGTCAGCTGCTCTACCACTGAGCTAAGCCGGCAGGGGAGAATTTGTTTTACTATGCGTTCAGTTATGTAAAAAATCAAGAAGGAGAACCGCTTTAAAACATTTTTTTCCGCTTTCCTTCCCCTGTTTTGCATTTCTTATCTGAATTCAATCGGAAATTACTTGAAATTCTCAAAAAGCAGAATTAATGTTTACGATGTGCTGTTGTGCAATGTGGGCATGACGTATTGGCTCTAAAAGTATTTCAGTTACGATCACGGGGGAAAGAACGTGGCCAAAGATAATGATTTTATCATTGAGTTGCTGACCGAATATGGCTTGCTGTCTCAGGAACAGTTGAACCAGGCGCGCCAGTATTCTGCGCAAAGCAAAAACAATCTCAGCGTCGTCGACGCCATCAAAGAGCTGGGATTCGTTTCCGAACACGATTTGACTGCGCTGCTGGCGCAGCAATACGGCATGGAAATGCTCGACCTGGACCACTACGAAATCCCGGACGAGGTGCTCGCCGCGTTGACTCCGGATATCGTCAGCACCTACAATGTCATTCCGGTGATGAAAACCGATGAAAGCCTGACGGTGGCGATGAGCGATCCGACCGATATGGGGACGATCGACGCGTTGCGTTACCTGCTCGGCTGCGACGTCGAAGCGGTCATCGCGCCGGAAGCCCAGATTACCCGGATCATCGAACGGCACTATCGGACCATCTCCGAAACGGTCAAGAAATTCATGGGCGAACTGGCCGAAGAGGAAGGCATCATCCACTTCGATGCCGCCAGCGAAGACGAGAACGATGAAACCGCCATCATCCGGCTGGTGACGTTGATCATCACCGAAGCCTACAAGATGCACGCCAGCGATATTCACCTCGAGCCGATGGAGAAATCCTACCGTATCCGTTACCGCATCGACGGAGTGCTCCGGGAAGTGGAGGCGCCGCCCAAATACTGGCAGCCGAATCTGACCAGCCGGGTAAAAATCATGGCCCGGCTGGACATCACGGAAAAACGCATTCCGCAGGACGGCCGTATTCAGATGTCCGTCGGCGACCGCGACATCGACCTGCGTGTTTCCAGCGTGCCGACCACTCACGGCGAAAGTATCGTCATGCGTATTCTGGACAAGGCCAGCATCCAGTTGGATATTCCGAAGCTCGGTTTTTATGCCGACGACCTGGAACTGGTCAACCGCATCATCTCTTTCCCGGACGGCATTTTCCTGGTCACCGGGCCGACCGGTTCCGGCAAGACGACGTCGCTTTACGCTTTTCTGAACACCATCAATACGACCGCGCGCAAAATCATCACCGTCGAAGACCCGGTCGAATATCTGTTGCCCGGCATCAACCAGGTGCAGGTCGACCGCCATGTCAACATGACCTTCGCCGCCGCGCTGCGGGCCATGCTGCGTCAGGCGCCGAACATCATCATGGTCGGTGAAATCCGCGACTTGGAAACGGCCGAAATCGCCATCAACGCCGCGTTGACCGGCCACCTGGTGTTCAGCACCCTGCATACCAATGACGCCCCGACCGCCATCACCCGTCTGGTCGATATGGGCGTCGCGCCGTTTCTGGTCGCTTCTTCGCTGCGGGCGGTCATGGCGCAACGGCTGCTGCGGCGCGCCTGCAAGAATTGTCTGGCGCCACACAAACCGACGCCGATGGAAGCACGGCTGCTCGGACTTTCGCCGGAATATCTGGCCACCCGCCAATTCTACAAGGGCACCGGTTGCGAACGCTGCAGCCATACCGGTTACAAAGGCCGGATCGGCATTTATGAAATTTTTACCGTGACCGACGACATCGCAGCATTGATCTTCAAAAACTCTTCCACGTCCACCATCCGCGACGCGGCGCGGCGCAACGGCATGCGGACGCTGCGCGACGACGCGCTGCGCAAAGCGGAGGCGGGCACTTCAACACTCGAAGAGGTAATCCGGGTCACCATGATGGACGCGGAATAACAGTCATGAGATTTGTAATCAACTATCAACACAAGGTCATTGGATAAAATGCTCGACAGTGAAAACCTAGCTTTGCGTGATATTCTGCTGACGGAAGGCGGCTGTACCGAAGAACAGTTGCGCGATGTGGAAGAGGAACACGATCGTTCCGGAACGCCGTTTACCGAGGTCATCGTCAACTACGGTTTGCTGACGAAAAAGCAGATTTTACAGTTGATGGCCAACAATCTCGGCAGTGAAGTCGTCGATTTGGAAGACATTCCGATACCGCCGGAGATCATCGCCAAAGTCGATCCCGAACTGGCGCGCTCCTACGGCGTCATTCCGGTCAGCTTCGACGGCGAAATCCTGAGGGTGGCAATGCGCAGTCCGCTGAATTTTCTGCAACACGACGATTTGCGTTTCATTCTCAACTGCGACATCACGCCGCTGGTGGCCGATCCCGATCAGATCGACAGCCAGTTGGAAAAATATTATCCGGCCGACATGAGCACGGTGCGCGAAGTGATCGACGAAATGAGCCAGGACATCAAGGAGGTCAATCTCGATGACGTCATCGACCTGGAGCATACCGCCAATGAAGCGCCGATCATCCGGTTCGTCGACATGGTGCTGCGCCAGGCGATCAAGGACAAGGCGTCCGACATCCATTTCGAACCGTTCGAAAATGATTTCCGCATCCGCTACCGGGTGGACGGCGCACTCTATGAACTGCCGCCGCCGCCCAAGGCGCTGGCGATGCCGATCATCAGCCGCGTCAAGATCATGTCCGGTTTGAACATTTCCGAACGCCGTATCCCGCAGGACGGCCGCATCCAGCTCAAAGTCGGCGGCAAACCGGTCGATCTGCGCGTTTCCTGCCTGCCGATCACCCACGGCGAATCGGTGGTGCTCCGCGTGCTGGACCGGTCGGTGGTCAATCTGGATTTGGACGTGCTGGGACTCGATGCGCAGGTGCTGGAAAAATTGCGGGAGCTGATCCATCTGCCGAACGGCATCCTGCTGGTCACCGGGCCGACCGGTTCCGGCAAGACGACGACGCTTTATTCCGCGCTGAAGGAAATCAACGTGATCGGCGACAAACTGCTGACGGCCGAGGACCCGGTCGAATACGATATCGAAGGCATTATCCAGGTGCCGATCAACGAGGCGGTCGGCATGACTTTCCACAAGGCTCTGCGGGCGTTCCTGCGCCAGGACCCGGACCGGATTCTGGTCGGGGAAATCCGTGACTTCGAAACCGCCCAGACCGCGATCGAGGCATCGCTGACCGGGCACTTCGTGTTCAGTACCCTGCACACCAACGACTCGGCCGGGACCATCACCCGTCTGGTCGATATGGGAATTGAACCGTTCCTGATCTGTTCTTCGCTGGTCGGCGTGCTGGCTCAGCGGCTGATCCGCCGGGTCTGCTACAATTGCAAAACCAGCTACACGCCCAGTGACGAAGAACTGCAGCGGCTGGACCTGGACCGGACGGAGCTCGGCGACCGCAAATTCTATTACGGACGCGGCTGCCCGGTTTGCAACAACACCGGCTATAAGGGCCGGAAAGCGATTACCGAGCTGCTGGTGATCACCCAGCCGATCATCGATTTGATTTTAAGCAATGCGCCAACCTCGGCAATCCAGGAAAAAGGTTGCCAGCAGGGCATGCATACGATTCGGGAAGACGGTTTGAAGGCCATCTTCAACGGCGAAACGACGGTGGATGAAGTGTTGCGTTACACCTGACGGCAATGGCGGAATTCCGGATTTGAAATAAGAGACAATGAAAATAATCAAAGAATTAGCAAGCGGTTGGGTGCCGCGTAGGAGTGGAAGGCGAAAATGAGCGTTGATATGACAGAACTGTTGCAGTTGGTGGTGGACGAGGGCGTCAGCGACTTGCACTTGGAGGTCGGAGCCCCGCCGATGGTACGTCTGCACGGTGATATGACGCCGCTGGATGTCCCGCCCCTGACCGCCCAGGATACGGAACGGCTGATCAAAACCATCGCATCGGAAGCGCACCTGCAGCAAATCCAGGCGGTCGGTACGGCCGACTTCGGATTCGGGTTCGGCGATCAGGCTCGTTTTCGTGTCAGCGCCTTCAAACAGAAAGGGGTGTTCGGCACGGTATTGCGCCAGATTCCCAATACGCTCCTGACTTTCGAGCAGATCGGTCTGCAGGAATCGGTCAAGGATCTGCTCTACCGTCCCCGCGGCCTGGTCCTGGTTACCGGGCCGACCGGTTCCGGCAAATCGACGACGCTGGCTTCGATGATCAACATCATCAACCAGGAACGCGCCTGCCACATCATCACCATTGAGGACCCGATCGAATTTTATCATTATCACAAGAAAAGCGTGGTCATCCAACGGGAAATCGGCGTTGACGTCCCTTCCTTCGGCGAAGCGCTGAAACGTTCGCTGCGTCAGGACCCGGACATCATTCTGGTCGGTGAAATGCGCGACCTGGAAACGATGGAAGCGGCGGTAACCGCAGCGGAAACCGGTCACCTGGTTTTCGCCACTTTGCATACCACCGGCGCTGCCCGTACCGTCGACCGTATCGTCGACGCCTTTCCGACCAACCAGCAGGCGCAGATTCGTACCCAGTTGGCGTCCTCGCTGGTGGCGGTGATTTCCCAGGTGCTGCTGCCGCGGGCCGATAAACCCGGACGGGTGGCCGGATTCGAGATCATGGTCTCAACGCCGTCCATCCAGGCGCTGATCCGCGACAATAAAACATTCCGTATCACGTCCGAACTGCAAACCGGAGCGAAATACGGCATGCATACGCTCGATGCGCATTTGGTCGAGCTGTTTGAAAGAGGGGTGATCTCTTACACGGAACTGATCACCAAGGCACAGGATCAGGAGTCGGTCCTCCAGACCTTGCGCCAATTGCAGCAGGAGGCGCAACAGCAGAAAAAATAACGGAACGGCCGGAACGGGTCCGGCCGTGATTCGAAAGTGGGAATCCGTTACATTGTGGCGTGACGGAGACGGGATCAACCATTCATCAAGCAAAATCGGAGGATTCGATTTATGCCGCAATTTGCATATACCGCAATGGATCAGTACGGCAAGGAGCAGAAGGGAACGCTGGAAGCCTCTTCTGAAGACGTCGCTGCCTCGACACTGAAGAAGCAGGGATTGTATCCGACTTCGTTGAAAGCCCTGACCGCCAAGGGACAGCCGGTCAAGCGGCGCCGCAAGGCCCAGCAGGGAAGCATTTTCAACTTTGCGCTGGGCGCGCGCAAAATCAAGCGCAAGGAATTGACGCTCGTCACCCGCCAGTTGGCAACGCTGCTGGAGGCCGGTCTGCCGTTGATCCGTTCGTTGCGGACGCTGGAAAAACAGAGCAAAAACGCGATGACCAAGCTCATCCTCGGCGACACCGCCGATGCGGTTGAAGAGGGTGCGACGTTCTCGGAAGCGCTGGCTTACAATCCGAAAAGTTTCGACAAGCTGTATTTGAACATGGTACGGGCCGGCGAGGCGGCCGGGGCGATGGAAACCATTTTGTCACGCTTGGCGCAATTCATGGAAAAGGCGGCAAAGATCGCCGGCAAAGTGAAATCGGCGATGATCTACCCGATCTCGGTGCTGGTCATCGCCGGGTTGATTACCACCGGGTTGATGATCTGGATTGTGCCGAGTTTCAAAAGCATTTTTGACGACCTGCTGCCGGGTGGGCAAATGCCCGCCTTGACTTTGTGGGTCATCGACGCCAGCAACGTGCTGGTGCATGAAGGCTGGAAAGTCTTGCTGGCTATTGTTGCCATTATTATTTTGTACTGTATTACCAATCGTACCAAATACGGTAAATTCGGCATCGACTGGGTCAAATACCACATGCCGCTGTTCGGGCCGATCATTTCCCGGTCGGCAATCGCCCGTTTCTCCCGAACCCTGGGCACCCTGATGGCCGCCGGCGTGCCGGTGCTGAACGCCTTGAACATCGTCCGCGATACCTCCGGCAACGATCTGGTCGCCTCGGCCGTGCAGAAAGTGCACGATGCGGTCAAGGAAGGCGAAGGCATCGCGGCGCCGTTGAACGCCACCGGCATTTTCCCGCAGATGGTGATCAGCATGATCGAGGTCGGCGAGGAAACCGGCCGCTTGCCGGACATGCTCGAGCGCATTGCCGACAAGTATGAAGACGAAGTGGACAATGCGGTCAACGCCCTCACTTCGATGATCGAACCGTTGATGATCGTCGTCCTGGCCGTGATCGTCGGTACGATCGTCATCGCCATGTTCTTGCCGTTGACGAAACTGATCGAAGGTATGGGTTGAAAACCTCGTCACGGTGCCGATGAAAGGTTGGCTTGATCGATGAATCTTGAAAACGTATATGCCGTCGTCATGGCCGGCGGCAAGGGAGAGCGCTTCTGGCCGCAAAGCCGGAGTAGTCATCCGAAGCAGTTGCTGCGGCTGATCGGCAATTTGACGATGCTGGAGCAGACGGTAGCGCGCCTGACTTCCGCCGGAATCGCCCCGCAGAACTGTCTGGTGATCACCAACCGGGAATACGAACTGCCGATGCGTTCCCTGCTCTCCTCGATTCCGGCCGAGAATATCATCGGCGAAGCGACCGGTCGGGATACGGCCGCCTGCGTGGCGGTCGCGGCCGGAATTGCGGCGGCGCGTTGCAAAGCGGCCGACAGCGTCCTGGTGGCGACGCCGGCCGACCACATCATTCACGATGCGAAGCAATTCAAGCAGGTGCTGAACGACGCGGTGCAGGCGGCAGTCATGTATAAAAAAGCGGTCACCATCGGGATCAAGCCGCGCTTTGCCACCACCGGTTACGGCTATCTGCGCTGCGGCGAAGCGATTGATCCCGGGTTGCCGACGGCCTTTCGCCGCGGCGAAGGTTTCGTGGAAAAGCCGAGTCTGGAGGAAGCGACGAAATTTCTGGCTTCCGGCAATTACCGCTGGAACAGTGGAATTTTCGTCTGGACCTTGCCGGTTTTGCGCGAAGAACTGCAGTGTTACGCGCCAAGTTTGTCGGAGTTGGCCGAAACGGTCAAAGCGGCAATCGGCTGCGGCACGCTGAATGAAGTTCTGGCCTTGGAGTACCCGCATTTCGACCGCATCAGCATCGATTATGCATTGATGGAAAAATTACGGGACGTGCTGGTGGCGGAGGCGACATTCGACTGGGATGACGTCGGCAGTTGGACCGAATTGCGCAACCAGGTCAAACCGGACCGGAACAACAATGTCGTGCGCGGCCTGTTCGCCGGACTGGGAGCCAAAGACTGCATCATTGTCGGAGACAACAATCACCTGATTACGGCCGTGGATGTCGATGACCTGATCATCGTCCACACCGAAGACGCCACGCTGGTATGCAACGGAAAATCGGCGCAACGAGTGAAAAATCTGGTACAGATGCTGGGCGACAACCCGGAACTCAGAAAATTTTTGTGAGCGAGCCGGGGAAGTCGATGGTATTTTTAATGAATATCGGCAACAGCAACACGCAGTTGGCCGAATTTGAGAATGGCAGGATCGGCAATCTCCGGCAGGTTCGAACCGAACAGTTGGAGGAGGCAATGCTGCCGGAGGAAGGGGTGCCGATTGCAGCGGCGACTGTCGTTCCGGAAGTTCGCGAAAAGCTGGCCGGCCGGGCGTTTTTTTATGTTTCGCCCGCGACGGCAGTCAACCTCGACCTGACCCGGCTCGACTGTACGACGATCGGCAGCGACCGGCTGGCCAATGCGGTGGAATTGGCGGCAAACTATCCTCTGCCCGGGCTGGTCGTCGATTTCGGCACCGCCATCACCATTGAAGTCGTCGATGGCCGCCGGCGTTTCCTCGGCGGCGCCATTGCGCCGGGCCGGCTGCTGTTGCGCCAATCGCTCCATCAGGGGACCGCTCAGTTGCCGTTCCTGCCGCTTGACGACACCCGGCCGGAACGCCGGCCGGCCGGGAATACGCGCGACGCCATGCGTCTGGGAATCGACCTGGGGGCCGTCGGAATGGTTCGGGAACTGATCCGGGCGACGGAAGAGGGTCTCGGCGCCAGTTGCCGGACGCTGCTAGGAGTAGGCGGGGATGCGCCGTTTTTTCTGCAGCACCTGTCCGGGCTGCAACCCGGCGGCAATGATTTTACACTGCGCGGCATCTATCGCGCCTGGGAGCTCAATCAATAATGCGGATCAAAATTTGCGGAATTCAGAATGAAACGGAAATGGCAGCGGCGATTCGTTGCGGCGCCGATGTGCTGGGGTTCCAGGTCGGCCAGATTTATCAATCGAAATCGTTCATTCTGCCCAGCACCGCCGGCCGGCTGGCAGCGGAACTGCCGCCTTATGTGACGCCGGTGATCGTCACCCACCTGTCCGAACCGGAAGCGATCGTCGATATTCTGAACAAATCGGCCATTTTCACAGTACAACTGCACAAAGTAACACCGGTTCAGGTGGCGGTATTGCGAGACCTCCTGCCGGCCAACGCCAAGATCATTCTGACGTTTTACCTGAATCCCGGCCGTTATGACTGGACGCTGGATGAATATCTGTCGCTGATCGACGCCGTCAATCTGGACGCCTTCAATCTGGATCTCAGCCGGGTGGGCCTCGACACGGCCGACAAGGTTTATCAATGGGAACGGGCGGCGGAATTCGTCGCGCAATGTCCGCGACCGGTGATGCTCAGCGGCGGGTTGAATGCCGCCAACGTTGCGCAGGCAATCGAAACGGTCCATCCATTCGGCGTGGATGCCTGCAACCAGTTGAAAGCCCCGGATCAATTTTGTGATCCTGCCGTCTGCCACCAGTTTGTCCAGGCGGCCAGGCTGGCCGGAATGGCACTCAATCCGCCGCCGGAAATTCCGGACGGCAAGGTATCAAACCTAATCTAAAGGAAATTCGCAGCATGAAAAAATGGATCGGTATTTTGAGTTTGGCATTGTTGCTGACGGCGGGAATTTCAACCGGAGCCGGGGAAACGCCAACCCCGCCGCCGGTTCCGGCGGCGGGCGAAGAGAACAGCGACAGTCATTGGGACCATATGCTGCGGGGCGTAACCAACATCGGCACCTGTTTTCTTGAAGTACCGCGCTGTATGCTGTACCAGAGCAGCCGGGTCCCGTTCTGGGGATTCGTTTACGGTTCGATCGAGGGAGTCTGCCTGACCCCGTTGCGAGCCTTCGGCGGCGTGACCGATGTCCTCTTTCTCGGTTACGATCCCGGCCTGATTTATACGGATACCTTCTGCGATTACGTCTGGGAATCGCGTTGGCTCTACGAAGAAAATTAAGCGCCGGCGGCAGCTCGCCAATTAAAAAAACAGAAGCGACCGGCAGTCGCCACGGCAATGAAAGCAAACGGCCGGCGGGATTCCGCCGGCCGTTTGCTTTGCTGAATCAAATCTTATACTTTATTCCGCCCGCCAGACGAAACGGCGGCTCGTCCCACAAAATTGTTCCGTACCCCGAAGCAGTCGACGCGACCGGTAAATCCGACCTCCGAGAGCCATCCGGCGGCAACGCAACTTACTGCAACACCGGCAAGATCCGGCCCGCCAATTTCAACGCACACTGCGCCAGCGCCGTCTTCGCGGCGATCACATACGAACCGCCGGCAACCGTTTCCACGCCGCGGTCCACTTTCACGACCTCTTCCTTGCCGCGATAGAGCGTCAGTTCCACCCGGGCCGTCGCGCTCTGGAAATTCTGATAAACGCCGGAACTGGTCGCAACGCCTTCGCCGATCAAACGGTATTCGGCTTCAACCGGAGTTTCCACAATCTGAAAGCCCAGATCCAGCAACAACTTTTTCAATTCGACTTCCGCCGCCGGATCGACCGCCGGGACGTTGATGGATTCCGATACTTGAATATACACTTTCCGGCTCTGGCCGGCGACAACAGCGGACAACTGCGCCAATACAGACTGCTCCGTCACCGCCGGCGGCAGCAATTTCGCACTGCTCCTGCACAGAATATCCGTCAATTTCTTCCGCAATTCCGGAATCAGTTCGACCACATCCACCCGGCCGTTGACACTGGCTCCCAGCACCCGGCCGCTTTCCGTACCGATCACCTTGGCAACCAGAAACGTCTTCTCGCCGCTTTTGAAGCAGGAACCGGTAATCAGAATCCGGGCACCGACCAGATGACCGATCTGAAGCTGCGTCTGCTGATCGATCAAGCCGGAATCGGAAAGCTGCAATTCATTGAGAATTTTCTCCAGCTCGGCACGTTCCACCAACTCGAACTCGCTTTCTTCCATCAAAGCGACCGACAACAATTCGGCAATGCTGCGTCCAAGCTGTTCGGCATCGCTGTTGCGGCTGCGGGAATCGAACGGCAACACCGCAATGGTCGGAATCGGCTGCGTCGCCGTCGCCGCCACGCTTTCGTCAACGGCCTTCAGTTGCGGCAGCAGCACTCCCATCAGAAGCGCGAACAGCATTGTTTTTGGCTTGTTCAAAAGCATGATTGTATTTCTCCTGAATTACTGATTTGATTAACAACAACACGTCCGGCGAACTCCCCAGTTTCTTCGTCAACTCCGGCGAAAGAATCAGCAGTTGCGGCGTACCTTTCACTTCCATATAAGAACCACTGCCATTCCGGTCAATCCATTTTTCTTTGTCACTATATAGGACGGAAAGCGAACCGGGAATTCTGGCGGAAGACAGAGAAATTTGCTGAATATTTTGGCCATTCAAATCAATCGGAAAATCCCCCTCATCCGGCAGCAAAACGATCAACTCCGGCATCGGCTGCCAGGCATCCTTTCCCGGCAACGCATTGCTGAACAGAATCTTCGGCGCCGGACTGCTGACCTCACGCATGCCGCCGGCCCGCAATTGATCGGCAGTTGCATGCGGCAGGTCGAAAACCACTCCCAGCGAAGACGGCCACAGTCCATCCAGTATCTTCACCGCATGAAACGTGACCGGTACTCTCTCCGTTTCATAGCGCAGAAAAGCATCCACCGAAGAACCTTCCTTCAACTCCGGAAAACTCAGGGAAATGCTCAATTCACCATGCTCGTCGCTCCAGTTCGAACCGCGCGCCACCACCCGGCCGTTGACGGTTTCAATCTGCCATTCCAGCAATTTGCCGGCCGGAGCAGCAATCGTGATCTGCTGCTGCTGTCCGGCATAAAAATGCAATGGCTGAACGTTGTCCTCCGCCGCAACCGTTTGCAACAACACCATACCGAGAAAAAATCCGGCCCATCTGATCCGTCGTTTCTGCATTGTGGTCACTCCTGATTTTTTGTCGCCATATTATCAATCTATTCAATAAGACGCCGCTTTGTTCTTTTTCTTGGCTGGAAAGCGTTCAAATATTTCATTTTTCATTTCCGGAAACCCCGGGATTTAATTTCCATAATAATTTTAATATAAAGAGGATGAAGATGCGGCAGCCGGAAATTCCGCTTGACTCCTTTTTTTATTCATAAAAAAATTAAGACGACAAACACGATTATTTCATTTAACTGTAAACAGTTATCTCCTCCTCTGTTGACAGAACTCAATATAATTGAAAATACCCAATATGCAAAGAACAAAACCGAAAGGGGATGAAACATGATAGAGCAGAGCAATTTCAAGACAAATTATTTTCACCTCTGAAAAAATCAAAAACCGAAAGACAAAAAAATGATGGAAAATACCTTCAACCCGCAATATGTCACCGACGATTACCGGGCGGTATTTCCGGTGGAATTTATCGAACCTGAAACCGCCGCTTCACGGGATTGTTACAGAAAAACGGCCCAAACATTGATTCGGTGCATCAACACGATTGCACTGGCGGAAACTTGACAGGAGCTCTACTTCCCAATGATTCCGACGCTGTCGGTGAAGAATACGAATTATCATATAAAATTATCCGTTACATCCGGGAAGGAGAAAAACTCTCATGCAATCAATGCAATGTTGGAATTGTTTGCTGAAGCACCTTGCCGCCGCCCTCAGCTACGGCAAGGAGGTGCTTGCCGGTCACGGCCGTGGCAATGAACTCGACCACCGGCCGGACTTGTTGGGCGAAATCGTCAATGCCGAACATCACGCCAAACTGCTGGATCAATCCTTTTTCCGGCTTTTGAACGAGTATCGTCAGAACCTGCAGACCAATCAGGCCATACCGGGCATCAACGATATCGAATATCTGCGCGGGCTGTACGGCAAGGCAGAGGAATTGTCCTCCAAGCCACTGCTGATGGCAACCATTGACCCGGCTTACCGGCCGATTCCGCCGAAAGAGCGGAATTGCCGCTGCCGGCAACGGCCGGAAACGGCCGATGAGTTGAAATAATCGTCTCTTTCTGAATTCTGCGTTTTCTCTTTTCCTGCTCAAAAGGCGGGAAAAGAGAAAACGGCGGCCGAAAAACAAAAATTGCCGATAAATAACCATTCCCGCCTTGACTTTCCCAGCAATGCTGCTATTATTCTACGTAGAATTTCCCAAATTCCTTCTCTCCCTTTCCCCGGCTTTCGGCTGACGACAGTCGAAAGCCTCCTTTTTCAGCCGGTAATTGGAAAATTATTTTGCATGTTTCACTCTATATTTAAGATAATTGCAACCAGGTCTGAATTGATTGGGAAATCATTTCCGCCAACGGTATCCCGCCGTGCCGGCGCCGGAAAAACCTCCGGCCATGACCCAGCCGGTCTCCTTCCGCAATCCACTATTTTCAAGTTCGTCGACAAAAATCTGTTTTTTTTCAATCCGGGGATTGACTTTTGCCATTTTTTTTGCTAAACTAATTCTACGTAGAATTAAATGACCGGCATGCTTCCGTCATTGCGCAGGCGGAGGGTTGTCAAGTCATCGGAATGGATCACCAATCAAAATCAAACGACAAGGAAGTAAAGGATGAAAAAAAGTTTCACGCTGATTGAACTGCTGGTCGTGATTGCAATCATCGCCATTTTGGCTTCGATGCTGCTGCCGGCGCTCGGCAAAGCCAAAGCCGCTGCAATGAACGTCAAATGCAAGAGCAACTTAAAGCAGCTCGGCCTGGGATTGGCCATGTACGCCGGCGATTTCGACGACAGCCTGCCGCCGTCCGCCTTTCAGGAAAAAGACAATAATTTGCGTTTCTGGTTCAATGAACTTTGCCGTTATATGGGCGGGAAATTTTATGGCGATGCCGACGGCACCGGCTGGGTCAACATCTGGGATGAAGGCGACGCGCCGCAAATGCTGATCTGCCCGGCCGAAGGCAGCCTGAAAGTCGGCACTACCACCAATACCGTCTGCTACTCCTGGATCGGACTGGACTTCGGCACTTCGGACAGCGGTTGGACCGCGGCCCCGACTTACGGATACGGCACCAAGCTTTCCAACGTTTCCAACCCCTCTTCGGCGACAATCATCACCGATGCCAGAGATCACTCGCTCGCAACGGCGGAAACGGATTTATACACATTGTTCAACAACTACAGCAACTGGTATCCGACCATCGACGGCCGGGTTGCCCTGCGGCACAGCCGCGGCAACAGCGTCAATTCGATCAAATTCAACGGCTGCCGGGTCGACGGCAGCGTCCACGATGTCAGCGGCACTCAGATGCTGATCAACACCTGGAATCCGGACAGCGGCGTCGACAACTGCTGGCGGGCCCGCAATACCGACGGCTCCTTCCGGTAGAATCATCCGCGCGTGTCCACAGCCATTGCCTTGCCGGAACCGTGGGCACGCGCGGTTTGCATGAATTTCCGATGCATCAAATTTCATTCTAAAGAATCATGACCGCAATCCAGAGACAACAAACGCAGAAAATTGAATTAACTCGATTATTTTAAAGATCTTAACAGCATTTTGTTCTTTTTCGCTTTAGAGAAATTCTCATTAAATTCAATTATT
Organism: Victivallis sp. Marseille-Q1083; assembly: GCF_903645315.1. Lineage (NCBI taxonomy): Bacteria > Pseudomonadati > Lentisphaerota > Lentisphaeria > Victivallales > Victivallaceae > Victivallis > Victivallis sp. Marseille-Q1083. The sequence goes on from NZ_CAHJXL010000001.1 coordinate 1,340,719, forward strand.
TTTATCATTTTTTTTCAATTTTTTTACGTTAGGGTATTGACTTTTGCTCTTTTTTTTGCTAAAATAGTTCTACGTAGAACAACAAAGTGCATCATCTCGCTCGCGACGATGTGATGTCGGATGACAAGTGTTCCAAATTTGAAAAACATCTCAAAACAAAGGAAAGAAACGATGAAAAAGCATTTTACATTGATCGAACTGTTAGTCGTGATTGCGATTATCGCCATTCTTGCCAGCATGCTGCTGCCGGCGCTCGGCAAAGCCAAAGCCGCCGCCCAGGCAATCAAATGCACTTCCAACCTCAAGCAGATCGGCGTGGTTTGTTTTTTGTATGCGGAAGATAACCAGGACTACGGGCCGGTCGTCGATTACGGCTGGAATCATGCGAGCCATTTTCTCGGCGACTACATGAATTTGCAGCCGAATCAGGATTGCCTCATCTGGGGCCAGGGAAGAGGATACTTTTCCAACACGATTTTCAGTTGTCCCGGCTACACGGAAGACGGCGGCGTCACCGGAACGGACAGTTATGCTTATGCGCCCAATGTCTACATCGGCGGCCACATCGACACCAACTACTTCGACGGCGGCACCCCCGTCAACACCTGGGGCGCCGATTTTGAGGCGAAAAAGTTGAGCCAGATTACCAGAGCCTCGGAACGTTATTACTGGGGAGACAACAAAGCTCTTTCCAAATATGCTTACTATTGGACGCTGCAGCCGGGGGATGAGTGCATCGGTTATCATCACAACAATCGGGCCAATGTCCTTTTCGCCGACGGTCATGTCAACAAAGGCGAAGGAAAGATCAACTGGATCAACCATCAGGAAATGTTTTACCCGGTCAACGATTGACGGAGAAAAATGCAGAATGGCAATCGCCGACGGTCAACCGTTCTCAAACCTCCAATTGCGGTATGAAAGTCATCTTTTTGAAAAATTTTGGATTGGGTACTTGATTTTCTTTTAAAAATTTGCTATAATTCTACGTAGAATGGAGCTTCGAGGAAAACTGGAATCAACAATCCATCCCTGATGAGAAAAGGAGCAAGAAGATGATGAAGAAAAGTTTCACACTGATCGAACTGTTGGTCGTGATCGCGATCATCGCCATTCTCGCCAGTATGCTGCTGCCGGCGCTCGGCAAGGCCAAAGCGGCAGCGATGAACGTCAAATGCAAAAGCAATTTGAAACAGCTCGGCCTCGGGCTGGCGATGTACACCGGTGACAACGATGACAGTCTGCCGCCGGCGGTGTTGTGGGATCTGCCGAGCGGCGACATGAAGTTCTGGTTTTCCGACCTTTGCCGTTATATGGGCGGCAAATTCTACAACGATACCGCCGCCCAGGAAGGCTGGATCAACATCTGGGACGCCAACGAAGCGCCGCCGGTGCTGGTCTGCCCGGCCGAAGGCAGCCTGACGATCAACGTCGGCGGCCGTACGTTCGACAATGTGGTCTGTTACGGCTGGGTATCGCTCGACTTCGGCGGCAACGGCTGGATGGCCGACAAAGTTTACGGCTATCAGACCAAAGTGTCCAGCGTCTCCAATCCGTCGGGCGCGACGATCATCGCCGATTCGCCGAACCACGCCGACATCACCTATGAAACCGATTTGTACAGCCTGTTCAACAATTATAACAACTGGTACCCCACCGCCGATGCCGGCCGGGTGCCGATGCGGCACAGCCGCGGCAGCAGCGTCGGTGCGATCAAGTTCAACGGCTGCCGGGTCGACGGCAGCGTCCACGACGTCTCCGGGACCCAGATGCTGATCAACACCTGGAATCCGGACGGCGGCGCCGACAACTGCTGGAGAGCCCGCAATACCGACGGCTCGTTCAGGTAAACCGAGAAATCAGTCACGCCGTTTCCGCAATGCCGGCGGAAACGGTTCGACGCAAAAAATGTCCCTTTTCCGCGGCCCGGCAACCGGCAGCGGAAAAGGCGGAGAAAAAAATCAATGATGTTCAGCAAGAAAATATCCGCGGCGCTGTGCGCCGGCGTGACAACCCTCTGGCCGCTGCTGGCCAACGATCTGGCCAACAGTGATTTCAGCCGGAGTGACGACGGTAAACAGGCCGTCGCCTGGGAGCCTTACCAGGATGGTTACCGCTATACCCGCCAGGGCAACCGGACCTCCGGCGCAGTCGTGCTGCAGCGTACCGGGGAAAACCCGACCAAGGCTGTCGGCGTCCACCAGAAGGTGGAATATGACCAGGCCGACCAACGACCGGTCAGCTTCAGCGGCTGGAGCAAGGCCGCCGGCATCCGCAACGGCGAAATTTTTTTGCATCTGGACATCACATACGACGACGGCAGCCATGCCTGGGACAACATCGCCAGTTGGAACAACTGGTCGCACGACTGGGAATATACCGAAGGCATTTTTTATCCGGACAAACCGGTCAAGACGATTGATTTTTACGCCTATTTCCGCAACTCGGCCGGCACAGTTGAAATCGACGACCTGGAGTTGACCCGCGATGAACGGAGCGCCGACGCGCAGTTGCGGCCGAACAAATTGTGGATTTCCTCCGATTCCCCCTGCCATCCGGCCGGCATCCGGATCTCCGCCGAGATCGGCGAACAGAGCCGCTGGCACGGCGAACTGCTGGCCAACGGCAAAGTCGCCGCCGAACAGCAGGGACACGGCAACAAAGTGGCATGGCACTATACCGGCGATACGGCGATACGGCCGGATACGCTCCGTTTCTCCGTCACTTCCGGCCGACGGACTGTGACGACCGAATATCAAATCCCGGTATTCGACCTGCCGGTCAATCCGATCGCGGACGGCTGCCGGTTCTGGGTGACTGGACCGATGGACAAAGTGTTTCCGGACAGCCTGCCGCCGGAGGAACCGGTACGGCAGGTCGATATCGCGCTGGCCCGGGAAGAGCATGAAGGCGTTCAGCTTTCGTTCAAAGCGGCCGATGACGCGGTGCTGTCGCCGATCACGGTGACGGTTTCCGAACTGCAAAACGCCGACGGCAACATTTTTCCCGCCGCCAGCATCGCCCGCCACCGGGTCGGCTACGTCTGGAGCCCCTGCCCGTCCCGCCATCCCGGGGATCTTCATTCAATGCAGCCGAGCTGGATTCCGGACCCGTTGCTGCCCTACAGCGATATCACGCTGCAGAATGGCCAAACCCAGACGGTATGGCTGGACTTCGACGCCTCCGGTGTCGAGCCCGGCATCTATACCGGCACGGTCGATGTGAGCATTCCCGGCGAAGCGGTTCAAAAGCTGCCGCTTCAACTGGAAGTATACGATTTCGCTCTGCCGACGACGCCGCACTTCAAAACCGCGTTCGCACTGATGGACGGATTCACCAGACTGGCATACGGTGAAATCACCCCGGAACTGCGCAAGCAGGGCCTCGACATCATGCTGGAACACCGGCTGAATCCGGATGACATTTCCCGGACCACGCCGCCGGCAATCGAAGACCTGCTCTATGCCAAAGAACACGGCATGAACGCCTTCAACATCATCAACCTGGTGCCGCTCCCGCCGGAAGGCACCGTCTGGGTCCATGCCGCCGACCGATCGGTCTACAATGACGCTTTTTACGCCGAACTGGCCGAACGGCTCGATCCGTATATCGCGGAACTGCGCGCCAACGGCCTGATCGACCTGGCCTATCTGTACGGTTTCGACGAACGGCCGCCGGAATTCGACGAGGCGATCAAAGCGACCTGCAAATTCCTCAAGGAGCGTTATCCGGACGTCAAAACCTTCAGTACCGCCACCTATATGTACGACAAACGCCGGGAGACGCCGACAGGCTATCAGGATTATATGGACTGGTATTGTCCGCTGACCAGGGGATACGACGCCGAACTGTCGGCCAAACTCCGGAAAGAAGGCAAGGAGGTCTGGTGGTACGTCTGCTGCGATCCGGTCTATCCGTATGCCAATTTCGCCGCGGTCGACTACCCGGCCATCGAAGGGCGGCTGCTCGGCTGGATGGCTTATCAATACGAGAGCGACGGGCTGCTGTACTGGCTGGTCAACGACTGGCAGAACAATGCATTGATCGCCGACACGACCGAACCGTTCCTCGACTGGCAGCTCGGCGTCTACTGGATTATTTCCGGCGACGGCACGCTGATCTATCCGGCCGAAGAGGGATTGCTCAGTTCGGTTCGTCTCGAGAACATCCGTGACGGCCAGGAAGATTATGATTATCTGGCCATTCTGGCCGAACGCAAAGGTCGTGACGCCGCGGTGAAATACATCAAGCCGCTGATCAAAAGTTTGACCGAATATTCGCGCGACTCCGCCCAGCTTGAACAGTTGCGCCGGCAAATCGCCGCCGAAATCGTCGCCGCCGGAAAGGAAGCAAAGTGAAAAAACGCCTTATTTGTTTCGCGTCTTCGCTGCTGTGCGGCACCCTGCTGCTGTCCGCCGGCGCGTCCGCTCCCGCCGGCTCCGCTCCGTCGGAACCGGCCGAACCACAGCACGATTGGGAAAATGAACAGGTGTTCGGTATCAACAAATTGCGCGGCCACGCCCAATTCATCCCTTATGACTCGGAAGAAGAAGCGCTGGCGATGCCGCGGCAAAGCGCCAGAATGCGGAAGCTCAACGGCGACTGGCGGTTCCATTGGGCGCCGGAACCGGACAAGGCGCCGGTCGATTTTTACCGGGTCGATTATGATGACCGGAACTGGTCGACCATACCGGTGCCCGGCAACTGGCAGTTTTCTCAATATGACCAACCCTCCTACGGGGCGACGCTGACCTATGATCCGCCATATGTCATGCGGCCGGTGCCGGAAGATTATCAGAAATATCGTTTCCCGAATCCGACCGGCAGTTACCGGCATTGGATCGATTTGCCGGCCGCGTGGGAAGGTTCGGAAATTTTCCTCAATTTCGGCGGCGTCGAAAGCGCCTTTTACCTGTGGGTCAACGGCCAGAAAGTCGGTTATTCCGAGGATAGCCACACGCCGGCGGAATTCAACATCACCGATTACCTGAAACCGGGCAAAAACCTGATCGCGCTGCAGGTCTACCGCTGGAGCGACGGCAGCTATATGGAGGATCAGGATTATTACCGGGTTTCCGGCATCCATCGCGACGTCGTCCTGTACGCCCAGCCGAAACAGGCGATCCGCGATTTCGTCGTGCATCCCGAACTGTACGACCACTACCGGCGCGGCAAAGTAACCGTCGACATCACGGCGGAAAATTTCACCGCCGACCGCGCAGAACACCATTACCGGGTGCAACTTTTCGGCCCCGGCCGGCAGCCGGTTGCCGAAGGCGAAGAGGCTCTGCTGCTGGCGCCAAACGGCCGCGGCACCGTCAGCGTCAGCTTCGACGCCGGCACCGTGGCGGCGTGGAGCGCCGAAACGCCCAACCTCTATACGCTGGTGCTCTCCAGTGACAACGGCGAATTCCTCAGCCGTAAAATCGGTTTCCGCAGCATCGAATTGCGCGACCGCCAGATATTCGTCAATGGCCAATCGGTCAAACTGCTCGGCGTCAACCGCCACGAACTCGATCCGGACCGCGGCCGGGTGATGACCGAGGAGCTGATGCGCCGCGATATCATGCTGATGAAACAAAACAATCTGAACACGGTGCGGACCTGCCACTATCCGGATGTGCCGCGCTGGTATGAATTGTGCGACGAATACGGTTTGTACGTCATCAGCGAGGCCAATGCCGAATCGCACGGCATGGGCTTCGAAGAAGCGTCGCTGAGCAACGACCCGGCCTGGGCGCCGGTTCACCTCGACCGGGCAACCCGGATGGTCGACAATTTCCGCAACCACCCTTCCATCCTTTTCTGGTCGCTGGGTAATGAAGCCGGACGGGGACCGAATTTCGGCCTGATGTACGACGCGGTCAAACGGCTGGACCCGTCCCGGCCGGTCCATTACCAGTTGAATTGCGATTACAGCGATGTCGAGGGCGGCATGTACTGGTCGGTCGCCGCGCTGGAAGCCTATGCCAAAAGCGACAGGCCGAAACCGTATTTCCTTTGTGAATACGCCCATGCCATGGGCAATTCGCTCGGCAGTCTGAAAGAATATGTCGAACTGTTCCGCCGGGAACCATCCCTGGCCGGCGCCTGCATCTGGGACTGGATGGATCAGGGCTTCCGCAGCCAACACCGGCACGGCGAACGGCAGGGAGTGCTGGCCCCCTTCTCCGGCAGCGTCCGGCCGGGCGGCGACAGTTTCTTCAGTTACGGCGGCACTTTCGGCGATTCGATCAGCAACTTCTGCGCCAACGGCATCGTCACCGCCGACCGGCAGCAGACCGCCAAGCTGGCGGAAGTGAAGTACCTGTATCAATGGATTCAAACCGAAGTGCTTGATCCGGCCGCCGGCAAAGTGAAGATCGGCAACCTGTACAACTTCACCGATCTCGAACAGTTCAAGCTGGTCTGGACGTTGAAGGCGGACGGCGAACGCATCGCCCGGGGAGAGTTGACCGATCTGCAACTGGCCCCCGGCCAGACGATGGAACTGACGCTGCCGCTGCCGGCATTCCAGCCCGAAGCGGGGAAAGAGTATTTCGTCGACCTTTCCTGGCGCCGGAAGGAGGCGACGCCGTATGCCGGCAAAGGATATGAACAGGCTTATTACCAGTTTCAACTGCCGAACCGGGCAACGGCGGCCGCCTACCTGCCGGAAGCCGCCGCGCCGGAATTGCGGCAGACAGCTGAAACCATCACCGTGCATTCCGGCGGCACCGAAGCTCGCTTCGACCGGGCTTCCGGCGCGCTGGCCTATCTGTCATTCTTCGGACTGCCGGTCATCACCGAGGCGGCCCACAGCCCGCGTTTCTCGGCCTACCGCGCCCCGGGAGACAATGACAACTGGCTGAATACCGCACTGTTGCGTCAACTGGAAACCAGCCCGGCCGCCTGCGAGGCGGAATTGAACGGCTCTTTCGCCATCGTCCGGGTTCGGCATCAACTCCAATCCGGTCAGTACCGCGGTCATATTTTAACCAGTTACATCATCGACGGCAACGGGACGCTCACGGTGGACAATTCTTTGGAGCTGAGCCAACTGCCGCCGTTGCTGCAACGGATCGGGTTCGATTTCGAAGTCAACCCGGCGCTGTTCCAGGTCGGCTATTACGGCCTGGGCCCGTTCGAGAACTACAGTGACCGCCAAAGCGCCGCCCGGGTCGATCAATACTGGACCACCGCGGCAAATTTTTATGAGTATTATCAGCGGCCGCAGTTCTTCGGCAACCGCGGCGGGGTCCGCTATGCCGCATTGCTCGACGACGGCGATTGCGGAGTGCTGATCGCCGGTGACGGCAAGCCGTTCAATTTCCATGTCTCCAACTGGACCGAAGCGGAAGTGGCCGATGCGCTTTATCCCTGTGATCTGCCGGCCAGCGACCGGGTGATCGTCTCGCTGGATCTGGCCCAGATGGGCCTGGGCACCTCCGGCTGCGGCCCGATTCCGCTGGATCCCTATCAACTGGTCAACGGCAACTATCAGTTCCGCTATCGCCTGGGCGGCCAGTTCGGCCGCGACCTGTCGGCCGACGGCCGGCTGAAATCGCGGGTGACGCCGATGGCGTCGGTTGTCGCGGACGCCTCCGGCAACGGCTTCCGGATTGTGGCGGCCGACAACAGCAGTGTCCGTTGGAAAATCGATGGCGGCGACTGGCGGGACTATGACGGCGGCCTCCTCACCGCTGCCGGACTGATTACCATCCGCACCCAACAGCCGGGGCTGGCGGCGGCGGAACAACTGGTCTCCGCGCCGGTGGAATTCGTACCGCTGCGCGACAGCCGGTGGAAATATTTCGCCGACAGTTTCGAGCCCGGCAACGAACCGGCAAAGGCGTTCGACGGCAAAGGCGGCCCCTTCTGGCATACGGCGTATAGCGGGGGACCCCCGCCGCAGCCGCACTATCTGGGCATCGAATTCGAGGAACCGCTGACCATCGACGGCTTCAGTTACCTGCCGCGCCAGGATAATTCCACCAACGGCACCATCACCCGGTATGCGCTGGAAGTCAGCGACGACAACCGGAATTACCGAACGGTCGCCCAGGGCGAATGGCCGTTCGACAATACCCGGAAAACCGTCAAACTCGACGCTCCGGTCAACGCCCGGTTCATCCGTTTAAAATCGTTGCAGGAAGGCAACCACAATGACTTCACCAGCGCGGCAACGTTCAATGTGATGATAAAAAAATAGTATTTTTTTTCAAAAGTGACGTAGATATTGCAGTCTGGTTAATTTACATTAATAGTGCATCCTCCGTTTCGGCGGCGGACGAAGCAGAAAAAGGTGACAGCGAAATATGAGTAGACGGGTCAGACAGGTTGACATCGCCAATGCGCTCGGCGTATCGCAGCGCATTGTTTCCAGCGTGTTCAACACCAATGCCAAAGGGACTACCCGGGTTTCGGCGGAAATGCGCGAACGCATTTTGTCCCAGGCAGCCCGGATGGGATATACGATCAACCAGAGCGCCAGACAACTGCGCGGACTTTCCAGCAAAACGATCGGCGTATTGATCAACAACTATTATACGCAGGAAAATCATGAACTGCTGTTCCTGATCGGCGAAGCGGCCAACCGGATCGGCTACCGCCTGCTGACCGGGCAGGTCATGGATGATTTGAGCGAAATCAAATCTTATTTCAACGAATTTCAGTCGCGTTCGGTCGACGCGGTCATTTGCCTGTTCCACGATCCTTACATCAACGGCGAATATTGTTCGATCAAATCCTGCATCAACCCTCATCAGCAGGTGGTCTTTCTCGGTCAACCGGCCGGAATCGAAACCAATGCCTATGTCGAAATCGACCACTGTTCGGCTTACCAGGAAGCGGTGACCCATCTTTACAGCCTCGGCTACCGCCGGATCGCCTTCCTGACCCCGAACCTGCATCATCCGAATATGAAAGCGCGCTACCGCGGTTATTTGCGCGGCCTGGAAATCTGCGGTCTGCCGCGCGACGGACGATTGTCGCAGGGGTTCGACGAGCTGGCCCGCCTCGAGCGGGATGAAGATTTGACCGAGACGCTGGAAGAGGTCATCGAATATATGCTCAAAACGGCCAAGGCGGACGCTTTCATCGCCACCAACGACATTCTGGCCAGTCAGGTGATCCGTTACGCCCACATGCACCATTATTCGGTGCCGGGTGATTTCGCCGTGATCGGGTTCGGCGATCTGCAGCCGATGGCAGTACGGTTATATCCGCAGTTGACTTCGTTCAATGTGCAGAACCATCAGATTGCCAGGCTGCTCGTCGAACTGTGCCATGCCGAACTGCCGTTCCGTTGCAAACAGGTGGTCCATCCGGTCCTGATCGCCCGGGAATCGACCATCGGCTTCCGGAAATTCCGGATTCCGGAGCCGGTGCTGCCGCCGGTGCTGCAGTTGAGAGATTACAACCAGCTCGACGAAGTCGTAACCAAAAAATAGTTTTTATCGATGATGATTTCCCTTTCTTTTTCCCGTGGCCGCGTCAGTTCCTGACGCGGTCTTTTCCGATCACTTTCGAATCGCATAAACAATCAATATCCCCAAACACAATCAAGAGTAAGGAAATATGAAATGATGCGAAACTGCACCGGGTTGTTATTCTCCCTGACCTTGCTGTCGGCCGCCGCGGCCCAGGCCGCCGATGCCGGCCGGCCGGCGCCAACCATCGATTTGCTGGCATCCACCTGTCAATGGCAGCCGATGTCGAACGACCAGTTGACGATGACTTCCGAACGCGGCGAAACGCTGAAAATCACCACGCAAACCAACGGCGGCGACGAGAGTTTTCCGTTGATGCGCCTGAATTTCGATCAACCGCAGGATTGGCGGCGGTTTCACACCCTGACGCTGCAGGCATCCCTGGCCGGCGACCGGCCCGGCATGTTTGCCAGCGGCAAGCGAATCGCCGTCTGCCTGTATTCCGAAACCCTGCTGAACCAGGACGGCAAACCGGCGCAACAGATAATCGCCCAACCGCGCATCCGTGACAACGGCCAGCAGCAGGAGTTCGACCTCGATTTCGGCACGGCACCGCGCGGCGCCGTGACCGCCATCGAAGTGATTTTCCATGAGCAGCCCTACTATACGATGGAACACCAGTTCACCCTCGACTTCTCCAAACTGCTGCTGACCGGCTATCCGGACGACCAGCAAGTGATGGACGGCGTCGGCTTCGAACCTTCCGGCGCTCCGGCGGAAGCCGGACCGGTCGCCGGCAGCATCCGGACCGGCAACGGCCTGAAACTGGAATTTACCCAATCCGGCCTGATCAATGCGGTGAGCGTCAAAGACCAGCCGGTCTACCGGGGCAACAACGCCATGTCCGGCATATTGCTGCGCAAGCCGGCCAACCGGCTGCCGCCGCAACCGGCCGGCGGCACGCTGAGCATCGAAGGCAACCGGGCGGTTCAGACGATGCGCAATCCGGCCGAAAATCTGGCGATGCAAGTGGTTTATGAAGCGAAAGAGGATCACATTGCCGTCGACGGCTGGGTGGCCGGCATCGACAATGACAAGCCGCTGCCGGTGACGGTTTACTGTGCGCTGCCGTTGCAGCCGGAGCAGACCTGGGATTTCGGCACCTCGCTGAACAATGTGGTAAAAATCGATGAAAACTACCGGATTGAAGAGAGCGTCGTACAATTTCCGCTGGCCACCGTCGGCGATGCCGATGCCAGTATCACGATGGCAATCCGGCTGGATGAACCGACCGCCTATCACCTGGTCATCAATCCCGACCTGGATTTGTTCTATACCGCGTTCGATTTTTCTTTGATCAATCAACCAAACGTCCGCGGCGGCTCGATGAACAAAGCGGACTTCTCACTGGTGATTTATCCGAATGATCCGGACTGGGGGTTCCGTTCCGCCTGTGACACCTATTATCGCCTGTTTCCGCAATTTTTCGTCGACCGGATCGGTCATGGCGGCGGTTGGGGAGTGCCCTGGCTGGATATGAAGGCCCAGGAAAAGGGCGACGCCGGGCTACGGTTCAATTGGGACAGCGGCAGCAGCCGCGACAAGCTGGCGACCTTCCGCCGGAACAATACGATGAATTTCATTTACATCGAGCCGGAATTTTTCCAATACAGTCTCGGAGACAGCGAAACGCCGAACGACGACGATGCGGAAAGACGGCTTCATAAGCTGGCCAGCGGCGATCCCGATGAGTGGAAGGCCTATGAGAAGCTGCACTACGCGGCGTTTGTCTCCGGTCAGCCGTATTCGCCGCTGACCGGCATGACCACCAGGGAATTTCTGCAGGCGGTGATGGCGGCGGTGGAAGTTTCCGCCCAGCACAACCGGGACGGCCAGGTGCCGTACGATATCCTGAACCGGGTCAGCTGGATCGGCGACAGCGGCATGGGAGCGATGATCCCCTGCAACCTCAATCCGCTGATTCCCGGCGGCAAGGGAATGTTCGGGCACCAACAGAACCTGGCGCCGTTGGTGGAAGAGCTGGAACAAGAGGCCGGTTTTCCGATCGACGGCTTCGGGCTGGATTGTTTCGGCATGGCGCCGGCCGATTACCGGTTTGAAAACTTCAAATACGCGTCGATGCCGATCAGTTATGACCGCCAGACTCTGCAGCCGATGCTGCCGGCGCCGTTCGGTTCGGTCGAGTGGCTCAAATACATGGCCGAAACCTTTCATCCGCAAAAGAAATATTTCATCGCCAATATCTTCGGACCGCTGACCTTCCTGGCCCCCTACCTGGACATCTTCGGCGCCGAAAAGGTGATGGTCACCGAACCGGAACTCTACCGGATGCTGGCCGGTCCCCGGACAGTCTCTTTCCTGCCGTGGGGCAAACAACCGCCGTTCACTTACGAATACCATCTGTTCTGGGATATGTATCCGGGCTCGATCGTCGATGAGGCGGTGTTGAAAAAATTCGTGCCCTATCTGGACCTGCTCTATGCCGCCCAATGGCAACCGCTGACGCTGGCCAGAACGGACAACGGCATTCCGGTGGAACGTTATGGCAATCCGGACGACGAAGTGATGTATTTCACGCTGCTCAACCGGGAAAAAACGGCCCGGCCGACCATACTTCAACTGGACGGCAAACTGGCGTTGCCGGCCGGCACTCGATTCGAATTGATCTATCCGACCACGGCAAAACTGGAACAGGAGAACCGCCGGCTCACACTGGATATTCCAGCCGAATCAGCCGCAATCGTCAAAATCAGCCGGGCAAGTCAACCGTAGTTCTCCCTGGCTGGAACGATGGGAGGCGAGCAGGAAAAACTTTTGAGGCAAGATTGTTTTCTTCTCGCGCCCTTCTTTTCCCAGACTTCTCTGTCGCCGATCCCGGCTTGGCGATCGCCAAGCCGGGATCGGCAATCAAACAAAGAGTCACCGATAGATTCCATCAAAGCCTGCTGGCCTTTTGACCGGCAGGTGATTTTTTCCGTACCGGTCTCTTTCAGCAACGTTGCCTTTCCGCCTCCCCCAACAGTCCGCTATGGAATCAACATCGCAAATTTTTTGTACAGATCCTGTAATTTACCCAGATAATAAGGTATGTTCTCGTCGCGCTCTTCCGGGGCATCCTTCAATAAGCGGCTGTTGTCCACGACACTGACGGTTTTCTTATCGCCGGTCACATAGAAAACGACCTGGTCGCCCTGCCGGTAATCCAGATCGGCCTTGAGCGCCAATTCATAGGCGGCGGAACGACGGAACGCGCCGCCGGCCGCCAGTTTGCGCTTGTACGTTTCCAGCGAATCATTCAGCGTTTCGCTCTTGGCCAGAGCGGCCAACGGCAGCCGACGCTCCTGCAGCAAGGCCTGGTAATGTTCGAACAACCCCGGCAATTCCCCGGAACGGTCCTCCAGCACATGCCGCAACAGTTCCGCCATGAAATCGCGCTGGAACGGCTCCAACCCGCGTGACTTCAGCGCCGCCCCGGTGATGGAAATGGTGCCGTCCGGCGATAACAGCGCATAGTTTTTGCTCTTGTAGGAGAACATCGCCCGATAAGTGGCATCCAGTTCGATCGTAATCCCTTCCGGCAGAATCTGCTGGATCGCCGCCGCCATCGCGCCGGGCTCGTCAACGCCGGCCGGCGGCTGAAAATAGATCCCGTCGGTATCGACTTCAATGACATGAGCGTCCAACTCCTTCAGGCGGTCGATCATCGATTGCAGAATTTCCCGGCCGCGCGCCGTCACCCGCTCCGCCATCGCATAATCGTTGAAAGTGCCCTGGGTAAATCCCAGATAACCGTAAAAAGAGTTGATCATGATTTTGAACGTCTGCTGCAGCGCGCCATACAGATTGCGGTCGGAAACATCTTCGCTCTGCCGGGCGGCATCCTTGGCTTCGAGACGAAATTGGCGCAGCTCGGCCAACAACCGGGGAAATTCGCCGAGCGTATCCCGGACCGGCACCCATTTCTCCGCCAGGATAATCGACGGATACAGCGAACGCACGTCGCAATGCCAGACATTTTTGAACAGGCCATGGTCATTCGCCAGCGTCAGGCCGCCGGCAAACGGCTGGGACGGCTCCGGCAGCGGCAGGCTCTCCCGCCGCGCCAGATAGGCATTGATCAAGAGCAAATCGACCCGGGTTCCATTGCCGCGCACCAGGCAATCCTGATATTTCAGCGGCAGAAGCTGGGTTTGATAAAAATAACTCGGCGACAGAATCGTACTGATCGAACGGGTTTCCCGGACATCGTCCAGAGCATACGCCAGCAGCCGTTCCCGGTCATGACGCCAGGCCGCGGTAATGGCGTGGCCGTCGATATACGTCCGGTCCGGCGCCGCCACGTTGAAATGGCGGGCGACCGCTTTCAGGCCGTAGGAATCCAGAGAACGCCGGACAACATCATAAGCGATGCACAGATGCATCGTATCGACGACATGACGGCCGTAAAGGTCGTAACGCGTATAATTGATGATGCGCTCGGCGGCAGTGAAACGGGAATTGCGGCGTTTCGGCAGCCGCTGATGGCGGCCGAGCGCCAGTTTGACGTTGTAGCGCCTCGCCCGGCGCTCCAGGTAGGGCAGATCGAACCGGCAGATATTGTGCCCTTCGATGACGTCCGGATCGCGTTCCTGGACGATGCGGACGAACTCTTTGAGCAATTCCCGTTCGGTGAAATCCCGCTGGGAAATCACCATCTCGAACCCGGTGCTGTCGCTGATGGAAATAATGACGATCTCATCGGCCGGCCGGTCGGCGGACGGGAAATCGTAACCGGGCGACGTCAGCGTTTCAATGTCGAACTGCAAACGCCGGATCTCTTCGAACTTCAGATCGCGGAACAAACGCAGCGGGTTGGCCAGCAATCCCTGCGTTACCAGGTCGCCGAACAGCGAGTAAACGACTTTGCCCTCGGCTTTTTTCAAAAATTTGACCGCCTGCTCATACGTTTCCAACGACGGAAAAGAAACGATGTGGCGCAACACCTGGCCGCCCTGCAGCGGCTCCGCCTCCCATTCCGCCTCCAAACCATTCAAATGCACCGGATCGTCCAGCAGCAGAAAGGGGCGGAAAGGAATACGGCGGGAATCGACCTGATCGCCGTCGCGACAAAACAATTCCAATTCGCCGCCATCGGGCTCCACCGCGACGACGCGACTGTAATCGGATTGGATCAAATGATTTAACTGCATCGAATCATGCTCCTCTTGGCTGTTTATCATCGAAATCTCTCCCGGCGACCGTCGGAAAAAGATTTGCCGGTTCCCCAAAATCAATCTCAGTCGCGGGAAGGGATTGGTTATGAAACTATACCCATCCGATGCCATTTTTACAAACCACATTTCGTCACTCTCCGTCGAAAGGACGGAGAAACCGCCGTCATTTTTCCACCGGCAGAGACCGCCACGATTTTTCTTTCCCCGATTCATGCAAAATTATTTGCATGGCCGCCGGTTGTTTGTTATATTACCGCTGACATCTGGGGACGAAACCATCGAGCTGATAAAATCGTCGGTCTTTCGGACCCCGATTGCCGGGGAAAATCAAACTGGCAACCGAGCATTCCCCGGCAGGTTGTTCCACATCTCTGAATTGAGCAATCAATCCAATCGAGGAGAATTATGCGCATCAATGAAATCTGCCGGGCATTCGGCATGGCTTGGGAACTGGTAATCGATCTGCCGTGCCCGGGATTCCTGAAAACCGGCAAAAAACCGGACTGGTCGGCCCGGCCCGGCCTGTTTCTGCTTTATTTTCCGCTGCTGGGCGGTGTAATCGGGCTGGCCTTTTTTCTCGGATTTCGTCTGCTGCAGGCAATTCTGCCCAATCATCTGATCTCGTCACTGCTGTTTGCCGCCGCCGCCCTCGTCTTGGTCGCCTGGAAGGATTCCGGCCGGTCGCTCGGCATCCTGACCTCGGCGATTGACCGTTTCTGCCAGACGAAGAGTTGGCAGGCCGCCCTGGCCGATTTGAATTCCGAATGGCGCATGACCAACAACCCGCTGGCCAATCTGGTTTCGCCGGCCGTGCTGCTCTTTCAATTCGTCGCTTTCCTGCTGATGGCGTTCGACGGCTACGCCTACTGGATCATCCCGGTGTTAACGCTGGATTTCGCGGCGCAGGCGCTGCTGGCGACGCTGCCGTCGCTGATTTCCGGCGAAGCGCTGATCGACGGGGCACGCGACGGCGAAAACCTGCTGGGCCTGGCGACGGCAGTCGTGCTGGTATTCATCCTGCCGGCGGCACCGTGGGCGCTGCTGACCACTGCCCTGCTGGCATTTTTCGGCGTTATGGGCTTCAAATCTTATTGTCTCGGCCGTTTCCACGGCATCGACGGGACGATGGTGACGCTCGGCGGCACCCTGACCCAGTTGCTGGCGCTGCTGATCGGATTGTGTTTCCTCACCTGAAAAGGTCCATGCTGGAACTATGGCATCCCGCGGTCAATGATGCTCCCAGGCCCGAAGACCGCCACGACGATCGCAAGACCTGTAGCAGGCGGAACGCGTTCATATCACCGGCGGCAATGATGCATTTCGTCAAGATACGGCATGAGAATTGAAAAATGCAGCGGCACCATTTTCGGATTTTATCCTCCAGCCGCATTGCGCGGGTACGATTATATCGTCTGGTTTTTAGAGAGTTCCGCCTCCCTGCAAAATAAGCGAGCCATGTCCCTATCCGCAGCCGGCAGACCGTCCCTGGCCTGGCCAGCCGTCCCCGCGCCGATCGCCCCCCCAAAAAAACGGCCGGAAATATTTCCGGCCGAGCGCGAAGAACGCGATATTTTCACAACTGCAAATCGCGCAGAGCGTGGTACTTCACTTCGTTCCACTTCGCTTCTTCCTTCATGCCGTCGACGTGGCCGTCGACGAACAGGAAGTTGCAATTGCGGTTGTGCCGAACGTTGCCGGCCAGCCAAACCCGATCCTCCATATGAATTTCGCCGGAAGCGGCATTGTACATATAAATATCGCCCTCGGCTATCTTGATGATTTCGGAAGGGCCGACACCGTTCGGCGCGCTGGTGACTTTCAGCGGCATATCCCACGAATCGTTGCTGAGCGCGGTCAGGGTCGACACCGCATAGCCGCAACGCCGGGCCGCGCCGAGTCCATTGTTGGAATCGAAGGGGTCGTTGTCCCAGTTCTGCAGCCAGTTATTGCCGCCGGCCTCCGGTCCATACAGGCCGCCGCCGGCATTGTCCGTCTTCGTTCCGTCACCGGCGGCCGGACAGGCCAGCAGTTCATCAGCACAACTGTAATCCTTGCAGAGAATACCGCTGAACAGGTAATTGCCGTGCATGATCGGCAACATATATTCCATATTGTCGCCGGAATACAACTCACACGCCAGGCCGATCTGTTTCAAGTTGCTCTTGCATTTGACATTCAGCGCCGCCGCCTTCGCCCTGCCCAACGCCGGCAACAACATGCTGGCCAGAATAGCGATGATCGCGATCACCACCAGCAATTCAATCAGCGTAAAATGCTTCTTTTCCATGATGAACGTCCTTTCCGGAATGTTTGAAACCATAATTTTATTTTTTCAACAACGGACCGGTGGAATTGCGGACGATGATCTCGGTGGTATTACGGTACCATTGCAGATTTTCGCTGATTTCCTGAAATGTCCGTTTTCCTTCCACCAGATCGATCAGACAACTGCCGGCCTGCTTGCCCATCGCAAAATTATGATAATCGACCGTACTCATCGGAATAACGCCATAACGGCTCAACGGCGTTTCGCTGGCCAATACGCTGATTTCCTCCGGGCATCTGCCGCCATGGCCGATAAAGCGCCCCAGGAAACCGGCGCAAAACTGATCGTCGGCAATCAGGGCGGTAAAGCGTCGTTCCGGATCGGTTTCGAACCAGCGATCCGCCAGCAATTCTCCTTCGTCGAACTCGGCCCGGGTGAAGTGCGGAAATTCCAGAATCAAATCCTGCCAGTTGAAGCGCTTCAACAGCCGCTCCCAGGCTTCCAGATAAATGCGTTCCGTCACCTCGTAATAGGCCGGAAACGCCAACCGGCGATGCCCCAGATTGTAAAAGAAGCTGATGATCTCTTCCGTCGTCTTCTTTTCATCATTGTTGATGCAGAGCACATCTTCCGGATAATGTCCGCCGACGATGACGAACGGCACATCGGTGGCCTGCAGCTCGCGAATCACCGCCAGGTCGGTAATCCCGGCCAGCACCAGGCCGTCGACGTTGCGCTGCTGAATATTCGCCGGCATGATAAAATCATTGATACTGCTCAAATCGTACGTCGAGATCACCAAATGATAATTCCGGCTCCGGCAGATGTCGTGGACGCCGGAAAGAATCGTCGCAAAATAATTGTTGGCCAGCCCGAGCGTCACCTTGCAGGAAAGCAGAAAACCGATCTGGAACGTCCGTTTGCCGGACAAAGTTCTGGCGGCACTCTGCGGGACATAATTGTATTTACCGATAATATCCAGTACGCGCTGCCGGGTGGCATCGCTGGTTTTGCGGCGATTGTTCAACACCGCCGATACTGCCGCCGTCGACACGCCGGCCAGTTCCGCGATATCGCGAATCCGGAGATTACCAGAAGTTTTTCGAATCGTTTCCGCCATATCGTTCACCTTCGCAATCTTATTTTTTCCGGTCCTGAATTCAGTAAACCGAAACCGGCCGTTTACCATCGTACGTATTATAGTATAGTAAATCGATTAACAAAAAGCAATACCTCAATTCAAAAAAATTGAAAAAAAGTCGATTTTTTTCCCTTGTCGCCGCCAAAAACCGGCAACCCGACGCATTTGCATACAGTTCGACGGTGAAATCCGCCACAATTCCGGTTGCAATCCACCCCCAAACGGAACTTGGGGTATTCCGCTATTCGCCACCGCCAAGCACCTGCCGGCTTCAACTCACCCCCAGGCGGGAACTGGGTGGTATTTAACACCAGAAAAGTCAAGGAGCAACATGTTTCAATTCACACCCAGGCGAGAACTGGGTGGATAAGATGTCCCCACCAGCATACAGCTTGACTGTTTCAATTCACACCCAGGCGAGAACTGGGTGTTCATGGCCGGGGTAGCGGGATTGTCGGTAGTGGTTTCAATTCACACCCAGGCGAGAACTGGGTGAAATTCGGCCGAAGTCGTCGGGAACCATTCCTTGTTTCAATTCACACCCAGGCGAGAACTGGGTGTGGAGCTGGAAATTACCGACATGACCACCGGAGTTTCAATTCACACCCAGGCGAGAACTGGGTGGATTTGGTTAATCGTAAAGTTGTGAGCGACAATGTTTCAATTCACACCCAGGCGAGAACTGGGTGGCTCGATCGGGTGTTGAAAACTCATTACAAAATGGTTTCAATTCACACCCAGGCGAGAACTGGGTGTGGATAAACGGCCTTTGTTTACCAACTTTAACGGTTTCAATTCACACCCAGGCGAGAACTGGGTGTAATACCGTTGGTATTAGGCATTCTAGTAAAACAGTTTCAATTCACACCCAGGCGAGAACTGGGTGGCTATGAATGTATTTTGGTTTTTCGCCGGCGTCTGTTTCAATTCACACCCAGGCGAGAACTGGGTGTGGCTGGAAGCGACCAGCCACCCGAAAAATCCCGATGTTTCAATTCACACCCAGGCGAGAACTGGGTGTTCGGGCCTTTGAATGGACGGTGCCGCTGATTGTTTCAATTCACACCCAGGCGAGAACTGGGTGTAGATTTCAACAATCTTTGACCATCCATTCGGAGTTTCAATTCACACCCAGGCGAGAACTGGGTGTCCGAAGACAAGAACATTGATCCGACTGATGTTGTTTCAATTCACACCCAGGCGAGAACTGGGTGAAACGATTTAAATAATAGATGCGAACATCAAAGTTTCAATTCACACCCAGGCGAGAACTGGGTGAATCTTGGATATACCAATAGGCATACTGCATGGGTTTCAATTCACACCCAGGCGAGAACTGGGTGAAGATGGATAGCAATAACTTGTTTCTTTGTTCTGTTTCAATTCACACCCAGGCGAGAACTGGGTGAACAAACATGGGGAGGCGTTTATAACCTATTTGTTTCAATTCACACCCAGGCGAGAACTGGGTGATATCCGAACTCGAAAGACATCAGGAGTTTATGTTTCAATTCACACCCAGGCGAGAACTGGGTGGCCAATATTATAACTCTTTCAGACTCAGTTATCAAACAACTCATTTCCGCGAATCACTCGAAAATTGAAAAAAGGAATGTAGATAAAATCAATAAAAGCATGTTATTTCCTTGATTGATAAAAGGTGCGAAGCTCAGCTCAAACGTCCCGCTGACCTGAGCTTCGCACTCAAACATTACAGCAATAAAGTATCTCGCCCCAGATCGACAATTGCTCTCACGCCAAAATGTTCCACTTTACCGGCCCATTTGGCACCCAAATTATAAATCCGCAAACTATCTTCTCCCATGTTTATTTCTCTCAGCAATCTGGCTTTCAATTCCAGAAAACCGGCCCAATCGATTTCACACTCAAAAACAGAATTCTGTACTCGCAAACCGTAATCTTTGCAAAGCTTGGCGACCCGGCGCAAACGCCGCTTACCTCCTTCGCTGTTGACCGCGACATCATAACTGACGATTACCCGCATAATACCTCACTTCCAAATATAAGGAACATACGCCTCCACTTCCCCGCGCAAATATTTGGCCAACAATCGCGCCTGAATCCAGAACAGCAAACCGACCGGAATTTTCTCTCCGATCACCGGATGTACCACAATTTCCTGTTTGCGCTGCTGCCAGGCTGTCAAGAACTTTTTTCGGCCTTCGTCATTCAACCAGACTGCCCCGTTGCTCAAAACCTGAAAATCACCCGCACCAATCTGTTTCAGATTAATCAAAGACAAGCTGAGCCGGTCCCCCAGACAAGCACGATACTCTTCCAGCATATCCAACGCAAGACTTGCCCGGCCCGGACGATCACAATGCAGGAAACCGGAGGCCGGATCCAATCCGACCGATTCCAGTGCGCCGACCACTTCATTCAACAGAATTGTGTAGGCAAACGACAACAAGGCATTCACCCGATCCAGCGGCGGGCGCCGACTTCGGCCCTGAAATTGAAATTCATCGCTCTTGTTCAAGATCAAATGATCGAACACCCCAAAATAGACGTCGGCAGCCTTGCCTTCAATGCCGCGCATCACTTCAACCTCCGTGGCCTGCCGTAAGCCATCAATCAACTGGCTCAACTGACGAATCGCCAGTCTCACCGGCTGGTTCTCCGGCTCATGATCCCGACAAAAGCGCCGCAGGACCGCTCGAGTATTGGCCAATTTGCCGGCCAGCAGAAACATAGTCATTCGCGCGGCACCTTCCACCGTGTCGGCCACCCGGTATTGCGCCCGCCGCAATAACACATTGCCGCTCACTGGCCCTTGAACCCGCGCTAGAAAATGGCCGTTTTCATCGCAAAAGGCAATCGAGACTTCATTTTCTGCACAAAAATGCATCAGATATGGGGAGCAGGCAACCCGGCCAAACACAACAATCCCCTTCAGATTATGGATCGGAAACCGACCAGCCTCCTTCCCATCAATCTGTACGGCTACCGCCTGTCCGTCTTTATTTAGGTAAGCCCCTTGCGTGGTCACATATAAAACATTCTGCAGTTTTCTCATTCCAACGCCTCCTCGAATTGTTTCCAACTTGAAACATCTTCCTTTCGGATGGGCAAGCAGTAATCCGCCACCGAGCAGGCGGCACATTTTCGGCGCTGGTAGACTGCCGGTGGAGAAATTTTCTCGATAATCAATTGATGGCAAGCCATCACGTTCTCCAGTGTCAACTGCCGCAACGGCCCGTCAATCTTCACTTCCACCCGCTCACGTGTTTCAAAATAAAATAGAAAAGCACGTTCGATCGCTCGATTCATCATTTCTTCCAGACAAAGCGCCTGTGCACACAACTGCACTTCATCACAGCGTTCCGTTTTCGGTTTCCCCCGCTTATATTCAATCGGATAAACTTCGGAAACCTTTCCTTTGACGATGAATTCAACCGCATCAGCCCGGCCGGTCAACCCCAAGCGTCTGGAACACAATGGCAGCGAATATTCCACCCGGCGACGGCCGCCAGACCGCACGCCGGGTAAATCGACCCGACAGTGAAGTACCTTACCTGACATCGTGAAAAAATTCTCACTCCAATATTGCTCCAATTCCAAGATAGCAAACTGGCGCGAGCAGAACAAATAATGCTGCAAACGTGAAATCAGCAACCATTCTTCTTCCGGGTATTCCATCTCCATCGGTTCCTTTCGGAGCGGCAATCAAAGTTTTTCGATTATTTCCACCCGGTCCGGACAAGCGCCACGATCGATTTCCACCCGATAGTCGGCAAAAGACCGTGGCGGCAATTCGCTTGATCCGGCTTGTTCAATTTTCACCAGATCGAACAATTTCCAGGCCGGCGCGTCGCCCAGCGGATCGGCGTGTTTGAAAACGATCAACTTGCGCGTCGACATCACACCGCGTGCCGCCGAACGGTCATATTCGAACATGTTCATCAACGCCTGCCAGAACAGTTCGAGGTCCTTCCCGCAAAATCCGGTCTGCTTCGCCAGTTGCGGCGAAACGAACCCTTTGGCGACATACAATCCATATGGAACGGTGTATTTCCGGCCCATCGTACGGTTGTCGCCTTTCTGCTTGACGGCCTCTTTCTCCGTCGCCACCGCCATCCGGGTAATGCTGTGTTCCAGTGTCACCACCGGCTCCACCGAACGGGCGAAAGTCAACTGCACCGGTCCGCGTACTTGTCCGGCATTCTCGCCGGTACTCATCACCGCACCGAAGGTACGGATGTCATAATAATTCCGGCACATCCACTGCCGGGCGGTTTCCGTCCGCCTGCCGTCATCTTTTGCATTGACGGCCTTCACTTCCTCCGAAGCGAAAGCCCGGCTGATCTCATCGTTGAGAATCGCCTTTTCCTTGATGAAAATATCAAATCCGTCCGCCAGTTCTTTGACCAGTTGCACATAATTGCGCACCTTACGCTTCAGACAGACATCGGTCACCAATCCGAAGCCGGTTTCAGCATCAACCCGAGGCAGATTGCCGGCATCCGGATCGCCGTTCGGATTACCGTCCTGAACATCGAAAACAATCATGAAATCATAACGGTTATTCAAAGCGTCGCTCATCTTTCATTCCTTTTTTATTCATTATTATCCGTAGGTAAAGTTACTGCTGCGTCTTGTCCGCATTAGCCGTAAACAAATCCTTCATTTGATGATAATAGCCGATACTGAAACGGCCTTGATCTCTCAATGTCAAATGAGCCGGAAAATCATTGATTTTATCAATGATCTCTTCCAACAGTCCTTTAAAATTGATTTGCCGATCTATCGACAATTTATCCAGATGATGCCCATTCAATGCCAACAATCGGCCAAACACCACACTCGGAGTTGTCGAGGCGGCACCGTAATAGCGGTCGCGAACCGTCGCGTTGATGCCCGGCTGTGCTTCTCCTTGGCATTTTTCCAACACGGCAAACAATCGGCCGCATAGATAACCGCTGTTGCCATTTTCCCGATCCAGTCCCATTTTTATCTCCTTTCCGTGATCTTCCGACAATTTCCGGTTCAAATACGCCTTCAAAATCGCCGCCCGGGATGCTGTAATTTCCCGGGTGGCGCGGATTCGCCGCAAACACTGCTGAAACAGGGCATCCGGATAAGGTTTTCCCTCCAGCACCGCCGACAGCGTCGCGGCGGTCAGCGGCTCAGCAACATTTTTCATTTTACAATCCAATGCCGTGGCAGCTAACAGTGACGTCAGTGATGAATAGGGATAATCGCGGGGACTTCTGACGATGATCTTCGGGTGCGCTGTAATTCTGATCGATGAAGATGAATAGGGATAATCGCGGGGACTTCTGACGATGGCCAAGTCCTCGAAATGCCGACAAAGATTCCGGGCAAATTCCTGTACTGTTCCTACCTTCCAGCACCGGACCGCAATCCGCGTTATATTCGGAGAAAGGCTCAAAAAATAAAACTGCGTTTCCTGCCCCTCCGGTCGCCGTCCGGTATAGACAGACTTCATAAACGACTGGACTAGTTCAGTCTGGCGATCCGGGTTGTCTTTGCTATTCTGCACCATCAGCCGTATCAGTTCGTCCAACTCTTCGGCCGCCGGATTTTCCTCCGCCGCCCAGAACACCGTGGTGACGCCACCGAGAGAAAATTTATTCTCCGATCCTTTGGCCAACAACGTATTAAGCGCCGTCGAACAGGCGAATTCCGCCATCTGGCCGATTGGCGCATTGAAACACTGCTCTCTTCCATAGGAATCATAACCGCTGTTTTTCTGAAAACTGACCAATGCAGCATTACTTTTGCCGCCGGGAACCGGCGTCGCCTTGAACAAACGAGCCAGCGGGCCGTAAGTGCCGGTAACCAAACAGCGACCGGATACGCTGCCGCCCGCCTTCTCCTCCGACCTTCCCACGGCTGTCGCGGTCACATAATCCTGCACCGCCGGCCGCTCCGCCACCAGCTCCCCGTTCCGCAATTGAAAGGAGAGGTTACAACCGGAAATCGCACAGCAATCCGTCCACAACGGATCTTGCTTCACTTTTTCCAGCTCACCCCGCCGGTAGAACTCCAATACCGCATGGACCCCGGCATCCTGCCGCACCTCCTCCGGCAAATTTTGGAGCTGCTCAACGAAGCGGCCGTGCTGCAAGCGTGCCATCTCCAGGTTTTTCGCCGCCTCTTCCGCCGTTTTCGCCGCTTTCGGCTGGCCGAGCACATAACCATAATGATCCCACAACAGATAGGCGGTCTGCCAACTGCTTCTGCCGGTGCGGCCAATTCCCTGTGGCAACCTGTAAAACCGGCCGAATTTCTTTGTCTCATCCCGGAGGTCGAACAATCCGAAAAAGGTGCCGTCCTCCTCCAGAACGATCAGAAATTTCAATTCCTTATGCTCGAAACCGGGCCTCGGCAGATTGTCGCGCCGCCGATAATATTCATATAAGGCCTGCAGAATCATCTCAGTACCTCCGGCGAATCCTCCTCCGGCACTGTAATCACTCCAGCCATCAATTTCGGTCGGTAGAACATCGACTTCGGCCGGACCGGGTCGCTGAAATCCAGATCGTAAAGCATATAACCCAAATCCCGGTTTTCCGCAATCGGCGGCATCACAGCCCGGTCCGCCGCCAGTTCCGCCGGTTCAAGCAGTTGGAAATTGGCGGCAAATTCCCGGCATCCCAGATACGGCTGATGAAACGTCTGCCCTTTGGCCGCCCGCCGGACGAACATCTCGAAATACTTTTGCGGTGTTTCCGGGCCGTTGTCCGCCAGCGGAGCGTCGTTACTTCGAACATTCGGCGGCAGAAATTCCAGTTCGGCAAACAACCGATAAGCGACATCGCGCAGGCACATCCCGGCCCGCTGCTGGCGGCGCTTTTCGATAAAGATCTCCTTCGTTGCTTTCGATGCCACCGCGTCAACTTCATTGCGCCGGACGGAAAACCAGCAGATCGCCTTCAATACCTCAATCCGCCGGATGTGCCAACGGACCGCCGGCTTCCAGAAAACCGCCGAGAAAATCGCCCTGGCCGCCGACGGCGTGATTACATCGTAACTCACCCGTTCAACTTTCAGCTCCGGCCGGGTAAAACAGGCGTAGTCCCCCCATACTTTCAAACAAAACTCCCGCCTTGGATATTCGCTCAATCCTGCACCTCCTTTCGAAATTCTGTCAATTCGCTTATGCCATCAGCAATTCATCATTGCCGAGCTCCACACCAACGCCTTCCCGATACCAGTTCGGCGTATTCTGCACATAAACGCCGAACAATTCCGCCACCCGGCCGACCTCCAGCTCCCACTCCAGCCGTTTTTTCGGAACGTTCACCGTATACGGCTGCATGGCCCGGAACCGTTCGCGACTCGGCCCCTTCTCCCGCAACTCCTGAATCAACCCAGCACCCTCCCGGTAAGCCGTCACCACCGGCACTTGCCAGGCATCATCGATCAAATGAAAGTCCAAAGCAAAATCATGAAAACTGAAATACAAACTTTTACTCTCTTCCACCAACCGCTTGTTGAATTTCGCTTTATCGAAATCCCGTAAGTCTTTAAACTTACAGCAGCAGTGATAGAACTTTTCAAAATATTCCCGAAAATACTGCGGCGTCAGCGTGAAGTCAGCCGGCAACTGTTTGGCCACCTCGACGCCATGGGAAATCGTACCGGTCGGCAATCTGTTTTCCGATTCAAACAGAATGACCCGGCCATACTCCAATTTTCCTTCCCGGTTGCAACGGCCGGCCGCCTGCGCCAGCGAATCCAGACCGGCCCATTCCCGACAAACAACCGGAAAATCAAAATCAACGCCGGCTTCAACCACTTGGGTCGCCACAACGACGACCGGCCTGTCACCGGCTAAGTCCGCCCTGATCCGCGCCAGACAACAGCTGCGGTCGACCGGACACATCGCCGCCGACAGATGATATTTGTTTTCACTGTGCAGGGCATGAAACAACTCCCGGCAGCCGGCTTTGGTATTGACGATGCACAGTGCCTGCCGCTCGTTATCCAGACGGGCCGCCAGTGCGTCCCGGGACAGCCGACCCGTCCGTTCTAGGCGAACCCGGCATAACTCCGACGCCCATTTTTCCGGGTCACTGATCAGCGGATAGACCGACGACACCCCTGGACAACAGCATTCTGAAGGGCCGATCCATTCCGCCTCTAGAGACGGCAGAGTTGCCGAGCACAACACCACACTGCAACCGAAATGCTTCACCAACATGCGCAGGACGCTCAAAATCGGCCGCAGATGATCCGGCGGTAACATCTGCACTTCATCCAGGATGACCACGCTGCGGGCGATATTGTGCACTTTCCGCACCTGAGAAGCATTGGCGCCCAACAAAGATTCCAGCAATTGTACATTGGTAGTGACGACAATCGGCATATCCCAATTTTCCACCGCTAACTCTCTTTGCGCCGACAGTTCCGTTTTTTTGTCGTCGTCGAAAGGGATGAAGTCGGCATGGTGTTCCAGTACGTTTACCGCACCGAAAATCTTCCGGTAAATTGCCGCCGTCTGTTCGATGATCGAACAATACGGAATCGCCATGATCACCCGATCCAGACCGAATTTCCGCCGATGCCGAAGCGCAAATGCCATTGAGGCCAACGTCTTGCCACCACCGGTCGGCACATTCAGCGAAAAAAAGCCCGGTTGCCGCTCCGCGTTTTGAAGAACCTCCGCCAATATCGCCCGCCGGGAAGCGTTGACCGAAGTAACGACGGCCTCTTGCTGCAATCCCGTCAGGTAGGCATCGAATTTCTCTTCCAATTGTTCAAAAGATTCATACTGCCGGCGGAACGCCGTCTTCGCCGGTTCGACCGCCGCCTCGGCATTCAGCCGGTCGGCGTCGACCAAGGCCGAGAACAACATCCGAATCCAGAGATGGTAAGATTCCGGATCGGGCAGGAATGCACTGAACTCGTTGAGCAACGCCTTTTTCCCAACGGCAAAATCGACGCTCGGCATCCATTCGATGCAGCCGTCCGGAATGACTTGCTTTCCCTTCCAATGATCAAGTCCGGCCGTATAATTCGGCAAATGGGTATGATGTCCGGCGATGGCATAAGCGGCAACCAACCCTAAATTTCCATACCGATACCAATATTCCGCCGCCGATTCATAAGCATGGTTCTCTCTGCCAACTGACGTCAACAAATATTGCTGCCAACGCGGATCATATTTTCGCCAGTCATGTCCTTCGCCAATCCAGCCGCCCCAGGCCGGACAACCGAATTTGGCGGCGAATCCGGCGGCCAACGCGCTGACACCCGAGAGATGCGCATGCATGGTCTGACCATGCCGCGCCATTGCCTTTCCCATCTTATTCCCTCCGGCTGAAACTTGTTTTGATCAAGAATCGTTTGCCCGTCCGATAAGAAAATTAATGGTTCTTTCAATAAAATACAATAATTTTATAAAAAAATAATCTGAATTTATTCTTTCGAAGTTCCGGCATCACGCCTGGCATGCGGATGCGCTTTGGCATAAGCCTCCTTCATTCGCTGAATGCTGACATGGGTATAGATCTGCGTCGTGCTTAAATTGGCATGGCCGAGCATCTCCTGGACGCTGCGCAAATCGGCGCCGGCATCCAGCAGGTGAGTAGCGAAGGAGTGACGCAACTTGTGCGGCGTCAAATCCGGAGGCAGTCCGGCTTCGGCCAAATAATTTTTCAAGTTGCGCTGAAACGAGCGCGGCGTCAACCGGCCGCCGTCCCGGTTGACGAATACCGGCGCCGCCGGGCACCGGTCGGAAACCCGCAACCGCCGCTGCGCCAGATAAGCGTTCATCGCCGCAATGGCCGGCCGGCCCATCGCCGCCAGCCGCTGCTTTTTGCCTTTGCCTTCCACTTTGATGATCCCTTCGGCCAGGTTGAGGCGGTCAAGGTTCAATCCCATCGCCTCGCTGATCCGCAGCCCGCCGCTGTAGATCAACTCCACCAATGCCAGATCGCGGGCGGCGGCAAATTCCGCCATTTCGTCATTCTTGCAATATCCAAGCTCAATAGCCCGCGCCCAATAACGCCGGACCGCTTCGGTCAACTGATCGATCGCATGGACCGAAAATACCCTGGGCAAAGAAGCCTCCTTGTGCGGCAGACTCAAATTTTCAAATGGATTGACGGCGATAACCTTCTCCCGCAACAGGAAGCGGTAAAAACTGCGCAACGAAGAAATTTTGCGCAAAATGGAATTGCGCGACAACTCCAGCCGGTGCAATTCAAAGAGAAAACTCCTGGCCTGTTCGTGATCGACCGACGGCCAATCGTCGAACCGCTCGTCGCCGTCCCGCATCAAATCGACAAACTGCTGCAAATCCAGCCGATAACTTTCAACCGTATGTTCGCTGTATTCCCGCTCCGTCCGCAGATAACGGGCGAATTGTTCCCGATAACTCATCGGCAGTCGCCTCCGGCTTCTCCTGTTTCCGATCACATTATTCTCATAGTATAACCCAATCAGCCTGAAAATGCAACAAGCCGCCGGAAAAGCGGCGCAATCAACGGAAAAATATTGCCGGAATTACGTTGTAAAGTGGCCGAAAGCATGATAGAGTTATAACAGATGGTTTAAACGCATAGTTGTCAATTTTTTCATCATCGGGAATCAAAAACCAATGTTGTTCAGAGCTCTTTTCAGTACCTTATTGCTGTTCGGCATGGCAGTCGACGCCGCCCCCGGCCTGCCGGCCGCCACGGCCGGCAAAGTGAACGCCACCACGCTCAACGTCCGCGTCAAACCGCAAGGGAACGCCTCCACCGTAGCCAGATTGAAAAATGGCGACCCCGTCCAGGTTGTCGGCGCCAGCGGCGACTGGTATGAAATTCTCGTGCCGGCCAGTTGCCAGGTTTACCTCGCCGCCCAGTTCGTCAAGGACGGCAAAACGACCCGGGAGGTCAATATGCGTTCCGGCGCCGGCGTCGAATTCCAGAGCTACGGGCTGCTGCCGGCCGGTTCCACGGTGAAGGTACTCGGGACCAATGAGCGTAAAGATTGGGTGAAAATCGCGCCGCCGGCCGGTTTGACCGCGTTCGTCAGCAAAAAATACATCGAACTTGCGCCCAACGCCGCCGGGACGCCGCCGGAAAAAACGGTCCCCCCGGCGGAAACAGGCAACGGCGAGTCGGAGTCTCCGCCACCGCAACAGCAGCCGGAGAAAACGCCGCCGGCCGGCCGGATTGTTGACCAGCCGGACCAAACTGTCGCAAAACCGCCGGAAATTCCGGCCGGACCGCCGCAACTGACGCCGGAAGAGCGGGAAAAGAAATTCCTGAACATGCGTTTCATCGCCGACAGCGCCAAAGAGGTGAAAATGGTCGGAGTCGTCCGGGATTTGACCAGCAGCGACCTGGCAGTTTCCCATGCGCTGGTGGAACGCGGCGACGCCGTCGTCACGCCGACGCTCGGCTATCTCTATTGCCGCAACCAGAATCTCGCCGATTTTCTCAATAAAACGGTAAAAATCGAAGGGACGCGCCATCTGGTGGAAGGCTGGAAAGCGCCGGTAATCGAAATAGCCACCATCACCGTGGTTCACGATTGAACAATGATGCACAGCACTTGAGGAGTACAAGAAAGACTATGAAATTATCGCAAATTTTAGGGATCGGTGTTTTTTCGTTTTTCATCAGTTACGGAGCAATCGCCATCGAATTGCCGGACCCGGTGCCGGCGGCGGATGCCGGCCAGCAGGAGGCCGTCGAGGAAGCGCCGCTGCCGCCCCGGGAAGAACAGCCGGTCAACGAAGAACGCTGGTCTTCGATCGTCAAAGTGTTTTCCGTCTGCAGCAGCCCGAATTTTTACCAGCCCTGGCAGAATTACGCCCAGCGTTCCGGCGTCGGATCCGGCTTCGTCATCGAAGGCAACCGGATCATCACCAATGCTCACGTCGTCGCCGACCAGACTTTTCTGATGGTGCGCCGCCCCGGCGATCAACAGCGCTATATCGCCAGACTGCTGGTGGTCGGCCATGATTGCGACCTGGCGATCCTGACCGTCGACGATCCGAATTTTTTCAAGAATATCACGCCGTTGGCCATCGGCACGCTGCCGGACATGCAGAGTTCGGTTTCCGTGCTGGGTTATCCGATCGGCGGCGACAACATCTCGGTCACCGAAGGAGTCATCTCCCGGGTCGAACCGGTCATTTACAGCCATAGCGGCCGCCGCCTGCTGGCGGCCCAGATCGACGCGGCGATCAATCCCGGCAACTCCGGCGGACCGGTGCTGCACGACGGCAAAGTGGTCGGTGTCGCCTTTCAGGGCTTGAGCAAGTCCCAGAATATCGGTTTCATGATCCCGGCGCCGGTATTGGAGCATTTCCTGAACGACACCGCTGACAACGATTTCGACGGTTTCCCGGATATTCCGTTCCGCTTCATGAAGATGGAAAATCCGGATTTGCGCGCCGCCCGCGGCATGAAGCCGGACCAGACCGGCATCATGATCACCAAACTGCCGCCGGCAGTCGAGGCGTTGAAGCTGCTGCAGGAAAATGACGTCGTCATGGCCATCGACGGCGTGCCGATCGCCAACGACGCCACCGTGCCGTTCCGCGACGGGGAAGTGATCTTCTTCGGCGAGCTGATCTGGCGGAAGTACCTCGGCGACACCAGCCGCCTGACCATTCTGCGCGACGGCCGGCAACTGGATGTCGATTTCAAGCTGCTGCGGCTGCCGCGGCTGGTTCGCGACCGTTCGTTCGACCGGGCGCCGACCTATTACTTCATCGGCGGCATGGTTTTCGTTCCGCTGTCGATCAACTATCTCGACGAATGGGAGGAGTGGTACCAGGGGCCGATCGAACTGGTCAGCTACGTGCTCGACAACCAGCCGACGCCGGAACTGGAAGAGGTGGTCGTGCTGTCGATGGTGCTGGCCGACAGCGTCAACGTCGGTTACCAGGATCTCAGCGCCCAACCGGTGGTTTCGGTCAACGGCACCAACATCAAAAACCTGCGCGAACTGATTCGGCTGGTTCAGGCCATGCCGGACGGTTTTCTCGAACTGGGCTTGAAAAACGGCGACCAGGTGGTGCTGGACATCAACAAAATCCGGGAAGCGACGCCGGAAATCATGACGCGCTACCGGATTCCGCAGGATCGCAGCGAGGATCTCGCCGATACCGATCAGGTGGCGCAGCCTCAATACGGCCCGTTGAAACAATAAAAGAACAGGAAATCCCCTCCGGCGCCCGCTTGCGGCAGCAGAATCAGCGTACACCGGTCTGCTCCGGCGACGGCTTCGCGATTGCGGCCGGCGCCGCCGGAACCGGGACGGCCGTCAGGAACAGGCCGAAATGCCGGCTTTTTGTCAAGAGCTGGCCAATACGATTTCGGCGGCAGCTTTCCGCTAAAATAATTCGAGTTCGAAATTGAAAGTCGCCGTATTCGGATTGCCCCAGTCCGCCTGCCACAAATCATAGAAATCATACGTGCCCGGAATGCGCGGGACCGAAAAGACTGCGGCCGGCAACACGTAAGTCAGGCCGGAACGTTTGTCGGCCCGAACCAGGAACGCATTGCCGCGGGCATCCCTGATTTCACCTCCGGCCGGAACGGCGGCCCGGGTCACCAGCAGCGGCGGCCGGCCAAACCGGTACACTTCAACCGGCAACGGCGATTTGTCGCGCAGCGCTTCGACGGCCGGACGTTCCAGTTCGACCTGGGCTTGCACCCTGGCGACGTTCCAATTCATCAACTCCAATGCCGCCAGCGAGTTGGCCACCGGCAACGGCAGAGAGGTCGAGATGAAGATGTCTTCATACTCCTTCAGCAATTCCAATCCGTAAACCGCGGTAACCCGGAAACGGCGGATACCGGCAGCATAAGCCTCCTTCAGCAATTTTCGCAGGCCCGGCAGCCGTTTCTCCGAACAGAACTCCGGCAAAATAACTTCATCGCTCTTTTTGTTGAAGTCTAGAATGCTGTTCGCCTTGAGTGCCTGCGGATTGCCGGCGGTGGCGCCATGCGGCCGGACCGCCACGGTTTCCGGCAACTGGGCCGGCAACTGATAACGCGGGCGCAGTTGCTGATAAAAGCGGCGGAACTGCTCCATGCCGACCGCGCCCGGCGAATGCAGTGACAGCGGCGAGAGTTCCGCTTTGATAAATTCCCAGCAGGCGCGGCGAAGTTTTTTCAACTCACTGGCCGGCAGAAAATAATCACCGTCGACTTCGGCCCGAACGACGGCGGCGCTGTATTGTTCGGAATTGCCGGCGGCAAATTCGCGTTCCAACGTTTCCGGCGTCAGGGCGTGTTTGGCGGCCGGCGGCAAATCCAGTTCCCGGCGCCAGATGAACGACTCCTCGGCATTGATGACTTCAACCGAAATTTCATCCCGGCGCAGCCGGACGGCCAGCTCCAGTTTGGTCCGCACCGGCGGCAGTTCAAGCGAACGCTCCGGAATGCTGGCGCCGATTTTGAAAATCCAGCCGCCCGGCACAACCTCCTTGTCACAGCAGATGAAACAATATTGGCCGGGCAAGACCTTCCGGGCCGGCTCGCTGTCGGCAAACAGCTTGGTCACCGTCAATGCCGGCCCTTCATCGCCGCTGGCCGGCTGAACCCGCAGCCGGTCGCCGATGTGCACTTTGCGGGCGGCTTTGAAACCAAAACCGTTCGGCAGCACCCGTTCCACCTTGCCGCACAGGGTGCCGGTGGCACCCAGCGTATCATGCTGGATCAAGGTCGCCATCGCTTCCTGGCTGAAAAAACCCTGCGACCATTTGCGGCCGCAGGTCTCGCTGAGCAGATTGCGGGCTTCGCCAAGCGTTTTACGGTCGAGCGTGTCGCCGGAGGCGTCCAGCACTTTGCGGTAGGCGCTGACCGCGTTGTAAACATAATCGGCCTGCCGCAGACGCCCCTCGATTTTCAGTGAAGCGATGCCGAGCTTTTTCAATTCCGGAATCAGCTCCAGCGTGCAGAGGTCCTGGGTGGAAAAGAAGAAGCCGTTGCCCTCTCGGCTGAAAAATCGCCGCCGGCACGGCTGTTTGCATTTGCCGCGATTGCCGCTGTAACCGCCGAGCCAGCTGGAAAAGAGACATTGGCCGGACAGGGAACAGCACAAAGCACCGTGGACGAACACTTCCAATTCCAGCTGGGTCGACGCCTTGAGCATCTTCAATTCATCCAGCGGCAACTGCCGTTCCAGAATGACCCGTTTGACGCCGGAAGCCTCGGCAAAACGGATGCCGGGAAGATTGTGAATGCCCATCTGGGTGGAAGCGTGGATCTCCAGCCCCGGGAAATATTCCCGGATGATGTGCAGCACGCCGAGGTCCTGGACGATGACGGCATCCGGCCCGATTGTCGCCAGATCACCGAGATAACCGACCAGCTCCGGCAGTTCTTTCTCCTTGATCAGCGTGTTCAACGTCGCATATACTTTGCGTTTGAGCTTGTGAGCGTATTCAACCAGTTGAGCGAATTGATCGGCGGTAAAATTTTCGCTGCGTTCCCGGGCGGTGAATTTCGGCAACCCGGCATAAACGGCGTCCGCTCCGGCGTCGAAAGCGGCGAGCGCGGTGGCCAGCGTCCCGGCCGGCGCCAGCAATTCCGGCAGCGGGTGCGGCGAAGGTTCGTTTGACTGAAGATTCGGCATGGTAACCTTTCCAAAAAAATTGCAAATAATCCGTCATATTCTCCTTACTATAGTTTTATTTGTCCGTTTTTAACAGTAAATTATGCGATAATTCGATTATTTTGAGCAACGGAACCGGAGGATTGGGCGGAACAAGCATGAACAGTGAACTTTTTTTGGCCTGGCGTTATTTGCGCCCGAAACGCAATGCATTGTCGATCATCACGATTTTGTCGATCCTCGGCGTGACCCTCGGCGTGGCGGTGTTGATGGTGGTGCTGGCGGTAATGACCGGCTTTACCGATGAAATGAAAGAAAAATTGCTGCAGACCCAGGCGCATCTGCAAATCCGCAGCAGCTACGCCAATTACATCGCCAATCCGCAGGCGGCAATTGACGCGGTCAGAGCCGTCGGCGGCGAGGCAGCCGGCGTCGTTCAGAATTTCGCGATGGTGCAGAACGGCAAACGGCTGCTGCCCAAGACGGTCCTCGGCATCGATCCGGCCGATTTCATGCAGCGGATGAAACTCGGCGATGTGCTGCGGCGCGGCAGCTTCGAGCTGCAGCCGGGCGAAATCGTCGTCAGTGAAACGATTGCCAGGGAGATGGGGCTGGATGTCGGGCGCAAATTGCTGCTGCACTCGCAGGAACGCATCGCCGGCATGTTCAACGTCGATGAGGACGGCAGTTTCCATTTCAAGGAAGAGGAAGTGTACCTGCCGATGGAATTGAAGGTGGCGGGAATATATTCGTTCGACAAATACGATTTCGACAGCAACATCCTGTTCCTCAACCGTGACGACGCCGCCGAACTGTTCAATATGCCGTGGGGAGCGGTGTCGACCGTTTACGGCTATGTGGCGGAACCGTTCGGTGTCGAAAAGGACGTCAAAGCGTTGCGGGAGAAATTGCCGCATATGTGGATCGCCAGTTGGAAAGATTTGAACCGGCAGTTGCTCGGCGTGCTGGCGATGGAAAAGGGCATGATGTTCTACCTGTTGGTCTTTATCGTGCTGGTGGCGGCATTCAGCATCGCCAATACGTTGATTTCCAGCGTCTATCAGAAAACGCGCGAAATCGGCGTCCTCAAGGCGCTCGGCGCCGGCGGCGGTCAGTTGATGCTGATTTTCATCCTGCAGGGAACGTTCGTCGGCGTGGTCGGCAATCTGCTCGGTTTTGCGCTGGGCTGGTCGGTGATTTTCTGGCGCAACGACATTCTGCACGGCATCGGCCGGCTGATGCAGCACGATTTCTTCCCGAAGGAAATTTATTTCTTCAGCGAGATGCCGGCCCATATCGTGCCGTTCGACGTGGCGCTGATTTTCATCGCCTCGGTGACGCTCTGCACGCTGGGAGCGGTGATCCCGGCCCTGCGGGCCGCCTGTCTGGACCCGGCCAAAGCATTGCGTTATGAATGAGGTGAGACGATGACGGATGAATATATGATCGAAACCGCCGGCCTGCGCAAAGGCTACCAGATCGGTCCGCGCCGGATTGAAGTGCTGCGCGACATCAATTTCAAAGTGCGGCGGCACAGTTGGACGGCGCTGCTGGGCGCGTCCGGTTCCGGCAAAACGACGCTGCTGAATCTGCTCGGGATCCTGGAGCGGCCGGACGGCGGCAACATTCGCTGTGCCGGCGTGGATTATGCTTCGCTTTCCGGCCGGGCGGCGGCGCGTTTCCGCAGCGAAAAGATCGGGTTCGTCTTCCAGAGCTATCATTTGCTGCCGGAACTCTCGATCGTTGAAAATGTCATGCTGCCGGCGATGCTGGCCCACCGGCGCGGCAACTGGCGTCAAAAGGCGGAAGAGCTGCTGTGCCGGATGGGGCTGGCCCAACGGCTGCGCCACCGGCCGGGAGAGCTGTCCGGCGGAGAGCAGCAGCGGGCGGCGATCGCCCGCTCGCTCATCAACGATCCGGAATTGCTGCTGGCCGACGAACCGACCGGCAACCTCGATTCGGCGACCGGCAATGAAATTCTGGAGGTCTTCCAGGCTTTGTGCCGCCGGGAGCGGCGGACGATCGTCATGATCACCCACAATGACAAAATCGCCGGGTTGGCGGACAAAATCGACTATTTGTGCGACGGCTGCTTGCAGTCCGGCGAACCGGAGCCGGAAGCGGCGGGCCAAGCGGAAATGGCGCCGGAGCCATTGTAATAAACGGCTTGCCGGCGGCCGGACGGTTCTTTTGCTTGAAAGCGCGCGGGCGGTGATTGACAAAACCATGTTGGCCATTTACAGTAATGGAATCGAGCGGTTGGTGAGGATTCGTTGCCGGAACAATAAAATTCGGGTAACGGGATATCAAACAATAGGGAGAGATGCGATGCTGAGAAAAATTTCAGGTTGGACCGGAGCCTTTCTGGGAGCGACTGTTTTGATCAATGGAGCGCTGGCGGCAACGCCGGCGGAAGAGTCGGAAAAGATTTTCAATACCGTTGCCGAAGAGCTCGATCGCGGCGGCTGTTATTACGAAATTGCCGCCACCAATGAATTGGCTGAAAATCTGCCGGAGACGATCAACGACATCGTCGGCTGGCTGGTGGCCGATGATATGGATGACTCCTTCAAGCTTCAGCTTGGCCAGATCATGGAAAAAGTCCGACTGGCGGTCGCTCTTGCCGGTATCGACCAGGTCGAAGGCTGGGGATTCAGCTCGGTCCGGTTGCCGGAAACGCTGGCCGACAACAAAAAATTGTACAACAACAAGATGTTTCTGGCCCGCAACCGGAATATGGAAGCCCGCGGCTTCTGGCAGTGGCTGGCCGCCCAGCAGAAGTTCCCTGCCGCGGATTTGGGCAAATTGCCGGCCGGAACCGTGGAAGCCGGCGTGATGACGCTGAATATCGACGCGATTTTCAATGAAATGCTGCATTCCGGCATGCTGCCGGACGAAGCGGTGATGGCAGTGACCGGTCAGTTGGATCAGCCGATCGGAAAAGACTCCGCTCTGACGCCGGCCCAGCTCATCAAGGCGGTTTCGGGAGAAATCCGTTTCGTACTGTTTTTCCTGCCGCAGGAAGACGGCGGCGAAGTGCCGGCTTTCGCCGTTCAGATCAGCGACCGGGACAACGCGCTTTTTCAGTTGATGCAAACCAAGCTGGTGCCGACCGGCTCTTTCGTCGAAGTGGATGGCCGGCTGGAACCGCTGGTGCCGGCCGGGGTGCTGCCGGAATTCATGACGCTCGCCTTCAGCAAGGCCGACAATGCGCTGCTGCTGGTCTCCAATCCGGAAGTGATCGATTATCTGGCCAAGGCGGCAGCCGGCGAAGTGCCGACTCTGGCCGGCCAGGCGGATTATCAACTGCTGACCAAAGGGCTGCCGGAGTCTGGCGATATGGTGGTATTCGTCGGTTCGAGACTGCCGGAATTCATGATAGACTTCCTCAAAAACATGCCGTTCATGGAAATGCAGAAAGAGTTCAATTTCGGTGATTTCATCTACCACACCGGAGGATTCGGCGTGCTGAATATCGATGCCGACGGCTGCCGGATGGTCAACAAGGGGACGCAGGAATTCAGCGAAGCCTCGCTGTTGAGCAAAGGAGCCCTCGTCGTCATTCCGCAGGTGATTGTCGGCGCCAAGATCTATGCGCAGCAGTTCGGACACACCCAGGGCTGGGACGGTGATGAGGACGATTACGAATGGTCCGACGACAGCGTGGCGGACTGCGGACTGCAATTGGCGAATCTGAAGATGGGATTGCGCCGTTACGCCGCCACCCATGACGGCAAATATCCGGCGGCGGACGGCTTGGCCGGTCTGCAGGAAGCGTTCGGTGACGACCCGGAGGCTCTGGAGTGGCTCGTTTGTCCGGAAGGGTTGGAGGATATTGCCGATGATTGGGATTCGGTTTCGGAAGCGAACAACTCCTATGTCTATCTGGGTGGAGCGGACACCAACGGCACGCTGCCGATCCTGTTCGACAAGCCGGGCAATCATTTGAGTGAGGTCAATGTGATCTTTGCCGACGGCAGCGTCGAAGCCATCGAAGCGGAAAATCTGGACAACTGCAAGGCGATCGTCAGTGCGATCCAGACGCAAAAACGTTATCCGGAAGCCGATTTCCTGAAGTTGATCCAGCAGGCGGAAGCCTTGGACAAGGCACTCAACGAATAAGGACTGTGCAAGGGGGCGAATCATGCGCGATATCCGTTGCTTGGCTCAAAATGGTTTGAAGGTGTCGCCGTCTCTGCTGGCGGCGGATTTCGGCGACTTGAACCGGCAGATTGCCGAAGTGACGACTGCCGGGGCGGACCTGTTGCATCTGGATATCATGGATGGCCACTTCGTCCCCAATCTGACGATGGGGCCGCCGGTGCTGAAGAGCATCCGGCCCTGCAGTGAATTGATTTTCGATACGCATCTGATGATTGCCGAGCCGTTGAAATACGTGACGGCATTCGCGGAGGCCGGCGCCGATCATCTGACGTTTCATCTGGAAAGTGAAAACGATCCGCTGGCGGTCATCAAAGCGATCCGGGCGGCCGGTTGCACCGTCGGGATCTCGTTGAAACCGGCAACTCCGCCGGAGGCAATCCACCCGTACCTGCCGGAAATCGATCTGGTGCTGGTCATGACCGTGGAGCCGGGCTTCGGCGGCCAGAGTTTCATGGCCAATATGGTGCCGAAAATCCGGGCGCTGCGGGAACGGATCGACGACTTGGCGCTGCCGATCCTTCTGGAGGTGGACGGCGGCATCGACGAACATACGGTTTCGGCGGCGGTGGATGCCGGGGCCGGGGTGCTGGTGGCCGGCACGGCGGTATTCCGTCATCCGGATGGCATGAAGGCGGCAATCGCCCGGTTGAAGGGGCAAAAATAAACGCTGCGGACTGTATGCAAAAAAAATTGAGTTGCGGACGCCGGTTTTCCGGCGTTCGCTGTTTCGAGCAGAATAACAGGATTGATGGCTTATGAGTGAGCAATTACAGCGGACGGTGCTGGCCGGCCGCCAGGTGGCGCTGGGCGCCAGGATGGTGCCGTTTGCCGGATGGGAAATGCCGGTGCAATATTCGGACGGCATCATCGCCGAACATCAACATACCCGGAATGCGGTGTCGCTGTTCGACATCTGCCACATGGGGGAATTTCAAATCAGGGGAACCGGAGCCGTGGCGGCGCTGGACCGGTTGCTGGCCCGGCCGGTGCTGGATCAGCCGATCGGCAGTTGCCGCTATAATTTTCTGCTGAACGACGCCGGCGGCGTGCTGGACGACCTGGTGGTTTACCGGATGGCGGCGGACGATTGTTTTCTGGTGGTCAACGCCGGAACCCGGGCCGCCGATGCGGCCCATTTGCGCGCCCTGCTGCCGGCGGGGGTGACGCTGGTGGATTTGTCGGACGGCCTGGCCAAACTGGATCTGCAGGGCCCGCGAAGCGCCGAGGTATTGGCGCAGCTCGGCGTCCCCGCCGCATCACTTCCGAAATATTTTCACTGGACGCTACTGGAAATTGCGCAAGTTCGCTGTATTTTAAGCCGCACCGGCTATACCGGCGAACTGGGATTCGAATTGTACTTCGATGTCGAAAAAGCCGGAGCGATGTGGGATCGGCTGTTGGAGGTGGAACCGGTCAAGCCGGCCGGACTGGGCGCCCGCGACACGTTGCGGCTGGAGATGGGTTATTCGCTCTATGGCCATGAACTGACGCCGGAAGTGACGCCGCTGGATGTCGGCGCCGCGCCGCTGCTGAAGCTGGCGGAACAGCCCGGCCGGGATTTTGTCGGACGGGCGGCATTGGAAAAGGCCGGCGTGCGGCGGCGGCTGATCGGCATCGGCTGCGAAGGCCGCCGGGCGGCCCGCGGCGGATATGCCGTCCGGGCCGGAGGCCGGACTATCGGAACGGTGACCAGCGGCGCCTTCGCCCCGTCACTCGGCGTTGCGGTGGCGCTGGCGTCGGTGACGGCGGATTGCGGACTGGAAATCGGCGATCCGGTCAGCATCGAAACGGAACGGGCGGCGATCGGCGGCAAGGTGCGGGCATTGCCGTTTTATCCGGCAGGAAGCGTTCGAAAAAAACTATGAAAAAATGGAATTAGGACTTGATTTTTAACCGGTTTAAGGGTATTAAGTCACAGAAAGCTTTGTTGAAAAGAAAATCAGGATTTTTTAACCAGCAAAAAAAACAGGAAGGTTATGAGATATTATTCTGAAGATCATGAATGGGTAGAGGTCAGCGGCGAGGATGCAACGATCGGGATCTCTGAGTATGCGGCCAACGAGCTTGGCGACATCACCTATGTGGAACTGCCGCATGAGGACGACGATTTCATTGTCGGTGATATTCTCGGCGTGGTGGAGTCGGTCAAGGCGGCGTCGGATATCTACTCGCCGATTTCCGGCACGGTTACCGCGGTCAACGATGCGCTGGAGGACGATCC
The DNA here is from genome assembly GCF_903645315.1 of Victivallis sp. Marseille-Q1083. Taxonomy (NCBI): domain Bacteria; kingdom Pseudomonadati; phylum Lentisphaerota; class Lentisphaeria; order Victivallales; family Victivallaceae; genus Victivallis; species Victivallis sp. Marseille-Q1083. The sequence continues at coordinate 1,380,710 of NZ_CAHJXL010000001.1, forward strand.
CGGACTGATCAACTCTTCGCCGGAGGACAAGGGGTGGATCTGCAAGCTGACCAACATCGACAGCAGCGAATTGGATGATATGATGAATGCCGCTGCTTATGCCAAATTCCTGCGGGATCTGAAATAACATTCCGGCCAGCGCGACAGAGCAGCGCTGACCTTCCGAATTCCGGCCAAAATGCCTGTCGATGGCGTCATGGCCGGAATTTTTGTTGTTCCGGAAGGATTTTTCAAGCGGAAATTTTCGCCAACCAACAGAGACGCCGGTTTACAGCCGGCTGTCAAGGAGTGATACAGTGCCTTACATTGCCAATACTGCGGAAGACCGCCGGGAAATGCTGGCGGCGATCGGCTGCGCCGATCTCGATGAGATGTGGTCGCAGTGTCTGGTGGACAGTCCGGCGCCGGATTTGAATCTGGCCGACGGTCTATCCGAATCCGAGGTGATCGGAAAATTGCGGCGGCTGGCCGGCAAAAACGCCGTCGGTTTGATCAATTTTCTCGGCGGCGGCTATTATGACCATCTGATTCCGGCCGCCGTCGACGACTTGTCCGGCCGCAGCGAATTCCTGACCGCCTACACGCCCTATCAGCCGGAGGCCTCGCAGGGAACGCTGCAGGCGATTTACGAATACCAGTCGCTGATCGCCCGGCTGACCGGCATGGCGGCGGCCAACGCGTCGCTGTACGACGGCGGCACGGCGCTCTTCGAGGCGATGATGCTGGCGGTGCGCTCGACGCGCCGGCGGCAGGCGGTTATCTCCAAAGCGGTTTCGCCGATTTTCCGGCGGATGATCCAATGCTACAGCAGCAATCTGGATGTCGAACTGATCGAAGTCGACTGCGGGCTCGACGATTCGGCGCCGGAAGCTTTGCTGGCGGCGGTAACCGAGCGGACCGCCTGCGTGATCGTGCAGTATCCGAACTTTTTCGGCACGGTGGAAAAATGGGATGATTTTGTCCGCATCGTCCATGAACGCAAAGCCCTGGCGATCTGTTCGTGTTATCCGATGGCGCTGGCCCTGCTGCGGACGCCCGGCGAGATGGGATTCGATGTGGTGACCGGCGAAGGCCAGAGCCTGGGCATACCGCTGAGCTTCGGCGGGCCGTACCTCGGTTTTATGGCGGTGACGGCCAATTATCTGCGGAAAATGCCGGGCCGCATCGTCGGACGGACGACGGACGCGCAGGGACGGGACGGCTTCGTGCTGACTCTGCAGACCCGGGAACAGCACATTCGCCGCGACCAGGCGACGAGCAACATCTGTTCCAATGAAAATTTGTGCGCGCTGCGTGCGTTGATCTATCTGAGTTGTCTGGGCAAAGAGGGATTGATCCACGCGGCGGAGTTGTGTGCGGCGAAAGCGGTGTTTGCCTGCGAAACGTTGACGGCGATCCGCGGTGTCGGGCTGGTTGGCCGCGGCGCATTTTTCAATGAATTCGTCCTCGAATTGCCGGTGGATGCCGCCGAGGTGGTCGGTTCGCTGATCGACAAGGGATTTGCCGCCGGCTTCCCGCTGGGACGCTACTATGAGGACCGGCGCCGGCAACTGCTGGTGGCGGTAACCGAAAAACGCACCCGGGAAGAGATCAAGAATTTTGCCAACGCGCTGGAGGCGGTATTATGGAGCTGATTTTTCAACAGGGCCGGCCGGGACGCCGGGGATCGTCGCTGCCGGAGTGCGACGTCGAATGCCGCTCGGCGATTCCGGCGGAACTGCGGCGGACGACACCGGCGGCGCTGCCGGAAGTGTCGGAGCTGGAAGCGGTGCGGCATTTCGTCAATCTCAGCCGCCGGAATATGAGCGTGGACACCAATTTCTATCCGCTGGGCTCCTGCACGATGAAGTACAACCCGAAATTTCATGAGCATCTGGCGGCGCTGCCGGGCTTTGCCGAATTGCATCCGCTGCTGCCGCAACTGCGGCATGGCGGCACTTTGACGCAGGGGGCGTTGGCGGTGCTCTTCGAAACTCAGAGCATTCTGGCCGAATTGATGGGCATGGCCGAATGCACGATGCAGCCGATGGCCGGAGCGCACGGCGAATTGACCGGCGTGATGATGATCGCCGCCTATCACCGGTCGCGCGGCGACCAGGCGCGCAAAGTGATGCTGATTCCGGACGCCGCCCACGGCACCAACCCGGCCAGCGCGGCGGTCGCCGGATTCAGTTGCCGGGAAGTGGCGACCGATGCGGAGGGCAATGTCGACCTGGAGGATCTGAAAAAGAAACTGACGCCGGATGTCGCCGGTCTGATGCTGACCTGCCCGAATACGCTGGGCCTCTTCGACCGCAATGTCAAAACCATTTGCGAGCTGGTGCATGCCTGCGGCGGACTGTGCTATTGCGATGGCGCCAATTTCAATGCGATTGTCGGCCGGGTGCGGCCGGGCGATCTCGGCTTCGACGTCATGCACGTCAACGTGCATAAAACCTTTGCCACCCCGCACGGCGGCGGCGGACCGGGCGCCGGACCGGTCGGGGTCAAAGAATTATTGCGGCCGTTTCTGCCGGTTTCGCGGGTCGGCAAGCGCAGCGACGGCACCTATGCGTTGATCTATGATTTTCCGGACAGCATCGGCTATATCGCACCGTTTTACGGAAATTTCGGCGTCATCGTCAAAACCTATGCCTACCTGCTGACGCTCGGCAAGACCGGCTTCCGGCGGGTCAGCGAAAATGCCGTGCTGAATGCCAATTATCTGCGCAAACGACTGGCCTCCCATTTCGATCAGAAATACGACCGGCCGTGCATGCACGAATGCGTGCTGTCGGCCCGGAACTTAAACCAGTACGGCGTCCATGCCCTGGATGTCGCCAAAGCTCTGATCGACCGCGGCTTCCATCCGCCGACGATGTATTTCCCGCTGATCGTGCCGGAAGCGTTGATGATCGAACCGACCGAGACGGAAAGCAAGGAAATGCTGGACGCCTTCGCCGCGGCGCTGATCGCTGTGGCCGAACAGGCCGCCGCCGATCCGGCCGCCGTAACGGCCTGTCCGACGACGACGCCGGTAGGCCGGTTGGATGAGACAACGGCGGCCCGCCATCCTCAGGTAGCCGAATAACGAAAAGAACGGTGTTGAAAACAGCAACCGTTCCGGAATCATCCCGGAACGGTTGCTGTTTTTTCACAGAAGAAATCGAAAAAAACACCCGAAAAAATTCCAGGTGTTTTCAGTTGTCCGCGCTTTAAACCAATGCGCGCCGGATCGCCTGCTTGGCGGCATCCGCCAAATCACTGGCGGCAGTGCATTCCACCGGCTCGTCGCCGACGGTCACACAGAGTTCGCCGTTATCCACCGGACGAGAAGTAAACGCGGCAATCAGCTCCACGCGCTCGGCCAGACCGCTCGCTTTGACGAATCCGGCCAGTTCGCCCAGCAGCGCCTGTCCCGGACAGTCCTGCAGCCTGGTGCAGATGGTGACGGTGATCGGCAGCAGCCTGGGTTCGGACCCCTTGAGGACGGTGAGCTTGGCATCGAACAACTGACTGCGGTTCTGGTAATGCGTATGCAGGTTCTCATGCGCGTCGTGCGAACCCGGCCGGCCGCCGAACACCTCCTCGTAGCAGCGGTCCACCAGATAGTTGTCCTGCGATTTCTGCAACTGATTGGTCTTGTCGGAATTGTACAGCCCCGCCGCCCGCTGTCGGCGCACGTTGTCGTTCGGCGCCACCGGCTGGCCGCCGCCGCAGACGCAGCCGCCCGGACAGGCCATCACCTCGATGAAATCGTAATGCACCTTGCCGGCCTTGAGGTCCTCGATCAACGCCTTCGCATTGCCCAGGCCGTGCCCCACCGCCACCTTCACTTCGCCGTCGCCGACCCGGACCGCCGCTTCCTTGCGTTTGTCCAGTCCGCGCACCGCCTTGAATTCCACCTGGTTCAGCGGTTTGTTTTCCAGCTTCTCCACCGCGAACCGCAGCGCCGCTTCCATGACCCCGCCGGTCGTCCCGAAAATGACGCCGCCGCCGGTCGAAAATCCGTACGGCATGTCGAAAGCCGACGGCTCCAGTTCGTCGAACTGGATTCCCATCGAAGCGATCATCTGCGCCACCTCGGTGGTGGTCAGCACGTAATCGACGTCCGGCTTGCCGTGGTTGGAAAACTTCGGCAGTTGCGCCTCGAATTTCTTCGCCGTGCACGGCATGATCGACACCACCACCAGGTCGGCCGGTTCGATGCCGAGCCGGGCCGGCAGCGTCTTGCGCGCTACCGAGCCGAAAATCTGCTGCGGCGAACGGGTGCTCGACAGATTCGGCAGCAGTTCCGGGTAATAAATTTCACAGTATTTCACCCAGCCCGGGCAGCAGCTGGTGAACATCGGCATCACGCCGCCGGAGCCGACCCGGTCCAGCAGCTCGGTCGCCTCTTCGAAAATGGTCATATCCGCCGCGAAACAGGTGTCGTACACCTCGTCGAATCCCATCAGCCGCAGCGCCGAAACCAGTTTGCCGGCGACATTGGTGCCCGGCGCCAACTGGAACATTTCCCCCAGCGCCACCCGCACCGCCGGCGCGATCTGAACAACCACCTTCTTCTGCGGATTGTAGATTTCCTCCCAGACCCGGTGGCGGTCCTGTTTCGGCACGATCGCCCCGGTCGGGCAGACCGCCGCGCACTGGCCGCAGTTGACGCATTCGACCTGGCTCAGGTCCTGGTCGAAGGCCGGCGACACCCGGGCGTTCGAACCGCGGAACGCGAAATCGATGGCGCCGATGCCCTGCACCTCCGCGCAGACCCGCACGCAGTCGCCGCACAGCACGCATTTGTTCGGGTCGCGCTGCAGCGACGGCGAACTGGTGTCCAGCGGCAGCTGTTTGGTCGCCGACCGGTAACGGACCGTGTCGACGCCGAGCCGGCGGGCGACGTTCTGCAGCGTGCAGCTCGAACTGCGCGAACAGGTCGGACATTCCCGGTTGTGGCTGGCCAGCAGCAGTTCGATGTTGATCTTGCGCATCTGCCGGATCGCCTTGGTGTCGGTCCTGATCTCCATGCCGGGTTCCGGCTTCGTCGAACACGCCGCCATGATGCCCTTGCCGTCGACTTCCACCAGGCACAACCGGCAGGCGCCGTAAATCGACAGTTCCGAATGGTAGCAGAAGGTCGGGATGTCGATCCCGGCTTTCCGGATGAGTTCCAGCAAATTGCGTTCGCCTTCGATGGCGATGCCGCAGCCGTTGACTTTTACAATATTTTCAGCCGTTGTCATTTGGCAGTTTTCTCCTGAATGTTGTTGCCGTTTTGCTTCCGAACGCGGTGGAAAACCGCCGCCTTACAGTCCGACCACCGCGCCGAATTTGCACGCCGTCTTGCAGGCGCCGCATTTGATGCATTTGTCGGCATCGATCCTGTGCGGCTGTTTCACCGCTCCGCTGATCGCGTTGACCGGGCATTTCCGCGCGCAGGCCGTGCAGCCTTTGCACTTCTCGGCGATGATTTCCGGACGGGCCAGCGCCCGGCATTCGCCGGTCGGGCAGATCTTCTTGAAGACGTGCGACTCGTACTCGTCGCGGAAATAGCGCAGCGTCGACAGCACCGGGTTCGGCGCCGTCTTGCCCAGCCCGCACAGCGAACCGAGCTGCACCGCTTTCGCCGTCTCCTCCAGCAGTTCCAGCGTCGTCTCGTCGGCTTTGCCGGCGATGATGTCGTCGAGCAGAGCCAGCATCTGCCGGGTGCCTTCCCGGCACGGCACGCATTTGCCGCAGGATTCGTTCTGGGTGAACTGCATGAAGAAACGGGCGATCTTGACCATGCAGGTCTGGTTGTTCATCACCACCAGGCCGCCGGAACCGACCATCGCGCCGACCGATTTGAGCGTGTCGAAGTCCATCGGCAGATCCAGCATCTCTTTGGTCAGGCAGCCGCCGGACGGACCGCCGATCTGCACCGCCTTGAAATCCTCCCCGGTCAGTTTGCCGTTGTTGTCGGTGACTCCGCCGCCGATGTTGTAAATGATCTCCCGCAGCGTCGTGCCGAACGGCACTTCGATCAGACCGGTGTTCGCCACGTGCCCGGTCAGGGCGAAGGTTTTCGTACCCGGCGACTTCTCGGTCCCGACCGCCTTGTACTGCGCCGCGCCGTTCCGGAAGATGCCCGGCACCGACGCCAGCGTTTCGACGTTGTTGATCACCGTCGGCTTGCCGTACAACCCGCTCTGCGCCGGAAACGGCGGCTTCGGCATCGGCATGCCGCGCTTGCCTTCGATCGAGGCGATCAACGCGGTTTCCTCGCCGCAGACGAAAGCGCCGGCTCCTTCCATCACCGTCACCCGGAAACTGAAATCGGTGCCGAACAGGCCGTCGCCCAGCAGCCCCGCCGCCAGCGCCGCCGCCACCGCGTTGCGCATCCGGGCCACCGCCAGCGGATATTCCGCCCGCACGTAGACGTAACCTTCATCGGCGCCGATCGCCTTCGCCGCGATCATCATTCCCTCGATGACGCTGTGCGGGTTGCCTTCCATCACCGAACGGTCCATGAAGGCGCCCGGGTCGCCTTCGTCACCGTTGCAGATGACGTATTTCTTGTCATTCCGGCTCGCCAGCGTGAATTTCCATTTCAAACCGGTCGGAAAGCCGCCGCCGCCGCGGCCGCGCAAACCGGATTCGATCGCTGTCTGGCAGACCTCCGCCGGCGTCATTTCGCAGACCGCCTTGCGGGCCCCGAAATAGCCGCCCCGCGCGATGTATTCGTTGACGTTGTCCGGCTCGATCATGCAGTTCGCCAGCACCACCCGCTTCTGGCGGCTGTAGAACGGAATGTCGGCGTTGCCCTTGCAGCCGCGCCCGTCCCGGTCGTGGTACAGCAGCCGGTCGATGATTTCGCCGCCCAGCAGCGTCCGTTCGACGATCTCGGTGACGTCCGACGGCTTCACTTTCGTATAGAGAATGTGCTGCGGCTCGATGTGCAGCAGCGGGCCCTGCTGGCAGAAGCCCTGGCAGCCGCTCTTCGACACATAACTCGCTCCGGCCGCTGCCGTTTCCTCCTTCAATTCCACCACCACGGGCAAACCGCGCCCGGACAGTTGCCGCACCAATTCGTCGCGCACTTCCAGCGAACCGTTCGCCACGCAACCGGTGCCCGCACACAATATCAACCGCTGTTTCAACTTGCCGGCCGCTGCCTGGTAGTCCAACGCGATCTGTTCCAGATTGATCTTGCTCATCTTCTCTTTTGACTCCTGAGAATGTTGGGGTTCGATTAATGGGCGGCGTCTTTTTCGACGGTCAGTATCCCGTCGACCAGCTCGACCGCCTGCTCCGGCGTGATCTGCCCGTGCACTTCATCGTTCACCAGCATCACCGGCGCCAGGCCGCACGCTCCCAGACAGCTCACCGTCTCCACCGTGAACAGCATGTCGTCGGTCGTCCGCTTTTCGTCGCTCAGATGCAGCTTCTCCAGCAGCGCGTTCAGCACACTGTGCGATTTCTTCACGTGACACGCCGTCCCGTCGCACAGCTTGATCAGATATTTCCCCTTCGGCTTCATCGAAAAGTGCGCGTAAAACGTCGCAACTCCATACACGCGCGACGGCGGGACGCCCAGGCTCGTCGCCACGTAACTGATCATGTCTTTCGACAGAAATTTGTACTCTTCCTGCACCGCCTGCAGGATCGGGATCAATTTGCTCGCGTCGTAACCGTGTTCTTCCAGGATACGGTCCACCGCTGACAAATGCGACGCCATCGCCTGCGTCTTTTCCAACGTCTCTTGCATGTTGTTTGTTCTCCTGTCCGGCGTCTCCATGTCACGGCGCCGAAATTGTTCTGTTTGGTGAAAAAATTCTATCTAAAATGCGATTCAACTTCCATCAGCCCCGCACCGGTCCGCCCGGCTCGCCGCGGCGGGCCAGTTTGACCGACAGCACCGCCAGCCCGCCGGCGATGACTTCGCGCTGTACGACCACCTCATCCGGCACTTTCAAACTGACGTTGGCGAAATTCCAGATGCCTTTGACGCCGCCGGCCACCAATTGGTCGGCCACCTTCTGCGCGCAGGGGGCCGGAACGCAGATGATGCCCATCGAGACCTGCAGCCGCCTGACCAGTTCTTCGATCCGGTCGGCGGCAAAAATTTCCCGTCCATGGATTTCGGTACCGACCTTGGCCGGATCGGCATCGAACGCCGCGATAATCCGCAGGCCATATTCTTCAAAACCATCGTATCCCAGCAGCGCGCTGCCCAGCGACCCGACACCGATCAACACCGCTTCGGAGGTGTTGTCCCAACGCAGGAAAGTCTTGATCGCATCGATCAACTCCTTGACCTTATAACCGACACCGGGCTGGCCGGTGACACCGGTCAATGCCAGATCCTTGCGGACGACAATCGCCTCCAGATTCATATATTTGGCCAGTTGCGGAGTCGCGACGATATCGATGCCGGCTTTGCGCATTTCGGATAACTTATGCAAATAAGTCGGCATCCGCCGAATCGACGGCATTTTCTGCACTTTGATATTACCCATGAGCGTTGCAACTGTCCGTATTTAGATATTTTTTTATCAAATTTAAAACGCTAATATAACACCCGAGCAAAAATTTTCAACGCTATTTAGATATTTTTTTATCGATATTATTTTCTAAAACTCTCCGGTTATTTTGGCTCCCTTTGAAATGATTCGGAAATCAACTGCCGTGACGGTATTGCGGGCTTCGTAAACCTTCCGCCGCTGACCGGCCGGGTGCGACCGGCAAGAGCAGTCAAATCATAAAAAAACCGGTCCTTTCCTTCCGGATAGGACCGGTTCTCCGGACATTTTGTTGCCTTGACGGCGAAGAAAAGTCGGAATGATTTTGAATGATAAGCAGTTATTTTTTCCCGGTGCTGCCGAATCCGCCGGCGCCGCGTTCGGTTGCCGACAGTGCCGCAACCGGCTGCAGCGTCACTTCCGGCAGACGGCTGATCACCATCTGCGCAATCCGGTCGCCGCGTTTGATCGGAAACGCTTCCGGGCCGGGATTGAACATGATGATGCCGATTTCGCCGCGATAGCCGGCATCAATGGTGCCCGGAGAATTGGTCAGCATCAGATTGTGCTTCAAAGCCAAACCGCTGCGCGGCCGGATCTGCGCTTCGAAGCCGTACGGCAACTCCAGAAAAATTCCGGTCGGCACCAAGGTGCTGTTTCCCACCGGCAGAACCATATCCACCCGGGAACGTAAATCGTAGGCGGCATCGTCGTGGTGGGCTTTGGCCGGCAGCAAATCGTCGCAGCCGTCGAACATTGCGATTTTGATAATTGTCGATTCCGTCATCGGCAGGACCTCCTGAGCATGCATACTTTTTTGCTTTTGATCGGTTTGGTGATTACTGTAATGCCGAAGTGAAAATTTGAAAACGGATCAACCTTGGAAAATCGAAAAATCATTCATATCGACATGGACGCCTTCTACGCCTCCATCGAACAGCGCGATCATCCAGAGTGGCGCGGCAAACCGCTGATCATCGGCGGCTCCCCGGAGGAGCGCGGCGTGGTCAGCACCTGTTCGTACGAAGCGCGGGTGTTCGGCATTCATTCGGCGATGCCGACCAAAACGGCGGTGCGGCTCTGCCCTGACGGCATCTTTCAGCCGGTCGACATGCCCAAATACAAACGAGTTTCCGGCCGCATCCAGGACATTCTGCACCGCTTTTCCGACCGGGTCGAACCGGTATCGATCGACGAAGCCTACCTGGATGTCACCGAAAACGCCCAGAAACAGCCGTCGGCCACGCTGGTCGCCCGGGCCATCCAGCGCGCCATCTATGAGGAGACCATGCTGACCGCTTCGGCCGGCGTATCGTACAATAAATTCCTGGCCAAAATCGCTTCCGACCTGCACAAACCCTGCGGTCTGACCGTAATCACGCCGAAGAACGCGACACGCTTTCTCGAACAGTTGCCGATCGAGAAATTTCACGGCATCGGCCGGGCCACCGCCGGCCGGTTGAAGGGCATGGGGGTCAAATGCGGCGGCGATCTGAAAAAGTTCGAACGGGAAGCGCTGATCGGACTGTTCGGCAAAAACGGCTCCTACTATTACGATATCGTCCGCGGCATCGACCTGCGGCCGGTGGAAACGGAATACGAACGCAAATCCTACGGCCGGGAAATCACTTTCCCGCACGATCTGGACAATCTGGATGAGATCGTCGAACATGTCCGGCGGCTGTCCGGCCGGGTGGCCCAACTGCTGGCGCGGGAGGGATTGGCCGGCCGGACCGTGACCTTGAAAGTGCGGTATGAAAATTTTCAGACGGTGACCCGCAGCATGTCGGTAACCGTGCCGGTCGGCGAAGGCCGAGTCATCGCCGCGATCGCCGAAGCGCTGCTGAAACGAACCGAGGCCGGCGCCCGGCAGGTGCGGCTGCTCGGAGTCACCATGTCGAATTTCCCGACCGGAGCGGAACAGAATGCGCCGATTCAACTGGAGTTCGATTTCGACGCCGCCGGCAGCTGAGCGCCTGCCGACCTCACTGCTGTTTTTGCCGGGCTTCCTCCAGTGCCTGGGACTGCATTTCAAGGAACTTGGCCTGCGCCTCCTTCCATTCGGCCATCACCTCGTCGTACCGGTCGAGTTTGGCCAGGAACAACGCCTTGACGGTAATTTCGTAAATATCTTCCATCTGGGTATCGTAGGCCACCGGATTGCCGAAGGTGTCGATATATACGCCGCCGCCGCCAACCCGCTGGTCGCTGACCGCGTCGATCATCGACACCGGGCCGCCGGCGGTATTGTCCTGCGGCACCGCCATGGCTCCCACTTTGGTCCGCTTGAATTCGACGACCTGGACGGCATTGGCGCCGACGGCCCTGGCCTTGTCGATCAATGCCGTCTTGATTTCGCCGCTCGGGGTGGAGCCGTTGCATTCGAGCAGACCGCGGCCGATGGAATGATAGGTATCCGGCGGCACCGGCGTCGCTTCGTCGTAGAATGCCACACTCTCATTTTCCGGCAGCGCCGGCAGCTTCTGGCCGACGTAATCAACGCTGAGACAGCCGCTCAATAGACCGGCCAGCCAGCCGGCCAACAATAATTTTCCTGTTTTTTTCATCCTTGTTTCCTTCAAAATCGTCAAATTAACCTGGCACCCGGCCACTCTATTGCCGCTTGAATTCCATCGGCGGCTGGCGCTTGCCCCGCAGCATGGCACTCGGGTCGTCGTTGAGGTAGGACATCAACTCGGTAACCGCATCCAACGCCCGGTTCAATTTCTGCAGCGACACCTCCAGCGTCGACATCGTCTCATCGGCGCTGCCGACCACGCCGCGGATATCGTTGCCGGCCTGGGTGACGCTGCCGGCGGCCTCGCGGAACGCCGATGCGGTCCCGGCCACATTGGCCTGGGCAAGTTGTTCGTTGACATCGTTGATCAGCGTATTGATGTTGTTCACTGCGGTCTCCAGTTGTTCGCTGAAAGTCCGCAGGCGCTCTTCGGTCAGCGTCCGGGCCAACGCGCCGGAGCTCCGTTCCAGGTTGTTGCTGATGCTCTCGATGCGCTGGACGATCACTTTCAAATCCGGATCGGACAGCAGCGCCGTCGCTTCGCCGAGCCCGCGTTTCAATTCATTGGAAATGCCGACGAAATCGACCTGGGAAATCCGGTTCAACGAGGTGCTGAACATGCCCAGCAGATCGGTGAAGGTCGACGGCGTCGACGGCAGATAAAACTGGCCGGCGGCGAGATCCGGCGGCTGTTTGATGATGTCCTGAGTATTGCTCGGATCGAAATAATCGAATTCGATGTATTTCAGGCCGGTGATGCCGGCGTATTCCAGCCGGGCGCGCAGCCCGGAGCTGCGTTCGCGGTCGAAAAATTCATAGAAACTTTTGAGGCTCTCGGTCGAACGCCGCTGCAGCGGTTTCGAGTCGATGAATGCCGACAGCTCGATTTCCATGTCCACCCGGATCAATTTGTCGTTGACCTGGATGGCGATGGTCGAAACGTTGCCGATCGGCACGCCTTTGTATTTGACCGGCGACCCCACCGCCAGGCCCTGCACCGACTCGCTGAACAGCGTGGTGATGCGGGCCCGCGTCTTAAAGAGATCGGACAAGCCCAAAAAGAACATCGTCGCCAGCAGCACCGCCAGCCCGCCGAGGACGAACAACCCGAGTTTGAATCTGCTTATCTGCGCCATATTTCCCTCAATTTAAATCCCGTTTCAAACCGTCCCGGCTCAGGAATTGCCGTACCCACGGATTGGACGAATGCCGTTCCAGCTCCCGGGGCGCCCCGCTGTCGACGATCGAGCGGGTTTTCTTGTCCAGCATGATAATCCGGTCGGCAATCGCAAACACACTGTCCAATTCATGGGTGACGATGACCATCGTGCTGCCCAGATCACGCCGGAGACGCAAAATCAAGCGGTCCAGCTCCGCCGACGTGATCGGATCGAGTCCGGCCGACGGTTCATCGAAAAACAACAGTTGCGGGTCCAGCGCCAGCGCCCGCGCCAGACCGGCGCGCTTGCACATGCCGCCGGACAGCTCCGCCGGCTGGTAATTGCCGAACTGCGCGAGGTCAACCCAGCGCAATTTTTCCTGCACCACCTCGTGAATCTCCTTCCGGCTCAAGTCGGTGAACTCCTCCAGCGGCAGCGCAATGTTTTCCGCCACCGTCATCGACCCGAACAGCGCGCCGCCCTGGTAAGTCACGCCGAACCGCCGCATCAACTGCCGCTTACGCTGCTCACCGGCTTTGACGATGCTTTCGCCGAAAATCTTGATATCGCCTTTGATCGGCGTATACAAACCGATCATATGCTTCAGCAATGTGCTTTTACCGCAGCCGGAACCGCCCATGATGGCGAAAATTTCCCCCCGGTTGACCGAAAAATTTAAATTTTCCAACACCGGGCGGTTGTTGTAGCCGACCGTCAGGTTTTTGACTTCCACCACCGGATTTTCCGCTTTCTTCAACGCTCGATCACTCACGGTCAATACCCCCAGAACGAATAGATGATCGTCAGCACCGCATCGGCGATCACCACCATGAAAATTGAACTCACCACCGCTTCGGTCGCCGCCCGGCCGACGCCCTGCGCATCGTTTTCCGCCTGAAAACCGTGCCAACAGCCGACCAGCGCAATCAAAGCGGCAAAGAAAAAACTCTTCATCACCCCCAGCAGCAGCACCGGAATGGTCAGCACCTCCTGGGTCCGGTCCAGATAGGTGACCAGCGGCAGCTTCAGCATCGTCGCGCCGACGGTCAAACCGCCGAGCAGACCGGCAATGTCGCCGAATACCGTCAAAATCGGCAATACCAGCAGCATGGCGAGCAATTTGGGCACCACCAGAAAGCGGGCTGGCGCGATGCCCATCGTCTGCATGGCGCTGACCTCTTCATTGACCTTCATCGTGCCGATTTCAGCGGCAAAAGCGCTGCCGGCCCGGCCGGTGGCAATCATCGCCACCATCAACGGCCCCAATTCCTTCAGGATGGAAAAACCGACCAGGTCGGCGACGTAAATTTCGGTGCCGAACTGCCGCATCTGGACGGCGGCCTGAAATCCCAGCACCAACCCCATCAGATAACAGATCAGCAAAACGATCGGCAGCGACTGGCTGCCGCACAAACTCATGTAGTACCAGACTTCCCGCCACCGCATTTTCCGCGGATGCCGGAGCGTCAGCGCGAAAACCGCGGCCAACTCGCCCAGAAAGGCAATCATATCGCGGCCGCTGGCAACCCGGTCGTAAACATTTTCACCGGTATAATCGACGATTCGCTTCAGTTTCTTCATGACGCTGACAACCTGGCCGGTTCAAACTTCAATCGAGCACTCCCTTGGTCGACAACACGCCCTGAATGCGCGGATCGTATCCGGTCGCCTGGTCCAGCGCTTTGGCGAATCCTTTGAAAATCGCCTCGAAGACGTGGTGGACTTCATCGCCGCAAACCAGATGGATGTGAAGATTCAAGCCGCACTGGTTGACCAGGGCCTGAAAAAATTCCCGGAACAGCCGGACATCGATATCCTTCAGCCGCGGCGCCGGGGACGGCACGTCGTAAACCAGGCAGGGCCGCCCGGACAAATCCAGCGCGATCTGCACCAGGGTCTCGTCCATCGGCAGCAGGAAACTGCCGTAGCGGCGGATTCCGGCCTTATCGCCGGCCGCCTGGCGGATGAGGTTGCCCAGGACCAGGCCCAGATCCTCCATCGTGTGATGATAATCGACCTCCAGGTCGCCTTTGACGCTGACCTTCAAATCGAAAAAGCCATGTTTGGCGAACAATGTCAACATGTGATCGAGAAAACCGATGCCGGTGTGCACATCGCTTTGACCGCTGCCGTCCAAATTGATTTCGGCAAAAATATCGGTTTCCAGCGTGGTGCGTTTCCATTCGGCGCAGCGCACGGCATTCATGACAACCTCCTTGAAAATGAAAAATTTTTCCGAAAAAAACTTCGGATCGTCCGCTTCACGGTTTTAATTTATAACTTGTTACGGTAAATTACCAGCCGGGAATCATCGGAGAGTGGGTGCAATGGGATATTTTTTTGCCTGGATCGTGGTGATCGTCACCGCCTATCTGGCGGTCGATGCCGTCAGTTCCATCGACAAATATGGAATTTTTGCAATTTTCATCGGCTTGTTCTGGGCCGGGATTTGCGGTGTGATTTTTGCGATATTATTTTCCGGCAGAATGGGTTCCATATTCGGCGGCGCCATTTTTCATCCGACCCGCTATTTGAAAAAGCGGCCGGATATTTTTTCGCCGATTCAGGGTCTGATGGCGGCCGGACACTGGCGGGAGGCCGAAGAAGCACTGCAGAATATATTCGAGCGGGACCCCGTTTCGCCGCCGGCCAATTTATTGTGGGCGGAAATCGCCATCGCGCAGGACCGCCACGATGAATTGCTCGACCGGCTTGAGTCCTATTTCCATGCCGCCGAACCGCTGCCCTCCGAGGAACGAATGCAGTTGCTGCTGCATTACTGCGATTACGCAATACCGGCCGGCCGGCGCGCCGCGGCGGTTTCCCGCCTGTCCGAAGAGTTGAAACGGGTGAATTGGCCGTCGGCCGAACGGCAGTTGCTGACCGACCGCCTGCAGGCAATCGCCCGGCAAAAGTAAAAAAAATCCGGCGGCTTTTCATTTATGGTTTTCATTTGGCGATTCGGGATGATAAATTATCGGTTATCAACAGCAGGAGGCGGACAATGAAGCGTATTTTGGCCTGGCTCGTCATTCTTTTCTGCGGCTACAAGGCCTTGACGGCGTTCTGGTCGATTGGAGAACTTGAAGAAGAGCCGCTGGCGGCGGTGGGAATCTTCCTGGGCGGGCTGCTGTGGGCCGCGGTTTGCGCCGTGGTGCTGGCGGTGCAATTGTCCGATAAATTCGGCGGTTTGTTCAGCCGGATCTTCTACGCGGCCGATTACCTGAAGGAACCGCCGGATATGATTTCGCCGATTCGAGGACTGATGGCCAATCAGGAGTATGAAAAAGCCGAAGAAGAGCTGCGGCAGCTCCTGGCAAAGCGGCCGTATTCGCCGATCGCCAATCTGCTGGCGGCCGAGATTGCCATCGAACGGCAGCGCATTCCGGACGCACTGGACCGGCTGGAAAATTATTTCAACAACCCGAAAACCCGGATTACTGAGGAAAATACCCAGATGCTGCTGCTCTACAGCGATCATGCGCCGCAATTCGGGCGGAAACAAAATGCCATCACCTACCTGGAACGGGAGTTGGCGCGCAAAGGTTATTCCGAACCGGAGCGGCAGTTCCTGTCCGCCCGGCTGGCGGCACTTCACAACGATGCGAATTTGTCAGACCGTTTGACTTCCTGACAATGAGCGGGGATTTACAAATGATAGGAAAGGATGTTTTGCCATGCTGATCGATATGCCGCTTGAGGAGCTGAAACGTTATCAGGGACGCAATCCCAAACCGGCGGACTACGATGAATTCTGGGCCCGGTCGCTCGCCGAACTGGAAGCGATTCCGCCGGATATCGAAATGACCCCGTCGGCGTTCCAGACGCCCTACGCCGAATGTTTCGACCTCTATTTCACCGGCACCGGCGGCGCCAGAATTTACGCCAAATTTTCCCGGCCGCGCAACGATTCGTTGTCGAAGCCGGGAGTCGTCGTTTTTCACGGTTACGGCGGCGATTCCTATGACTGGTGCGGGCTCCTGCCGTTTGTGGCCGCCAATTTCGTCGTCGCCGCGCTGGACTGCCGCGGCCAGGGAGGACGCTCGGAAGACTGCATCCCGGTCAAGGGCAATACGCTCAACGGCCATATCATCCGCGGCGCCGCCGACGCCGATCCCAGGAAGCTCTATTTTCGCAATGTTTTTCTCGATACCGTGCGCCTGACCAAAATTCTGATGAGTCAGCCGGACGTCGATCCCACCCGGATCGGGGCGACCGGCGGTTCGCAGGGCGGCGGTTTGTCGTTCGCCTGCGCCGGACTGGTGCCGGAAGTGAAGTGCGTAGCCGGCGCCTTCCCGTTTCTCTGCGACTATCAGCGGGTCTGGGAAATGGACCTGGCCAATAACGCCTATCGCGACATCACCGAATATTTCCGCCACTTCGACCGCACCCATGCCCGCGAAAAGGAATTTTTCACCAAGCTCGGCTATGTCGACGTTCAGTTCCTGGCGCCGCGCATCCGGGGCAAGGCATTGATGCTGACCGGCTTGATGGATACCATCTGCCCGCCGTCCACCCAATTTGCGATGTTCAATAAGATTCGCAGCGAGAAGGAGCTGATCCTCTATCCCGATTTCGGCCATGAAGGATTGCCGGACTGGGACGATATCAAATTGCAATGGATGTTGAAAGAGCTGGCCTGAACGGCCGGCCGGTGACGAAAGCAACGAAAGGAATAAGGTTTTTCAGCAATGCTTCTGGAATTGAAAAAAGTTGGCGACATCATCGACCGGATTCTTCGCGAAGATGATTTTCCGGATCGGATTCAACCGGATTATTTGCGTGAGGCGGTGCTCGATTATCCGGTGCGCGGCGGCAAACGGCTGCGGCCGGCATTGCTGATGTGGTCTTGCGGCATTTACGGCGGATCGGAATCGCAGGCAATGCTGCCGGCGGCGGCAGTCGAAGTGTTTCACAACTGGACGCTGGTGCACGATGACATCATCGACGACGACGAAGTCCGGCGCGGCGCGCCCAGCTGCCACCGCCGTCTGGCGGCTCGGGCGGCGAAACGTTTTCCGAACCGGTCGGCAGGTACTGTCGATAAATTCGGCCGGGACATGGCGATTCTCTGCGGCGATCTGCAGCAGGCCTGGGCGAACAGCCTGCTGTTGAAAAGCGTCGAACACGGCGTACCGCCGGCGATAGCGGTGGCGTTGGCCCGGCGATTGCAGGAACTGACCAGCCGGGAACTGATCAGCGGCGAAGCGCTCGATGTCGAATTTCCGATGCGCGAATTGTCCGGCATCGCGGTGGCGGAAGTGGAAACGATGCTGTACCTGAAAACCGGCATCCTGCTGCAGTTCAGCGTCGAATGCGGCGCGGCACTGGCACTGGAAACCACCGATTTTCAAATTCCGGAGATTCGCAATCTCGGCAGATTCGCGTTGGCGGCGGGCGTGGCATTCCAGCTCCGGGATGATTACCTCGGCCTTTACGGCGACTTCCGGAAATTCGGCAAGACGATCGGCGCCGATCTGCGCGAAGCCAAACCGACATTGCTGCTGCTGAAAGCGTTCGAACTTCTGCCGGAGGACGGCCGCCGGCAATTGCAGGCGCTGTTGAAACTGGAACGGTACAGCGAGGCGGCGCTGCAGCAGGCCAGGACGTTGGTCGGCGACTGCGGGGCGGCGGCGTTTGCCGCCGCCCGGGCGGAACAATTGGCCGCCGAGGCACATGACATTCTGAAGACGCTGCCGGCCAACCGTTACCGGGGATTGCTGCAGGATCTGGTCGATTACTTATTGACCCGGGAACTCTAAGCCTATTTGGATTTCAACCCCAGCTCGCCCCCCCCGGCCGGAACGCATCGGAAGCATGCACCGCGGCGATTTATGAGATGGCATAATGACGCAGCAACGCTTCGGCGCATTTCAACCCGTCGACGGCCGCTGAAATAATGCCGCCGGCCATGCCGGCCCCTTCCCCGGCGATATAAAGGCCGGACACCGAACTGGCCAGCGTCTCCGGATCGCGCCGGAAACGCACCGGGCTGGAAACAAAACTTTCAATGCCGATCAGCTTGCCGCCGTCGACAAATCCCGGCATCAGTCGGTCGAAATGCCGCAAACCGCCCCGCAATGGCCGGGTCACCCAGTCCGGCAGCAGCCGGTCCACCGCCGCCGGACGCAGCCCGAACGCCGTACTGCTGTCCGGGCTTTTCAAACGGACCGTCCCCTGCAAAAACGCCGCCGCATCCTGCGCCGGAAACGTGCAGTCCCCGCCGCCGGCCTCGAACGCCCGTCCTTCCAGATCGGCCAGATAGGCGAAAGCATCGGCCGCCGAAGCAAACCGGTCCGCTTCGGAAGTGACGATCAGACAACTGTTGGCATAACGGCCGTCGCGGCGGTAATTGCTCATGCCGTTGGTCGAAAGCCGGCCGCAAGTCGCCGAGGCAAAAACGATTTCACCGCCGGGACACATACAAAACGTGCTGACGCCGCCGGTTCTGCCGCCGCCGCCCGGCCGGCAAACCATATTGTATTCCGCCGCACCGAGCACGGCAGGCCGCGGCGTCACGTGATATTGCCGATGATCGATGAAGGACTGTTCGTGTTCGATCCGGCAACCGATCTGAAACGGCTTGAGCTGGTGCTCAACGCCGCAATCGACCAGCCGCTGGATCAACGGCCGTCCCCCCAAACCCGGCGCAATCAGCACCGCCGGCGCGGTGATGGTCTCGCCGCCGGCAACCTTCACGCCGAGGCAACGGCCGGACCGGATGACCACCTCCTCCACCCCGCACCCGAACCGGAAACTTCCGCCGCCGGCGATGATCGCCCGCCGTAAACCGGCCACCACCAGCGGCAGCCGGTCGGAACCGATATGCGGCCGTTTCAGGTAAGCGATTTCAGCCGGCGCACCGGCATTTATCATCTCCTGCAGCACGAACGCCGCCCGGGGATCGCGAATTCTGGTATAAAGTTTGCCGTCGGAAAATGTGCCGGCGCCGCCTTCGCCGATCAGATAATTGCTGTCACAGTTCAGGTTCCGGCTTCGTTCGAACGCCTCGATATCCCGGCGCCGCCGTTCGACCTCGAAACCACGGTCCAGCACGATCGGTTCGCAGCCGGCCAACGCCAGCCGGTAAGCGGCGAACAACCCGGCCGGACCGGTTCCGACCACCACCACATGGCGCAGATCCGGCCGGAAAAATTCCGGCAATCCAGGAGCGGCAAACGCCGCCAGTTCTTCCGGACCGACTTCCTGAAATTTCGTCAGGCTGTTTTGGCCGCGGCTGACGCCGACAAGCAAGGAATAAACGATTTCCGGCCGCCCGCGCCTGGCGTCGACGCTTTTGTTGAGAATCCGGTACTCTTCCACCGCTCCCGGCGGCAATCGCAGCATTTCAACCAGCAGCGGCGCCAG
Organism: Victivallis sp. Marseille-Q1083; assembly: GCF_903645315.1. NCBI lineage: Bacteria > Pseudomonadati > Lentisphaerota > Lentisphaeria > Victivallales > Victivallaceae > Victivallis > Victivallis sp. Marseille-Q1083. The sequence continues at coordinate 1,400,230 of NZ_CAHJXL010000001.1, forward strand.
CGACTCGTCCAGATCACCCGCGGCGCAGGTCAATTTCAGGGCATTCAACCGGAAATCGTCGACTTTAAAGTAACGCGTCAATCCGTCTCTCCAAACACCTCGGCGGTGAACACGCTGAATTTCGCTTCCGGCTGTTTCCAGGCATCCGCCGCCAGACCGGCTTTCAAACTCAAATATTTCAACGTGGTTTCCCGGTTCCAGCCCTGCTCCAGCGCCACCTGCGGCAGAAATACCGCCCGGTGGTTGCGCAGCGACAGAATAATGCCGTGTTCGCCGACGCAGAACTCCTGCACCGAAGCGATCGGCCGCGGCGGCGACAATACCGAAACCTCCATCGTACATTCGATAAACTCATCGATATCCAGCGGCGAAAAACGCGGATCTTCAAAAGCCGCATTCAACGCGTTGCGGCGCAGGTTGTCTCCCAGCGGTTCCATGCTGCTCAAGTTGCCGATGCAGCCGCGCAATTCCCCCTCCGCATCCAGCAGCGTCACAAAGCAGGCGCCGGACTCTTCCAGTTTGCCGTCCGGCAACACCGGCGTCTCCGGCGGCGCCATATGCGTCAACTGCGATTTTATCACATTCCGGACAAACTGCAAAATGGTTCGACGTTCGTCCGCATTGAATTTCTGACTCTCATCCACGTCGCACCTCCCTTTCTCGTTAACGGCTTATTGCCAGCAGCAACAACACTGCCGCATTGATCAGCAAAATTCCCATCACCAGTTGCGGGCCGCTATACAGCGGCCCGATCAACGGCAACTCCAGCGATCGCGCCAGCACCGCCACCCGGTAGGCCGCATAGACATTCAATCCGGCCAGCGGCACCAGCCACCACAATCCGGGCCGTTTCGGCGCATTCTTTTTCTTCGCCATATCAAGCCCGGTCGCGCAACACCCGGAACCAGCCGTAGGCGATAAACACCAAAGTCGGCAGCAAACCGGCCACCACCGGATTCATCGCGCCGCCTTTACCGAGCACCAGAAAAGCCTGGCTGGTCGCAATATAGACGACGATGATCGCCACCGCGGTCACGATCGACAACATGATGCCGGAACGTTCGTTTTTCGTCGCCAGCGGTATTCCCAGAAAAACCGCCAGAAAACAGGCCCACGGAAAAGCGAGCCGGTAATAGAACACCGTTTCGTACATCACCCGGCGCTGTTCCGGCATGTTCGGCGTTTTCCGCAGCATGTTATAGATCACCCAGGTCGGCAATTCATCTTCATCCTTGATCGAATTCAAGATATCGTCCGGCGTCTCCGGCGCCTCCGACGGCGGCAGGGTGTATTCCTCGTAGCGTTCGGCGACTTTCGCCATCAGGCCGTCCAGCGTATACGGCGTCAGCGTCACATCGTGGAACTTCCAGCCGACGCCCGGCTCATAATCGGCAGACTTTGCAACCAAGTCCCAATCCAGCGTACCGTCCGGCCGGAAGTCCTTGACCATCACCATATGGTGCGAACCGGCCAGCTCGAATGTCCGGAAAAACCAAGTACGCGGATCGTCCGGATTCGGACTGCGGTAGGTGAGCATCGTCTGGAAAGCCGGCGCTTCGCCGCCGGTCTTGGTCCACACCTCTTTGAGAACTTCCGCCTCGCGTTCGGTATAAGGAACCAGTTGTTCGTTGAAATAAATATTGACCGCCGTCACCACCAGCCCGACCGCGAAAATCGGTCCGCCGCAGCGGAAAAGCGAAACGCCGGAAGCCCGCATCGCCGTCACTTCCATATGCTTGCCGAACATCGCCATCGTCCACATGCAGCCGAGCAGCACCGAAATCGGCAGCACGAAACGGATGTTGCCGGGCAGTTTCAGCAGAAAAAAGTAGGCGATATGGTTCCACGGAGTCCGTTTCTCCAGAAAGTCGGAAAGGTCGTTGAATACATTGCTCAAAAAGAACAGAATCCCGAAAACCAGCAGCAGAATGCTGAAATAGACCATGAATTCCCGAAAGATATACCAATCCAGCGTCGGCATGAAAAACCAACGGCGCGGCACATTGTTCAGACGTTTTACCAGTTTGCGTTCATTCATATTTTAATTGCCATGACAGCCCTTATTGATTATACTGGAAATCTCCAAATAGAATATAGCGCCTTTCCGGATAAAAAGAAAGCGTTCTGCAACCTTTGAACGCAAATCTTTTGAAAATACCTGTTTCAGGCCCGTCGGAACAACCGGCGGAATAACTCGTTCAACGATTTCTGCACCGTCCGGCCGGCGATAATCAGCGAGACGGAAACGATGATCAGCAGAATCCCCGCCACCAACCGAAACGTCAGCGATTCCCCGAATACCGCCACGCCGAAAAACACGGCGGTCACCGGCTCCAACGCGCCGAGGATGGCGGTCGGCGTCGCTCCGATATAATGAATGGCCAACGCCGTGCACGACAGCGAAACCACCGTCGGCAGCAGGGCGATGGCGACAACGTTCCCCCAGCTTTGCCAGGAGGGCACCACCTGCAATCCGAGGCAGAAATCCAGCCGGACAATATAGATGGACAGCCCGAACAGCAATGAATAAAACGTCAGCTTGGCGCCCGACAGATTTTTCAATGCGGACTGCTTGACCCCGACGATATAAATCGCATAGGAAAGCGCCGACAGTATGACCAGCAGAATGCCGGCAAAGCTCAACGGTCCGCCATCGCCGCCCCGGTACAGCAATGCAATCCCGGACAATGCCAGCACGATGCTGGCCACCGTCACCGGAGTGGCTTTCTCATGGAAAAACAACGCCATGATGACCGCCACCATCACCGGATAGACAAAAAGAATGGTCGAAGCGATGCCGGCATCCATATGCCGGTAACTGAGGAACAGAAACAGCGAAGAGGCCGCAAACAGCAAACCGGCGATCACCAGCGGCAGAATTTCGTTTCCGTTCAACCGGAAGGATTGTCGCTGCAGTTTCATCCAGATCCCCAGCATGACAATCGCCAATGTATAACGGTAGAACAACACGGAATCGGCATTCAAGCCTTCGCGGTACAACGGCAACGCGAAAAGCGGATTCATCCCGTAAGTGGCCGCGGCAACGGCGCCGAACAAAAATCCTTTGACCTTATCGCTCATAGCGGCCTTTCCAAATTTCAGGAATAAAAAAAGGAGAGTCCCTCCGTCGTGATGATCGAAGAACTCCCGATAGAATGCTATTAAAGATACATCCGGTTCCGGCTTCCGTCAAATGCGGTATTCTTTCTCCGGCCAGCTCCGGAACGGGTCTTTCAGAAAACTCCGGCCGTAAGCTGCCGGAGCGCCGTCCGGATCAACTGCGGCAAGTCGTCGGCCATCAAACCAGGACCGCCGATTTCACCGGCCAGGCCATGCAGAAAAACCGCCCGCACCGTCGAAGCGAAGCCGTCCCCCTCCAGCAGCGCCGCCGTCACTCCGGTCAGACAATCGCCGGAGCCGGCGGTAGCCAACGCCGGTGAACCGCTGGAATTGAAGCTGATCCGGCCATCCGGTCCGGCAACCACACTCAAGTTGCCCTTCAGCACCACCACCGCCTGCAACCTGGCGGCAAGTACTTTGGCGGCCCGGCAGCGCCAGTGTTCATCCTCCGGTACCGCCAGCCGCAACCCCTGCAGCAATCGCCGCATTTCCCCCGGATGGGGCGTCAACACCCGGACCGCGCCGGCCGGGCGCGAGTCCCACAATTCCGGCGACTGCGCCAACTGGTTCAGCGCATCGGCATCGAGGACCACCGGCAACGGCAGCGCCAATACCGCCGCCAGAAAATCCTTCATCCCGGCCGCGTTTCCCAGTCCGGGTCCGACGGCGATAACGCTGCTCAGCCGGGCCAATTCCAGCATGGAAGCGACACTGGCGGCATTGAAATCCGCCTTGCCGCCGGCCGGCAGCCGCCGGACGATCAATGCCGCCGGCAACGGAGTCAAGCCGCCGGACAGCTCCGGCAATCCGAGCCGGACCAGTCCGGCGCCGCTGCGCAGCGCGGCGACGGCGCTCAACACCGGCGCGCCATAATATTCGCCGCTGCCGCCGAGCACCAATACCCGCGCGCGGGTATTCTTGTGCGCATCGACCGGCAACGGCTTCAACTGCCCGGCAATTTCGGCGGCAAACACCATCTGCGGCGCCCCGTCAACGGCCGTACCATCCGCCGGCAAAGTCAATGGAGCCAGGCGCAGCAAACCGCACTGCTGCGGTCCGCGCCGGAGCAACTGCCCAATCTTCGGATGGCCGATCATGACGGTCATCGTCGCCTGAATGCAGCAATTTTCGCAAATTCCGGTATCGCAGTTCAACCCGGACGGAGTATCAAGCGCCACCACCGGCAATCCCGCCCGGTTGACAACCTCGATGTAATTTTCAAACGGCGGCCGGACCGCACCGGCAACGCCGGTGCCCAGCAAAGCATCGACGATCAAATCGCCCCGCCGCAAATCGCCGGAGGAAAGGCGTTCCGGCTGAAGGACTTCAACGGATGACGGCAGATTATCGGCATAATGACGGGCCGTTGCCGTCAATTCCGACGCCGCGAACGGAGTAATCACAGTGACGGGCAACGGCAACAATTCCATCAAACGTCCGGCAACGACATAACCGTCGCCGCCGTTGTTGCCTTTGCCGCAAAGCACCACCACCCGCCGCAAAGCCCCCGGCAATTGACTCCGGCAGAAGCCGGCAATCACTTCAGCGGCATTGTTTCCGGCCTCGCCCATCAAGATTTCCGGCGTCGTTCCGGCGGCAAACGCCGCCGCTTCCAGCGCCCGCATCTGTTCAACGGTTACCACCCGCACGGCTCGACTTCCTCCTTTTCAAAATAAAAAAACCGGTGCGCTGCCCACACCGGCAAGGAAACACTTTTATGATAAGGCGGCTCAGTTGCCGTTCTTCTCATCGGCGGCATTGATGGTCTCTTCGATGATCTCGGCAATCATGCCGGATTTTTGCACTTCCAGCATCTCGATCGTCAGCCGGTTGGTCCGCTGCTGCTCCAGCGTGAACTCGGTAACCTCGGCCTGCAGTTTCTTCAACTGCGACACCAGTCCGAGCAAATCGGATTCCAACGTATTCTTGAGCTCCAGAAATTGCTTGCAGAATTTGAAAAACTTATAGAGAGCGACCAGCAGTATAATCCACGTAATTCCAACGGCAATCACGACCAGATAATGAGGCGACATTGTGATAACACTCCTGCTTGATTCTTTTGATAAATTTCCTGAAACCCTGCCATGCCATAAAATAAAACCGGTTACGGAAGATTACAATATGAAACCGCAAACTTTCGTTATCTTTTTTCCGGCAGCGGCAGCGAACTATATATCAAATTACAGTGTTTCTTCTCCGGCGTCCAATACGGCAATATAGGGCAGTTGCCGGAACAATTCCCGCGAATCCAGGCCGTAACCGACCACATAGCAATCGGCGACGGCAAACCCGCGCCAATCGGCCCGCCGCACTACCGCGGCCGACCGCGGCCGGTCTTTTTCCAGCAGCACACAGGTTCGAACGCTGGCGGCCGCCCGCCGGCGGAACAACCCGACAATACCGCCCAGCGTCAAACCGGTGTCCAGCACATCGTCGAGAATCAGCACATGCCGGCCGGCGACCGGCAGCTTGACGTCGGCGCGAATTTCCAGACGCCCGCTGCTGCGGTCATCGCAATAACTGCCGGCCGCGAAAGTGTCGCACTGCAGTTCGGGCAACTGCAGATGGCGCAGCAAATCGGCGGCGAAAAACAACGCCCCGTTGAGCACGATGACCACCGTCAGCGGCTTTCCCCGGTAAAAGCAGCAGAGTTCCTCTCCCAGTTCCCGAATCCGGGCGGCCAGACGATTTTCATCAATCAAAAGCTGCATGATCTGTTTCCGTTCCCAAGTTGTAAGCCGGCGATGGCGGCGGCATACCATAACGATGCCGACGGCGGTTTGCAAATCCGATGTCAAAAGAATCCGGATTTTCCGGCCGAATGCCATTGCATAACGACAAAGCGGTGATACTATTTCAACAACAACACTGCATTAAAAAAAAAACGACAGGAAATGATGATGTATCAACCAGCAGCAGACCGTTACGACTCGATGCCTTATCGCCGCTGCGGCGCCAGCGGTTTGAAATTACCGGCCATTTCGCTGGGCATGTGGCACAATTTCGGCAGTGTCGATGTTTACGAAAACGCCCGGGCGATGCTGCAACAGGCTTTCGACCTCGGCATCACCCACTTCGACCTGGCCAACAATTACGGGCCGGAACCCGGTTCGGCGGAAACGACGTTCGGCCAAATTTTCCGACAGGATTTCCGGGCGTACCGCGACGAGATGATTATCTCGACCAAAGCCGGTTACCTGATGTGGCCGGGGCCCTACGGCGAATGGGGATCCCGGAAAAATTTGATCGCCAGTTGCGATCAGAGCCTGAAGCGGATGCAGTTGGATTACGTTGATATCTTTTACAGCCACCGCCCGGATCCGGATACGCCGCTGGAGGAGACGATGGGCGCCCTGGATCAACTGGTGCGCAGCGGCAAGACGCTCTACGTCGGCATTTCCTCCTACCCGCCGGAACTGACCCGCCAGGCGGCCAGGCTGCTGCGGGAAATGCGCACTCCATTCATCATCCACCAGCCGCGCTACAATTTGTTCTGCCGCGATTTTGAATTCAACGGCCTGTTCGACACCCTGTTGGCAGAAAAAATCGGCTGTATCGTCTTTTCTCCGCTCGCCCAGGGACTGCTGACCGACAAATACCTGCATGGCATTCCGGCCAATTCCCGCGCCAGCCGCAATCACTTCCTGAAGGAGTCGATGATCACCGGCGAAGTGCTGCAAAAGATCGGAGAACTCAATCAACTGGCGCAGCAGCGCGGCCAGACGCTGGCCCAGATGGCAATCAGTTTCGTCCTGCACCAGAAGGCGGTCACCTCGGCGCTGATCGGCGCCCATTCACCGCAGCAGCTCGTCGACATCGCCGGCTGTTTGAACAATCTGGAGTTCTCAACTTCGGAGCTGGCGTCGATCGACGCGATCGTCGGACGGTAACCGCCGGCGGCAGAAGGCGATGAACCGCTCGGCAAACTTCAGGTTTTCGTGCGGCATATAAATGAAATGCATGGTGCGGAGCAACCGTCCTTCGGTAAATCTTGCCGCCGCCAGCGTCCCGGCGGCAAGCTCCTCCCGGATCGCCAGTTCCGAAATGACGGTGAAGCCGAATCCCAGCTTGACCAACTGCTTGAGCGCTTCAAAACCGTTGACTTCCTGGACAGCCCGAATGTCCGGCGCCGGCAGGCCGCGTTCAGCCAGAAAGCGGTCGAAACAGTACCGCGTGCCGGAACCTGGCTCCCGTAAAATCAGCCGCCGGCCGGCCGCAATCGCTTCCGCCAGCGAAAATTCGGCGGCGGCAAATCCCGGCTGGCCGGCCGCTACCAGTTCGTCCTGCACCCAGGGTTCGGCAAAGAAATAATTGCGGTCGAACGGTCCCTCCACCAGTGCCAGATCAAGCTGGTGCTTCTTCAACCGGTCGGCGATTTCGTCGGTGTTGGCGATATACAAACTCAAATTGCAGCGGGGATGCAGCTCGCTGTAAGCGGCCAGAAATCCCGGCAGCACGTAACCGCCGGCCGTCATCGTCGCTCCGAGCCGGTAATGCCGGATGGCGGAGGCGGCGTACTGCACTTGACGGATCAACTGATCTTCGGCCGCCAGCAACGATTCGCACTCCGCCTGCAACGCCCGGCCGCCCGGCGTCAACCGCAAGCGCCGGCCATCGCGTTCAAAGAGCGGGGTTCCCAGTTCGGCTTCCAACTGGGCGATCTGCTGGGTGACATTCGGCTGCGACATTCCCAGGGCCGCGGCAGTCTCGGTGAAATTATGCAGCACCGATGCTAAATGAAATATTTTCAACTTGCGATCTACCAGCACGTCATTCCCCCCGCATTTTTTCCGATCATCGTCAAATTTTTCCGCCGCATCATTGGGGATAAAATACCGCGCCATCCACGTTTTACAAACTGCGACCGTCGCGATTGTATTTTGCCGATTTTTCAGACAGGGTGCTTTGTCCCGCATGAAACGAGACGAATGGCCGCACAACGATTATGCTGAGCGGAAGACATTACGAAATGACGCCGCCGGCGACGTCGGCTTTTTCAACCACGAACGGTCACTCCAGAAGTTCGGAATATTTACCGGCAAGCGGCACGACTGGGACGGCGAAAACGACAGGAGAATACCTGAAATTCCAGTCGGAATTGTCCAGAATACCCTGGTCATAACAATCGAGGTAATTCGAACGTTTCCATGCCGGCCTTGCAGAATGCAAATTCCGGGGACGCCGGATTGCAGAATGCAGTCGGCCGGGCGAAATTCCGGTACGGTTTGAGCGGGGAAATACAGTTGGCATGTCAAATGCTGTCCAGAAACCTAACAACGAGGAAGGTTTATGGATCATATCAGAGAGCATATCCGGGAACAGATCAAGATCGAAAACTTGACCAAGATTTTCGGACACAATGAGAAGAGGGCGCTGGAGCTTCTCCGCCACGGAAAAAGCCGGGATGAAGTGTTTCAGGCGACCCGCTGCAATATCGGCTTCGCCGATGTGTCGTTTTCAGTCGGCCGCGGTGAATTGTTCGTCATCATGGGACTCTCCGGCAGCGGCAAGAGCACATTGATCCGCGCAGTCAACCGCCTGATCGAACCGACCTGCGGCCGGGTGACTGTCGGAGGAACCGATGTGACCGCGCTGCCACGCAGGCAGTTGCTGCTCTGGCGGCGCAAAGTCGCAATGGTTTTCCAACATTTTGCGCTTTACCCGCACTTCACGGTTCTCGAGAATGCCGGCTATGCGCTGCGGTTGGCCGGGCTCCCGCCGGCCGGCTGCAACGCCCGGGCGGCCGAAGTGCTCGAACTGGTAGGGTTAAAAGGCTATGAACATCACTATCCGGACCAGCTTTCCGGGGGAATGCGCCAGCGTGTCGGCATTGCCCGGGCGCTGGCCGCCGATCCCGAGATCATCATCATGGACGAAGCGTTGAGCGCGCTTGATCCGCTGATCCGGCGCGAGATGCAGCGGGAACTCCGGGCTCTTCAGCAGAAGCTCGGCAAGACCATGATCTTCATCACCCACGATCTCGACGAGGCAATTTATCTGGCCGACCGGGCGATGATCATGAAAGACGGCAGGATCGCCCAGATCGGCACCATGGAGGAAATTCTCTCGCATCCGGCTGACGGTTTCGTCCGTAAATTCGGCGACGCCGCCGACAAGAGCAAGATCGTCACTGCCGGCGCGATCATGAAAAAAGGTTATGACAGCATCTATCTCACCGATGGTCCGCAGACCATGCTGCGGAAAATCCGGCAGAGCGGCCTCTCCTCTCTCTTCGTCACCAACAAGCAGGGAGTAATCTACGGAATCGTCTGGGCGCGAAAGATCCGGGCATGCGGAAACGATCATGGAACCACTGCGCAGGCACTGATGGAGGTCGAGATCAAAACGGTGCCGCTCGACGCCCCGGTTCGGGAAGTCGTCGCACTGATGGGGGAAAATTCACTTCCGATCGCCGTCGTCGACGAGGAGCGCCGTTTTTGCGGCGTCATCACCGCCGGTTCACTGCTGGCGGCGCTGGCCGGAGAGTGTGTAGAAAGCAAGGAGCGTGTACAATGATCCGTATTCCGATCGGTAACTATTTCGAACTGCTGCTGAATGCAACGGTGGAACGCTGTTCCGGACTCACCCGGACATGCGCGGCGGGCGTCGACAGTTCGGTCGAGGCGGTCAAGGATTTTCTGCTGGCGCCGCCTCCGGTGGTGACGCTCGTCGTTTTCGGCGCCTTGATCTATGTGGCGACGAAACGCCGGACGTTGACGTTCGGAGCCGTCGCCGGCATGCTGCTCATCCAGGGACTCAACCTCTGGGAGCCGACCGTCGAGACCATGGCGCTGGTGCTCTTCTGCACCGCCGCGGCCGTCGTGATCGGAGTGCCGGCCGGTATCCTGCTGGCGTTCCATCCGCTGATGAAAAAAGTGACGATGCCGCTGCTGGATGTGATGCAGACGATGCCGGCTTACGTCTATCTGGTACCGGCCATTGCATTCTTCTCCATCGGCAACACGGCGGGCGTTTTCGCCACGGTGATTTTTGCGCTGCCGCCAATGATCCGCATGACCGTTTTCAGCCTGGAGAATACCCCGGACGAACTTCTGGAGTGTTCCGACGCTTTCGGGGCATCGTCCTGGCGCCGGCTGGTCGACCTGCAGTTGCCGCTGGCACGGCCATCGCTGTTGAGCGGCCTTAACCAGACGGTGATGCTGGCGCTTTCGATGGTGGTCATCGCTTCGCTGGTCGGCGCGAAAGGCGTCGGCTGTACCGTCTGGGAAGCGATCTGCAACGGCGAAAAGGGAATCGCCTTCGAGGGCGGTGTCGCCATCGTCATCCTGGCGGTGATTCTGGACCGCACGCTTCAACGCCTCGGCACCGCTTCGGCAAAAGGAGATGGTATGATAAATAACTGACGTTCGCGGAATCAGCTTTCTGCGTGTAATTTATGGCGATTAACTTACACGTTTGGAAGCGGACAGGTTGCAGACTGAATGTTTCAATGAGGCGCATCAGAAACGATGACGACCCCGGAAAGGAGATTAGTCAGATCTGTAAACCAGAGCGCCACCGTAGAGAGCGACTGATTAATCGACTACTCTGTATGGGAGGATGGTGAGGCCGTGACAGCAGTTCCGCTTCGATTCGTGAAAAACGAATGGGAGTTTTTATGAAAGAGATTATCAAAAAAATTGCGCTGCGGCTCTGGCCGGAGCTGGAGAGCAAAACCTATTTTCCGCAACTCGCGGTCGTCGTCAACATTCCGGATCCGCCGGCGGACGGCGGCCGATGCGCGCCGGAGCGGCCGCGCTACGCCGTCGACGTGCGGCTGCTGACGCCGGAGCTGGCGGTTGACGACGCTATGCCGCTGTTGCGCGACGTGCCGGTGGCGCTCCAGGGCGCGGCGCCGGAACGCGGCTTCGCGGCGCTGCCGCTGCCGGGCACGATCGTCGAACTGGCCTTTGCGTTCGGGCGGCAAAGCCTGCCGTTTGTCCGGTCGGTATTGCCGGACAACCTTGCGCTGCCGGCCTGCGATGGTTTGAGCCAACGCTGGCAACACTCAAAAATCAGTTACCAGGAGGTTGACGCCACCGGCAACTGGACGCGCACCACTCCCGGCGACATCTCCGACGGCGCCGGCGGGACGATCGGGCAATATGCCGGTGATATCAGGCTGGAGGCGCAACTTGCGATCGCCCAGCAAGCCGCGGCCGCCTGGTCGGCGACCGCGCCGCAAATCTGGCTCGGCAGCAGCGCCGAAAATATGTTGGCGATTTTGTCCGAATATATGGCGGCCGTAATTGCCGCGCTGGAAACGCTGGCCGCCCACACCCACCCGGAGGTCGGCGGCATGGAGCAGGCCGACGCCGTAAACGCCCAGACCGAAGTCATAACCGCGCAAAAGGCGCGGCTCGATATCATCACCAAACCAACACCAGGAGGAACACCAAGAACATGAAAACAACATCGTCGCCGCCCGGCGGCGGCTGTCGCGGTATCGGGACAACCGGTACTCCGACACCCGCTGCCGGGCCGAAACCGACGCCGTTTTACCAGGATCAATACGCGACGCTTTATTGCGGTGACTGCCGCGAAATCGTCGCGCATCTGGACGGGGCGTTCGTTTTCCTATTGCCCGCCCCGCCGTATTCCCGCGTCGTCGACGCCGCCTGGGACAAGCTCGATCGCTCGCAGCTCGGCCGGTTGCTCGATGAGATATTCCAGATGGTTCGGCCGAAGCTGGCCCACAATGCCGCCATTTATGTATTCGCATGGCCGTCGTTTGCCGGCAAACTCGAACATATCATGTCGCGGTATTTCAATGTGCTGCAGCATATTGTCTGGAACAAACAGGCTTTTACAGCCGATTTGAAAAAAATCCGGCCCGGCCAAGATTCGGCACTCACCCCCGCCTCCTTTTTTCAAATCAATTTTTCAATTGTGAAGACGGTTTGTGCGAGAAAATAAGGCTGAAAATTTCAAAATGCGCAGAACTATGAAGATTTGCGGAAGTGAACTTTTTGACCGATGGCAATGTGAATTGGAACGGTTATGATTAATTTCCGTTTGGGATACCATTTTAACCTCAGAATACAAGGTTTTGTGCCGTTTTATGCCACTCTCGGCTTCCAATCCTCGGAATCAGTGTTATGTTAGTTTGAATATTGCATGAGGCTTCCGGTTTTGTGAAAAATGCTTTTCACGAACCTGGTGATTGGCTTTTCATTAGTATTCAATTTGCGGTTCGGCCCTTGAAAGACTGAATTGGCAACACTACACATTGTCATGGGCAATCTTCCACGTTATACTGTTTTATAAGCGATTACAATATAATGTGTTAATCGACAGATTGCCCGTCTTTTTTTTCAGTTTCATGCAATATTCAGGCTAATGCATCGTTCGTTATTTTGGTTCTCCATTCGAATTATGGCATTGTAGCATTTATTGACGAGAGGATGTGATTAAGACTTCGCAACAGGGGAGACCGGGAACGGATGTCGGAAGAGTGCCGGAACAATGTTTAAAAATGTTCTAATTCCTGCTCAGAGAACACCCAAAAACGCCTTGTTACATGATGTACGGCAGGAGAAACAGAAACGGTATTCTGAACTCATTTTGAGTTCAAAACATCGTAAAAAAGGCAAAAAAGAGTGGTGGGCGATGGGGGACTCGAACCCTCGACCTCTGCCGTGTGAAAGCAGCGCTCTAGCCAGCTGAGCTAATCGCCCGTGAGATGATGGAACTATACTATAGCCGCTGATTTTATTTTTGGAAATCCGATTTTGAAATAATTTCGATTTTTTTACCGGCCATGCCGGAACCGAAAAAAATTACGATCCGCCTTCCGGCATTTGACGAATTCCGGTCAAACAGGTATATTTCTCTCATTGATCACCGCTAGACCGGAAAAAAAGAATGACACCAAAACAAAAATTCTGTTGGCTGCTCGGTGCCGTCGTCCTGTTGGGATTGCTGCTGCGACTCGGCGTCGGTTGGCAGTTGGCAACTTTCAACGACGGCCGCAACAGCGTTTTCACCCCTTCAGCTCAGACGGATTTGAAAACCTATATGACGCTGGCCGCCGAGATCGCCAACGGCTCTTTTCAGGGAGAATTTTATTACCAGCCGTTTTATTATGCGGTTTTTCTCGCCGGTTTATACTGGCTGTTCAACGGTTCCGTCTGGGCGGTCGTCCTGGCTCAGACCTTACTGGGAACGGCAACCATCGGGCTAGCCGGTTTGAGCGGCGCCCGGCTCGGCGGCCGCCGGACCGGCCTGATCGCCGCGCTGCTGACGGCGTTTTCCGCCGCGCTGGTCCTCTATACGCCTTTTCATCAAATCGCCACATTGCAGGCATTCTGGCTGGCCTTGCTGTTTTATCTGACGCTGCTGGCAATCCGCCGCAACCGCTGCCGGCTGTGGCTGGCGGTCGGCCTGGTGGCCGGCTGCAGCATTTTGACCCGCGGTAACGTCTACTTCCTGCTGCCGGGCCTTCTCTTCGTCCTCTTTCGTCGCCAATTCAAAACTTCGCCGCCGCATCGCCGCCGCGACAATTTCCGCCGCGGTGGTGTTTTTGCGCTGCTCCTGCTCGGCGGCGTCTTACTGGTACAATTGCCCTTCATCGTTCACAATTCCCGCATACGCGGAACGCTGACCGGCCCTTCAACGGCGGCCGGCGCAGTACTGACACTCGGCAATACACCGGAAGCCCCGCCCGGCGGCCGGGAACCTGGCTTGCCGGCCGGACCGATGGAATACCCGCGCCTTTATCAGAGCTGGATGGCCACCGAACAGGAGGTTTCCATTCCGAGGCGCATACTGGACTGGGCCGGCCGCGAGCCGCTGGCGTTCCTCGAATTTCAGGCGCGCAAATTCCTGTTGTTTTTCGATTACCGGGAAATTCCCAACAATGTTTCATTTGCCGGAGAAGGCACCCAAGCCGGGTTGTTCAAGCTGGCAGTCGCTTCCAGCGGCCTGATCATTCTGCTGGCGCTGGCCGGACTGGTCTGGCTGTTGCCACGCGCCTGGCAAAAGCATTCTCTGGGCTATTTTCTACTCAGTTATTTTATCATCGCCTATGCGGTCGCGGTCGCGGCATTTTACAATTTATCGCGTTTCCGGGCGCCGATTTTGCCAATATTGGCCGTAGCCGGCGCCTGGGGACTGACTGTTTTCTGGCGCAAACGCCGGCAAGGCCGGAGGATCTACTGGCGCTACGGACTGGCGCTGGCGTTCGGCGCTTTTATCACCTTTGCCGCTTTCGATTATTACCGGTCGTTTCTGGAAAGCTGCGTCATGTGTCTGGTCCGGCCCAACGGTGTGACCGAACGCCTTGAAACCGGCGAATGGATGCAGCTCGACCACGGCCCGCAGACCTTCGGCCAGTGGGTCGGCGTCGATTTGAAATCCGGCATGAAGCTGGTCAAAAACTTTCCGCCGCTTACCGCAGCAGCCGGACCGGCCGCCGAAGTGGAAATCACCTTTCTGGCGTCAAAACCCGGCCGGCTGCAGTTCTCATTGAACGGCACCGACCGGACGGTGGAGTTTCCGGCAGCGGAATTCCGTTCCGGTCTGGCGCTGAAAACCGCCCGTTTTCCAGTCGTTTTAAACGCCGGCAACGACCTGACGCTGGCAGTAAAATCCGTTGCCGGCGACATCGCCGTATTGGCGGATTGTCAACGCGATTACGGCCGGAGCAAACTGGACGGAGAAGCGCTCGGCGCCGAATGGGTGATGCGACTGTTCCGGCCAGCCCGGCCTTGAAAAAAAATGTCGAAAGGGAAGAGCGTGATTGATTGGTGAAGGCATGAATGCAAAAATTTCCATTCGCTTTTTCAATGACCGCGAGGTGCGAGCCGCTTGGGAGAATGACTCCAATCAATGGCCATTCTCCGTGGCAGATATTGCGGGAGTATTGACCGAAAGCGCCAACCTGCGCAAATATTGGAGCGTACTGAAAACGCGGCTCAAGCAAGATCATGCTCAGTTGACTACAGCGCGTAGCCACCTGAAAATGACGACGGCGGATGGGAAAAAATATTTGACTGACTGTTTGAAACAGAAAGATCTCCTTTGGCTTGCCAGTCTTGAACCGGGAAGCGTCAAATGGTTACAGCAGATTCACGCTTATCTCTTTGGCGGACTGTACGATTTTGCCGGAAAAATTCGGAATAAGAACATCAGCAAGGCACGCGCATCTGGCTTGACCTGAATCTGAAACGTTCATTGAAAAAGTGTTGCAATGCAGTTGAAAGAACTTGAACGGGTTCCTGCAAACGCCCTCCACAAACGTGGAGATAACAGAAAAAGGTGTCCGACACGAATGATGATTTACCTCGATCATGCGGCGGCGATGCGGCCGGAACAGGAACTGCTGGACTATTTCTGTGCCGCCGCCTCGGAATATTATGCCAATCAGGAGGCGGTCCATGCCGGCGCCTACCGGGTCCGGCAGCAGTTGGCAACCGCAGCGGCAGAACTTTTCGCCGCATTGCTGCCGTCAGCAAACGGCGAACAGCGGGAAGCCGCCTGGGCGGCCGGCGGCAGCGACGCATTCGGCTATCTGACCGCCCCGGTCTGGCCGAAAGGCAATCTGGTCTCCACGGCGCTGGAACACCCGGCCTTGACGGCGGCCCTGCGGCGGACCGGATTGGAATACCGAACCGTCAACTGTCCGGGCGGTTATTTTGATCCGGATCATTTCGCCGACTGCCTGGACGCCCACACCCGGCTGGTGGCCATCCATCATGTTCAAAGCGAACTGGGATTGCAGCAGGACTGGCCGGAACTGGCATCCATCGTCCGGCGGCGGGCTCCGCAGGCGCTGTTGCTGGCCGACACCATCCAATCGGCGGCCAAACTGGACCTGCAGCCGTTACACGACGTCGATCTCCTGACCGTTTCCGGTCATAAGCTCGGCGCTCCCGGCGGCGGCGCCCTGCTGCTGAACGGCAAACGCGCCGTCAAATTCTTCGAAGCGCCGCTCGTTGCCTACCGCCACACCGACTACCATTGCGGCCGGCCGGAATCGGCAACAATGCTGACGCTGAGCCGGGCGGTGCAATTGCAATGCCAGCGGCGCATTGCCACGGCGGCGCATTTGGAATCGCTGCAACAGTTTTTGCGCCGGGAACTCGTCCGGCTTCCGGTGAAACTGACGCTGGCCCCCGAAGCGCCGCATTCGCCTTTCATCTGCCATTTGCTGCTGCCGGGTTACCAGAGCGCCGTCGTCGTCCGCATGCTGTCGGAATCCGGCATCCTGGCCGCCGCCGGCAGCGCCTGCCAGGCGGAAAGCCCCAAACCGAGCGCCGCGCTGCTGGCGCTCGGTTATCGGGCCAAAGACGCCTATTCCGGACTGCGGTTGAGTTTCGACCGTCATACCACCCGGGAAGAACTCGGCACCTTCGTTTCAGTGCTGCAGAAGGTGCTGGCGTCTTACTGATCTTGATTGGCGGCGAATTTTACTCGACCCGGAACTCGAGCGTAACCACCGCCTTGATCTCTTTCATGATCGTCGATTTGTCATACTCTCCATAGCTGGACATCGCGCCGGAAGCGGGGGCGGTGATCTGGAAGACGCCCTGCGACGCGGAAATCAGCCCGCCAACGCTGCCGCCGGAATTTTTCGCCAGCACGCCGGCCCGTTCCGCCCCATTCCGGGTCGCTTCGGACAAAAGCTGCATCTTATATTTATCGAGATCGCGAATGATGAAACTGGCCCCATTGGAACGCGGTAAGACACCGGCTTGAATCAACGTGGTAAACTCCCGGGCAACTTTTTCGATCCGTTCCACTTTCTCACTGGAAACAACCACCTGCTGAGTGAGCAAATAATCCAGCACCGTCTGAGTGGGAATGCCTTTGGCGTCACGCTGCATATTTTCCATCACGTCGACACTCTCGAAGACGATTTCTTCGGCCGCAAAGCCGGCCTCACGGAGAAAAGCCTCCACCCGCTCCTGATCGGCGGCCAGTTCGGCATACCCGTCGGTGAGCACCGGATTGCGCGTCGAAAAACTGCCGTACCAGATGCCGTAATCCGATTTCACCAGTCGCATGGCCGACCCTTTGACACAGATATTGTTGTTCCGCGTCACTTTCACCGCCGCCTGAGCGATGATATAGGCGGACAGAGCGAAACCGAGCGCCAACGTGGCGCCGAGCAGAAACATGGCCATGCGATTTCTCATTTTTGCGGACTCCTTTTCCGGTACGGTTGTTGATGGCTGAAAGTCAGGGTGGAACGAGGTGGTATTATTACTCTTTCAACCAGGAATATGCAAGCCTGTTTCGGATAAAAATATCGAAAAAAAGCGATGATGACCGCCGGCCGGCAATATGGGTCAACGCCGGATGGTTCAGAC
Source organism: Victivallis sp. Marseille-Q1083 (assembly GCF_903645315.1). NCBI lineage: Bacteria > Pseudomonadati > Lentisphaerota > Lentisphaeria > Victivallales > Victivallaceae > Victivallis > Victivallis sp. Marseille-Q1083. The sequence continues at coordinate 1,417,662 of NZ_CAHJXL010000001.1, forward strand.
GTAATATTCGGCCGCCAGCAATACGGCGCACAGATAACCCGGCGCCCCGATGATCAAAGCCAACATTTCGGCATTGTAGGCGCCGCTGTCCGGTGATTCGTCCCCGGTCAATTCCCGGACCATCCGCTGCGGCAGGGTGCTCCTGACGGTCAGCCAGAGATCGGCGGCCAGCACCGCCGCCACCAATGGGGTCAGATACCAGCCGGCGACCGCCGCCGTCCATGCCGGGGTGAAATAAATGACGGTCGACACCGCCAGAAACAGCCCGGAAAACATCTCGTAGACCAACAACCAGCGGAATTTTTTCAACCGGTTCCACATCGCCAAATCGCTCAGGGTCGCCAATGCCAGCAGCCCGGCATAGCCATACATGATTCCAGAAAGAATTTCAACCCCTCCTTTTCGCCGCCGCCGCCCGGCCGGACCTCACGGCCGCCGGAGTTTTATTTTGTTTCGCAATCGTCATCGGTCAAGAACAGAATGGTATGATCCGGCTCGTCGCCGTCCTCCGGAGCCTTGCGTTTGTCGAGCTCTTCCTCGGACAAAACCAGCGTCCGCCCGTCATGGGCGCCATCCGTCCGACCACGGGAAAATTGCGACAAGGCATTCAACTCCTCCTGGCTGAGAATGACCGTGCGGTCTTCCATCGGCACCGCCGTTCCGCCCGCCGCGGCCTCCGGCGCCATCACTGCCGTCTTTTCAATTTCCGCCGTGCTTCCGGCGGCGCCCGGCGGCGGCGTCAACCGGGCATCGGCGGCCGCGGCGCCGAACCGGGCCGGCAGCAGTTCCCGCATGTAATTGGCCAGCGTGACGATCGTCGGGCCGTAGCCGTCCTTATAGATGTAATATTCCAGGTCGCGGGCCAGGACGGCAGTATCGTTATAGCGGTCGCGCGGGTCCGCCGCCAGCATTTTGTGCAGAATGTCCAACAATTCCGGCGGCAAATCCTTCGGCAGCCGCTCCCAGTCGATGAAATTCTCGCGCGCCTGCTCGAGAATTTCCGGCACAGTCTTTTCGATATGGCGCGCCATCCGGTTGGACAACAGATAAAAGAGAACGATGCCGAGCGAATAGATGTCGGCCCGAAAATCCACCTTGCGATGGCGGGTCGCCTGCTCCGGCGCCATAAACGCCACTTTGCCGGAAACTTTGCCGTCGTCATCCAGATTGGCCGCCTTGGCGATGCCGAAATCAGTCAGCTTCGGCACCCCCTCGATGTTGATCAGGATGTTGTGGGGGCAGACGTCGCAATGGACGATATCCAACGGATTGCCGGCACCGTCCAGCCGGCTGTGCGCGTAGGCCAGGCCGCGGGCCACCCGGCTGGTGATGAAAACGGCCAGCGAATACGGCAACGTCAGCTTGAACTTGCGATGGTACTCCATAAAGTCGTAAAGCGAAATGCCGTCGACGAATTCGAGGATGAAATAATACCCGTCGTGCTCCCGGTTCAATTGATAAATCTGGACGATATTCTCATGGATCAAATTGGCCACCAGCTTCGCTTCGGCGATGAAACGGGTGACAAAAGTGGCGTCATCGACATATTTGGCCAACAACGTCTTGATCGCAACGATCTTCTCGAAGCCGGCCACCCCTTTGGCTTTCGCCTTGTAGACCGCTCCCATGCCGCCTTCGCCGATCAGGTTGACAATCTCGTATTCGACCTTGCTGATGATCTTTTTCATAATCAAATCCTGTTCCGATTATTGTTTTCAACGAGGATGCGACGCCATGCCTTCAACTTTTCGAGATGAATTTTCTTCAACGGCATCCGGCTGCGGCGGCAGGCCGAAGTGAAAAAATTAACTCCCGACAAAAATTCGATTTCATAATTCAGCCATTCCAGCTCGGAGAAACTCCGGTCGAAAGCGAACAATTCCAGGCGCAGCAATTGTGACAATTCAAAAAAAGCGCTGCGGCCGACGTATTCCAAATCGGCGTCGCAGATCACCGCTTCCAGCACATCCTTCGGCTTGGCCGGATAAACCGTCGCCCGGATCAACCCCTGAATCCGGACGATCTCCGCTTCGGAATATTCGAATCCGCCCAGCACCTCGCCGGCGAGCTGCGCCGACGCCTCCTCATGGTTGCGGGCCGTGACGATGTAGCCGATGTCGTGAAATACCGCGGCCGTCTGCAGCAGTTTGATGTCCTCCTGACTCAATTGCTCGAGATGGCCGAACTCCTCCACCGCGGCGGTCACCGCCCGGGTATGGCGAATCGAATGATACAAAAAAATGCCCGGCAATTCCCGCCGCAAACGACCGATGGCATATTCCGACGCAGACTGGTAATTCATACTTTCCTCTCACTGGCAATTTTACAATATTCTTTCCTCAGAATATAAGTTGTTCTGCGGGACAACGCAAGTTTTTTTCCAATCAAATACTGGTAAAAAGCATTTTTCGGGCCATATTGTCAAGCAAAGACAAGAATATTTGACGGGAGCGGTAATTCGGATCATGGATTTCGACCGAAACGGGGAACTTTTCGAAGCGCAGAAACAGTTGGCGATGGAGCGGGCGCTGCGCTGCCTGGGCATGCGCTGGCACACGGTCAACGAGTTGGGCAATAAATTGAAAAAAAGCGGGTTCGAACCGGAAATCGTCCGTTTGACGCTGGCGGAATGTCAACGGCTCGGTTTGCTCGACGACCGCCAATACGCCAGCGATTACGCCACCCAACTGGCCGATCGCGGTTGCGGCAGTTACCGCATCAGGTTGAACCTGCGCCGCAAGGGTATCGCCCCGGAAGAAACGGCGGAAACCCTGGCACAGTTGGCAAAGGACGAGCCGGAACGGGCCATCCGGGCGGCCGAATTCAAACTCCGCATGTTGGCGCGGGAAAGCGACTGGCGGCGCAAGCGGGAAAAGTTGTGCCGTTTTCTGGCCGGCCGCGGTTTTCGGCCGGAAGCGATCCGGGCGGTAATCGCCCATTTTCCGGAATTGCAGGGCCGGTCCGATGACTTCGACGATTGAATTTCCGGCCCGGCGTGATTGCCGGGTTTATTTTTTATTTTGCGCGGCAATTTTTGTTGTAAAGTGATAAATTGCCGCTATAATATTATTATATGAAGTTAGTTCCGCCTCATGCTGGATGCCACTTGAATTTTAGAAAACGTTTTTAGAGGGAAGTTCTGATGAAACGAATCTTTTTGACTTCGGCCGCCGCCCTGCCGCTCCTGTTCGCCGGTTGCGACCGCCAATCGTCCACCTCCGACTCCGCCGCCAAGGAACCGGCCGCACCGCAGGCCCAGGCCGCCCCGGCGCCGGTTGTCGTCGCCCCGACGCTGACCGAAGGCTCCATCAGCGGCGATGAATTGAGCAAAATGCTCGATATCACCATCGAGAAATGGCAGCTCAAATTGCCGGCCGGCCGTTACAAACTCAATCTGTATCTGGAAAGCAGCGTGCCGGGGGCGCCGCAGCCGACTAAAGTCGAACTCAAATCCCTCTCCTATGCAACGTTCGCCATTTCCGATCACGACAATGACATCACTTTGATCATGCGCCTGCCGGCCAAGGGAAACAACGGACGGTTGTTCATCCAGTCGGAAAACCGGTCGATGGGCATTCCGCTGGCGCCGCAATTCGCCGAAACATTGCTTAACAGTGAAAAAGAACGTCCGATGCTCTTTTCCAAAATCATCAAGCCGCTGGCCTCTTCGCTGACCCAGCAGAAATATCAACTGGCCCAGGGGACCTTCAGCGACGTCGGCGCCGCCAACAAGGCTGTGCGTTCTTTGACGATGATCCTGGAAGTGGACCGGCAGGATGCCGCAACGGCGATGCCGGCGGTTCCCCCGGAGGACTCCGACGCGGATTGACGCGCTTGCGGGTCTGCTTCGAGTGATTTCCGTTCGAATTGCGGATTTCACTCGTTTTTTGGGTCCTGTTCCGGATGAAAAGCGCCGGGGAATCAGGCGTGCGACAGCAGCGGGAACATCAAGCGATTCTCCCGGAAGAGATTCTCTTTGTCCGACAGCAGAAACAAAGGCTCGCTCCGCCGGCAACCGGTCATCCCGGCAACCGTCTCTTTCGGAGTAAATCCCAGCATGACTTCCTTCACTGACGGTTCGGCAGTCATCGCCAACAGGTCGCCGAGCGGCAGCGAGCCGGGGCCATAGAGATCGAAACAAGTCCATTTGCGGTCATTCCAGCCGGCGATGACCACCATATCGAACTCCTCGAGAAAATAGACGCAATCCTTCAACCCATCCGAACAGTAAAACATCAGCAGCGCAAAATTATCGGTCATCGAAAACGCCGCATACGGATTGGAATGCCGATAGCACGCCGCCAGGATGGCAAGATCGGCGCGGTCGGCAAGATCGAGTTTCCGGTACTTGCCGGGACACGGCATAACCGACACCGCCGGTTGATATTCCAATTCCCGTTCAAACCCGAATTTCGGATAAAAGTCCAGCACCGTATCGTTTGCAAAAAGATAGACCGCCTCGCACCGCTCCCGCCATTCCTCCAGAACGGTTTCGATCAAACCACGGCTCAACCCGCGACGCCGGTAAGCCGGATCGGTCATCACCGTCCCCAACTGGATATAACGCTTTGGCCTGTCCTGCCAGGCCAGATCAATCCGGTTGACCGCAACACACGAGACGACCCGATCGCCGTCGAGCAGCACATAAGGCCGATAGCGGTCCGTCCAATAACCGTCCTCGTACCATTTTCGGAACGACAGGCCGAAAACCCGGCCTGCCAGCGCCAGGAAACTGTTCCGGATAACGGCGATGTCCCGGATATTCTTGTGCAAGGTGTAAGCCACTCTATGCCGCGTTACGTTACGGGACGAATTTTTTCTGCAGATACTCCAGATACGGCTCCGGCTCCAATTCTCCGCCGGTGATCCGCCGGATCATCTCCGGCGCCGTCCGCCTGGCGCCTTCCCGATAGAGCCGTTCGGTCAGCCAGCGGCGAATGCCGGAGCAGTCCCCGGCCCGCAGAGCCGCCTCCACGTCGGGAATCTCCCGGCACAGCGCATTGAAACATTGCACGCTGAAGAGATTGCCCAATGCGTAAGTCGGAAAATACCCGATGGCGCCGCCGGCCCAATGGACATCCTGCAGCACACCGTGCGCATCGTCCGGAACCTGAACACCGAGGTAATGCCGCATTTTTTCATTCCACAGCGCCGGCAGCTCCGCCACTTCGGCTTCGCCGGTCAGCACGGCCACTTCCAATTCAAACCGCAACATGATATGCAAGTTGTAAGTCGCTTCATCGGCATCCACCCGGATCAAACCGGGCTTCACCTGGTTGACCGCCCGATAAAACATCTCGCCGGAAACTGCGCCGAGCGCTTCCGGAAAAATCTGCTGCAGTTTCGGGAACAGAAATTCCAGGAACGGCTTCGAACGGCCGACCAGATTTTCCCACAACCGGGACTGTGATTCGTGCAGGGTCAACGAATCGACCGTTCCCAGCGGACTGTTGCCGAACGCCGCCAGGGCGGCCTGTCCGTACAGCGCGTGGCCGGTTTCATGCAGCACCGACCACAAACAGGAGAGATTGTCGGCATAAATTTTAGTCGTGATGCGGACATCGTCCCGCCCCAATTCGGTCGTGAACGGATGTTCCGATTCGTCCAGCCTCCCCCGCGCCCAGTCGAAACCGAGCGTATCGGCGGCCAGCTTCGACATCGCCAGTTGACCATCCCGGCTGAACGGCCCCTGCAGAAAAGCCGTATCGACCCGATGCGCAGCGGCGGCCGCAATCAGTTCCGTCTGGCGCGGCCGGAGCCGGGCAAAGATCCGCTGAACCAACGCCGTGTCGATGCCGCTTTCAAAATCGGCCAGCAACGGATCGTAAATGTGACTGTAGGGCGCAAAAAATTGCGCATATTCCCGGCGGAGTTGGAATATCATTTCCAGATGCGGCCGGAACATGGCGAAATCACTGCGCCGCCTGGCCGCTTCCCAGGCGGCGTGAGCTTCGCTGGCCGCCGCCGCAAAACGCTCCACGTAATCGACCGGCACCCGCTTTTCGCGGTCGAACTTGCGGCGAATCAATTTCAATAGCGCGCAGTCGTCCGCGCCGGCGGTACCGTCGTTTTGGCCGGCCGCCGTTTCCGCCGCCGCCAGCAGGTCCGCAAAAGCGTTGGAAGTGAAAGCTTCATGGGCCAGACGGCCGACCAGGGCGGCCTGTTCGCCGCGGTTGACCGCCGCCTTCGGCGGCAGATTGATCTGCTGATCCCAGTCGAGCAATGCCGCCAGGTTGTGCAGCAGCGTCAAATCCTGCAATTTCGCCTTCAACGCCTCCAGTTCATGATTCATCACTGATCTCCTCCTGAAAGTCTTGACGGTTTTTCACCAACATTCTCATCTGGTCGAACTCGGCCAACACTCGCGCATCAGTCTGCGGCACCCGGCGATTGACCAGCAAAATTGTCAAAAAGTTGGCGAGGAAACCCGGCACGATTTCATACATATAACGATTCCAGCCGAGCAAATACCAGCCGATCAGCACCACCGTCCCGACGACGATGCCGGCCAACACCGCCTGCCAGGTAGTCCGGCGGGAGTAAAGTCCGGTCAATACCGCCGGGCCGAAAGCCGCGCCGAAACCGCCCCAGGCAAAATTGACCAGGTCGAAGATGTTTTTATTCATCGTCAACGCCATCGAACAGGCGATCAGGGCGATCAGCAGCACGCAGCCGCGGCTGACCAGCATCTGGCTTTTTTCACCGGCCCGCGGGTTGATCAATGCGACATAAAAATCCTCGGTCAAGGTGGAACTGGAGACCAGCAACTGCGAATCGATCGTCGACATGATCGCCGCCAGAATCGCCGCCAGCAGCACGCCGCCCAATGCCGGATTGAACAAATCCTTGACCAGGTAGATAAAAACATTTTCGCTGGTGTATTCGTCCAATCCGTCATAAAACGGCACCGCCAGCAGACCGATCAGCACCGCCCCGGTCAAGGAAATCAGCACCCAGATCATTGCGATGGTCATCGAACGCGGCAGCAAACGGATCGATTTGATGCCCATGAAACGCACCAGGATATGCGGTTGGCCGAAATATCCCAATCCCCAGGCGGCGGTGGACAGAATCGCCAGCAACTCCGGCCAGCCCAACCGTTCCGGCAGCAGCCGCAGAGCGACTCCCCGGGCGGCGCAGGCTTCCGTCAATGCACCGGGCGGCAATTGCCAGTAAGCGACCAGCGGCAAAATGACGATTGCCGCGAACATCAGGATTCCCTGGAACAAATCCGTCCAGCAGACGGCCAGGAAGCCGCCGAGCAACGTATAAAATACCATGACCGCCGTGCCGATCAATACCGCCGCGGTAAAATTAATGCCGAACAGCTCCCGGAACAGATTGCCGGCGCCCAGCAAGCCGCTGGCAGCATAAAATGTAAAGAAAAACAGCGTCAGGAGCGCAGTCAGCAACCGCAACAGCCGGGTCGGGTCACGGAACCGCCGTTCGAAAAAGGTGGACAGCGTCAACGAATGGGTCGATGCCGTGTAAAGCCGCAGCCGCGGCGCCACCAGCAGCCAGTTGAGAAACGTGCCGAGCGCCAGGCCGGCGGCAATCCAACACTCCCCCAAGCCGGCCATGAATACCGCGCCGGGCAGTGCCATCAGCAGCCATCCGCTCATATCGCTGGCCTGCGCCGAAAGCGCCGTCACCCAACTGCCCATGCCGCGACCGCCCAGCAGGTAATCCTCAATATTCTTGGCCCGACGGTAAAAATACAAACCAACTGCGATCATCAACAACAAATACAATGCGAAAGTCGCATACATCTGGGTCAAACCGGGAATTTCCGCCATCATTTTCCAGCCTTTATCTCTCCTGTCGTCACTTTTGCCAAGCCGTCAGATATCCGTCAAAATATCGTCACAACAATTTAAGATAGAACCGGAAGCCTCAAAAATCAATCACCAGCCGGCAGCAGCAGGCATTTTTGCCGGAAATTTCCCGATTTCAGGCCAGCGGCAATTGCAAGGTCCGGATGGTATGATTCAAATAAGTGTTCAACCGGACAAGATACGCTTCGGCATAGCCGGTTACCGCTTCGAATTCGACCCCGCAGTTGATCAGATTCTCATAGAGTTCCAGCAACTGCCTCGCTTTCGGCGAATCATTTTCCGGCTCCGGCAACAGGCCGTTTTCATAGAGGAACACCAATTTGAACAGCACCGAACAGGCCGTTTCGCTCCAAAGCGGTTTTCCTGTCGGGCCTGGTTCGGTCCAATTTCGCAGCAAATTCCGAAAAACATCGTAGACCAGCGGCGACGGCACGTCCGCCACCGTATTGCGCAGCAGAAAAGCGCCGATGTTCATCACGCTCCGGAAGGCGGCCGGCTGCTCGGCAATGGCATCGAAATTGGCCAGCAGTTCCATTTCGGCGGCAACGCGCAGCTTGCCTTCCGGCGCTTTTTTGAACGTCGCATTCAATTCGCGGAACAGGTCGACGACCGGAAATTTTCTCGGGCCGATCTGTTTGGCGCCGTAGACGAGCAATTCAAGCCGGCCGTAATCGGGACTGAGACCGTGGACAATCAGTGCGCTGTCCTGATAGACATTTTTTTTCAAAACAATCAGTTGAGCCGTTTCCATGACTTTTCCCTCAATTTCCATTGGTCGCCGGGTGTTGCCGTCCATGTTTCCAAAAGATAGCCGCCGTTTTCCAAAAGGAAAGCACCCGGCCGGAATTTTTTCCATTTTCCACCCATTCGCCCGGCAACCGCCGCAAGTGTTTCCCGCCCGCCGCCGCCCGGAACAAAAGTTACTTTTTTTCATTCTCCCGCTTGCTTTTTATGAAATGCCGCCTATTTTAAAGCACTGTCAAGATCACCTCAAGTGATGTTCCGGCGTAGCTCAGCGGTAGAGTAGGTGGCTGTTAACCACTTGGTCCCTGGTTCGAATCCAGGCGCCGGAGCCAGTTTTCATTCATTCATCAACTTCTGATATTCCGGCGTAGCTCAGCGGTAGAGTAGGTGGCTGTTAACCACTTGGTCCCTGGTTCGAATCCAGGCGCCGGAGCCAGTTTTGTATCTACGCAACAACCTCAAAAAGCGGTTGTTACAATAAATCGCTCCACCTTTTCGGTGATGTTGAATCCATCAAAACAGCTCACTTGTGAGAAATTTGTGAGACTTTTGTCCGGACGCGTCTGAGAAGCAGTCTGATCGACCACGATCAACCATAATCGATCAAGTGGTTTCAGGCGGTTCAGGATGGGCGTTTATCTCAGAGGGAAATCGTATCACTACCGCTTTCTTTGTCAAAGGCAAAGACTATTCCGGCGTATGTTCCGGGTGTTCGGCGGAAGCCCGTGCGAAAGAATATGAGCGCTCCATTGGGAAAAAAAATACGCCGGGAAGCCGAAATGTTGGCCGTCGAGGCGGAAAAAATCCGGCAGAACAAAACAATCCGCGCACTTGTGGATAACTATTCCTATGTGCTGACGGGCGGAAAGCCCATCACGCTGGCGGAGGCATATCCGCTTGCACTGCAAAAGCCGAGCTGTCGCGAACCGTCGGAACATATCGCCAGACAGAAACTGCGTTACTGGAACGACTTTGTTTCATACACGTCAGCCAATTTGACAATCAATTCGTCCAAAGAAAATCCATTCTCCGATTGACAAAACGACAAGTCCATACTAATTTTATCTTGCATCTGCGTTTCCTTATATGTTGGTTTTTGAGCAAATTCAAAATAAAGGGCAGATGCACCTTTGTCAAACAACTCAGCCCGTCACAAAATTCGGGACATTGCCATAATTTTTCCAATGGATTATCTTTAGTACAGACTGAGGATGAAGATATATACATGAATAGACAAGGAAAACCAGTGTTTACATTTTAGGAATTTGTATGCTTTGGGGAAAAATTATTGTAGCAATTGTTTTTGGGGCACTTAGCTTTTTGGGTTGGAAAAATATTTGGAACGGATTGGTGCATCAAAAAATATCGCCCCTTAAGGTAAATAGGGGGGGCCCCCACTTCATCCTGCGCCAAGATGGCGAATTGCATTTTTGGGCTCGTTTCTATGAGGTACTTGGGATAACCGTTCTTACAACTTGTATGTTGCTCATGATACTTTCATCGTATGTAGCTCAATGGTCATATTTGAAAATAATTTTACTAAAGGCAGGAATGATAGGATATTGCCTTGGGGCGATAGCACCACTCCCATATCAAGTAACAGTGCCAATAATCGCATGTCGCAACAAAGACATCAATAAAACGATTAAATTTTTTCTTATTATTATTCGTGAGATATTGGAATTTGTATTCGTGGCTGGACAAATTGCCCTTGGAATTTATTGTTTACTTTATGTAAAAGAGTAATTTTTTAACTTTAACTGGTGAACCAGAAGCGAATGATCATGAAAATTTTTTGTGGTACTATTATGGTATTGGGGCTTGTGAGTATTTTCATGATTCCGATTTTGATTGTTCGTTTTAGATCTTATCCCTAAATAACAGTTGAAAATATGAAAAATATCGCTATATTATCATCAACCACTAGAAGGTGAATATGGCAATGAATTCGTGGGAAGTCTCTGATGCTTTTGGGTCGAAGGTCGAACCTTTAATTCCCCGTGCAAGGCGTGATAGCAATCGGGAGTATCAGCGTCGTCGCGGAGCGGGACGAAAACCGTTGGAAGCGCGTCGAGGAGAGAGGAGAAAATTGCAGTCAGGCAAGGTTATAAAGCTCGACGTTGGATTGTCGAAGTACCCATTCATGGTTCAATCGCTTCAGAAAACTTCTGGTGCGTTTTGAAAAAACACATGCCGCATATGAAGCGTTACTTCAACTGGCGGCATGCGTGATTATTTATAGAAAACTTGCCGTTATTTAGGAATAAGTCATAAACACAACTTATTCTATTTGTCAAACTGAATGCGACCACCTTCGTTGCGACAAACTAAATGCAACCTGTCTATTTTCTGCGGTGCGTTTACTTTTTCAATTGACGCACCGAAAATTTTCCGAATTATCCTGATGCCGCCTATTGACATTCAGGCAATTTTTTGATATACTTTATGATATCTGGTATGCTTTTGGTACTTTGAGATACCAAAAAAAAGAATTTCATGCGAGGATTGGCCGTCAACCATGTCAAAAGAAGGAGACTCCGAGGATATGTTGTCCAAATGTGCAATCGGCTGTTCGATCCTGCTGGCCGCCTGCGGGGCGGTCGCCGCCGTCGATCCGAATCCGGGACCGCCCGGAGAACGTCCTTACGAGATGGCAAACCGGACGGAGGAGCGCGAGCCGCTGCTGACGTTCGACCAGCCGGACCGCTTCACCATCCAGGCGTCGGACAATCTTCAGGCGGCGCTTTACCGGAGCGACGAACAGAAGCTGTACCGGGATTTCTGCGGCAAACTAGCCTGGGAAGCCGCCGCGCCGCACGGCGAAATCCGGGTGAACCTCAATACGCCGCTGGCGATCCCGGAACCGTGGGATGCAGTCAACTTCTGGAACTGGGGCAACGCCTGGCAATGGGCGCCGTCGGCCGACAACCCGCCGATTGCCAGCGGGGTTATCGTGCGCGATGCCAACGGCGTCGAGCACGAACTGCCGATGGGGACGATGGGATACTGTTACTGGCATCTGCAGCATTGCAAAGTCACCGCCGCCATCGCCAGACCGGCGGAATTGACCGGTCTGGTCTTCCGCAATTTCCAACCGGGCGGTCCGCAGCGCGTCTATCTGGGACCGCTGTATTTCTATCAGGAAGAATTGAAGCCGCTCTCCCTGGCGCCGTGGCCGGAAAAATTGCCGTTCCCGCTGCGCGAAGAGACGATTCTGCCAATCAATCTGACCGACGATTACCAGACCGCCGTGGAAACCGATGACGGCCAATTGGAGTTCGTCTACCGGGATGAAGCGGATACTTTGCGCTACCGCTGGGATACCGCGCAGCCGCTGGCGCAAAGCCTGAGCGTCGATTTCAACGGCAAGCAATTCCGGCCGATGGACGGCCTGGCCGTCGAACTGAACGGCAAAGAGGCGCAGACGAAATTCCTCGCTTTCGAACTCCGGGAAGGCGATGCCGGCGCTCCCGCCGTCGTCAAAACCCGCTGGCAGTGCACGACCGGCGATACCGCCGCCGAATTGGACATCGAGCTGCAGATTCGGCAGAAATCGATGATCGTCACCTTCCGCGACAACAGCGAAGTTCCGGCGGTGACCCGGCTGAAGCTGGGCAAGGCGTCCGATCTGGTCAAGCCGGAATTGTTTTATGTGCCGTATTTCACCTACGGCGGCACGCCGCCGAAGCTGCTGATGGACGAGGGAGTTTTTGTCCTGAGTTCCTTCGACTGGTATTATTCGAACGCCTCCCGGCTGTACGGCGCCGATCTGCTCGAAGAGCACAGCGCCGCATACAACGGCGGCGCGCTGTACATCCCCAAAACCGACGGCAGTCTCAATTTGCTGCAGGAGCGGCTGTTCCTGACCGTCAGCGGCAACGTCGAAGAGGTCTGGCCGACGATCGACAATCCGCCGTCGCCGATGCGCGAAGCGCAGGGCGACCGGTTGTGGCGGGTGCGGTTCGGCGGCAACAACCACCAGCAGGAGATCGACCAGGCGGCGCAGTTGCGTTCGCTGGGGCTCGAACAGGTTTCCATCCGTTATCATGAAGATTCCTGGCGGGACGGCGGGGAGAGCTTCACCTTCCGTACCGATGCCGCGCCGGCCCACGGCGGCGACGCGCCGCTGAAAAATATGGTTTCGACCATTCAATCGCTCGGCTGGCGCGTCGGCCTGTACACCAATTATACCGACTTCTCCCCGGTCAACGCTTATTGGAATGAGGACTGGGTCAGCCGGGAGCCGGACGGCGGCTGGACGCCGGCCTGGCCGCGCTGTTATGCGCCAAAGCCGATGATCGCCCGGGAGATGGAAGCCAGGCTGGCGCCGCAGATTCAGGCGAAGTTCGGCGAAAATCACAGTTACTGCGACGTCCATACCGCCGTTTCACCGGCCGACCGGGTGGATTACGACGCCAGGGTGCCGGGCGCCGGCACCTTCCGACGGACTTACGAATGTTTCGGCCTGCTGCTGCTCAACGAAAAGATCGCTCACAACGGGCCGGTCTATTCCGAGGGAAGCAACCACTGGTGGTATGCCGGCCTGGTGGACGGCAACTACGCGCAGTTGAACAGCTCTTCGCCGTCCAATGAACTGTGGTTTCCGGATTTCGATTTGTACAAAATGCACCCGTTGTCGATGGATGCCGGCATGGGGGCGGCGGCGATGTTCTTCCGCAACCCGCAGGACCGGGATTTGAAGCAATTCATCGCCGCCACGCTGATCTACGGCCATATCGGCTTCCTGGACGGCGACGACCCGGCGGAATTGATGCGCATCTATTATCTGCTGCAGCCGCTGCAGGAACATTATGTGATGGTCAAGGTCAAATCAATCCGATATGCCGACGCCGAAGGGCGTTTGTTCGACACCTCCGAGGCGCTGGCCAACGGCTGCTGGAAACTGAACCGGCTCCGGGTGGAATACGACAACGGCTTCTGCGTGTACGCCAACGGCGGCCGGGAACCGTGGAAAATCCGCGACTGGGTGACGCTGCCGCAATGGGGGTTTTTCGCCTCGACCGCCGACCGGCAAACGATGTCGATGTCGATCGCCGGCAGTCTGCTGCTGCCGGACGAACGTTTCGTCGCCGATCGCGATTTCGAGATGTCGATCGGCCCGAATTCCTGTTATTTCAACGCGCCGGACGGCCTGGTCTATGTCAAAAACATCGCGGCGATCGACGGGACGGCCGCCTTGAAGCTGGAAAAGGATCACTGGGAACTGATTCCCGGCCCCTCCTTCCGCGAATTCGGTTTCGCGCCGCACCTGTTGAAATCCGGCAACCGGAAGTTGCAGATTGTCGCCCTCGGCGGAGACGGCCGGCAGCTAGCGCCGGTGGAAACCCGGTTCAGCCGCGGCCTCTGGTGGATTACGCCGCAGCCGGAAGCGGTCAAATACATCATCGTGCCGGCCGAAGGCAGCTTCCCGGCGGAGAAGGAGACCGCAGACTGGTGTTATCCGATCCGCGACGATGAAAACCTGTTGCCCGGCGTCCATATCTGGCGGGACGGCCGGGATTATCTGACCGTTCAACCGGCGGCGGCCAACTTGAAGCTAAATTCCTACGATCCGTTCAGTCGGAAGGCGGAAATCACGCTGCAATTGCTCAATTTCAGTGACCGGCAACTGACCGGCCGGTTGGCGTTCTCCGGCGACGGCACGGTCGAATCGGCCGCGCCGGCCGTCGAATTGGCCCCCGGCAAACGGTTACAGCGGACCTTGCAGTGGTTCTTGGCGGACCGCGAAGGCCCTCAGCACCTGCAGGTGCAACTGGCCGAAAGCGGCAAAGCGGCCGGCAGTCTGGAAGTCACCGGCCGCTATGAGCCGTTGCTGGTGGCGGACCTGCTGGACGCGTCACGCCCTTACCGCAAAGGATTCCGGACCCGGCAGGGCAAGGAAAATTATCATTTCGAACAAGGGACCGACGGCGACGTCTCCTTTCTGGCCTCCGGCGTATCCGGCGGCCAGGCGAAACCGGCGCTGTTCATGCATCCGCCGTGGGGCGCGGCGCAGGCCGGTTACGTTTTCTATGAAATTCCGGCTCAACTGCCGGATTATCCGGCCGAACTGACCGGCGCCACCGGTTTCCGGGACGGCTTGAACGCCACCGACGGCGGCGTGTTCGATGTCTTCGTGACGACGGCGGACGGCGAACGGGAAAATGTTTTCCATCATCCGCAGGATGCGGTGGAATTTCAGGATTTCTCCGTCGACCTCAGCCGTTACGCCGGCCGGCAGATCACGCTGCGGCTGCAATTCGACTGCGGACCGGCCAACGACACTTCGGCCGACCACGCCTTCTGGGGCGAACCGAAGATCGTCGGGCGACAGCAGTTGCTGAAATTGCAGTAAGGCCGACCCCTGTTGATCGCGCCGCCGCGCTTCGGCGGACGCGGTCAACAGGATTCCCGGCGGACCAGAAACGTTTTGATTTCCACCGGAGCGGCGGCCAGCGCCTGTAAATTCGTCCTGCCGCAAATCAGATCGTCGGCCGTTCGGGCCAGAGCGGATGCGATCGCTTCATTGCCGTGGCTGATGCTGCTGAGCATCGGGTCACACGAGGTACAGTAGGCCTCGAAATTGCCGTACCCGACCACTGCAATGTCTTCAGGGATACGCAAGCCTCTTTTCTTGAGATAACGCATCAAGACTACCGCCCATTGATCGTTCGCCACAATTATCGCATCCGGCGCATAATTTTTCAACATCGAATCTGCCATTGCGATGATCGCCGGTTCCAAATCATCGCCCTCCCAGGCCCGCAAATGGTGGTCTTCGGCGACCCAGCACAATTCCGGCCGCATCGGCAATCCGGCGGCTAATAATCCAGCGCAATACCCGGCAAAACGTCCTTTCGCCGCATCGCTGATCATATCATTCACCCCCAAGGCGATCCGCTGCCGTCCCGTTTCCCGCAGACACTGCACAGCCTCCGCCACGCCGGATGCAAAATCAATCTTGACATAAGCCGCCTGGGCGACACCGCGCGGCATATTCAGAAAAACGACATTCGGATAATGTTCCAGCTTTTTCGGCACCAAATCCGGCAGGCGAGGTGAAAAGTGCCCGATGCAGATCATACCGGCATAGTTATACGAAATGATCTGATCCAGAAATTTCTCAAGTTGCGGATCCGGCCCCTCCAGGTCAACCCGCGACACAATACACCGATAACCCAGCGACTCCAACTGGTCATTCAACAATGTTATCAAATCCTGAAAGAACTGCGAAGTCTCCTTCTTGACGATAATCCCGATGATATTGCGCATCTTTACCGGCTGAAAGGAACCGGCCGACACCGGATAATTATGACGATGCGCAATCTGCAGAATCCGGCGCTTGGTGTCGTCGCTGATCCGCTCGCTCATCGGCGCCCGCCGTAAAACGAGCGACACGATGCCCTGCGACACACCGGTCATTCTGGCGATATCGCGTTGTGTAATCTTCGTTTTACCACTATCTTCGGCCATTATGATTCCTGTATTATTTCTCATATATTATAACCATATTTTCCATTCTGTCAATTTGCTCCCGGCTCATTCAGCCGAAAACGTTCCTCTATCAACTCTCCCATGCTCCGGCGGCACTGCTCAAGCAACGTGGACTGGTCATCCACTGCGGCAGCATGCTCGCCAACGGTTACCTGTTTGCAGTTTTCCAGCAGAACTTCCGCCCGACACCGCCAGTCGGAATCGTTTTTTGCTTCGGCCAGCAATCGTTCCAGTAAGTGGAAATATTCAAGATCCTCCAAACCGTCCCGCAGGACGGCGAGGCGTTGAGAACCGTAAATTTCATCGGTACGGTAATCCGGATACATCAGATATCCATCGCCGTTCGCATCGACGAACTGATTTGCCTGCCAGTCGATATCCGGCCAGACGGCGCCCTGCTGCCGTTCTTCAGCCGCCAACGCCCAATAATTGACACCCCAATAGAGCAGACCATCAACATCATGTTCCTTCAACCACCAGCATAGTGCTCGATGGCCGAACGCCTGATGATCAATGAAAAGATTATACCGGTCTTTCGGCGAAACACAGACATACGCCCATACTTCCTTGCCGAGTTGGCGTTGCTGCCGGGCAAATTCCTCCTGATAAGCCGGAGAAAGCGGCACCCAGATATCGATGGCAGCCTTCGTTTCCGGGGTCATCTCTCCCAAAGAGTAACCGACCGCCATCGTTTTCAATCCAGGAACAAATTCTTTGCTTTGGCAATATAGCTGATTCCAAGCATCCCCCTTCCACTCGTCCCAGATATAGTGATATGCCGTCTGTTCCCAATGATTCTCGATTGCATTTTGCCAAGCGGCCTGCAGAAAATCGCGATACAGGGCAGCGAATTCCGGACTGCTCTGATGAAAATTCAATTTTATCTTTTGTCCGGAAACGCGTTCGGTAACCTCAATATATCCCAGATATTGTGCGAAAGTCGGACTGGGTTCAATATTCCAACCGCTGCCATGCAGTTCATCGATGATCAACCGGGTCAATTCATTTTCTCGCCGAAAGTCGAAAGAATAACTACCGTCTGCTTCCAAATAAGCATCCCACAACGGTGCAATTCGCTGGGGAACATGTTCTAGCATTGGCATCAGAGTCAAACGATTTTCGGCTGCCAGTCGAATAATTTTTTCATCGATTTCCCGTTCCGCTGCCCAGTCGGCAATACCGAAAAAATCATTCACCGATGGACGATGCAGAAAAAAACAGGTCCGGAAAGAAGATTTTTTCGGTAAGTCAAAATCAAAAACTCGAACAGCCACCGGAATCTCCGCCTGCCGGCGCCCTTCCGCA
Organism: Victivallis sp. Marseille-Q1083; assembly: GCF_903645315.1. NCBI lineage: Bacteria > Pseudomonadati > Lentisphaerota > Lentisphaeria > Victivallales > Victivallaceae > Victivallis > Victivallis sp. Marseille-Q1083. Next base: position 1,435,040 of record NZ_CAHJXL010000001.1, read on the forward strand.
TCCTCAACGATGAACCGCCCGGCATACCGCCCAGCTTGAGTTCCCTCTCCCGCCGTCACCGTCAGCCACAACGGAATATTACAGTTTTTTAGTCTGACCACGCCGTCGGCAAGCGGCAACAGCGGGTCCGGGTAATAATCGACGTGCTGCCGCAGTTGTCGATAGGCTTTCGGCCTGGCAACCACATATCCTACCTCATCGACATGCCAGTTCAGCTCTTCCGGCACCGGCAACGAATCCCAATAGAACGAGATTCGAAGTTCGACCGGCTTCTCGCCTCGCGGAACCAACACCATTTGTACGTGTTCCGCTTCATTACGCGCCAATGCAATGTCAAAGCCGATCGGCTCATCCGACCAATTATCGCCGATTTCATACTGAAATATTTTATGCATTGCCGATTCCGGTACAGCCGCCACCACCGCGTCATCTTCCTGATCCGCAAATAAATTCATGCGATCAAGCCTAAAACGGCTTCGATCCCTCGCCGAATAGGTTCCAGCCGAAACAGCGGCAGTATCAAATCCAGAAGGACTCTCCAGCTGTACATCGGTCAATAAAAAACGGTCATTGATTTCATTCAAACAGACCGCCCGTAAAATCATCCGGCCGTCACCGGAGGAGGAAAATTGAAGCTTTTCCAGCCGATCCGACGGAGAAGCCGGAATTTCCAACTCGTTCCGTCCGCCGTACCAGTGATACTCCGCCGTCCGTCCCGAATTCCAGAATGCCCGGACAGTTACGTGCGGCGCCAAACAGAAAGTATCCTGGGGCAAATAAGCCAGCCATCTGACCGGCTCGGAGGCACACAGCAACCATTCGGAAGTCATTGTCCCGCTTCCGTCAAAGGTCAGCGTTGGACAATCCTCCATCGCCAGCAGTTCCCTCTCTCCTGCATCCAGCGGATGAGGCACCAATTCCACTTCATCCATAAACGCAGCTTCCCCGGCAACCCCATCCGCGGTCAGATAATCTCCGGGAAGTAATTGGAAACGTCCGATAAAAATATCGCTCCATTGTTCCGCCGGCAAGACCAACTGATGATAACCGGTCAAAAAAGTGGAACTGCCGCCACGATAGAGTCCCAAGTCGAAAGTGCCACGGCAACGAACGGTTACGTCATACCATTCCGGCTCATCCGACTGGCGACTGTCCATTGATTGCGGCATCAAATACCAGCCAATGCTCCAGTCACGCCCGACTTGTACTGCCGTCCCATCGACCGCTGTCGGATCATCAACGATTGATCCGCCACGATAAAGTTCTATTCGACTATTGTTTTCCCGCAATACAATCGCCGCTTCGGAGGAAAGCAACACCCCTGATATTCCTAAACATATAGCAGCCAGAATCGCTTTCATTTCCGCCTTAGTTGGTAAAATAATATTCATTGTTCAGTTGATCTGTCCGATGTTGCGATACATGGCCATCGACAAAGCCAGCCGTACCTTTCCGATTATGCCGCTCCGCTCCAGAATCGCGCACGCTCGTCCAATACTGAATCACATACCAGCAGTTCCATACTCCGTCAAGATGATGGTTGCCGTCGCCATCCCGAGCGCCTTCAAAGAATTCCAGAGTCATTGACGGTCGATTCAGGGCCGTCCGCTTGGAGTAATCAAACCATGCAGGCCGGCCTGTAATGAACAAATTAGACATGTAACTTACGTAAGTTCCAGCTCCCGGAGTACCTTCCGTGCCGTCATGAAACTGATCGCCCAGCGCACTTTTGCAGGCCATGGCGCTTGCCGGGAAATATTCTCCAGCATGCATGATGCGCCAGCAATTATTGCTCGAAGATATCCAGCCGGGAGCAAAATAATCCTCAAAATCATTTCCATACATTTGAGAGCCCAGCAGTAACTGTTTGGCTGTATTAACGCAATTGATACTCATTGCCGCCGCTTTTGCCTTGCTTAAGGCAGGAAGCAACATGCTGGCAAGAATGGCTATGATAGCAATCACTACCAACAATTCTATAAGTGTAAATTTCTGCAATTTCACTCTTTTTCCCATCCGACTTGTTTGCATTCGCTTCATGACTGTCTTTCCGTATTTATTATTTGTCTCACATATTGGTACCGTACATTGATATAGTATAGCAAATCTTAAAGAAAATGTCAATACCGGAAGCATTTTTTTCAAGAAAAATATTTTCATCAGCAAATATTGTTTATAAAAAACACGCTGTTTTTATCAGAAAAAATGAAAATAATTACAAATTCTTGGATATATCTACAATTTTCGACTCCACCAAGAAAATATTTATTTACAAAAATTCAATTCCAATCCGGTCAAAGGCCGAAACGGCCAACGCTTCGCCGCCGGGTGACGATCAGGCCGGAGGTTCAACTTCGCCAGGCTGCTTTACGATTCCGGACTTGAAAAAACAATAGAGCACTTACGGCGTTCGGAGAATGAATTCGCTGTCCACCAAGAGGTCGCCGAGATAGTGGATTTTCAAACAGCTATCCGGCCGGTCCGCCGCCGGATAATACCAGGCGGAATCGGCCTCCTCGACCCAGCTCGGCGGACGGGCGGGCGGACCGAAATATTCTTCCAGCCGGGCCGGAGGAAAATACGTGAACTCTTTCGGCGCCAGAAACTGCTGCTGCAGCCAGCACAGATCGTCATAATCGCCGGACTGGCGGTAACGCGCGGCGACGAGCGCCAGATTCTCCCTTTCATACTCCTGCCAGCCCAGCTCGGCCGCCCGGCGGATGGCCGGATCGGCATCTTTCGTCAATCGCCGCAGCAAATCGGCCGGAAACGGCTCTTCGGCCATTTGAGCGCTTCGCACGCAGAGCCGGAAAAATTTCCGCCGCAGTGCCGCGCTGTCCTTTTCGCGCAGCACCGGCAGCAGCAGGATCAGCGTCCGTTCCGGATTGGCCAGCAATTCAACGGCCGCCCGCTCCCGGACCGCCTCGCTTTCCGCCAGGCAGTAGAGCGAAAACAGCCGGTAAACCCGGCCGGCTTCCGTTTCGTCCAGCCCGGTCCTCTCCGCCAGTTGCCGGCGTAAGTTGCCGTCGGCCGTGGCGAAATAAAGTTCCAGCAGATCGCGGCCCTCCGCCTGGCAGTCGCTCCAACCGGTATAATATTCATCCCCATGGCTGCGGTCCCGGTTAGCCAGCAGCCACCAAACGCCGCAGCCAACCAAAACCGACACCAGAAAAATTGTTCTGAAATGACTTGAACCCATTTTAGCTGTCCCGGCTGATTTCATCCTCCGATGAAGAATCTAACCTGCCCCGGCCGGCAATGCAAATCGCAGCGACAATTTAATGCGGTTCCGCCTTTCAACGGAATCACCGGCAGCTCGCGCCGGGACGCGGATTCCCGCCCCCCGTTACCGGCTCAAAGCTCGCGGGCCCGCGGATGCTGCTGGTAGAAAATGCTGTCCGCCGGCATATGGTCATCCGCTTCCTTCTGTGCTTTCTGCTGGATGGTGTAGAGCTGCTTGTAGGTGCCGTCCTGTGCCATCAGTTCGTCGTGGGTGCCGAGCTGTTCGATCCGGCCGGCTTTCAGCACGACGATCTTGTCGGCGTTGCGGATCGTCGACAGCCGGTGGGCGATGATGATCGTCGTCCGGCCTTCCATCAGCGTGTCCAGCGCCTGCTGCACCAGCTTTTCGGAGACGGTATCCAACGCGCTGGTCGCTTCGTCGAGGATCAGGACTGACGGATTTTTCAGGATCGCCCGGGCGATCGCCAGCCGCTGCTTCTGGCCGCCGGACAAGCTGGCGCCGTTCTCGCCGATCACGGTGTCGAAGCCGTGGTCCAGCTTGTTGACGAACTCGGCGACGTTGGCCAGTTCCGCGGCGCGCTCGACCTCCTCGCGGCTGGCGGTGGAGCGGGCGTAGGCGATGTTGTCGCGGATCGTCCCGCTGAACAGGAACGGTTCCTGCAGGACGACGCCGATGTTGTTGCGGTAGGATTCCTGGGAATATTTGCGAACATCAACGCCGTCGACGGTGATGCGCCCTTCGGTGACGTCATAGAAGCGCAGCAGCAGATTGCTGATCGTCGACTTGCCGCAGCCGGAAGGGCCGACCAGGGCGATTTTCTGTCCCGGCTCGATCTCCAGCGACAGTTCACGGATCACCGGCGTATCGGCATAACGGAAAGAAACGTTCTCAAAGACGATTTTCCCTTTCAACCGGCCGGCGGTGATCGGATTCGGCGCGTCCTTGATTTCCGGGATGACCCGCAGCAGCTTGATGATGCGCTGGGCGCCGGCGAAGCCCTGCGACATCGTGTTGATCTGGGCAGCCAAGGCGGCGATCGGCGTCACCTGCATACCGATGTAAGTGTAGAAGGCGACGAAATCGCCGATCGTGAAATCGTTGCGGCCGACCATCGCGATGCCGCCGCCGATCACCACCAGATAGGTGATCAGGGCCAGCATGTCGTACATGCCGTTGCAGGTGTTGTTCAACTGGTTCATCTTGACCGACAAATCGAGGGTCGGCCGCATCGTGTTGAAGAAGTGGCGGCACTCCGAACGCTCCTTGGCGAAGGATTTCACCACCTTGATGCCGTTGATGTTTTCGGACAGATTGGCGGAGATTTCCGACATTTTTTCCTGCAGCAGCACCGCGTTGCGGCGCAGGACGCCGTTGAAATAGTAGAAATTGATGAAGTGAATCGGCAGGGCCAGCATCGCCACCAGCGCCAGCTTCCAGTTGATGAAGAAAACCAGCACGGTGATAAATGCCATCGTAAAAAACTGATCGGTCATCACAATGCACAGCGACACCAGCCCCTGCAGCAGGCCGACGTCGCTGATGACGTTGGAGATCAGTTTGCCGGTGCGGTATTCCTCATAGAAACGCAGCGACAGGCTCTGCAGGTGTTTGAAGATCCGCTGCCGGACGTCGAGCAGAATCCGCAGCACGGTATAAGTGCCGAGGTAGCCGGTGATCATCCGCATGATAAAACGGATGATGTAGATGATCACCATGATGGCGCAGAGGATGAAAAACATCTGGTAATCCCGGCTCGGGATCACCTTGTCGATGGCGATCTTCAGCATCCACGGCAGCGACAGCGCCAGGCTGGAAAACATGATCGAAGTGATTGCCGACAAGAAAATCATGCCGCGGTATTGCCGCAGCAGACTGGATATTTTGAACTCTTCCATGCCGATGCCTTTTTTATCTCCGAGTGATACGGTTGTCCGGAAGGGCAATAACTTATCGCAGTTTTATTTATTTTCCAGTGTGAAATTCTGAAAGAGTACTTTTATCTTCAAAAAAAATCGAAATCCAACCATCTGATCTGACCGGAAGTCCTTCCGCCGGCCAACCGGCGCGACAAGCGGCCGGGGCCGGCATCACGGCATCCAGTCGACGATGCCGGTGACCGGATGCTCCCGCCGCCAGCGAAGAAAATCGGCATAGTCGCGAACGCCGTCGCGCAGCACCGCCTGATAATATTCGATGCCCATGATCTTTTCCGATTCCGGCGTGGCATTTTTGAGCTTCAGAATCGCCAGCCGCGTCTCCGGCGTCAACTGTGCGGCAATCCGTTCGGTCACTTTTTCAAACCAGCCGTCGTAAAACGAACCGCGCCGGATGTGAATCATATCCAGTTGCCACAGTTCATTTTCTTCATCCAGCACCCAGGCATGGTATTCCAGGCAATCCTCGCCGGTACCAAGCAAATCATTGAAAGCCAGACGCTTCAACGGAATATGGTCTGCCAGGCGCTGCATCGCCGTCAAGCCGTCCGCGGCAACCGGCCGATCGGAATAGATATGAAAATCGATATCCCGGTGCTTCATCAGCAGCCCGCTCGGCAGCGACCCGACCGGACGGACTTCCATCCCCAGCGCTTCCCAGAGCTCCACCACCCGGCTTGTCTCAATGACCTGCCGCGCTTTCTGCTGATTCCGCAACGCCGTCTCCAGAATGCGTTGATCCGCCGCCGTCATATTCATCCCTCCGCTTGAAAATTAAAAAGCGGAAGGGGAAAATCGCCCAAATCGAGATTTTCCCTTTCCGCAGATTTCCCGCCGATAACCGTGCGGAATCACTTTGACCGGAAGCCGCTTACTTCGAGTGGTACTCCTGCAGCGATTTCGGCGCGGCATCGTCTTGCAACGCCGCCTGAATGCCTTTCACCGTCGCCCGGGCGGCGGCAATCGTCGTCACGTACGGAATCTTGTACTGAATCGCCTTCATCCGGATATAGCTGTCGTCGCATTTGCTTTCGCGGCCGAGCGGCGTATTGATGATCAGTTGGACCGACTTATTCTTGATCAGGTCGGCGATATCCGGCCGGCCTTCACCGATCTTGTTGATCACCGAGGTCGGAATGTTGTTTTCAGCCAGAAACGCCGCAGTGCCTTCGGTGGCGATGATCGAGAAGCCGAGGTCATGCAGTCCCCGGGCGATCGGCAGCAGATATTTGCGTTCGCGCTGCGACACGGTGATCAGGGCGGTGCCGGCGGTCGGCAGTTTGTAGCCGGCCGCCTCTTCGGCTTTGAAGAAGGCCAGGCCGAACGACTCGGCAATGCCCATCACTTCGCCGGTCGCCCGCATCTCCGGCCCCAGCACCGGATCGACTTCCGGAAACATGTTGAACGGGAAAACCGCTTCTTTGACCCCGACAAAACCGCTGTTGTCGCTGCACAGTTGCGGGAAATCGCTCAATTTTTTGCCGAGCATCAGCTCGGTGGCGATCCGGGCGAGCGGCACGCCGGTGATCTTGGCGACGATCGGCACCGTTCGCGAAGCGCGCGGATTGGCTTCGATGATGTAGACCTGATCGTCGCAAATGGCGAACTGGACGTTCATGATGCCGTCGACTTTGAAATCCATCGCGATGGCGTCGGCATATTTTTCAATCGTTTTGATGTGCTTTTCCGGTATGGTGATCGGCGGAATGGCGCAGGCCGAATCGCCGGAGTGGATGCCGGCCAGTTCGATGTGCTCCATCACCGACGCGACGAAAGTGGTTTCGCCATCGGAAACCGCATCGACTTCGGTTTCAATCGCATTGTCGAGGAAACGGTCGATCAGCATCGGATACTCCGGGCTGACCTGGATCGCTTCGATCGCGTATTTGGTCAGCATCGCCTCGTCGTAGATGACTTCCATGCCGCGCCCTCCCAGGACGAACGACGGACGCACCATCACCGGATAGCCGATCCGGCGGCCGAGCGCCAGCGCCTCTTCGAGCGAACGCGCCGTGCCGCTTTCCGGCTGCGGAATGTTCAGCGCCAGCATCCGTTCACGGAAATACTCGCGGTCCTCCGCCAGGCGAATGCCTTCCGGCTGGGTGCCGAGAATTTTCACGCCGTTGTCCTTGAGTTCCTGGGCGATATTCAGCGGCGTCTGGCCGCCGAACTGGACGATGACGCCCTGGGGTTTTTCCTTTTCATAGATGGTCAGCACGTCTTCGACCGTCAGCGGCTCGAAGTAGAGCTTGTCACTGGTGTCGTAGTCGGTCGACACCGTCTCCGGGTTGCAGTTGATCATGATCGATTCATAACCGTTGTCGCGCAGCGTGAAAGCGGCGTGCACACAGGTGTAGTCGAATTCGATCCCCTGGCCGATCCGGTTCGGCCCGCCGCCGAGGATCATGATCTTGCGGTGCGGCGACACCGGCACTTCATCCGGGACGCCGCAGTAAGTCGAATAATAATAGGCGGCATTGTCGACACCGCTGACCGGCAACGCCTGATAGGTGGCGATGATGCCGAGCGCCAGCCGGCGGGCGCGGACTTCCCGCTCCTTGGTGCTGAACAGCTTGGCCAGATATTTGTCGGAGAAGCCGAACTCCTTGGCCTTTTTCAGCAGTTCATCCGGCAAGGCGACAAAGGAATATTTCAGCAGTTCGCCTTCAAAGTCGGCCAACGCCTTGATCTCTTCGAGGAAATAGCGGGTAATCCGGGTCGTTTTGGCAATTTCGTCGACACTGATGCCGCGCCGGAACGCCTCGTAGATGAGGAAATAACGCTCGCTGGACGGCAACGCCAACCGATTGCGCAATTCGGCCAGGTTCAATGCCTGAATCTTTTTGACCATGCCGAGTCCGGAGCGGCCGATCTCCAGCGAACGAATCGCCTTCTGCATCGCTTCCTTGAAATTCTTGCCGATCGCCATCACTTCGCCGACCGCCTTCATCTGGGTGCCGAGCGCATCCTTGGCCTTCGGGAATTTCTCGAACGCCCAGCGGGCAAATTTGACGACGACATAATCGCCGGACGGCGTATATTTGTCCAGCGTCCCCTCCCGCCAGTACGGCATTTCATCCAGCGTGATGCCGCAGGCAAGCTTCGTCGACACCAGCGCAATCGGAAATCCGGTCGCTTTCGACGCCAGCGCCGAGGAACGCGAGGTGCGCGGATTGATCTCGATGACGATGATCCGGCCGTCTTCGCGGTTGTGGGCAAACTGCACGTTGCAGCCGCCGGTCACGCCGATCGCGTCCAGAATCCGGTAGGAGTAATCCTGCAACTGCGCCTGCACCTCCTTCGAGACGGTCAACATCGGCGCCACGCAGAAGCTGTCGCCGGTATGCACGCCCATCGGATCGACGTTCTCAATGAAGCAGACGGTGATCTTGTGGCCTCTCTCATCGCGCACCACCTCCAGCTCCAGCTCTTCCCAGCCGAGCACGCACTCTTCGACCAGCACCTGGCCGATCAGGCTGGCATTCAGGCCGCGGCCGGTCACTTCCCGGAGCTCTTCGACATTGTAAACGATCCCGCCGCCGGTGCCGCCCATCGTATAGGCCGGCCGCAGCACCACCGGATAACCAAGCTCGCCGGCGACTTTTTCGGCCTCTTCCACACTGTAGCAGGGCTCCGATTTGGCGACCGGCACGCCCAGCTTGCACATCGTCTCCTTGAACTCGATGCGGTCTTCCCCGCGCTTGATCGCGTCGAGGTCGACGCCGATGACGACGACGTTGTACTTCTCCAGAATACTCTTGTCATGCAGGCTCATCGCCAGATTCAACGCCGTCTGGCCGCCGAGGTTCGGCAGCAACGCGTCCGGACGCTCCTTGGCGATGATCCGCTCGATCCGGTCAATGGTCAGCGGTTCGATATAGGTATGGTCGGCCATCGCCGGATCGGTCATGATGGTGGCGGGATTGGAATTGACCAGCACCACTTCGTAGCCGGCACTGCGCAATGCCTTGCACGCCTGGGTTCCGGAATAATCGAATTCACAAGCCTGACCGATGATGATCGGACCGGAGCCGATGATCATGATCTTTTTGATGTCCTGCCGTGCAGCCATAAATCTACCACATCCCTTTCTGAAGAATTTTCGCGCATAGTTTCAAAAAACGACGCACGGAAATTCCGCCGTCGTATCACAATTCAAACCGGCAATCCGGCGCCCGGCTCGGACCAAAGCTCCGAACAAATTAACCAATAATGTAATACAGAATTGTGGAAACGTCAAGATTTTGCCGACAGTTTTGTCACTTATTTTTTACATTTGCCGCCTCATCGGCCACCCTCCGGTTCGACTGAGACAAAAATGGACATTTTCACCCAAATAATGGCTTCAACATTCGCTTTTGTCATAAAATGTGATAAATTATAGATCGATTATTTCCCAAACCACCGGAGTCGGTTGAATATGGATTTGGAACTGAAAATCAAAGATGTCGCCGAGCTTTTGCAGGTGTCGGAAAAGACCGTTTACCGCTGGGTCAACGATCATAAAATTCCGTCCTACAAAGTCAACGGCCAATATCGTTTCCGGCGCAATGAGCTGGACGACTGGCTGCAGCGCAGCCGTCAGGAGCCAGCGGGGGCCGTCGCCGTCCCGCCGTGGTCGACCGAACCGGTGGATCTGCGGCAATTGCTCCGGCGCGGCGGCATCCATTATAAAGTCGGCGGCCGGACCGCGGCCGAAGCCATCGCCGCGGCGGTGGCATTGATGCCGCTGCCGGAATTCTACGAACCAGCCGGGATCGTCGAACAACTGCTGCAGCGCGAGGCGCTGGCGCCGACCGCCCTGGGCGACGGCCTGGCAATGCCGCACAGCCGCGAACCGGTTTTCAATGAACCGAACGCCGAGCGGGTCGGCATCTTTTTCCTGCATCAGCCGGTCGATTTCGGCGCACTGGACAAATTGCCGGTGCAAGTGCTGCTGCTGGTGCTTTCCAGCGACCGCCGCCGGCATTTGCAGACCATCCGTCAACTGGGTTACCTGATCCGGCGGCCGGATTTCGCCGGTTTGCTGCAGGTCCAGGCGTTGCGCGAAGATATTTTTGGCTGTCTTGAAAAATATCAGCCGGATTTGCTGCATTAAGTTTCATCGGACAAATATTTTATTATCAAATTCTTAGCATTCGCCTTCATATTATGGAAGCGAATTTTTTTATTTGGTTTTCGTTATTTTCCACCCCTGGGGATTGACTTTGCCGGGAAATTTTGCTATACTATAGAAAAGAAAATGATAGCATCGAGTTATCAAATTAAAAAAATAAGGATTTTGCCGACTTATGGAAGCGCGAATTCGTTTGACCGACATTGCCAGGGAAGCCGGCGTCTGCCGGGCGACGGTCGTCAAGGTGCTTTCCGGCGGCAACAACAACATCCGGGTCAAACCGCAGACCGCCGAACGGATCAAAGAGGTCGCCCGCCGGCTGAACTATCGGCCCAATCTCAACGCCCGGGCGTTGACCGGCCGCGGTCCGCAACTGATCGGCGTGCTGATCGACAGCATGGCTCCGCCGAGCGGCTGGCGGCAACTGGCGGCGATCGAACGGACGGCGGTGTTCCATCATTACCGGCTGATGACGGCGATGGCGCACGACGATCTGGACAAACTTCATGAAAGCTACCAGGTTTTCCAGCAATACAACGTCGACGGCGTCATTTCACTGGCGCATGAATATCCCGGCGAAGAAGAAAAACTCCGCAACTATTTCGGCGACGTCGGGAAAATGGTTTTCATCGGCCGGCCGGCCATTCCGGGTGCGGTTTATGTCATGTTCGATTACGCGGACGCCATGCGCCGGGTGCTTGCCGAAGTGCGGCGCAGCGGCTACCGGCGTCCCGGTCTGCTGATCGAAGTTGGCGAGTACGCCTCTTCGCGGCTGCGCCGCAAAGCGTTTCAGGAATTTCATCCCGAGCCGGAACGCATCTTCCTGATGCCGCCGATCGACCGGGCCGACGCCGGGGAAACGAACGCCTGCCTGGCCCGGGCGGTCCGGGAGCTGATCCTGACGCAGCAACTGGACTGTCTGCTGCTGAACAACGAACTCTGGGCGATCCGGATCCTCAATCTGCTGGCCGCGCGCGGCTTGCGGATACCGGACGACATCGGCATTTTCTGTACCTCCGGTTCGGAATTGGGCAACTACACCGATCCGGCGCTGAGTTCGATCCGCGATGTCTGCGATGAAATCGGCAGCGCCGCCGCCAACCTGCTGCTCGATTGGCTTTCCCGCGGCCAGGCGCCCCAGCCGCAATTGATCACCACCGATCTGCTCGTCAGAGCTTCCAGTCAACGTCCAATCACTTCAACCTAAAGGAGAGAACATGATGAGACGACACAAATTCACATTGATAGAACTGCTGGTAGTCATCGCGATTATTGCCATTCTTGCCAGCATGCTGCTGCCGGCCCTTGCCAAAGCCAAGGCGGCAGCGCAGAAAATCGCCTGCGTCAACAATCTGAAACAAATCGGCTTGGCCATGCAGATGTACGGCAACGACTACGAGGATTCGCTGACGCCGGGCTGGACGGTCATCAACGGCAAGTGGTGCGGCTGGGCACACCTGATCGCGCCGTACACCGGTGACGGCGAATCGGCGGAAGATGCCGTGGACAGAAATTTGTGCCGGACCGACGGCAAAGGCAATCTGCTGGCCCCGGAACTCGGCAAATTGTACAGTTGTCCGAGCAATACCTTCCGCACGTTCGGACAGATCCGGGCCAGCAGCGACTGCCTGACCGGCAACTACGGCCAGAACACCACCATCCTCGGCGCGCCGCCGGAAGCCAGCGCCACCTACAACGTGTTCAAAACCAAAAAATCCACCAGTCTCAACGAACCGAGTTTCACCGCAATGTTGTGGGACGGCCAGACCGATGCGCCGGTCATCTACAAGGGACAACTGGAATACGACGCCGGCATCTGGTGCCAGATCAGCTATCTGCACAACCGCAGCGCCAATCTCCTGTTCGTCGACGGCCATGTCGACAGCCAGAATCTCCGGGCCTTCCCGGACATCGCCTATCAGAAAGATGATTTGAACAGCGAAATGTGGCGTTGAACGAACCGATGAACCGATCCGGCAATTCCGCGCCTCCGCGCCGGTTTTGCCGTCCTCAACTTTCAATGAAAGAAACGACCTACCAATGAAACGACAATGGAGCTATCTGGCGATGTTATTGACGGCGGGAATTCTGGCCGGCACCGGTCCGGCAACGGCGGAAACGGTGGAAAAACATTACCACGGCATCCGGCCATGCGACCCGGCGGCCAATGGTTTGTGCAATCCGGAGCGCGGCTTCCGGCTCGAAAGCATTTTCGCGATGGGCAACCGCCAGACGCCGTTCGGCGTGGCGATGAATGTCATCAGGCAATTGGATTCCTCCAAGGATTACAGCGAATGCTGGACGCTGCTCGGCTTTGAGCAAACCCGCCCCTGGGGGGTGACGCTGTCGCAGCATTACGTTTATCTGACCGAATATTATGATCAGGAAGCCCTGCCGGCGGAAGTGCTCGACGATTTGCAGCGCGGCTTCGACGCCCTGCGCGGCCTCGGCGTCAAATCGGTGCTTAAATTTGCCTATGAGGACGATACGCTGGCAGTCTGGGTGCCGCCGAAACTGCCGGATACCGCGCTGCCGGAGGAGGAGAAGGACGCCGAAGAACAGCAGCGGAAAACCACCGTTGCCAAGGCACAGGCGGAATTCGACGCGGTCCGGCAGAAAGGACCGACCATCGACATCATCAAAGCCCATATCCGGCAGTTGGAGCCGCTGTTCCGCCGGAATGCCGATGTCATCTACTGCATGGAACTCGGTTTCATCGGCGCCTGGGGCGAATGGCACAACATGCGCCGGATTGCGCACGACGATTGGCAGGGGATGGGCGAAGTGGTCCTGGAAGCATTGGAGGCGCTGCCGGAAGACCGCTGCCTGACGATGCGCAGTCCGCAACGGACGCAGCAGGTGTTCCGCCATTCGCCGTTCAGCGAGATGCCGGCGGAGATCACCGAAGCCATCGCCTTCGACGGCAGCGACCGCGCCCGGCTCGGCCACAACAACGACGCTTTTCTGGTCGCCAGCGACGAGATGCGGGTTTTTCTCGCCGACGACGCCTCCCAACTGGCCTACGGCAACGGCTGCGAGCTCTACGACCGGGTTTGCCGGGAATCGCTGTTCGTGCCGAGCGGCGGCGAAATGTGGTGGAACCTGGTCGGCGGCGTCATCGACGGCAAAACGGCCATCCTGCGGCTGCGGGAGCAGCATTACGACTATCTGAGTCTGGTCCACAGTTGGGGCGACAGCGACGAACAGAACATCAACCGCTGGATGGCAACCGACCTGACGCCGGAGTGGCTGGCGGCCAACCGGCTGCCGGTTTCCGACGGTTATTTCGACGCGGTCGACGGCCGGCCTTCGGTCCGGCGTTCCGCCTTCGAGTACATTCGCGACCACCTCGGTTACCGTTTCGAGCTGCAACAGGCCGCCTGGCCGGCCACAGCCGCCGCCGGCGACCGGATCGCGGTTGATTTCTCGCTGATCAACCGCGGGTTCAAAGGCATGGTCAACCCGCGGCCGGTTTACCTGGTGCTGGTCGATTATACCGGCAAAGTGGTCCTGGAAGCGCCGGTCGAAACCGATCCGCGCCGCTGGTATCCGCACCGGCCCGGCGACGCCACTTACCAACCGTTGCGGCATGAGGTCAAAACCGAATTGGCATTGCCGGCGACATTGCCGGCCGGCAAATATTTCCTCGGCCTGTGGCTGCCGGACGCGGCCGAATCGATCCGTTACGACAGCCGTTACGCGGTTCGTTTCGCCAACCGCGACGCGCCGTTCCTGGTCGACGCCGCGCAGCGGTACGGCATCAACGTACTCGGTGTACTGCGGCTGAACCGGGCAGGATAGCGGAGGCGGGACATGAAATTACTGATCTGCGGCAGCGCCGCCGCCGAAGGAGTGCCGGGCTTATTCTGCGGCTGCCGGGTTTGTCAACACGCCCGGCAGCACGGCGGCAAGGATCTGCGCTTCCGCACCGCCTATCAGCTCGGCGATGCCATCCGGGTGGACGCCGGAGCCGATTATTCGGCCCAGGAGATACGCTTCCGGCTGCACTCGGAACGGCTGAAGCATTTGTTCATCACCCACAGCCACGAGGATCATTTCTATCCGGAAAACCTGACATTCCGCCTGCCGGGCATGTCGGCGGTACCGCCGGGTCGCCGTTTGACGCTCTACGGCAACCGGCGGGTGCTGGAGCTTGTCCGCGAATACGGCAAGCTGCGCGATCTTCCGGATGGTCCGCAGCTTGATCTGCAGTTGCTGACCGCCTTCGAACCGGTCGAGCTGCCGGCCGAGCGGTGGACGGTTACACCGCTGCCGGCGACCCATGCGCCGGCGGAGGAGGCTTTTTTCTTCAGCCTGGAACAAGCCGGACGCCGGATATTGATCGCCAACGACACCGGTTATTTTGCCGAAGCGGTCTGGCGTCACCTGGCCGGGCGGGGCTACGACCTGGTCATCCTGGACTGCTGTTACGGCCTGATTGATTTCGGCGAAAACCATTTGGGCGGCAAAATGATCTTCCAGACCGTCGAACGGCTGAAAGCCGAAGCGGCAATTCAACCGGAAGCCCGCGTGATCGTCAACCATTTTTCGCACAATTGCCTCGGCACCCACGCCGAACTGGAAGCCTTTTTTCGACCGGCCGGCATTGAGGTCGGTTACGACGGTTTGGAAATATCCTGGTAGGCATCACCAGCCAAGCGGAATCGCCCTGTCGGACGATTCCGCTTTTTCCATCAGATCAGATGGCCCATGCGATCTTTCTTGGTCTGCAGGTAAAAGGCGTTCTCTTTTTCCGGTGCGATGACGATCGGCACCCGCTCGGCAATCTGCAAGCCGTAACCGGACAACCCGACCAGCTTGCGCGGATTGTTGGTCAGCAGCCGGATCGACCGCACTCCCAAATCGAGCAGGATCTGGACGCCGATACCATACTCCCGCAAATCGGCCGGAAAACCGAGCCGCTCGTTGGCCTCGACCGTATCGCACCCTTCGTCCTGCAGTTTGTAAGCATGAACCTTGTTGAAAATACCGATGCCGCGCCCTTCCTGGCGCATATAAACGATGACGCCGCAGCCCTCCTCGGCAACCATCCGCATTGCCGCGTGCAGTTGAGAACCGCAATCGCAGCGCTTCGAGCCGAAAACATCGCCGGTCAAACATTCACTGTGAACCCGGACCAGGACATTTTCCCTGCCCTCGACCTCGCCGTAAATCAGCGCGACATGCTCCTGGCCGTCGACCTTCGATTTGTAGGCAACGATTTTGAACTCGCCGAACAAGGTCGGCAGCCGGGCGGTCTCGCTGCGGGTAATCAGGCGCTCGGTGCGGCGGCGGTAAGCGATCAGATCGGCGACGGAACACCACTTCAGATGATGCTTTTTCCGGAATTCATCCAGTTGCGGCACCCGCGCCATCGTTCCGTCGTCATTCATGATTTCACAGATGGCGCCGGCCGGCGCCAGTCCGGCCAGCCGGGTCAGGTCGACCGCCGCCTCGGTGTGGCCGGCCCGCCGCAGCACGCCGCCGCAACGGGCAATCAACGGAAACACGTGGCCGGGCGAGGCAAAATCCTGCCGGGTGCAGGCCGGATCGATCAGGGCGTTGATCGTTTTGGCCCGGTCGGCGGCGGAAATGCCGGTCGTCGTCCCGTGCAGGTAATCGACACTCTGGGTAAAGGCGGTTTTGAACGGATCGTTCAGAATCGCCGGCGTCGACAACACCAGCTCCGCCGCCCGTTCCTCGGACAGCGGCGCGCAGACCAGCCCGCGGGCATGGGTCACCATGAAATTGATGAGCTCCGGCGTGACCATCGCCGCCGCGGCGACCAGGTCCCCTTCGTTTTCCCGGTTTTCATCGTCGGTTACCACCACCATCTCGCCGCGCCTGATCGCGGCGACCACCTCTTCGATCGGATCAAATTCAATGCTCATAAAAACTTTTCAAAAAAATAATTGTTTTATCGCTCCCGGCCAATCCCGGCCGGAAGCGCGGCGGCCGATTTTTCAGCGTTTGGCCAGAACGTTCTTTTCGTATTCGCGCACTTCTTTCATGAAGGCAAAACCGACCGGCACATCATGCTGCGCACAGTAGTAATCCCAGACGGCGCCGAACGGCAATCCCTTCAACTCCTCCATCATGGCCAGCCGGCCGGCCAGATCGCCTTCCAGCTCCATCCGGCGCAGCGTTGCACCCGGTTCCAGCAGCGCGAACAGCAGCGCCTTCAACATATTTCTCGTACCGATGACCCAGGCGGCGATCCGGTTGATGCTCGCGTCGAAATAGTCCAACCCGATGTGGACATTCTTCTCGAAACCGTAACGCACCACCTCCTGGGCGATCGCCTGCAATTCGTCGTTGAACAGCACGACATGGTCGCTGTCCCAGCGGACACCGCGGCTGACATGCAGCAGCAGCTCGTCGGCAAAGCACAACACCGAGCTGATCTTGTCGGAAATCACCTCGGTCGGATGGAAATGGCCGGCGTCCAAGCAGAGCGCCTTGCGGCGGCTCAACGCATAACCCATATAAAATTCATGGGACCCGACGACATAGGATTCCGAACCGATGCCGAACAGCTTGCTTTCGACCGCGTCGATGAGTTCGCACTTCGGAAATTCTTCCTGAAAAATCCGGTCGAGCGACTCAAGCAGCCGGCGGCGCGGCGCCAGCCGGTCGGCCGGAATGTCCTTGCTGCCGTCCGGAATCCAGACGTTGTTCACCGCCGCCGTCTTCAATTCACGCCCCATCGCCGCGGCAATCCGGCGGCAGGCCTGTCCGTGACGAATCCAGAACTCCCGGATTTCCGGCTTCGGATGGCTCAACGTCCAGTTGTCGTCCGCCAGCGGATGGGAAAAAAAGGTCGGATTGAAATCCAGCCCCAGGTGGCGTTCCGCCGCCCAATCGATCCAATTGCGGAACTGTTCGACCGAAAGCTCGTCCCGTTCCACCTTCCGGCCGCTTTCCGCATAGATGGCGTGCAAATTCAAACGGTGCGTGCCCGGAATCAACCGAAGCGCCAGGTCCAGGTCCGCCCGCAATTCGGCGGCGTTCCGCGCCTTGCCCGGATAGTTGCCGGTCGCCTGAATCCCGCCGGAAAGCGCCCGGTCGGCATATTCGAAGCCGCCGACGTCATCGCCCTGCCAGCAATGCAGCGAAATGGCGATGGCGGAAAGTTTTTTCAATGCGGCTTCGACATCCACTCCCAGTTCCTGATACCTGGCTTTGCTCAACTGAAACGCCTGTTCGATCATACCTGAAACTCCCTTTTTGGCTCGCAATATTGTATTTTCCAACGTCTTACCCCGATTTCCGCTTCCGGTGCGGCGGCGGATTGACAATCCGGCGCCGCGATCGGATAAAAATACTCTCTGATTCAACTACTTTCAAGGTTTTTTTCGGCAAGCTTGCCGCTTTTTGTTTCGGCAAGTTCACAATTTTCCGGCAGCCGGATTGCTTTTACCGAATAATATTATATATTTGTATAAACGAGAACGGACCGGCAAAAAAATTTGAAAAAATCGTCAGAATCCGCATTCGGCAATTAAAAATAAAGTCCGATGGTCCGTCATAATAGTACGTAACGTAAAAATTTCAAAGAACATTTATGACGGATAAGAACCAACTCTTCTCCAGCTTGATCGAAAAAGAATTGCCGATGTTGCGCCGGGTGGCATACCGGGTGCTGGGCAATCCGGACGATACGGACGAAGCGGTGCAGGAGGCGCTGCTGAAGGCATGGGAACGGTTTGGAGATTTCCGCAGCGAAGCGAAATTGTCCAGTTGGATTTGCCGGATCGTCGTCAACGAATCCTACAATCTGATCCGCAAACGGCAGCGCGAAGCCCAGAAGGTAGCGGAAATGACCGGTTTCGACCCGGACAATCCCGAAGAAAAAGAGGATCAATTCGGCAGGCTGGAAGAGGCGATCGCCCAATTGCCGGAGGTGTATCGGCAGACCGTGCAGTTGGCCATCCTGGAAAACGTCGATACCAAAATCGCTGCGGAACGTTTGAAGTGCAACATCAATACGCTGTACTGGCGTATCCAGAAGTCCAAACGGCTACTGCGTTTGGCATTGCAGGAGGTACAATCATGAAACAGGACGATTTCGACAACTTACTGGAACAATACAAGATGCGGTGCAAAAATGTCCAATTCAGTTCTACCGCCGCATTCAAAGCCGAATTTTTCCGGCGGGCGGCGCGGCGGCCGGAACGAATATCGCAGCACTGGCGCTGCTGGGGTACCCTGGCGGCGGCGGCAGCGGTTGCGCTGCTGATTGCCGGCGGCGTCCTGCTGCATTATTTCAACGCGGTTCCCCGCCCGAGCACCTCTGTCCCCGGCACGGATACCTCACGGCTGATCGCCGAGGCGATCCGGCTCTTCGGCAGCGTGACCGGCGTCGGCGTGGCCGACGATGAATTGTTCACGTTCGAACGCCAGGAGGCTTCGCAGCCGGACCGGCTGATGGAACTGACCGTCCTGGATGCGGCCGGCCAGACCCTGACCGAAATCAAACTGGTTATCAGCGGCAACGACTATCTGACCATCGACACCGAACTGCTCAACGGACAGGTTTTCCTCCATGAAGCGGAAGACGAACTGCAAGTCGTCGATATGAATCTGGAATTGCAGTTGCCGAACGGCGAAAAATTGCATCTGCAGAATTTTTCACCGCTTGAAATGTCGCACAGTTACGAATCTTCCTGCGGCAAGCTGGAAATCCGGCAGCAAATCCTGGAATTGCCGGTGATGTGATGGCGGAAACAGTCCTTCTGGAAATCGACCGCTTGTCGTTCGCCTACCGTCCGGACCAATTGATCCTGCGGGATTTTTCCATGAAAGTGAGCTCCGGCGACTTTGTCGGCCTGATCGGCGCCAACGGCGCCGGCAAAACCACGATGTTCCAGTTGCTGAGCCACTATTTACGGCCGCAGGCCGGCGCGATCCGCCTGGACGGCAAACCGCTGGAGGCGTATTCCGACCGGGAGCGTTCCCAGCGGATGGCGGTGGTGCCGCAGGCATTCTACACGCCGCTGCCGCTGACGGTACATCAATTGATCAGCCTGGGCCGGACGCCGCAAATCGGCCTGACTTCCCGGGGAAATACGCCGGACTCCCGGCAGGAAATCCGGCAGTTGGCCGAAGCGTTGGAACTGGGTGAATTTCTGGACCGGCCGATGACCGAACTGAGCGGCGGGGAACGGCAGCGGGCCATTCTGGCCGCGGCGCCGGCCCCGCGGCCGCAATTGTTACTGCTGGACGAGCCGACCTCCGCGCCGGACCTCGGCCATACGGTGGCCCTGATGGATTTGATCTGCCGGCTGCAGGAACAATATCAACTGACCATTCTGATGATCACTCACGATCTGGAATTGGCCGGCCGTTACTGCCGGCGGCTGCTGCTGTTGAAAAACGGCCGGCTGCTGAAGGACGGCACGCCGGAGGAGGTCATCACGCCGGAGCTGATTCAGCAGGCTTACAACTGCCCGGTAGACGTCGTTTCCGGCCGGCACCGGGATCTGCTGATCTCCTACTGACCGGCAATGACGCGTGCCGGGCGTTTCGGATCCTTCGGCATTTTCTGCCGCGAACCGGAGAGTTTTCCACTTTTTTGACAATATCCGGTTTGCTTTTTCCCTTCCGGTTGCTATAAATTATGGAACAGGCTGAAAAAATTTCAGACGAGAGATCCAGTTTCGGAATCAAGTTGTGCAGAGGAATTTTTTTATGACGGTCCCACCTTTCTCCCTGGAGTCATTGCCGCGCATCGAATTCGCCGCAGAACCCGGTTTGGCGGAACTTTACGAATTTGCCTGGAAACTGGCTTATGATCACATCCGCGAATGTCCGGGCGCCCCGCAGACGCCTTATATGGACGAAGGATTCAGCCCGGA
The DNA here is from genome assembly GCF_903645315.1 of Victivallis sp. Marseille-Q1083. NCBI lineage: Bacteria > Pseudomonadati > Lentisphaerota > Lentisphaeria > Victivallales > Victivallaceae > Victivallis > Victivallis sp. Marseille-Q1083. The sequence continues at coordinate 1,455,191 of NZ_CAHJXL010000001.1, forward strand.
CCGGATCTGGATCTGGGATACCTGCTTCATGGTCAACTTCTGCAAATATGCGCCGCAGCTCTTTCCCGGCGCGGTCAGCCTGGACAATTTCTACCGGCCGCTGCTGGACGGCGTCAAATCGCCGTTGCAGATCCAGCATCCGGACAATCCGCCGCTGCTGGCCTGGGCGGAAGCCGCCAACTATCAGGTGACCGGCGACCGGAACCGGATCCGCCGCATCCTGATTGAAAAACGGTACCTGCAGCGTTATTTCGAATGGGTCGAACGGCTGAAAAGCGGCCAGACGGTGCCCGGCGGCATCGTTTCGATCGGCCTGGAACGGACGCCGTTCGGCTATCGGTGGAGCGGCACTCCCAGCGGCATGGACAACACACCGCGCGGCGGCGTGGCCGCCGATGAGCACAACCTGGCCCAATACCGTCAGATTTACTGGGTCGATGCGCTGGCGCAACAGGCGTTGAGTGCCGAAATCATCGCCCGGCTCGCCGAGGATTGCGGGTTGCACGTCGATGCCGAATTCTTCCAATCCCGCTACCAGGAGTTGAAAATGCTGCTCAACACCTATTATTACGATGCGGAAGACGGCTTTTATTATGATATTGCAACCGAACCGCCCTTCCGGCCGTGCAAAGTGAAAACGCCCGCCTCTTACTGGGCCATGCTCGCCGGCGTCTGTTCCCCGGAACAGGCGGCGGCAATGGTCCGCCAGGCGACGGATCCGCAATGTTTCGGCGGCGACTATCCGTGGCCGAGCGTCAGCCGCAGCGATCCGGCCTTCAATCCGGCCGGCGAATATTGGCGCGGCGGCGTCTGGCTGCCGATGGCCTACCTGGGCACCAAGGCGCTGGAACGTTACGGCTATTACGCCGAAGCGGACCAGTTGGCTTATCGGGTGGTCATGCAGCAATTCCGCACCTGGCGCGATTTCGAGCCGCACACGATCTGGGAAGCCTATTCGCCGACGGCGGACCGGCCGTCGACCGACAAGGCGATCATCGACGCCGCCAAGCCGGTTCGGCCCGATTTCTGCGGCTGGTCGGCCCTCGGCCCGATCTGCCTGATGATTGAAAATGTCCTCGGCATCGCCGCCGACGGCATCGCCAACCGGCTTCACTGGCGGGTCAACCGCAGTTGCCGCAACGGCATCAGCAATCTGCAATTCGGCGGCAACCGGGTCGATCTGCAGTACGACGGCGACGGCGCATTATTCATCCGGGCCGAAAAGCCCTTCACGCTTCAGGTCGACGGCGAAGAATACGCCATCGCCGCCGGCAAAACCAGACTCCACAACTGAATTCAAAAAAAAACGATCGGCCAACCCTGATTTATCGTCAAAAAGAACATCTCAGAACAGGAGAATCTTCCATCATGTCAACGCCACCCTCGTGTCCCCGTCCGCTTCTTCGTCGCGCCTTGCCGCCGAATTTTCCGCCCGCGCTGGAAACCGCGCAGAAACGCGATAAGTTATAGCTCCTTCCAAACAACGGCACCGTCCGGAAAACGAAAAGGTATTTGGTATGGAAGAGTTCAAGATATCCAGTCTGCTGCGGCAATACCGCGGCATGATTCTTTTATCGGCGATCACGCAAATCATGTTCTCCAGCCTGGCGCTGTCGCTGCCGTGGATGCTGAAGATCGCCATCGACAAGGTGATCCCGAGCCGGGATTACCAGATGTTTTTCATCCTCTGCGCCATCATGGTGATCATTTACATCATCCGTTTTATCATGCGGATGATCGCCGGCTACCTCGGCGTCTACACCATCATGCGGGTCCTGCTCGACGTCCGGCAGCGGATCTTCAGGCACCTGCAGAGCCTGTCGCTGCGTTTCTATGAGGAATACCGCACCGGCAAACTGATCTCCAACGTCATCAGCGACGTCGGCCTGCTGCAGGGACTGGTGTCGCTGTGTATTTCGATGACCGACCAGATCTTTACGATGGCGTTCATCACCGTGCTGATCTTCTTCATCAACTGGAAGCTGGCGCTGGTGGCGATGCTGGCCCTGCCGATCCATTTCATCAACTTCTATTACTTCAACGGCATCCTCCGGAGCAATGCGATGATATTGCAGGAGAAAATGTCGGAAATCTCCGCCAATCTGTCCGAAAACATCAACGGCATCAAGGTGGTGAAATCCTTCGCCAAGGAACGTTCGGAGTGCCGCCACTTCTTCAACACGATGCGGCCGACCCTCGATCTGTCGGTCAAGATGAACCAGTTGAACAACACCTGCAACGGCATGTACGACATGCTGGCCCTGACCACCTATCTGGTGGTGATCGGCGGCGGCATCGCGATGGTCGGCCGCAACGATTTCACGATCGGCGATTTCGTCGCCTTCTATACTTATATCGGCATGCAGGTCGCGCCGATCGCCGCCTTGGCCGCCCAGATCAACACGATGTCGCTGGGCTTCGCCGGCGCCCAGCGCATCATCAAGCTGCTGCGGGTCATCCCGGAAATCAAGGACGCGCCGAATCCGATCACCGCCGGCCGGCTGAAGGGGAAAATCAGCTTTGAAGACGTCTCTTTCCGTTATGCCGATACGCCGGTGATCCGTGAACTGTCGCTGGAAATCAATCCGGGACAGAAAATCGCCCTGGTCGGCCCTTCCGGCTGCGGCAAGTCGACGATTAGCAATCTGCTGCTGCGCTTCTATGATGTCACCGAAGGGCGCATCACCGTCGACGGCGTCGACGTCCGCAAATATTCCCAGGAATCCTACCGCAACAACATCGGCGTCGTCCTGCAGGAACCGTTCCTGTTCAGCGGGACGATCCGCGACAACATCGCCTACGCCCGCTCCACCGCCAGCCGCGAAGAGGTCGAGCGCGCCGCGGAACTGGCCAACGTCGCCGAGTTCGTCAACAAGCTGGACCGCGGCTTCGACACTGTGATCGGCGAGAACGGCGCCAGCTTGTCCGGCGGCCAGAAGCAGCGGCTGGCGATCGCCCGGGCGATCCTGAAAAATCCGTCGATCCTGATCCTCGACGAAGCGACCAGCGCGTTGGACACCGTCTCCGAAAAGCTGGTGCAGCAGGCGCTGGACACGCTGATGGAAGGCCGGACAACGATCATCATCGCCCACCGGCTGTCGACGATCCGCAACGCCGACAAGATCGTCGTGCTGAAAGCCGGCCGGATCGAACAGCTCGGCACCCACGACGAACTGATGGCACAGGACGGCACCTACAAGCAGCTCTACACCATCCAGCAGAAAGCACAGAAGGAGGAGGAAAGCCGCCGCCTGCCGGATCGTATCGTCTATCAGCAACCGCCGGCCGCGAACCCGTCTTATGCTGATTTGCATTCAGCAAAACAGTAAATTGGGTTCAACGCCGGAGGAATTTTCCCGCCGTTTGCAGGCGCATGAAATCCGGTTTTCGAGCGGCGAAAACCGGATGAAGCTTTGAGGCCGCCCCCCGGCCGGTGCGGGCAAGATCCGTACCGGCTCCGCGCCCGGCGGCTAACGGTTACATCGCGTCCGGCACCCCGATCGTCAGCGTCCGCAACCCATCGGTCAGAATATCGCCGGCCGCGGCGGCCAACGCCAGGCGAGCCTGCTGCAATTCGACATTTTCCGCCGTCAGCACCGGGCATTCCCGGTAAAAACGGTTGAAGGCCTTGGCCAAGTCGAGCAGATATTCCACCAGCACCGAGCAGTCGCGCCGTTCCGCCGCCAACTGCAACGCCGCCGGATAAAAAGCGGCCAATGCGGCGAACGCTTTTTCCTCCCTGGCCGCCAACAGGCTCCAATCCACCTCATCCGGCTGAAAGTGCAGCCCGCGTTCCCGGGCTTTGCGGGCAATCGACTTGATCCGCGTACAGGCATACTGCACATACGGACCGGTGTCGCCTTCAAATTTAATTGATGCCTGCGGATCGAACATCATCGTCGTCTTGGGATTGAATTTCAACAGCATGAACTTCAAAGCGCCCATGCCGATGATTTCCGCCCGGCCGGCCAGTTCGCTTTCTGTCACTTCCCCATCGCCACGCTCCCGGCAGTTGTCGAGCGCCAGGGCCACCATCTCGGCAAACAGATCGTCGGCGTCGACGACAGTGCCTTCCCGGCTCTTCATCTTGCCGCTCGGCAGATTGACCATACCGTAAGCGAGATGATGCAGGTTGTCCGCCCACTCATAGCCCAGTTTCCGCAAAATGGCAAACAGCATCTGGAAATGCAGAATCTGTTCATCGCCGACCACCCAGATCTGCATATCCGGATGATAGTCGTTATATTTCAACAGCGTCGTCCCGATGTCCTGGGTGATGTACACACTGGTACCGTCGGAACGCAGCACCACTTTGTTGCCCATCTTTCCCAGATCGACGATGACCGCGCCGTCCTCCCGGCGGGAGAACACGCCGCGGGCCAGGCCGTCCTGAATGATGTCCTTGCCCAACAGATAGGTCTGGCTCTCCAGATAGGTATGATCGAACCGGATGCCCATCCGCCGGTAGGTAGCGGCAAAACCGTCGAATACCCAACCGTTCATCTTCTGCCACAACGCCCGCACCTCCGGATCGCCATTTTCCCAGTCCTGGAGCATCTTCTGCGTAGCCTGGCCGAGCTCCGTTTCCAGAAACAGCGCTTCGTTGTCCTTCTCCGCCAACTCCGGGCGGGCCGCCTTCAAAGCGGCAAGCTCCGCCGACAGCGCCTGATTGTATTCGACATAAAATTTACCGACCAGGTGATCTCCCTTGATGCCGGTCGACTCCGGCGTCGCGCCGTTGCCGAAACGCTGATAGGCGATCATCGATTTGCAGATATGAATCCCGCGGTCGTTGACCAGATTGATCTGGATAACCTCATGGCCGACCCGTTTCAACAGCGAGGCCAGCGCCATCCCGAGCGTATTGTTGCGCACGTGGCCGAGATGCTGCGGTTTGTTGGTATTCGGCGCCGAATATTCGATGAGAATTTTCCGGCACTCATTCTCCGGCAATCGGCCGGCGGCCAGCAGCTCCGGCAGCGCCGCCAGCGTATCGCGGTACAAGGCCGCCGGCGTCAATACGACGTTGACAAAAGCCTTGATCTGCTCGGTCGCCAGAATCTCCGGATCTCTGTCCAAACATTCGGCAATCGCCGCCGCCAGACGGTCCGGGGGCTGCTTGAACAGTTTGGCGAACCGGAAACAATTGATCGTCAGTTCGCCGTTCATCCCTTCCGGGCAACGTTCCGGTGAAATTGTCCAATCCGCCGGCAGCGCCGCTTCCGCAAACCGCTGCCGCAACGCGTCGATCAAACGGCCGATAAACTTGAATTCACTCATCGTTTCTCCTGTAGCTCAAAAATCTGAATTCCATCGCCCAGCGGGCAGAAATGAAAAAAGCCGCCTGCCGCGGCTCTTTCCGGTTGTGTCCACCCAAGCGTATTACAACGTCGTTTTCACCACCCGGCAGAGGCCTTCCGCCAACGGACGGATGGCATAACTGCCGAAACAGGCCGGGATCAAGGCGCTTTCGCCGGGCTGCAGATCCAGCAGGCTTTCCGACTCCATCGAACGCGCCAACGCCAGCGGCTGATTGATCGCGCTGATCAGGTGGAAACTGCTGCCGTGCGCCGTATCGTCCCGCCACGGACTGACCAGCAGCAGACTGTCGACGCTGAAAAACCGGCAACGGTTGATCATCGGGAATTTGCGGTTGTGGGCGACATCGCCGACCACCCCCGGAATCCGCGGACTGGTCCGGTTCATGAAATCGATCGACTCCATCGCCTCCTGCAAATGCAATTGACGCGACCGGCCGCTCTGATCGACTCTTCCCCAGTCGCTGACCCGGTAAGTCGTATCGCTGTTCTGCTGGATTTCCAGCAGCAGGTTCCCTTCGCCGATCGCATGCAGCGTGCCGGCGCTGATGAAGTAGGCATCCCCCGGCTGCGACGGGTACACCTGCAGCAGATTCTCGACATCCGGAGAGTTCAGATTCTCCACCAGTTGCCGGCGCGTCCCGCGCGGACTCAGACCGGCCATGATCTTCGCGCCGCGCAACGCGGCGATGATGTACCACATCTCCGTTTTCGGCTCCGCGCCGTTGCCAAGCTTGGCGCACGCCTGTTCGTCGGGATGCACCTGCAGCGACAGCCGTTGCCCGGCATCGATCAGTTTCACCAACAGCGGGAAACGGCCGCCGGTCCATTTGGACCCCAGCAGAGAACGCCCGTAAAATTCGATCAATTCATGAATGGTGTGCCCGGCCAATGGTCCGTTGACCACCTGACTCTGCACCGCTTCGCGATCCACCAGTTCCCAGGATTCGCCGATCGGCTCCTCCGACGGCGGCAATTGCCGGTGCAAAAACTCACTGAGCTGGCTGCCTCCCCAGATCCTGGCAAAATACAGAGGTTGAAATTTCAGCGGATATAATTGATTCTGCTCCAGCATCGCCATGATAAACCTCCCCGGATTTACTCTTCCACACGATATTGCTCACAAGCGGTCAGAAGCTCGACCGGCGGCCGGATCAACTTACGGTCGCGGTTCATACAGGCCAGCGTCACCTCGCCGCGCACCAGGAGTGTCGCTTCATGCCGAATTTCGGTGATGATTTTAAGCCGGACCCCCTTGACGCCGGCGACGCCGGAACGGAACGTCAGCAGTTCATCGTAATGCGCCGGCGACAAATACCGGCAATTGACCTCCGTCACCGGCAGAAAACAGTTGCAGCGCTCCAGCGCGCTGTAAGGCAGACCGGCCTCCCGCAGCATCTCCGTGCGGCTGCGTTCGAAATATTCCAGATAATTGGCGTAATAGACCACACCCATCTGATCGGTGTCCGCGTAAGGAACCCGGTAAAAACTTTCATGCCAGTGCATCACTCCATCACCTTTCGCGCCAGTAAATTTACCACCTCATCCACTTCCAATCCGGTGCTGTCCACCAGCACGGCATCCGCCGCCGGCCGCAACGGGGCCACTGTCCGGGTGGAATCAATCCGGTCGCGCTCGGCGATCGCCGCCGCCACCGACTCCAAAGTGGCGCCGTCGAAATTTTCACCCGATTGCGCCAGCCGGCGGCGCGCCCGCTCTTCCGGCGTCGCTGTCAGAAAAAATTTGAACCTGGCGTCCGGGAAAATTTCGGTACCGATGTCCCGGCCTTCCATGACCAGCCGACCCGCCGCCGCCAGCGCCCGCTGTCTTTCCCGCAGCCAGGCGCGAACATTCGGCAGAGCCGCCACCGGACTGACCAGCGCCGCCACTTCGGCACTGCGCAATGCGGCGTCCGTTTCATGCCCGTCCATCCGCAAAACAAAATGTCCGGCGTCGTTCCGGACATAATCCAACTGCAACCGTTCCAGGACCGGCGCCAACGCCGCCTCCGTACAATTCGCGGCCGAAACGCCCCGGCGCATTGCCGCCAGCGTGATCGCCCGGTACATGCTGCCGGTATTGATGTACGGAATCCGCAACCGTTCGGCCAATCCGGCCGCCACCGTGCTTTTGCCGGAAGCGGCCGGTCCGTCGATCGCTATCACATCGGTCGTCATGTCGTCTTACTGGATCGCATTGCGGCCGCGAAGCCGGCCGCTCTTCAGGAAACCGTCATAATTGCGCATCGTCAGGTGCGATTCCATCTGGCTCATGGTGTCCAGCACCACACCGACCATGATCAGCAAGCTGGTGCCGCCGAAGAAAGAGGCGACCAGGAAATCGATGCCGAAGATCGGCGTCGCCAGAATCATCGGGAACAAGGCCAGCGCCGTCAGGAACACCGCGCCGCCGAACGTCACCCGGGTCATCGTCTGATCGAGGAAATCGGCGGTCGGCTGCCCCGGACGGATACCGGGAATATAAGCGCCGTCGCGCTTCAGATTTTCAGAAATTTGAATCGGATTGAACTGACTGGCCACCCAGAAGTAAGAAAAGCCCATGATCAGCAAACCGTAAAGCACCATATATCCGGTCGAATGATAGCGGAACAGCGTTCCCAGCGAAAGGAAGAAATCACTGGCGCCGCTCCAGTCGCGCCCTTTGGTGAATTGCGCCAGACCGTTGAACAGCGGCCCCGGCACCATCATGATCGCACCGGCGAAAATGATCGGCATGACGTTGGCGAAATTGACCTTCAGCGGCATATAGGTGCTGCCGCCCATCACCTGTGTCCCGATCGTCTTGCGGACCATCTGGATCGGCACCCGCCGGTAGCCCTGCGTCAACAGAATCGTCGCCGCGGTAACCGCGATGAAAACGGCGAACAGCAACAGCAACTGGACCGGTTTGAAGGTCGCACCGGACATCGTCTGTCCGGAGATGGTCATTTCCACCAACTGGGTGACCGCCTGCGGCATACGGGCGATGATGTTGATCGTGATGATGATCGACACGCCATTGCCGATACCGCGCTCGGTCACCTGTTCGCCGAGCCACATGAAGACCATCGTCGTCGCCGTCAGCACGATGATCGTCATCAACATAAAGACTGTCTGGCTGCCGACATACAACGGCAAATGCGGTGACGGCAAACCGATCCGGGATGGATCGGCCATCGCCGCCGCGGCCAGAAAGCCCTGGAAAATACAGATCAGAACAGTGAGATAGCGGGTGTACTGATTGATTTTCTGGCGGCCGGATTCACCGTCTCTGGACATTTTTTCCAGCGACGGCAACACCGGCGTCAGCAACTGCATAATGATCGACGAGGTAATGTACGGCATGATACCGAGCGTCGCCACCGCGAACTGCTCGAGCGCACCCCCGGTGAAGAGGTTAACCATCGCCATGACGCCGCCGGAAGCGGCTTCCTGAGAAAAATTGGTCAGGTACTGATTCAAAGCACCCGAATTTACTCCCGGACACGGCAGATTGGAAGCGACCCGCACCAGAACGATAATTCCGGCGGTGAACAGCAACCGCGACCGCAACTCCTTTACCTTAAACGCATTCACAAATGCAGCAAACATCGAATCCCCGCTTTTCTCTTTAGATCTGTTCGCAACTGCCGCCGGCCGCTTCGATTTTGGCTTTGGCGGCCGCCGAGAATTTATGTGCTTTTACCGTCAATGCTTTGGTGATTTCGCCGTTGGCGAGAATCTTGAGCATCCGGTCCGCTTTGCCCGGCAAACCTTTGGCGCTCAAAGCCTCGCTGTCGACCACTTCCCCGGCGGCGAAATGCTCATCCAGCACGCTCAAATTGACGATATTGTATTCGATATGGTCCGGGCTGTTGAAACCGCGCTTCGGCAGACGCCGGAACAGCGGAATCTGACCGCCTTCGAAAAACGGCCGGATCGAAGAACCGGTACGGGATTTCTGTCCCTTTTCGCCGCGGCCGCAGGTCCGGCCCAAGCCGGAACTGTCACCACGCCCCACCCGCTTGCGCGGATGCCGGGAACCCGGCGTCGGAGCCAATTCATGTAACTTCATTGTAAAAACCTTCCAAGCTTAAATCGTTTCCACGCCGCGCTTCGCCAGCACATCGTCCCGGCTGGACAGCGCCTCCAACGCCTTGAACGTCGCCTTGGCCACGTTCACCGAGTTGCTCGCGCCAAGCGATTTGGCCAGCACGTCTTTGACGCCGGCCAGTTCCAGAATCGCCCGGACCGCGCCGCCGGCAATCAAACCGGTGCCGGCGCTCGCCGGCTTCAACAGCACCTTCGCGCCGCCGAATTTGACTTCCACCGCGTGCGGCAACGTCGCGCCGTGCATCGGCAGCGTCTTCAAATTGCGGCGGGCGCTTTCGCCGCCCTTGCGGATCGCGTCGGCCACTTCGTTGGCCTTGCCGTAACCGAAGCCGACTTTGCCGTTGCGGTCACCGACCACCACCAGCGCGCCGAAACTGAAGTTGCGGCCGCCTTTGACGACTTTGCTGCAGCGGTTGATGCTGATGACGCTTTCGCCGAGCTCGTTCTGAAAGACCTCATCCTGAGCTTTCATATTATCACGTTTCGCCATTTCAAGCTCCTTCTAGAATTTCAGTCCGTTCGCTCTGGCGGCTTCGGCAATTGCCTTCACCCGGCCATGATACTGGAAACCGGAACGGTCGAAAACCACTTCGGTGACATTCGCCGCCAAAGCGCGTTCCGCCGCCATCTTGCCGAGCAGCGCGGCGCCGTCGAGGTTCGGACGGCCGTCGGCCGCCTTGAACGCCGCATCCAGTGTCGAAACCGACGCCAGCGTCGCACCCTTGACGTCATCGATGAACTGGCAATAGATGTGATTGGTCGTCACGCTGACGCAGAAGCGCGGACGTTCCGCCGTGCCAGCGACCTTTTTACGGATGCGAAGATGCCGACGCATCCGTCTGTCTTTATTCGTAAATACAGCCATAAGTACTTTACCTCAACCTTAACCGACCGATTTGCCTTCTTTGAGCGTAATCTGCTCATCGACATAGCGAATGCCCTTGCCTTTGTACGGCTCCGGCTTGCGGAACCGACGGATGGTGGCGGCGGTTTCGCCGACCAACTGCTTGTCGGCTCCCTCGACGGTGATCTTGACGTTGTCGGCAACCGTCACTTTGACGCCGGCCGGCACATCGTAATTGATCACATGCGAATAGCCCAGGTTCAGCACCAGTTTGCTGCCGGATATCTGCGCTTTGTAACCGACGCCGATAATCTGCAGCTCCTTCTTGAACCCCTGGGAAACACCGATGACCATATTGTTGATCAGGCTGCGCGCCAAGCCCTGCATCGCGCTGGAAGTACGCGTGTCCTCCACCTGCGAAACCAGAACGTGTCCGTCCTTCATCTCCACCGCCACTTTCGGCGGCAGTGCGAGCTGGAGTTTCTCCTTGCCCGCGACCGTCACGGTCCCGTCGGCAATGGTCACTGTGACCCCCGCCGGCACCGGAATCGGTTTCTTACCTATACGAGACATGTTTGTATTATCCTTACACTAAAAAATTACCAGATATAACAGAGAATTTCTCCGCCGACATTCGCCAGCGCCGCCTCGCGGCCGGACAGAATGCCTTTCGGCGTGGACAAAATCACCGTTCCGAGCCCGTTGCGGACTTTCGGGATCTCCGTCGCGCCGCAGTAGGTCCGGCAGGAGGGTTTGCTGACGCGCGTCACCCCTTCGATAACCGGTTTATTCTTATAATATTTCAGGTCAATCGCCAATGTCTTCTTCACCCCGTCTTCGCTGACGGCATAATCGGCGATATACCCTTCCTGCTTCATCACCGCCGCAATCGCCACCTTCATCTTCGAGCTGGGCATTTCGACCTTTTTCAAGGCCGCCGCACCGGCGTTCCGGATTCGGGTGATCATATCGGCAATCGGGTCTTGCATACTCATCTTGTCACAACTCCTGTTCTTACCAGCTGGCCTTGGTTACGCCCGGAATTTTACCGCTGGAAGCCAGTTCTCTGAAGCAGATACGACAGAGCTGGAACTTGCGGATATAAGCACGGGCACGACCACAAGCCTTGCAGCGAGTGTATTCGCGAACTTTGAACTTGTTGGGGCGTTCGCTCTTTACAATCAAACTAATCTTCGCCATCGTTTAAAGTCCTTCCTTATTCCGCAAACGGAACTTCCAACAGTTTGAGAAGCGCGCGCGCCTCGTCGTCGTTCTCCGCCGTCGTCACCATCGTGATGTTGACGCCGATCGGATACTTCAGCTTATCCGGATCCACTTCGGTGAAAACCGAGATGTCCTGGATACCGACGTTGTAGTTGCCGCGGCCATCGAAACCGCTCGAAGGAATACCGCGGAAGTCGCGAACGCGCGGCAGCGCATTGTGCACGAAACGATCCAGAAATTCATACATTCTGGCGCCGCGCAGCGTCACCATCACGCCGATCTGCATCCCGACGCGCAATTTAAAGTTCGAAACGTTCTTCCGGGCCTTGGTGATCACCGGCATCTGGCCGGTCATCGCCGCGAGATGCTTCCTGGCTTCGCTGAAGGCATCGCGCTCCGCCGAGGATTTCATCCCGGTGGAGATGACGATCTTTTCCAGCTTCGGAATCTGCATGACGTTCTTCAATCCGAGCTGTGCCTGCAGCGCCGGACGAACTTCATCCCTGTACTTTTTGCTCATATCAGGCATTTTACTTCACTCCATTCGCTGCCGCTGCCGCGCGCGCCTGGCTCTTCTTGGCCTGGAGCGCCGCTTTCTTGTCCAGCTTGGCCTGTTTGGCTTCCGGCGTCAACGTCACATTGGAGACATGAACCGAAACCGAACGCTCAATCATCCCGCCGGCAGTCTGATTCTTGCGGTTTTTCTTTACCGTGCGCATGCCGATTTTTTTGCGCTTTTCATCGTTGAGATCGGCCAATTTGAGCACCACCCGATCATTCTTGGTCAAAACCACTTCAACCGTGGCGCTCTCACCTTTCCATTTTCCGGCGTTGACCACGACGGCATCGCCTTTTTGGACGTGATACTTCTTCATTACAATACCTCCGGCGCCAGAGAAATGATCTTCATGAAATCTTTTTCGCGCAATTCACGAGCCACCGGTCCGAAGATACGCGTCCCGACCGGGTTCTTCTGGTTGTCGACGATCACCGCCGCGTTCTTGTCGAACCGCAGGTAGGAGCCGTCGGGACGACGGATCTTGGCCGCAGTTCTGACGATCACCGCCTTGACGACCTGTCCTTTTTTCACACTGCCGTCCGGAATCGCTTCCGTCACCGCCGCCGTTACAATATCGCCCACGCCGGCAAACGTCTTCGCCTGCCCGAGAACCGTGATGGCGACAATGCTTTTCGCTCCGGAGTTGTCAGCAACATCCAACTTAGTCTGCATTTGAATCATAGTGCTACTCTCCCGCTCCGTTATTCCGCGGAACGACTGATGATTTCAACCAGACGCCAGCGTTTGTTCTTGCTCAACGGACGGGTTTCGACAATCCGGACCGTATCGCCTTTTTTCGCTTCGTTCTGCTCATCGTGCGCGGTGAATTTCTTTCTGACCTTCACAACCTTCTTGTACAGCGGATGCGGGGTGCGGCGATGCACTTCGACGACGATCGTCTTGTTCTGCACATCGCTGGTCACCACGCCGACCCGCTCTTTGCGGTTGCCACGTTGATTGGTATTTTCAACTGCACTCATTGCTAGTCAATCCTGTCTCTTGTTTAACCGTTCGCCTTGACGCTGCGAGCGGTCTGTTCGGTCATAATCCGAGCAATGTCGCGACGCACTTCCCGCATCCGGGCGGTTTTTTCCAACTGGCCGGTCCGGCTCTGAATCCGCAGCGTGAGCTTCTCGCGGAGCAGCTCATTCTTCTGGCTTTCCAGTTCCGCATCCGACATTTCGCGAATTTTATCGATTTTCATAGTTGTCCACCTTCACTCACTGTTCCCGCGCCAGGAACTTGCAGCGCAACGAAAGCTTGTTCGCGGCACGGGCCATCGCTTCACGGGCCACCACTTCACTGCAGCCGGATACTTCGAACAATACCCGGCCCGGCTTCACCGGCGCCATCCAGCCTTCGACGTTACCTTTTCCCTTACCCATACGCACTTCCAGCGGCTTCTTGGTGAAGGGCTTGTAAGGAAACACCCGGATCCACACCTTGCCGCGGCGTTTCAGGTGACGGTTGATCGCAATACGGGCCGCTTCGATCTGGTTGTTCGTCAGAAAACCGCGCGTAACCGCCTGCAGAGCAAAATCACCAAAGTCAATCTTATTATTCTTAGTAGAAAGACCAGCGTTACTTCCGCGCTGAACCTTTCTGTACTTTACTCTTTTTGGCATTAATGGCATATTCTTGATCCTCCGTTGCCTCTTTATGGCAAATCCATACTTTCACACCAATCTTACCCGCGGTCGTGTTCGCTTCGGTAAAACCGTAGTCGATATTAGCCTTCAGCGTGTGCAGCGGCACACGTCCTTCCTTGTACTGCTCGCTGCGGGCCAGCTCCGCCCCGCCCAGCCGGCCGGCGCAGTGGATCTTGATCCCGTCGACGCCCATTTCCATGGCCGTCTGGATCGCCCGCTTCATCGCCCGGCGGAAACCGATACGGCGTTCCAACTGCAAAGCAATATTTTCCGACACCAGCTGCGCATTGACCTCCGCACGCTTGATTTCGGAGACATCGACGAAAACGTCCTTGCTGTCGGTCATCTTGGCAATTTCCTGCCGCAGATTGTCCAGCTCCGCGCCTTTTTTACCGATCAACAAACCCGGACGCGCCGCAAAAATCGTCACGCGCACCCGCGTCGTAGAACGTTCGATTTTCACCCGGGCGATCGCCGCCTGGGCAAATTTTCCCCGGATGTATTTCCGGATGGCCAAATCCTCATGCAGCCACTTGCCGAATTGCTCCTTGCCGGCAAACCAGCGGGAGTCCCAATCCTTGGTCAGTGCTGTTCTCAATCCGATCGGATTAACTTTTTGTCCCACGATATAATCCCCTTATTAGATATCAGCCAATACGATTTCCAGATGACTCGTTCTCTTACGGATTCTACCGGCGGAACCACGGGCCTTCGGACGAAAACGCTTGATCATCGGACCCGGATCGACCACGGCGCTCTTGACCCGCAGATCCTTCCGGTCCAATTCAAAGTTATTTTCCGCATTGGCCACGGCCGAACGCAACGTCCTGCCCAGCAGCTCTGCGGCTTTGCGCGGACTCAAGTCCAGGATCGCCAACGCTTCCACCACCGGTTTGCCTTGCACCAGCCGCGAAAGATGACGGGCCTTTTCCGGAGAAATCCGCACATTCTTCGTTAAAGCTCTAACTTCCATAACAGCTCTCTACTACTCTCTCGTTTGATTTTCTAAATCAGTCACGACCTCCATACCGGGAGCCAGGTCGTCGATATTGCCCGCTTCCACCACCGCCGCCGAAACGAACGGCCGGGTCGAAACAATTTTCAGCCGGACAGCCTCCTCCTTCCCGGAGGCTTTCAAGATCAATCCATTGAACGCACCATGAATCGATCCGACCGGCAGTACGACCACCTGGAGATCGCGATTCACCGCCAGTATCCGGCTTTTTTTCACCGAACGCTCCGCCAGATCGCGACCCGCCAACGCACTGAATTTGCGGGATTCGGTTTTCAGCGCATCCCGTTTCAGCCGCAGACCAGCAATCTCCTTGGCTTCCATCGGAAGTGCTTTCAAAACTGAATCCACTTCGTCGCAGAATTCGACCGACTTCAGCGCAAGGCTGACGCCGCTCTCCGCAATATCGTTCAGCATCCGCACCAACTGAACGAACCGCTCATCGGCCGCCGGCAACTTCCCTTTTGCCAATGCGCCCGCGATTCCCAGTTGCAGCTGCCGATATTCCGCATCCTGCTTTTGGAACTTATCTACAATTTCAACCATCTCCTGCTTCAGCAGGCTGTTTTCGGCACGCAGCGAACCGAGCTCCTGCTCCTGAACGCGCACCTTCTCCCGCAGGCTGTTCAACTCATCCAACTGGCGCGCCGCCGTCTCGAACTGAACAGCATCTTTCAGTTCCAGACGCACCGTCGCACCGGCCGGTTCCAGCGAACCGCCCACCGTTTCCGCCGCCGCGCGTCCCGCGGGAATCGACAACGGCAGAGTATATAAAATAAACACAATCAATGCGTTTGTCCAATTTTTCCCGGCAAATATTTGCCTTTTTTTTGGACAACGCACGATTTTCCAATACGGCTTTTGCCGTTTGTTCATTTTTAACCCGTTTATATACAAGATTATATAAATAAATAAACCTCTTGAACACTGAGTCAGATTTTATACTATAGCATTCTTTTTGTTTTTTTCATCCGCCGACCGGCATTTTTCCCGCTTTTTCCGCAATCGGCAAACTGCTTCAAGACGAAACGGTTGTCACCGGTTTTACTTCGGGAAGTTTTTCTTTCGTCCGGCAATTTTTTCTCACGGAAGCGGCGCTTTACGGTTGTATTCCGCCGCCGAAGGTGTTATCGTTATTCATTGAACTTTCAAAGCGATGAAACGCCGAAAGCCATCCGGGAATTCCGGACGGCTTTCGGCGGCAACCCTCTGAACAGGATCTGGCATTTATGGAAAAAACAGTGGTAAATTTCGGTTCCCTCAACATCGATTACGTCTACGAAGTTCCCCATATGGTACAGCCGGGAGAAACCTTGCACAGCCGCCGCCGGCTGGTCGGTGCCGGCGGCAAAGGCGGCAACCAATCGATCGCGCTGGCCAAAGCCGGGGCAAAAGTCGCCCATGCCGGCAAAATCGGTCCGGATGGAGCGCTGCTGCGCGAAACGCTGGAAAAGGCCGGCGTCAACACCGATTTGCTGTTCACCAGCGCCGGCGCCAGCGGCCATGCGATCATCCAGGTGGATGCCGACGGCCAGAACTCCATCATTCTCTTCCCCGGCGCCAATTTCGAATTGACGGCAGCGGAGATCGACCGGGTCGTCGATGCGGCCTCCGGCGGCTTGTTGCTGCTGCAGAACGAGATCAACGCGCTGCCCGAAATTATGCGCAAAGCGCACGCCGCCGGCTGCCGGCTCGCCTTCAACTTCGCACCGTTTTCGCCGGAAGACGCCGGGGCATTGCCGCTGGAGCTGGTCGATTACCTGATCGTCAACGAAATCGAGGGAGCCGGGTTGAGCGGCGTCACGCCGCCGGAAGAAATTCTGGCCAAATTGTCCGGGCGCTTTCCGAATACAGTGATCATTCTGACCATCGGCAAGGATGGCGTCATCGCCCGGGAAAAGGAGCAAATCTGGCGGGAACCGGCCGTCGACGCCAAAGTGGTGGACACCACCTCGGCCGGCGACACCTTCATCGGTTATCTTTTGGCGGGCATACTGGAAGGCATGCCGCTGCCGGAAGCATTGAAGCTGGCCAGTCGGGCCTCGGCAATCACAGTCAGCCGGCCGGGCGCCGCAGACTCCATTCCACACCGCAGCGAATTATGATTTTACAGCATGGATAAGTTTTTTTTGCATCATACGGCCCGCATAACGGACATTCGTCCCGGAGGCCGGCGAACGAAACAAATTCAAACAATAAAAAACCATCGCTCCGGGTACGACCCGGGGCGATGGTTTTTTATTGGGACCTACGACATTCCAGACCACAAGCTTCGCGATTTCAGCTTACCGCTGAAATCTTGTCGGACCGCTGACAATTCTCGGCAACCGCCCGGTGGGCTGGCGGTAAGCGCCGGAAATACCGGCGCTTCTGAAGAATAACTTCGCTCCGGTGAAGCCGGAGCGACCAGCGGTGTCCGCCCGCTGGACCGCGTCCGGGTACGACCCGGAGCGATGATTTTTTATTGGGACCTATGACATTCCCGACCACAAGCTTCGTGATTTCAGCTTACCGCTGAAATCTTGTCAGACCGCTGACAATTCTCGGCAACCGCCCGGTGGGCTGGCGGTAAGCGCCGGAAATACCGGCGCTTCTGAAGAATAACTTCGCTCCGGTGAAGCCAGAGCGACCAGCGGTGTCCGCCCGCTGGACCGCGTCCGGATACGACCTGGAGCGATGGTTTTTTATTGGGACCTATGACATTCCCGACCACAAGCTTCGCAATTTCAGCTTACCGCTGAAATCTTGTCGGACCGCTGACAACTCTCGGCAATCGCCCGGTGGGCTGGCGGTAAGCGCCGGAAATACCGGCGCTTCTGAAGAATAACTTCGCTCCGGTGAAGCCAGAGCGACCAGCGGTGTCCGCTCGCTGGACCGCGTCCGGGTACGACCCGGAGCGATGATTTTTTATTGGGACCTATAACATTCCCGACCACAAGCTTCGCGATTTCAGCTTACCGCTGAAATCTTGTCGGACCGCTGACAATTCTCGGCAACCGCCCGGTGGGCTGGCGGTAAGCACCGGAAATACCGGCGCTTCTGAAGAATAACTTCGCTCCGGTGAAGCCGGAGCGACCAGCGGTGTCCGCCCGCTGGACCGCGTCCGGGTACGACCCGGAGCGATGGTTTTTTACTGTTTGAATTCGCTTCAATTACGCGGCAAATTCCGCAGTTGCCCGGCCACCCGTTCGGCCAACGGCAAATCCGGCAACACCAGATCGGGCAGACGTGAAAACGGAATCATTTCCACCGTCAACGGGCCGTTGTAATTATTTTCCTGCAATGCCGCAAACAAGGCCGGGAAATCGACCGCTCCCTCCAGCAGGTCGTCACCAAAGCCGTGCAGGCCGCCGCAACAGTCATTCTCGACAAAATTCTTAAGGTGAATCGCCTTGATGCGCGACCCCAGAATTTCAACGTAATCCTGTGGCCGGCCGATATAACAGCAGTTGCCGACATCCAGATAACTGCCGATATATTCGGACCGGAATTGATCGAGATAATAACGCCACTCCATCGGCGAAAGCAGAAAACGGTTCCAGACATTTTCCAGCGCGATGGCTACCCCGAGACGACGCGCCAGCGGTTCCAGTTCGGTCAACGATTTGACCGACTGATCCCACACCGTCCGATAGGGCAATACCGGTCTCGCCGGTTCCCAGGCCACCCGGGTGGCGCCGGGCACCATCAATACCGCTTCGACGCCAATCCAACTGCCGATTTCGAGATAACGCCGGGTGAAGGCCAGCGCCTGCTGCCGTTCGGCCTCCTCGCCGGCCCCCAGCGAACACCCCCAGTAAAAACCGGTCGCCAGCGTCCGCAAGCCGATCCGGTGCGCATCGGCATAGGCGCGAATTTTACGGCACTCTTCCTCGGTAATCTCGACCGGCAGCGCATCTCCGACCGTCAACTCAACGCCGTCGAGCCGCTGTTCGACGGCAAAATCGATAAACTCATACGGTGTGCGTTCCCCGGAAAATCCGCCGAACACCCAATAATTCAATGCTTTATACATATTCCACCTTTTCTTCCATTCCGGATTCCACCGATTTGGCTTCGGCCAGTATGACCGCGTAAGAGTCTAGAATCTGCTCAAGAGTCTGGTAACGGTCCGGCACGATATTTTCTTTCACGCAATCGACGAAATAAGCGAGCTGCCGATGCCAGCCGGTCGGCAAAGCCGGATCGGCCACTTGAGGCGTTTCAACCCGACCGTCGTTCCAGTAGATCTGATAACCAGCCGCGGAAAAACGCAATGTCGCCCGTTCCGTCACCAGCAGGAAGCCCATTTCAAATCCGGCCTGTCTGGCCAGATCCCATCCCCCCTCGGCAACGATCAAAGCGCCGTCGCCATAACGGTAACTGGTAACCACATGGTCGACGCCGCCGGCGGAGACCACCCCTTTGACGCCGGAAGCGAATACCGTCTCCGGCCGGCCGAAGAAATAGCAGACCGCATCGGTATCGTGCAGGTGCAGATCGAGCAGCGCGCCACCGGAGCGTTCCGGGTCCATGAACCAGTTTTCCCAGGCGTTGCCGTCGACCGACGGCGACAGGCGGGTAAAGTTGGCGGTCCGGATTCTGCCGATCGCACCGGAACGGTACAATTCGCGGGCATGGCGATATTCCGGCCAGGCGCGGATGCACATGCCGACATTGAAAAATCCGGGAGAACGGCGGACCGCCCCGGCGATCGCCAGCATTTCCTCCCGGTTGCGGCACAACGGTTTCTCACAGAAAACGTGTTTGCCGGCCGCCAAAGCCGCCAGAACGTAACGGGCGTGATCGTTGGTCGGCACACAGATGTCGACTACATCGACATCCGGACTGGCAATCAAATCCAGTGCGTCGTCGAAGACGGCAATGCCGCCCAAATCCAGCAACCGGGAATTGTCGCCGCCGCCGATATTGCCGACCACCTTGCTGACATCGCCGGCCCGCTTGGCCGGATCGACATCGGCGACGGCGACCACTTCGGCGGCGGCGAGATCGCGGTAAATGCCGAAATGCGTCGTTCCCATGAACCCCAGGCCGATCAGGCCGATTCTGACTTTTTCCATGCTCGTCATTCCTTCCATTGATTTGGACTGTCCGTTTTTTCCGGATTCCGTTTCTCCACGCAGCAAACCGGAACTTTAATGATTAAGTATACCGAAACGCCATCGAAAAAACAATGGATTTCCTGGCAATCAAGTAGATTTTCCAGCAATTTATGCCATTTTATTTACCAAAAACCCTGACGGGAGTTTCACCGGATGCCATCTCAACCGCCTTTGCCATTGGAATTGATTCTGCGACCGGAGGTGCAACGGCTGCTCGATCACTTTGCCGCCGTGATGAAAGTACGGGCGGTCTTTTTCGCCGCCGACGGCACGCCGCTCGACGATGGGCGGCGCCAGGAAGGCAACTGCGATTACTGCCGGTTGATTCAGCAGCGTTTCCATGCCCGGCGGCAGTGTCATTATCTGGATGCCAGAATGCAGCAGGCCAGCTTGCGCTCGCGCCAGATTGAATGCTATGTCTGCCATGCCGGGCTGGGAGAAATGATCGCGCCGGTTTTCGCCGAAGGCCAGATCGCCGGCTATATCATGATCGGTCAATTCCGGCCCCGGGCCGCCCGGCCGCCGGTTTTCGCCGACGAAACCTTACAGGCGGCCTGGGAACAACTGCCCGGTTTCAGCGAGGCGGAATTGGACGATTTGAAAGGATTGTTCCACATGCTGGTCGACTACATCGTCACCCGGGAACTGGTCGGCTGGCGGGGCGACCGCCGGCGGGAATTGATCGAACACTACCTGGAAAAACATTTGTGTGACGACATCCGTCTTGCCCAATTGGCCCGTTACGCCGGCTGCAGCGTCTCCGGCCTGACTCACTGGCTGCGGGAGCATTTTCATTGCAGCTTCAAGCAACTGCTGACCGGCAAACGCCTGAACCGGGCTGAACAACTGCTTCGCCGCCACCCGGAATTGAGCATCGGCGAAATCGCCGCAGCGGCCGGCTTCCAGGACAACCACTATTTTTCACGGGTTTTCCGGCAGCGCCGCGGCTGCACACCGAGCGAATGGCGCCGTACGGCGATTTCAAAAGACAAATGCGGCAATTCATACAAAAGCTCTGTCGGCCATGGCCAAATCTTTTATCCCGAATAATTGTATCGACAAATTCATACAATAAATTACTTTTGGGAGATAATTTCTTTTGCAGAAGCAATTGACGCAACTCTTCTCCCAATGCCCAGACATAAGATTCCCGCCATGTCCAAGGAATTGTAGACGAAAAAACAACTGGTCGAAAGTCATCACTGCAATGAAAGCACGCAGGTAATAATTCTTTATATAGCTCTTTTTCCGTCAATTCCGCTTGACAAAAGCGTTTCAATAGAACTGACATTTCTTCGGAAACCATTAGTAAACAAGTCCTTTCGTCCAAATGAAAATTTTCTTTTTTCACTGTTCTTATTCTATCACCCATCTCCTTTCCGGTGATTTGGTCATTCCCCGGCCATCAACTTTGGAGTGTTTCCGGTTCGATGCCTTCTATTTTTCGAACCAGATCACATAGAGTTCCATCTTTCAGAGCCTGAAAAACGACTAACAACAACTTCTGATCCAGGAGAGTATTATCACTGATCAATTTCTCTTCAACCTTCTCCAAGCCAACCTCACCACTCTCCCGATAAAAAAGAGCAAGAAAATAAGTTATATTTTGAAAATATCCAATAGTTTATTGCGCTGCCAGCTATTTTCCCCTGCAAAACTTAAATCGTAAAAACTTCCCATTCCGGCACGAAGACTAAGGTAAGTATTTACCGAACGCTGTTGATCCCATTCGTCAATCGACTTCTTGATCCAATTAACCCAATAATCTTCTTGTTCTAAAACCAACAGCAAATGAGAGGCGACCAAAACATCACGATAATAACTTATAAAAATTATCTAAATCATAACGTGCCATAGGTGGAAGCTCTGCTGTGGCTCCATAGGGAATTTTAAGACTTCTTGTGCCATATTTCAGGTCTGGTTTTCCTAATTGCTTTTCAAAATCTTCATAAGAACTTTGAAAAGTAATTTCAAATGGCAGCTCTCCTTGAAAAGGACGAAAACCTTCGTAGCCTTTAGCCCCAATCAAATGTATGGCAGTGAAAGTTGAATCTTCAAAATGTAATTCGATGCCGTGCTTCCTTAGCGCTACAATATCCCGACCAGCCGATTTTTGAAATCTTCCTTTCCAATCATATTTTTGCATAAAAGCAATCACTTCCGGATCATCCTGCGGCCTGCCAACCATTTTGAGATATTCACACATGTTATACCTGGGTTGAATCAAACTATAAAGAATGATTCATATTCTTATTTCAACTTCCTTTTCTGTCATTCATATTTTTGCAGGAAATCAAGCACTTCCGGAGCATCCTGCGGCCTGCCGATTATTTTAAGACATGCTTCTTGTTAAGACTTTTAACCATTTTGAGATATTCACACATGTTAAGATATTTAACCTTACCTGAGTTGAATCAAACTATAAAGAATGATTCATATTCTTATTTCAACTTCCTTTTTCTTTCATTTATGATCTTCGGTCCATAAGCTGGAGCTAAAAAACTAATCATCAGAATATTTCGAAAATTATCATCTTTGAATTTAATCTTCATTATATAATTCCCGAAATCATAAAATATCATAGGTGGAAAATCTATTACGTCTCCATAGGGAATTTTGAGACAACTACTACCATATTCCAGGACTGGTTTTCCCAATTTTTTCTCAATATCTTCATAGGAACTTTGAAAAGTAATTTCAAATGGCAGCTCTCCTTGAAAAGGACGACAACCTTCGCAGCCTTTAGGCCCAACCAAATGCATGGCAATTAAAGTTGAATCTTCAAATTGTAATTCTATACCGTGCTTCGCCAATGTTACAATATCCCGACCAGCCGAATTTTTAAATCTTCCTTTCCAATCATATTTTTGCATAAAAGCAATCACTTCCGGATCATCCTGCGGCCTGCCAACCATTTTGAGATATTCACACATGTTAAGATATTTAACCTTACCTGGGTTGAATCAAACTATAAAGAATGATTCATATTCTTATTTCAACTTCCTTTTCTTTCATTCATATTTTTGCAGGAAAGCAAGCACTTCCGGAGCATCCTGCGGCCTGCCGATTATTTTAAGACATGCTTCTTGTTAAGACTTTTAACCAGTTTGATATCTGGCACATAAGCTGGAGCGATAAAACTAATCACCGTAATATTTTGAAAACTATCATCTCTAAATCCAATCGTCATTGTAAAATTCTCCAAATCATAACGTACTATAGGTGGAAGATCTATTGTAGATCCATTATGAGGGAATTTAAGAATTCTTTTACCATATTTCAGGTCTGGTCTTCCGAATTGCTTTTCAAAATCTTCATAAGAACTTTGAAAAGTAATTTCAAATGGCAGCTCTCCTTGAAAAGGACGAAAACCTTCGCAACCTTTAGGCCCAATCAAATGTATGGCAGTGAAAGTTGAATCTTCAAAATGTAATTCGATGCCGTGCTTCCTTAGCGCTACAATATCCCGACCAGCCGATTTTTGAAATCTTCCTTTCCAATCATATTTTTGCATAAAAGCAATCACTTCCGGATCATCCTGCGGCCTGCCAACCATTTTGAGATATTCACACACAAGAAACGTCCTTTCCAAGAAGATATTTATGCTCCGGCTTGTTCCGTGGCTTGGGTCGCCCTCTCTATATAGCGCCTGGCTTCTTTCCGATTCCAAACGTAATCCGGAGATTTTACCATCTCCGCAACAATGGGCGCCAGGCGATATTCTTTTAAGCGCCGAAGGGCATATACCACATGGCCAACCACATCGTGATCCGACAACGAAGCTTTTAGAAATTCAAAGTCATAGCGCTTCAATTTCGGCAGCAGCATAAAAAAACTCTGTCGGCCATGGCCAAATCTTTTATCTCGAATAATTGTATCGACAAATTCATACAATAAATTACTTTTGGGAGATAATTTCTTTTGCAGAAGTAATTGACGCAACTCTTCTCCCAAGGCCCAGACATAAAATTCCCGCCATGTCCAAGGAGGTGCCGCTGGGTTCGGGAATATATCTGGTCGAATTTCCTCACTGCAATGAAAGCACGCAGCTAATAATTCTTTATATAGCTCTTTTTCCGTCAATTCTGCTTGACAAAAGCGTTTCAATAAAGTTGACATTTCCTTGGAAATCATTTTTCTACTCCATTTTTTTGTTTAATTCTTTTATAATTATATGTAATGCATCTTGTGGATCACCCGGAAGACATTTATGATCCGGCTTGTTCCGCGGCTTGGGTCGCCCTCTCTATATAGCGCCCGGCTTCTTTCCGATTCCAAACGTAATCCGGGGATTTTACCATCTCCGCGACAATGGGCGCCAGGCGGTATTCCTTTAAGCATAGAAGCGCATATACCACATGGCCGACCACATCGTGGTCCGACAATGAGGCTTTCAGAAATTCAAAGTCATAGCGCTTCAATTTCGGCAGCAACATAAAAAAGCTCTGCCGGCCTCGACCAAATCTTTTATCCCGGATAACTGTGTCGACAAATTCATACAACAAATTGTTTTTGGGAGATAATTTCTTTTGCAGAAGTAATTGACGCAACTCCTCTCCTAGTCTCCAGACATGAGTTTCCCGCCATGACCAAGGATTATCATAAGGGATAGCCGTAGGTCGGACCATGTCACTACAATTTAAACATTCCTTCAGTAATTCTTCGAAAAACTCTTTTTCTGCAATTTTATTTTGACAAAAACAATCTGACAAAAAATTCATTCTTTCTGTAGTCATTATTCTACCTTTTTATTTAATTCTTTTATGATGATATTCAATGCATTTTGTGGATCATTATGTAATTCCTGCAAAGTTTTTGAAACTCTTGTTCTGACATCAATAATTAAATCAACTCTTCCATTTGGACCAACATGTTTAATGTCCTCCTTTAATTGAGAAGTAAGTGACTGAAAATTTACATTTTTCACTTCTTGAAAATGATGCTCATTAACAATTCCATCAGGAATAAAGTACTCTTTATTAGGAAGCTGACTCGGAATGTGTTTGGTATTCTTTACAATTCCAGCATTAATTTCTCCTAGTCGTCCCTTTTCCACATTTTCTTTCAGGCGGCTAACTTGTGTAGAAACATTATTAATGTCGGCAGCCTTCTCTCCCTGCTTCCACACTCTGGCACCATCGGCAGCCTTCTCTCCCTGCTTCCACACTCTGGCACCATCGACAGCATGATCCCCCTGCTTCAGTAAGCTAGAGGCACCTTTGGCTCCCCCCAAACTCTCTTTTACGATTTTTTTGGCAGCGGTACCAAGCCTCCCCACCAAGTTGACTGCTGTAGTTACCGCCTCCCAAGCAATTTCCTCATCTGAAAGTTTTCGTCCTGAAGCATCCTGCTTAGCACCAAAAGTCAGAGATTCATGCAATACAGGAATATTGCTTATATAAAAATTCATAAAGGCTTGGCTGCCACTGTTAATACGCTGCACGCCCTGCATGTCCTCTGGAGCCTCTTCTTCCAACGCTCTGTATCGTTGAGCAAAGAATGTCTGCTCAAGGGGAATGGTTTTCTCATCCAATGCTTCCAGCCCCAAGACATCGATCAGATTCACCGGATTGTTCCGGCAATAGAGATAGTTGTTCGGGCCGTCCGGGTAACCGGATGGGTCGCGGGAGATGAAACGGCCGAGCTCGCCGTCGTAATAACGGAAACCGAAATAATCAAGCTTAAGCGATGCGGACCGTTCTTTCGTGCAGAACAGCCGCTCGTTGTCGTTGTTGCCGGTCGAGGAAGCGACCACCCCCCAGGCGCCGTAACAGTTTGTCGCCGTCACTGCCCCGGCGTCATTGCACAACGCCGCTGTCGAGCCCAACAGATTATAGAGGAAATATTCCCGGTCGGCACCCAGGCCATTTTCCGTATAGATCACACTGCCGATGCCGCCGCCGTAGCCGCCGGCGCGCACCAAATGAGTTGTCAAAGAACCCTGCGAATCGTATTCCTGCACCGATTCGCCACCATCGTAAAGATATGATACCGTAACTTCGTTTTCGGTTTTTGCAAGACGGCGGCAGCGATAATCGTACACCGCGCTGAAACTGGAAATGCCGTCGGCGCTGACATCGACCAGGCGCCCGGCCCGGTCATAGCTGAAGCTTTCCGTCACGCCGCCGGTGGTCCGGGTCGCCAGTTCACCGTTGAGGTTGTAACTCCAACTGGTCAACAAGTCGGTGTCGTTCTTCGCTTCCGTCACCTGGTCAAGCCGATTGACGGTATAGGTCGTCGTCGTGCCGTCAAGCTGTTTGGTCAGCCGGTTGCCGGCGGTATCATAGGTATAAACTGCCGTCGCGCCGGTGCTGTCCGCCTCACTCAGCAACCGGTAAACGTTGTCATATGTGTAGCGCAGAATCCGGTTCGAGCGGCCGGAGCCGCTCTCATCAATCCGCAGCCGGTTGCCGGCCCGGTCCAGGCGGTAGGCGGCGGTATACAAATTCACGCCGTTCCGGGTATGGGTGATCTTCGTCTGACGATTCGCGGCATCGAAAGTGTAAGCCGCCGCCACGCCGTTCGGCATCAGCATCGTGATGCGGTTACCGGCATTGTCATAACTGTAAGTCGTTTCTTTCGCCGGTCCGCCGCTGGTTGTGGCGGTTACTTTGGTCAGCAGATTGCGCCGGTCGTAAGTGCAATTCAAGCCGCGGCCGGACGGATAGGAGACCGTCAAACGGTTGCCGACCGCATCGTAGGTGCTCGAAATAACACTTTGCTGCGTCCAGGCCGAACCAGTTTTCTTCGAGGTTTTTTCCGCCGTCACCCGACCGAAAAGATCGTAGGTATAGCTGGTCCGGTGCGTGTTTTCAGTCACCTGGGTAATCTGTCCGTTCAGATTGTAGACATATTCCCGGTTCTGCTCCATCGCGTCGAGATAGCCGGTCATCTGCAGCCGATTCAACGCGTCATAGGCATAGCCCGTTTCCTTGCCGTCCGGCCGGATTAACGACAGCAGATTGCCGTTGGCATCGTACGTGTTCGTCGTCGTCCGTTCCAGACCGGTGACGCCGGGATTCAACGTTTCGGTCAATTTCCGGTTCAACAAGTCATAAGTCCAGACCGTCACCCGGTCGCCGCCCGACCGGGTATTGCGTACCGTTTGCTTGACCGGATTGCCGGCCGCGTCATAGACGTACTCGACGATGCCGCCGGCCGCATCGGTCGTTTTCAGCTTCCGTCCGCCCTGGTCATAGACGTTCGTCGTCACCTTGCCGTTCTCATCGGTGGTCGTCAACACCCGTCCCACCTTGTCATAAGTCGTCAGCGTCGCCGGGCGCACCGACAGGGCGGCACTGTCCGCCGCAGTGTAGCAACTGACCGACGGCAACTGGGTCTGAGTCAAACGGTTCGCTTTGTCGTAGGTGTAATTCGTCGTATAGTTGCGTCCGTCGGTGGAGGACAGTTTGTTTCCCACCGTATCGTAGGTGTAGGAAGTCGTTTTGCTCTCCGGATCGATGACCTTGATGACCCGGTTGAAATTGTCGTATTGCGTTTGCGTCACCAACGGCGTCGAACCGCGCATGACCTGCTCCCGGGTGACGTTGCCGTTGGCATCGTACTGATAAGTCGTCGTCAGCGGCGTACTGCTGCCGGATCCGACCACCTGCTGCGTCAACTGTCCCAGAATGTTATAAGTATTGACCGTCAAAAAACCGCGCGGATCAGTCTGACGCAGCACGGCGCCTTTTTTGTTGTAAATCGTCGTCGTCACCGGCGAAGTCACCGTCCCGGATTCGCCGTCCAATACCGCCGGCAAGGTTTCCTTGACCGGACGATTCAACTGGTCGAATTCCGTCACCGTCACTCTGCCGAGCTTGTCGGTTTTCCTGACCGGGTTGCCGGCCAGATCATAAGCAAAAGATTCGGTATGATTTAACGCATCCTTTCGAACCATCAAACGATTCAGGGCGTCATACTGCATCGAAGTGGTCTGGTCGCCGCTGCCGTTTGCTGCCGCGCCATTGCGCAAAACAGCCGTTATCACATTGCCATTGGCGTCATAGCTCAATTCCGTTACCGCTGAATGCGTCGCATCCAGGTCAACTGTCCGTTTCGTCGGCCGCCCGGCGCCGTCATAAACAAAAGAAGTCGTATTTCCCTCCGCATCCACCAATTGAACCGGTTTGCCGGAAGCGTCGTAAACGTAGCGCGTCACCAGATTGACCGAGGAAGTCAAGGCCAGCGATTCAGTCAATGGCTGATGAAAAGCGTCATAGGTGTAAGTGAATACCTGATCTCCGCTGCCGGGCGACGAATTGTGCAGCGTTTTTTTCTGAACGTTTCCCTTGCGGTCATATTCATAACTCTCCAATGAAATTCCCGACCGCTTCTTATTGGTCACCTGAAACAGCGAATCATAGGTCAACTCGGTGGCAATTCCTTTCGGATCGGTAACCCTGGTCGGCTGGAACCAACTGTCGCTGAAAATATCGTTGCCGGCAAAACGGCCGTAGGCATAGGCTGTCACCAACGGCGGTCCGGATGGATTCGGGCGCGATTCCGAAATCAGCCGGCGGCGGCCGTCATATGTATAAGTCGTCACGCAGCCGAGTGGATCGGTATAGGTCTTGCGGTTGCCGGCCGCATCGTATGTATACTGCTCCGTAACATCATCCGAACCGGTCACATCAATTCGTTTTGACAGCAGCCGGAACATATTGTCATAGGTGAAATAAGTCCAGGTGCCGTTCTCGTCTTTCTGGGCCGCCACCTGTCCCATCACCGTCCGGCGGTATTCCACGGTCGGCTGTACCGACTGTCCGGTGGCCGGATTGATCACGGCCGGCCGGGTGATCTTCTCCAGCTTGCCCAGCGTGTTGTACTGGTAACTGGTCGTGTTGCCGTTGCCGTCGGTCTCCTCCAGCAGCAGACCGCGTTTATCGAATTTTTTGACCGTGACGATGTTCAATTCATCGTTGCAGCCCTTGACGGTCGCCGTGTCCTGCCAGCCGGAAGCGGTGTATTGCCGCTGATACAGCGTCACCCGCCCGGCGCCGTCAACCGTTTTCTTGACCAGGCCGTAATCGTCATACTCGAATTGCAATGTCCGGACCGCCTCGCCGCCTTTTTTCGTCACTTCCCGGAGGCG
Organism: Victivallis sp. Marseille-Q1083; assembly: GCF_903645315.1. Classification (NCBI taxonomy): domain Bacteria; kingdom Pseudomonadati; phylum Lentisphaerota; class Lentisphaeria; order Victivallales; family Victivallaceae; genus Victivallis; species Victivallis sp. Marseille-Q1083. Next base: position 1,484,084 of record NZ_CAHJXL010000001.1, read on the forward strand.
ATTGCCTTTGGCATCCAAAGTATAAACCGACTTTACCTCATTGGCCGTATCGAGTGCGCCGGCACTCCCTGCCGAGCTGTCCGGGGCATAATCCGTATCGCTGACGCTGGTCATCACATGGAAAGTCGGATCATAGGTAAAATATTTGCCGACATATTTCTTCAGATTGTAGTCATACCGCAATTCGCCGCGAGTATTGTTGTACTGAGGATAGGGATAGATTTTGACCGGATCGTTGGAAGGCAGCAGAGTCGTAACCGGCGGATTATAAACGTAAGTGATTGAGGCCCCGTCCTCATCGGTAGCCCGGATCAAATTCGAGGCGTAATTCGTTTCGAAGCCGTATTCCCAAACCGCCGTCGGGCCGCTATCGCTTTTATCCGACTGGCTTCCCAAAAAGGTACGGCGAGTCTGAGCATAAGAAAAACTCTTCAAACTGCTGCGAATCGGCGTGCCGCCGCCGCTGCTGACCTGGGTTACCGAAAATCCCCCGCTGATCACCGGTTGTTCAAAGCAATATTGCCAGACGTTGCCGTTGGTGTCGGTCACCCGGTTGATGATACGGTTGTCATAGCATCTCGCCAAATCGGTACGGAATCTCGGCCCGCATGCGTCCATTTGTTCAAACTTGACCGTACCGTCCGGAGAAGTCACCTGGGACAATACCAGGGCTTTCCGGGGCGTTATCACGTCATTGTATAAAATATCGTTGACATACTGAAATGTCACAGCATTGCCGTTGGGATAAGTGATCGAGCTGATGAGATTGTACCCGGTATTGGTATTGCCGACGGCATATCTGTTCGAATCTTCAAAATAATAATGAAGCGAACACCATTCAATGGTTGAGCGATTGAGGTTATAAGTGTAGCGAAAAGTCGGCCGTTCGGAAACCACCGTACCGTTTTCATAAACGCCGACTGCCGGCTGCTGAACGCTGGTCAGAAAATATTTCCCGCCTTTTATTTCGTAATTGTAATTGTAGGTGTTGCCGGCCGGATCGGTGACACTGGTAATCTGTCCCGCCGTCCCGTAGGCAACCGTCAGGGCAATGGCGGCGGACTGGTCGGCGTTTGCCGGGACATAGACCAATTTCACCGGCCAGGTTAACTGTCCCGGCTGGGTGGAATATTGGTATTCGATGGCATTGCCGTTGCGGTCGACCACCTGCGCCAGACGGTATGTTGCCGAGTTGATCGGCTGAAAAATATACTGCGTCCCGAATTTCCTGGTCCAGGTAATCGTATTGGTCGTCGAATCCCTGACGACGCTGCTGCCGAAAGCCGCCGCCGAAGCAAAACCGTTGGTTACCGGCGAATAGCTCTGTGTGGTCGATTGGTCCGGAATACCGTCTGCCGTGAAAACATATTCAGTACCGGTTTCATCATAGACTTTCAACGTCGTGGAAATCCGGCCGAAAATACTGCCGGAAGTTGTATTGATCAAAGTCAGTTGCCCAACCTCGGCCCGGGCTTGAAAGTTGGAGCGCCACGCCTCACCGAAGCCAAGCGGAAAACCGGCCGGCGGGGCACCGGAATTTTCAATTTGATAAGAACGCCGCACTTCCAGTTTCAAGTCGCCATTGCCTACCGGAATCGAAATGTCGGCAACGGAAATGCTCGGCATCAGCGAGCCGACATCAATTCGGAAAAAAGAATCGGGCTGGTCCTTTTCCTCCTCCTGCTGCGGTCGCTTCGCCGCCTCCGGCAAACCGTGAATATCGACATACATCGGCTGGGGAACCGCCGGCCCTTTCAACGCAATGGATACTTCACCGGAGGACGACGGCGGCAGAGACGGACCTTCCTGTTCCGGCGGTGTCGTCGGATCTTCCGGCAGAGACGGCGGGGCCGGCGATTCCGGCGGAGACGGTTCCGGCGGCTCCGGACCGGTGGGGTTGTAGTACGGCACTACGGTAATCGTGCCGCCGTCCGACGCTTCGAAGCCGCATTCGAAGCAGCGGACCAGCAAGCCGAAAGAACGGGTCCCCGGCGTAGAACCGCCAATGGTCCCATCGCCGTTGGCGCCGGGATAATAACGCCCCCAGGGATGGAAACGTTTGTCCGTGACTTCCGTATATCCGCAACGCTTGCATTTCTTGGAAACATAGTAGTAGCCACAGGAACATTCGATCACCCAGCTTGGCGAATAATTGGTATATTGCTTTATGGTGACATTCCTGGCGGATAAGAGGCGAACGCTGCCACTGCAATTCTTGGATATCGGCACATTAAAAAAATCATGGGGCGGACATAGCGGCGGATTATTTTCATTGGCGATCAAAATGCTGCATGTCAAGCCGAAGACAAACATCGCTAACAACGATTTCAGTAATCCCATCTTTCCCTTTGCCCTTTGTTAAAAATCACTAGCAATAAAACACAGATAAAAAGCGTAATCAATCAAAATAATAATACATAAAATATTTCAATCTACACAGCAAATTCAAATCTGTCAAGATAAATGCTTATTTATTTTTCAAAAAAACATTTTCCCTATAATTTACATTTTTCAGAGAAAACATTTCACTTATTTTTTTTAATCTTCAAAATATAATGAAATTTATCTTCCATTTATCTCAAATCGCTGTTTGTCAGTCATTTGCTCACAATTATAACTTTTACCCTATTTTACTTTCCAAATAAGACGATTCGTTATTTCCAGATATGACGAATTCCCCTGTTCCCAAACCTGATTATCATTTATGTTTTCCTTTTAAGCTTCTTGCATTTTCCCGGTTCCTGAGGTATAAATACCCTCGAATAATCAAGCAGGAAGGTCTTCGATATGGCTAAATGCAGTTTCGCCAAAGTAACTACGCGTGGAGTTTACGACTCCCGTATCGCCCGCGGCGCCATGGCGGATTGGGAATATGGCACCGAATTGTACGGGCGGTTCTTTTATCTGGAATCCGAAGGGCAACGGACCCTGGTCGCGGCCTTCGATTTTCTGGGGACCTTCTCAAAAGACGCTAACCGCTGGCGGCGGGCGGTGGCGGAACGCACCGGAATCCCGGTAGATCATATCTGGTATCATGAGTTGCAGATTCATGCCGCGCCCAAAGGGCCGGAACTGAGCGGCGAAGTGATCGATCGCCTGGTGGAACGCTGCATTCCCGTCATTCTGGAGATGATGGACCGGGCGGAGGAATTCACCTGTCAGGTGGCGGAAGCCGACTTCGGGACCGAAGGCAATTTCAATCGGGAGCAATATGTGGCGGGCCTGGGCGGCGTCACCGTCTGGTCCGGAATGGATTTCGACGGGGAAGGACGGCCCTGTACGCAGAACGACAAAATCATGCTGCTGCGGGGATATCATCCTCTTCTGCCGGTGTTCGACAAGCCCATCTATTTCGACAACCCGGCGGACCCCAAAGCTTATTTGTTCCGTTTTTCCAATCGAAAAGGAGAAACCATCGGCACTGTTTCCCGGTTTGCCGGACATCCGGATGTGGCAGTGCTGTTTGAATTGCGGGGCGTGGACGACCAGTACAAATTCAATTTCGACTGGCCGGGCTACCTCTGTGAAAAGCTGGAACGGGACCTGGGCGGAACCGCCGTTTATCTCAATGGTCCCTGCGGCGATTTGACGGTGAAGAAAGGGTTCGCCGGGATGGATAGCTATGAAGCATGCGCCGCGGAAGCGCGCCGCCTCGGAGAAAGTTTCGCCGACCGCCTGGAACGCCGGTTGGCCGACCGCCCCCGGCCGTTGAAAAACGCCGGCCGGCTGAAGGCGGAGACTTTTCATCTGGAAATGCCCATGCGGGATGATTTTCCGATCAGTCACGATTTTTCCCGCTGGGCTGAGGAGGTCGACGCCGCGGAACAAAGACTTCAGGACGCCATTGCCGCCGGAGCGCCCCCCAGCCGGGTCAAACAACTGATCGATGACCGGTTCCGCGCCTCCGATGAACGTTGGCTTCTGCAGGATGGCCTGGGCTTCGACGACGAGATTCTGCGCCGCCGCCGCGTGCCGGTGACGGTCTCCGCCCTGCAACTGGGAGAATACACTTTCGTCGGGGTGCCGGGCGAGAGCCTGTGCGACATGTCCATCTGGCTGCGCTCCCAGTTCACCGGCGTAAAAACCATTCCGGTGGATCAGGTAAACGGTTACTACGGCTATGTGGCCACGCCCCGGTCGCTGACGCTGGGCGGCTATACCTATTGGTCCAGTTGGGTGCGCCGCGATGCCACCGACGTGCTCAAGAAGCAGTTGACGCCTCTTCTCGAAGCGTTCATCGGCTGGGCGGAAAACGCGGGAAGAAAGAACAGTTTTTTTCTTCCCGCGTTTCGTATCGTTTAATCAAAACGGCATCAATCGGTCACCAGGTTCAGCATCTTCTCGGTGGCGATGATCGCCGCCAGCAACTGGTCGCTGTCGACGCCGGTGGTAATCAGCGCCCGTTCACCGGCTTGAGCTTCCCAGGTGATCGTCGTCTCCACCAGCGCGTCGGTTTTGCCGCCCGGTGGAATTCGTACCTCGTAATCCTCCAGCCGCGGCAATACCACACCGACCGTTTTCAACGCCTTGCGGACCGCCTTCATAAAAGCATCGTAGCCGCCGTCGCCGGAAGAACTCGCCTCCAGCGTTTGGTCGTGATAATCGATCACCACTCTGGCGACCGGCTCGGTACGGGCACCGTTGGTCACCTGGAAATCCTTGATTTTCACTCTGCTGTCCAGCGGCGTCCGCAGCACCGCCGCGATGATAAACGGCAAATCCGCCGGCGTCACCTGCTTTTTCTTATCGCCCAGCCGGACGATTTCCTGAAGCACCCGACTGCGCATTTCCGGCGCCAGTTCCAGCCCCATCTCTTCCAGATTCTTATCCAGCGACGCTTTGCCGCTCAATTTCCCCAGCGCGTAATTGCGCCGCCGGCCGAAACGCTCCGGCAGCAGCTCGTTGGCATACAGGTTGCCTTTTTTATCGCCGTCGGCGTGAACCCCGCAAGTCTGGGTAAAGACATCGGCGCCGACCACCGGCGTATTCCACGCACAGCGCTTGCCGGAAACCGCCTGAACGACCGCGGTGGCATATTGCAACTGTTTCTCGTTGACATGGGTGGTGCGGTCGGTCATATCGTTGACCGCCACCACCAGCGGCGCCAGCGGCTGGTTGCCGGTCCGTTCGCCCAGGCCGTTGACCGTCGTATGAACCCCGCTGATGCCGGCGCGCACCGCGGCCAGCGAATTGGCCGTCACCAAGCCGTAATCATTGTGGCCGTGGAAGTCCAGCTTCAGCGCCGGAAACGCCGCATAGATCCAGTCCAGATAAAGCGATACCTGATCCGGCGAAAGAATCCCGAGCGTATCCGGCAGCATCACCCGCGCCACCGGCACTTTCTGCAATTCCGCCAGGAAATTATAGACATAGGTGAAATTTTCGCGCATGCCGCCGGACCAGTCTTCCAGATAGACATTGACCGCCAAATTCCGGCTGGCGGCATATTCGATGTCGCGCAGCACCTCGGCGTAATGCTGCTGCGGCGTTTTGCCCAACTGCACGGTGCAATGCCGCTCCGACCCTTTGGTCAACAGATTGATCACCCGCCCGCCGGCATCGCTGATCCAGTCGACCGATTTGCCGCCGTCGACAAAACCGAGGATTTCAAGGCGATCGCCGAGATTATGGCGGTCCGCCCATTCGACAATCCGCCGGACGCCGTCGCGTTCGCCGTCCGACACCCGTGCCGAACCGACTTCCAGCCGGTCGACCCGCAATTTGCCGAGCAGCATCCTGGCCAACTGTTGTTTTTCCTGCGGTGTAAACGCCACGCCCGGCGTCTGTTCGCCATCACGCAGCGTCGTATCCAGCAACTCCACATACCGCCCGAAACGGTTTTTCTGTTCCATTATCGCAAAATCTTTCCTGTTTTCCAAATAAAAAACGGCCACGCTTCAACCCGGTGAACGAGCGGCATGGCCGATGTTTCATTATTGGAATGGAGCACGCACGGACACCTGTCAGACTACGGCACGGGCCTCGCCGGCAATGTCCAAGCAAGACCCGGTCATAATGCCGATCGCCATAATCAACAGATTCAGATGTTGCACGTACTTTGACAAGATCATTTTCTTCTCTACCAATCGAAAGTTTAAATCTAAATATAGCCGATTTTTTTACAAAAAGCAATCCCCTGCCGGTAAAAAGATTTATTTTTTTTATTACGCCCGTTCCGGACTGTTCTATTGCCGGGCGATGATCTTCTCGCCCAGCGTCGCCAGCGTCAAGCCCTGCCATTTCTCCTTCGGCTGCCGCGGGCAGAACCAGAGCAGGATAAAGGCGCCGATGAAACTCAGCGGCAGCCCGAAGGCGAAACTTCTCGAACGCGGCAGATCCGTGATCAGCAACTGGCTGTAGCCATACCAGATCAGCATCCCGAACGACCAGCCCAATACGATCATGCCCAGCAGCGCGCATATTTTAGATGAACGCAGTTGCCGGCGCCGTTTCACCAGGTACGGAACCAGCAGCAGCGCACCAACCACCAGCGGAATCAGCACATGGATGAAATCCAGTTTGCCCGCCCAGCCGAGCGGCATTCCCGGCTGCCAGAGCGCCTCCGCCCGCCGGGAAAGAATGTACCACAGATTGCCGGACAGCGTTTCGCCGAAGTTGAAGAAAGTGAAGCCCCAGATCAGTTTCGCGTTTGCCCGGTCGGACAGCACTGCGAACAGAAACGCCGGCAGCACCACCGCGCCGATCAGGCCGAAAATCGTTCCCACCTCGACCAACGACTGTTCCAGCCAGCGGCCGGAAACGTCCAGCGCCAACCCGAGCAGGATGGCGAACAAACCGATCACGAAGGTCGCGCAGCGCGACACCGTGACCTCCTGTCGCGGCGTCAGATGCCTGTTGATGAAACGCTGGTGGAACTCCTTCAGCCACACCGTCGCCATCGAGTTGATGCCGGAGTCCAGCGTGCTCATGATCGCCGCCAGCATCGCCGCCATGAACAAGCCGGGCAGCGGCGTCGGACATTAGGTAGCGACGAAGTGGAAGAACACCGCGTCGCCGCCCAGCTTCGCCAGCGCCGGGTCGAGATTCAGGCGATAGTATGTGGCGAGCGCCATGCCGATGAACTACATAATCAACACCGACGCAATGCCGAGCACCGTAGAGGTGATCTGCGATTTGAATCCCTCACGCCAGTTCCGGGTGCTCAGCAGCCGCTGGATATTGATCTGATCGCTGCAGGCGCTGGTCAGCGGCTCTATCACCGCGTTCCACAGCATCAGGAAGAACAGCAACCGGACATACGGCGACAGCGAATAGAACGACGGATCGGAAAATTGCGGCAGCCCGTGGCCTTCCCGGAACGTGCACAGCACCGCTTCCAGCGGGCCGCCGTCGATGCTCCGGCACAACACCCAGACGATCACCGCGAAACCGCCGAACAAGACGAAAAATTGCAGCACGTCGGTCCACACCACCGCCTTCATGCCGCCCATCACCGTATAAATTACGCCGAACACCCCGACCAGGGCAATGGTCACCCAGGCCGGCCAGCCGTAGGCGCCTTCGAAAATCTTCGACGTCGCATAGAGCACCATGCCGACATACAGCACCCGGCCGTAAAAAGCGGAAACCGCCACCACCACCCGCACCGTCGAATCGTAACGGTATTCCAAATATTCGTACGGCGTGTAGCTGCCGAGCTTGAAATAGAATTTCGTGAACAGCAGATAACACGGAATCGACAGCGGCAAAAGCACCAGCGGCGTCAGGATGAACAGCGTCAAGCCGTTGTTGTAGATTTCTCCGGGCACCATGACCAGCGATTTCGAACTCAGCAGCGACATCATGCAGGAGATGCCGATCGCCAGAAACGGCATGTTCCGGCCGCCCAGCAGATAGTTCTCGGAAGTGTTCTCTCCCTTGCTGAAATAAAACCCGATCCACAGCACCGCGATCAGGTATGCTCCAATGATGGCGTAATCCAATTCAAGCCTCCTTTCGGTAAAACAATTCACAGCCGACGGCCGGCTCAATCAATCCAGTTCGTCGCGGTATCGGGCCAGACACGCGGAAATGCGCTGTTTGGCCGCGTCGGAAAGCGAACTCATCTCCTGGGCGTAAGTGAATGGCGAAGCGATCAAACCGAGCTCGGCCAACGCATATTTCTGGCCGTTCCAGACATTTTCCAGCGACGAACCGTAGACGCCGTGAAAGATATCGATCAGAATATTCTGCCGCCGGATTGCCTCGGCAATATTGCCCGTGTCGACCGCCCCGGCAATGCCGGTCAGCACCTTCGAGGCCAGCGCCCCCATGCCGCACAGCATGCCGTCGCAGCCGACGATCAACGCTTCGTCGACCGCCCACTCCTGGCCCTCCAGGATCCGGGTGGACAAACGCCGTTCGTCCCGCAGACGGAGGAGTTCCCGGCGCAGGTACATGCTGCCGGCGGAATTCTTGATCCCCTTGAGCTTCGGATGCCGCATGATCGCCGCGAAATCATCCGGCGACAGATTGATGTTGTTGTTGGGCGGGCAATGATAATAATAGACCGGCCGGTCGGCGGCGTCGAGTACGGCAAAAATCGACTTGACCGGATCGAGCGCGCTGGTCCGGCCCGGCAGCATGAACACGTAACTGTCGAATTCGTAAGTTGAATAACGTTCCAGCAGTTTCAGCGACAGCGGCAGACTGGTCGCATTGATGCCGACCAGCAGTTCGGCCCGTCCCCGGAGCGCCGCGGCGGCAATCCGGATCAGTTCCTCCTTGAATTCCTCCGAAAAACTGCCCCACTCCCCCATGCTGCCGAGCAGAAAGAACCCGTCGACTCCGTGGCGGATATTGCGATCAAACAGCTTGTTCAATCCGTTTTCATCCAGTGATCCGTCGGCATGCAACGGCGTAATGGCGGCAGAATAAACTTTTTTTCTCATTTTTTTCCCGTTTTTATCGATTCGTTCCAACGATCGTCAAGCCGCCCAGCAATGCGGACGGACCAGCCGTTCGGCCAGGACCGGCACCATTTGCCGGATTGCCGCCAGAAGGTCTTCCGGCAGCGGCCCGGCCGACGCCAGTCGTAAATTTTCCTCCAACTGCGCCGGAGAATCCACCCCGATCAGGATGCCGGACAGGCCATTCTGCGACAGCAGATAGCGAAAATACAGTTCCCGCGGCGGCATTCCGGCGGTTCCCGCCAGCTGTTCCAACCGGCGCCGCAACGGAATGATTTCCCGCAATCTGTCCGGAATTTTTTCTTCCGGCATCAACAGCAATCCCTGCAGATAGACACTCCGGGCGAAAATCATCTGAGGCGCCGGCGCTTCCGCCAGCAGCCGGTTGAAACGCCGGTCGAGAATATTGCAGGGAATTTGCACGCAGGCAGCTCCGGCGACGGCCGGCACCACTTTTTCATCGAGCGACACGCCGGCGGCGCCGACCAGGCCGGCAGCGACGAACTCCTGCAAAATTTCCCGGTAACATAAATTGCCTTCTTCATGAAACAAACCGATCGGCAGCCGCTCCAGCTTCAGCCGCCGCAACGACCGCTCCAGACTGCCGCCGATGCGTTTCCTCGCCTCCGCCGCCGTCAGATTGCCCGGCAGATGCTCGATCTTGCTGACCACCGTCATCCGCCCGCGCAACCCCAGTTCGGCCAGCGCCCGGCCGAGGACGGCTTCACTTTCGCCGTAGTCGGCCGCGGTGTCCAGCATATCGACGCCGCCGGCCGCCGCGGCGGAAAGGATGTCGCAGACCGAACGATAGGAGGGTTGGCCCGACGTATTGGCAATGCCGTAAGGCAGACCGAACTGAACCGTGCCGAGAATCAACTTGACCGCCATGAAAATCGAACTCCTTTATTTCGCGGTATAACCACCGTCGACCGGCAAATTGACGCCGGTGATATAGCTGGAAGCTTCGGAAGCCAGAAAGACGACGACCCCTTTCAAATCACTGCCGTTCGCCATCCGCCCCAGCATCGTATTGCTGCTGTAATTTCGGACGAACCGGTCCGTCTCCCCGCTTTGGAAGCCGCCCGGCTCAATGCAGTTGACCCGGATGTTGTCAGTCCCCAGCACACTGGCGGCGAAACGGGTGAAATTGGCCATGCCGCCCTTTTCATAAAAATAGATCGGCGAAGGATGTTTCATCATGTCGGTTCCCAGGTAGTTGGACGGATTCGGGCCGAGCAGCCCCATATAAGAGCCGACGTTGATGATCGAACCGGAGCGCTGTTTTTTCATCTCCTGCGCCGCCAGCCGGGTCAGGAAGAACAACGATGACGCATTGACGTGCAAACTGGCGTCGAATGCCGCCATCGGCTGCTCCCAGCCGCCCGGAATCGCCGAACGGGTCACCGCGTTGTTGACCAGCACATCGAACCGGCCGGCTTCCGCCGTCACCGTCTCCACCGCCCGGCAAATCGACGACTCGTCGGCCAGATCGAGCCGGATGGCCCGCACCGCCAAACCCTGTTGCCGCAACTCGGCGGCATACGCTTCCGACGCCTCCAGATTCCGGGCGGCGATGAAGGTCAGCGCGCCGGCTTCCGCCAGCGCCGCGGTAATCTGCCGGCCGTAAAGACCGGCGCCGCCGGTCACCAGCGCCGCCCGGCCTTGTAAAGAAAAACTCTCCAATACGTGCATGGTCACTTTTCCGCCGTTCGGCCGCCGTCGCGGCCGGCCGCCTGTTTCAATGCTTTCAATTTCTCGAATCTGGCCGGATGGTTGGTCAATTCCAGCGTTTCATACAATTCAATTTCATCGATGGAGTCATCGGTGAACAATTCCGCCATATCCGCGTCGAAATCATATCCTTTCTGCGGGAAAGCCATCTCGCGGAAAACACCGACGGCGATGTCCTTCCCGGCCGCCGCCTCGGCCAGTTCGGCCGGAAAATAATCGCCGATCATCATCACTCCGTCAATGGAACCGTCGGCGAACCAGCGGTCGAAATGCCAGGGAATGCCGAGCGTTTTGGCCCAGCGGACCATCTTGTAATGGGCGCCGGCCTGTTCCGGACCGTTGGAAGTCGCCGTGAAATAGAGCGGCCGTCCGCCGGTTTCGGCTTTGCAGCGCCGCAAAAACTCGTCGAGCGCCTCGGCCCGCAATTCATCGAGCGCCGCCCGGTCGAAATCCTCATCCCAGATATCCCGGCCGTAACGGGCCAGGTACTGATCGCGCAACGCGGCATTGAAGCCGTATGCAGCCGGATCGGCCACTTCGCTGTGGCTGCGCAGATTGAAGAGAAAGCCGTCGAAGTCGTAAGCGGTCAGCTCCCGGAACCGGGCCACTTTGTGCGCCATCACTTCCGGCTCGGCGAACTCGCAGATGCCCAGGAAATAAGCTTCCCGCTCATCCGGCTCCGGTTCGCCGACGACAAATCCCAGTTGCCGGGTCCCGTAATCCCAGGCAAACCGGGCGAACGGGGAAAACACCAGAGCCGCCGCTTCGCCGCCGTTGAGCACCTGCCCCCAGACCGCCGGCACCGCTTCGCCGTCGACATTGAAAATTTGGCCGAGCGGCGTCCGGGGCTGATCGATCACCATCGCGAACCGGTCCTGCGGCCACGCCTGCCGGGGGACCAGCTTGACGAAAGGCCGCGTCAACTCCAGCTGGTCGATAATCAGTTTCCAGCGGCCGTCCGCCGTCTGCTCGGTCCGGAACTGCCGGGGACCGTCGTAAGGCCGGTATTCCCGGTTGTCCCCGCTGCACCAAATTTCCAACGTTTCATCGGAAAACTCCGGCTGCGGCCGGCCGGTGACGGAGCTGGTGATTTCAATCCGGCCGACCGGCCGGCGGCGAGCCGCCTGATTGATCGCTTCCACCTGCTGCGGCGAAAACGTCAAACGCGGATCACGCTTCGAATACCCGTCAAAGTTCCGGCGGAAAAACGGGTCCATCAACGGATAATGGCCGTATTCGGCCACCAGTTCCGGATAGTCGTTTTCCGACATGAAAGCCCAGCCGGCGGCATCGTCCCACAAGCTTTCCCAGCACCACACTTCCAAACCGTATTGGTGCCCGAGCCGGATCGTTTCCGTCAGCGGATCGTAAGTCCGCAGCGTCCGGATCAGCCGGTCCGGCCCCTCCGCCGCCGGAATGTTCCAATGATAGCCGCCTTCATCGCCGTACATCGCCGCCACTTTAGTCGGATAGAGCGTCAAACCGCAGCAGTTGACCCGCAGATAAATCTTATCCAGGCCGCCGGCCGCCATTTCGGCGATCCGTTTTTCCCAGACTTCCAGCGGATAATATTCCGAGCCGTCGGCCGCATTGTAAAACACGTAGTCCAGGAAATCAATCGTACTGGCCAGTTTCGGCCCCGCCGTTTCCGCCGCACCGGCGGCATTCCAGGCGGCCAGCAACAGTGCCAGCCGGAGAAAAATTTTCTTCATCGGATGTTCTCTCTTTGAATCTTTTGCGTTCCGGCGCCGTCCCGGCCGTCTCGAATGGGACGGCGCCTTTGCATTGCCTGTCTCAGAAGTAGAGTACCTGTGTCGTTCCGGCCCTGCCGAAGCAAATGAAACCGCCGGACGTCGTATTGAACACATTGGGATTATCGCTGCAGTTATTGACGAACTCCTGCGGCGTCATGCCGGTAACATGGCCGTCGAGGAAGGCGAGGTTGAACTTGCCGTTATGGCGGGCGTCATGGTAATAGTCGCCCATCGCCCGGGTGATCAGATAAGTCTGTTTGCCGGCATTGCTCCGGGAATCGGCGATGACGCTGGCTGCGGACGGGCTTTCCACCAGGATCGAATTCAATATCCGGGCATTGCCGCCGGTCGCCAGGGCCGTTTCCGTCATCAGCCCTTTGGTGAGGTTGTACATCGTCTGGGTGCCACCGGAGGCATACACGCCGTAAATATGTTCCAGAAAGCCGCGGGAATCAAGATCGATTTCCAGAGTCGGACAACTGAATTCCTTGGGATCGGTGCTGCAGTAACCGCTCAGTTCCAATGCATCCGCCCAGGTATAACGCCAGTCGCCGTCGTCGTCCTGCTGCTGTATATACAGCGGAATCTTTTCGGTGTTGTCGTTGGCATACATCGTCATATACAGCATCGACTGTTTCAGATTGGAAATGCACTTCGCATTCATCGCCGCCGCCTTCGCTTTGCCCAAGGCCGGCAGCAGCATACTGGCGAGAATGGCGATGATCGCGATTACAACCAGAAGTTCAATAAGTGTGAAGTTGACTCGGTGGTCAGTCCGGTCGGTCAGGTGAGAATTGCGTTTCATGACATTTTTCCTTTCTGCTTGTTCAGAAAATTTCTGTTCTTCTTCGAAAACCGATCCCTTTTACTTATCTTAAACCGCCTCGCGCCGTCCGCTTGAATTCCAGCGGCCGGCATCCGCCGGCAATTCAACTACCAGAACAACTGCTTTCGCCGGCAGATCAACTCGAAATCGCTGTTCAACGGCAGGCCGGCGTCACCGCAGAGCTCGATCAATTCATGCGCGCTTTTCACCTGGTCGCGAATGTGACGGCGGGAAACCTGCTCGGCCTCCTCCACCGCCCGGCGCCGGATACAATCGAGAATCTGCCGGTGATTGTCGAGGGCGATCTCATTGTTGTAGGTCATGAACTGCTCCGGCGAGTACAATTTCGGAAACCGGCAGTTATTTTTCTGCTGCGACAACCGGAATTCCAATTCGAAACAAACCTTGACGGTAAGCCGGAAAAGAACGGTAAAATAACAGAGGTTGTTCGGGCTGGCAAACCGGGAATTCCCGCAGGAGTTGATGATTTCCATATGGAAGTTCAAATCGGCGAAAATCGACTGATTCCGGTCTTTGTTCATCACCGCTTCTCCGAACAGCGTCACCAGGCGCTCCAGGCGCTCCAGCACCAGATCGGAACGATGCTCCGCCAGCCGGCGCGCGGCAATCGGTTCGATGCCTTCCCGCAGTTCGTTCCAGTCGAGCATGTCCTTCAAGGTAAAATTCTTCACCCGATAACCGCAGTAAGGCACATACTCCGCCACGCCCCAGCCGACCGCCTGGCTCAGCGCTTCCCGGACCGACGGCCGGTTGAGGCCGAATTCCTTGGCCAGCACCGACTCCTTCAGCGCTTGGCCGGCCGCCACCTCACCGCTCAGCAGTTTTTTCAACAGCAATTCCTGGGCGAGCACGAAACCGGACTCCTTGGTATCCACACCCCATTCTTCAATTGTTGCGTTGACCGCCATCATGCTCCTTTTTGCGATTGATATTTATCATTATTGTAAAGTATAGCAAATTTTTCGAAAAATTGCAAGCAATTTCTGACTAAAAATTACTTTTTCAGCAATTTTTTTTCACTTGCGCTCAAAAACTCCATTCCCGTCGTCACTCAAACCACAATTCGACCGCCGAAACGCGCGGCGAATTGCCGCCGTTGGCCGCCCCCAGCCCCAGTTGATATTGACAGAAGCGGCTGGCGCCGACCGGGATGTTGACTGTCCGCGAACCGTGAAACGCTTTCTCGCCGTAACTGGCGCCGAACCACGGCGCCCGCCGCAACCGGTCCGGCGTCGCGGCCATCCGCAGCCGCAGCGACACCCAGGTTTTCTTCTGCAATTCGGCGGCAAGGACAATTTCGCACAGCCGGGTGACGCCGGGTGGGATTTCCAGCACTCTGGAGGTAAAATATTCCTCTTCGGAGCCATCGCTGAGGTTATAGGCCGACGCCGTCACCATGCCCAACGGACCGATCGTCGGCAGCCGGACGGTATTTTTCGCTTCAAAACCGTCCGGCCCGTTGTACCAGATTTTCGAGCTGGCGACATGATTGCCGTAGGCGCGGTGATGGCAGACGGCCAGATCAATCCGGCCGTCTCCATCGAAATCGACCGCCATGCAGCCGGCCCCGGAGTGATTGAACAGCCGGGTGCGGCGCTGCACCGAAAAGCCGTCGGCCGAGTTCCAGTAAAGGTAGGCGTCGATGTCGCGCGCCCGGCCGTTGTGATAACTGGTGACGAAGATATCCGGCCGGCCGTCGCCGTTGAAATCGGCGATCACCAGCGAATTGGCGCCGTGAGCCGGCAGCGCGCAGCAGCGCGACTGCGAATAGCCGTCCGGGCCGCCCCAGAAGATCAGCAGGTTGGAATCGAACTTTTCACGTTTGCTGGGCGCGCCGTAACAGCCGACCACCAGATCCAGCCAGCCGTTGCCATTCAAATCGGCCGCCCGCGCACAGCAGGCGCCTTCCACCGGCAGCAAAGCGACATTGTCGCGGGAAAAACCATCCGGACCGCCCCAGAAAATCATTGAATGGCTCGCCATGATCTGCGGCACGAACAAATCCAGATAACCGTCGTTGTTGAAATCCGCCGTATAGAGAAAACGCGGCTGCCCCCAGTTTTTGACATCGAAGGACGGATCGTCCTGGTATCCGGTTTTGCGCGGCGCATATTCCCGGCAGTCCGGGTCCAGATTGATGATCTGCGGCCGCTGTCCGTCGATGCCGTCCGGGCCGCCGCGGAAAATGCGCAACTCCGGATTGAAAAATCCGGTGACGGCGATATCCAGATAACCGCTGTGCCGGAAGTCGCCGACCGCGCTGCCGTGGGCCCGGTAAGTGTCCAGCACCAGCGGTTCGTCCGGCCGGAAACCGTCCGGACCGCCGAAATAGACGAAAGAACCCGGATCGTGCCGCGGCGAACACTCTGCGCTGTTGGTCACCAGCAGATCGGCCCAGCCGTCGTCGTTGAAATCGGCACAAGCCAAATCCACCGCCGAATGGCCGGGCAGCTCAAGGCGGCGGTCGGGGGAAAAACCGCGCGCCGAATTCAGATAAATATAGACCGGCACATCGCCCAACGCCCGGCCGCCCATATTGTTGACGAACACCACGTGATTTTCGCCGGCGATGCGCACCCGGCGCGCCGCCACCGCGTTGTGAGTCGCAAACGAATGGGGGCACTCCTCAATCCTTCCGGCTTCATCGGTCCGGTAGATCAGCGATTCAGTCGTAAACATCGTCTCATTCTGCCCCTGGACCAGTACGATCGCACTGCGGCCATGCCCTTCCAGTTCGATGACCGCGGCCCCGCGCACATTACAGCCCGGCAAAGCCGTCGACCGGGCCGGTGAGAATCCGGCTGCCGAACCGTGCAACACCAGCGAATGCTGGACGGAATCGTCCTCCTGCCGGCAAACCGCCAGCACCAGGTCGTCGTACCTGCCGCTGCCGATCCGGCCGGCAGCGGCATCGACCGCTCCGGCGACCGGCAGGGCAAACGCTTTTTCCACCCTGCGTGCCCGGTCCACCCGAAAGAAAGCCGCCTCCTCCGGCGTCGGCTGAAAACAATAAGCCCGACCGTCGATCGTCACTATGGCGGCCCGCCAGCCGGGACAGAAGGCCCGTTTCGCCGCCGTAGTCAGCGACTGCATCCGGCTTTCCGGCCATTCGTCGGTGCCGAGTTCGGTGTAACAGTCGGCGGAGAGGCCGTTCGGCCCGCCCCAGTAAATGCGCGGTCCGCCGGAACGCATCCGCAAATAAAGTTCGGCGCAGCCGTCGCCGTCGAGATCGGCGGCTGCCATGCTCAAGCATTCCAGCGTCAGATCGCGGAAGCCGTCGGCGGCGAAACCGGAAGCCGTCGCCTTGAACATCCGCAGCCGCTCCGGGTTGCACAGAACGATTTCCAACTGGCCGTCACCGTCGAAGTCGGCGGCAACCACGCCAAGCGCATCGGGCAGATAGAGTTCGGTTTTCCGATTCTCGTCGAAGCCGTCCGGACCGCCCCAGTAGATGAAGGAGGAGACATCCGCCGAAGCGCCGTCGCTCTGGTTGGCGACGATCAGTTCCTCATGGCCGTCGCCATTCAAATCCGCCGCACAGACATCAAACGCTCCCAGCGCCGGCAGCGAACGCAATTGCGGTTCTTCAAACGGATGCCCCACCAGTCCCAGCGGCGGGCACTCGTCGATCTCCTGGCCATTGGCGAAAAACGCGTCGGCATAGCCGCTCTGCGTGACGTCGAAGCGATGAATCCGCTGCAGGATACCCCGCCTGGAAACATAAATATTCTGTCCGCCGTTGCCGAAAATCCCCTGCCTGAACTCTTCAAACGAAGCATCGCCGATTCTTTTCCGTTTCATCCAAAGCTCCCTGGCTTGCTGCAAAAACTTGTATCGGATATTCCCTGTATCGGCTAGTATAGCAAATTATTTTAAAAATTGCAAGCAATTTTTGTATAAAGTTTACTTTTTCTTTGAATTTTTGGCCATTTATGCCGTCAAACCCGATACGGTATCGTTGCATCGCCGGCAATCACTCCGTATATTATCCCGTTCATTTTCAGAAAGGACTGGTTTTCATGTTTTCCTCCACTGCGGCCCTGCTGGCGGAAGTCCGGCGGCAACTGGCCAAAGATATGAATTGCAGAGAAGAAGATTTCCGGCGCGACGGCACCGTGTTCTGCGAGGCCGCCCTGCACCCGGAACGCCGTTTATTCGACCGGCAGCAGCCGTACGCCGAAGCGGCCACGATGGGCAATGGGATCGTCGTTTCTGCCGAAGCCGCAATTCTGCCCCGCCTGAAAACGGCGTTGAAAGATTTGTCCAGAGACGATCTATTTGCTTCGCCGTGGTTCAGCGGCCATTCGCTTTACTATCTGCCGGACTGCCGGATTCTCCGTCCATTGCCCTGTCCGGCCGGCTTCCGGCTCCATTGGGCGGAAGGCAGCTCCATCGTCCAACTCTATCGGCATCCGGGTTTTCACAACGCCATCCAATATGACCGCAACCATCCCCGGCCCGATACACTGGTCATTTATGCCGACAATGCGGACGGCATCGCCGGCATGGCCGGCGCGTCCGCCGACAGCGCGACGATGTGGCAGATCGGCATCGACGTGGAACCGCGCCACCGGCGGAGCGGACTGGCCGGCTGCCTGGTCAGCAGGTTGGCCGCAGCGATTCTCGAACGCGATATCGTTCCCTATTACGGAACGGCTTCGTCGAACATTCCTTCCCAGGCAACGGCTCATCGCAGCGGTTTCCGTCCGGCCTGGATGTGCACTTACCGGAATACGCTGACTTGAAAAAACAACGCGGCCGGCACAACCCGGGCGTTCGCCCGGAAATTGCCTGAATGGGGAATCGAAACAGGGGAATCGGCGTCAATAATTTTTCTTTTTGCGCAAAATGCACATCGAATTGCAGCGCGGGCAACGGGTGATGTTGGAATCGTCTTCGAACAAGAAAACATACCGGCAATGGTCGCAGGAGAACAACCGGCCTTTGCTCAACTGCAAATCGTAACCGCGCTTCAGCCGCCACAACTCCCGCACCCACAAAATACCGATCGTCACCAGCCAGGCGAGCAGGTAAAACAGCAATCCCCCGGCCAAATCCATTCCGATTAACATTTCGATCACTCCTCACGCCATTGAATGCGCACTTCCTGATTTTCATCGGCGCCGGCAAGTTCCGGCTGCTGCAGCAACAGCCGGATTGCCAGTTGTTCCTGCGCCGGAGCGCCGTTGGACTCACTCACTTCATACCGCAACATGCCGGCCGCCCGGGCCGGATAAAACCGAATCACCGAATAACTGCCTCCGGCCGCGGACTCTTCAAATGTTTCCGGCGGCACCGGCAAGTTCCACGGCCGCCCGTTCAAGCTGAAACGCGGCAGCGATGCTTTCACCGCCGGCGGCGGCTGCAGCAAAGCGACCGTGGCCGCCCGATAACCGGCCAGCCGCGCCGGCACCGACGGCACCGACGGCAATTGCGGCAGCCGGCCGAAACCGATGGCCGGCCGCGGTTCCGGCTCCGCCAGCGGCAATTTCGCCGCATGGCCGGGCAGCGCTTCGCGGAATGCCGCCTCCTGCCGCACTGCACTGTAGGTATATTTCCGGTCCGGCCGGGAAATCAAGGCCGGATCGTGGTAGGTCAGCCAATTGTCCCAGAATTGCCGTTCTTCTTCCGGCAGCGCCGCCAGGTTCAGCATCATCACCGGTTTGCGCTCGGCGCCGGCCGCTTCCGCGATGCGCGGCGCATACCGGAACAGTCCCAGCAGGATCAGGTGAAACAATACGACAATGCCGACCGCTTCGCAAATGATGCGGCGATGAAATTTCTGTTGTTTCGCTTTGATCTCTTCAGCGTTCATTGGGATTGAAAATGGTTTCGCCGCGGTCCTGCGGCGGCATCGTCGCGATGAAGGTGGACAAATTGGCCCGTTCCGCCATCGCCATGATTTTGGCAATCGTTCCGAACGGCACCTGTTTGTCCGCCCGGATAATCACGGTGTTCATATTCGAAACCGTCCGGACCATGCCGAGCTCCTCCGGCAATTTCTCCCAGGAAACCGGCCGGTCGTTGAAATAGATTTCGGTCCCGTTCTCCGTATAGGCCACGGTGATGCTGAATTTTTCCAATCCGACCGAACCGGTTGCCCCGACCGGCGGCAAATCGACGGCTATGCCGGAAACCTGTACGAAAGAGCTCGACAGCATGAAAAAAATCAATAACAGAAACATCACATCCACCACCGGCGTCAAATCCGGACGCCCCTGAAAGGCGTGCAGCCGGCTGCGCAGCCGGCTGGTGCTGCAATGATAGATTCGCCTTCGCATTTTCAAGCTTCCTCGCCGCTCAACAAATCAACGTTGTTCTCGCTGGCCGTCGACAGATTGCTGACCCGGGTCAAAGCTTCGTCATTCTTGCTGTGATATTGGAAAAAGCCCAGGATGGTCGATTCGGCTTTTTCCATGTCCAGCGTCATCGTATTGACGCGGGCCAGCAGATAGTTGTGCGCCACATAACAGGGAATCGCCACCGCCAGCCCGGCGGCGGTGGTAATCAGCGCCATATTGATCGAACCGGATAACTGGGTGGCGTTCAAATAGACGCTCTGGGTGTCGTGGATGGTCTGGAACGCGCGCATCATGCCCAGCACGGTACCGAGCAGGCCGAGCAGCGGAGCGATATAACCGACGGTGCCGAGGATGTTCAGATGCCGTTCCAGTTTCGGCACCTCCTCCAGGTTGGCGTCTTCGATCGCCCGTTCCAGATCCTCGTCGCCCCGTTCATAGGCCAGAATCGCCGCGGAGAGCACCCGGGCCACCGGCCCCGGCGTGTTGTCGCACAAACTGATCGCCTCAACGAAACCGTTGCGCTTCAAGACATTGTTCAAGCCCTTCAGCAATTCGCGCACGTTGATCTGTTCGCGGTGGAACTGCAGCCATTTTTCCAGAAAAACATACATCGCAATCAAACTGCAAACCAAAATGAGCCACATCACCGGCCCGCCATCGTTCATCAATTGCAAAAACAACATCGTTTTTTCTCCTGTGTCGTTTCATTCATTCAAAGCTGATACTGCCGGTTGATTGCCGCTTCCCAGGCGTCGAAATCCTCGCCGGTGTTCAAGTCGAGCTGCCGCATCAGCCGGATCAGTTTGATCGCCTGCTGCGCCCCTTCCGGCGTCCTGGACGCCAACGCCAGGTTTACCGCCGCATAGCCAGCCTTGGCCACCCACGGCGCGGCATACTCCTGCTCCTGCCGCTTCCAGTCCAGCGCCAGGTACAGCAGCTCGTCGTAAAGCTTCGCCGCCTCTTCCGGCTTCTGCTCCAGTTCCCGGCACACTCCGAGCTTGTAAATCGTCTGCGCCCGCAGAAAGGAATCCAGCGCCTCATCCGCCAGCAGCGCCTGGTAATCGGCGACCGCCTGCTGCAACTGTTCGGGCTGTTTATCCCGGGCATACAAACTGTAATTGCAATCCGCCGTCCGGCCGCGGGCGGCCCGGGCAAAGGCCGTATCCGGCCGTAATTCGGCCGCCTGCCGGTAAAATTCGGCCGCCGCCGCGTAGTCCGCTTCCAAACTGGCCAGATCGCCGGCCAGGAAGAACGCTTCCGCCCGGATCGGATCCTGCGGATATTTTTCCAGCAGCTCCTTGAGCAGCACCAACGCTTTGCCGTTTTCGCCGTTCTTGCCGGCCACCACCGCCTGGTCGTACAGGATCTGCGGCAGCAGCTCCGGCTGGCGGCGCCTGGCCTGGTCGTACATCTCCTGCAGCAGGGTCTGCGCCTCTTTGAAGCGACCGGCACTTTTCAGAAAATCCACCCACCAGAATTGCGCCGCCGGGGTAAATTTGGAATCGGGATAGCGCTTCAGCAACTGCTGCATCAACTCCAGCATCGCATTGCTGTCCTCGAGAAAATAAGCGCAATGCTGCGCCTGATAAAGCGCATCCGGCGCCAGATCGTTGTCCGGGTAGTCGGCCGCGAATTTCCGGAACGCCGCTTCGGCTTCGGCATAATTCCGCAATTTGAACTCGATCGATCCGATCGCATAACGGGCCGGCGGCGTGAACGCGCCGGCGGGATAGGCGGCCACGAAGGCCTGATAATCCTTCAACGCTTCCGGCAGCCGGTTCAATTTCTCCTCCAGCAGCGGTTTGAGGTAGGCGCTTTCCAACCGGTAAGCCTCCACCGCGCTTTCGGCCAATTTCCCGGTCAGCAGCAAAGCCGGTTCGAAATTGTTCAATTTCAAATGGGCTTGAATCATCCAGTAGATGCCGCGGTCGCGCCATTCGCCCTCGGCTTCCAGCAGCTTGCCGAGCGGTTCAAGCGCTTTTTGATACTCCCCGCTGTTGAAATAAAACTCTCCCAACCGGAAACTGGCGGTGTCCCGCGCCTCCGGCGTCGTCGCCTGCGCGCCGGCGTATTCGAGGAACCGGACCGCCCCCGCCCGGTCGCCGCGTTCCGCACAGACCTGGGCGGCATCGTAAGCCGCGGCCAGGCGAATCGGCTCCGGCAATTTCAAATCCTCGGTCAATTGCCGGTAAAGCGTCAGCGCCTCCTCCGGCTGGCCGGCCGAAACGTGCAATTTCGCCAATTGCAGCCGCAGCTCAAGCGCTTCCGGATCGGCCGGATAAAACGTCAGGTATTTCCTGAAATACTCAATGGCCTCGGCCGTCTGTTTCAAGTTCACCGCCGCGTTGATCAACTGCCGCAGGGTATCGCGGCGGTCGGTTTCGGTCGGCGCGTAATCAAACGCCGTCTCCAAGTAGGCCAGCGCCTCCGGCGACGGCTGATTGGTCAAAAAATGTTCCGCCAAATCGCGGTTGATCCGGTAATATTGCAAATTCGGTCTGGCCGGCGCCGCAAACTGGGAATACAGTTGTTTGAGCTCCGAAAAACGCCGTTCCCCGACCATCTGGCTCATCTCCAGCAACTGCAGATTCTCCGGCAGCGGCTGGTCGGCATATTGCCGCTTCAAGGTATCCAGCAGTTTCCGGCTGTCCGCCAGGTTGCCGCTGGCGATCTGGGCGTACAAATCCTGGCACTGGGCGGTAAATTCGTAATTGGTGCCGGCCGCCGCCTTGATCAACTGCACATAAGTCTGGTTGGCTTCCAGAAATTTCTGCTGCTGCAGCAGCGCGAATCCCAGCGCCGACAGCAATTTGAACTGCAATTCTCCTCCCGGAGCCGCTCCCGCTTCCCTGTCGAGTTGCCGCAGCCGGCTTTCGGCGGCGGCGTATTCCTGCTTCAACAACAGCCGGTCCACCTCCAGCAACGCCAGTTCCAGATCGTTTTCATTCGGATTATTTTTCCGGTATTCGGCAATTTCCGCCGCCGCCACTTCGAGTTGCCCGGCCTGCAGCAACGCGGCGACCAGGTGCCGGACGGCATCCAGCTCCGCCGGATGATTGCCGGCGGCCTCCGCTTTGTATTCGCGGTAAAAATCGACCGCCCGGTCGAAATCGCGGTTGGCAAACGCCGCGTCTCCCATCCGCCGCTTCTGATAGTCGGCCGGCTGCGGCATTGCCGGCGCTGGCGTTGGCGCCGGAGCAACGTTTTCCGCCGCGGCGCTGCCGGCCAGAAACAACAACACGACCGCCGCGAACCTTCCGCCGCGGCGGCCGGAGCCTCCGGTTGCCGATGGTAATTTTTTCTTCATACTGTCAATATTTCACCCGGCCGCCCGGACGGATCGGCCCGGACGGCAGCCGGCACCGCCGGCTCACAGCTCTCCGGCGGGCTCGCCGGCCGGCATCGCAACGCCGGCCTCCGCCGCCGGCTCGGCCTCTTCGGATGTCCCTTTCAGTTTTTCCCGAATCTTCTGCAGCAGCTTTTCCTGCAGCTCCGGGCTCTTGTCCAGATAGGCTTTGGTCTGTTCTCGTCCCTGGGCAAGCTGTTCGCCGCCGAACGAGAACCAGGACCCGCGCTTTTCGACCACATTCAAATCGCAGGCGACATCCAGAATCGACCCGGCCCGGGAAATGCCTTCGGAATAATTGATGTCGAATTCGGCAATCCGGAACGGCGGCGCCATCTTGTTCTTGATCACTTTGACCCGGGTGCGGTTGCCGACCACTTCGCCGGCCGGATCTTTGATCGCCGCAATTTTCCGGATATCCATCCGGACCGAAGCGTAAAATTTCAGCGCATTGCCGCCGGTCGTCGTTTCGGGATTGCCGAACATCACGCCGATTTTTTCGCGGATCTGGTTGGTGAAAATCACACAGGTCCGGCTTTTGCTGGCCGCCCCGGTCAATTTGCGCAGCGCCTGAGACATCAACCGGGCCTGCAACCCCATGTGGGAATCGCCCATCTGCCCCTCGATTTCCGCTTTCGGCACCAGCGCCGCCACCGAATCGACCACCAGCACGTCGATCGCATTGCTGCGGATCAGCGCGTCGGCAATGTTCAACGCATCCTCCCCGCAATCCGGCTGGGAAATCAGCAACTCGTCGGTATTGACGCCGATTTTCTTGGCGTACCCCGGATCGACGGCATGTTCGGCATCGATGATCGCGCAGGTGCCGCCGGCCCGCTGGGCGTTGGCGATGACGTGCAGACACAAGGTGGTCTTGCCGGAGGATTCCGGTCCGAAAATTTCAATGATCCGGCCGCGCGGCACGCCGCCGATTCCCAGCGCGATATCCAATGCCAGCGCGCCGGTGCTGATCGTGGCGACATCGTTGAAACGATTGGTGGTATCGCCGAGCCGCATGATCGTGCCCTTGCCGAATTCTTTTTCAATCTGGGCCAGGGTAATATCCAGATTCCGGTTGCGTTCGAGGTTCCTGTCTTTCTCTTTCGGTTCGGCCATTTTTATCCCAATCCTATAGGTTAAATATCCAGATTCTTAACGCCGCTGGCGTACTTTTCGATATATTCGCGGCGCGGCTCGACGACATCGCCCATCAGCAGCGTGAACATCCGTTCCGCTTCCACCGCATCCTCCATCGTCACCTTGATCATCTTGCGGTTCCTGGGATCCATCGTCGTCTCCCAGAGCTGTTCGGCATTCATTTCACCCAGGCCCTTGTAACGCTGCAGGTAAATCCCGCGGCTACCGTTTTCGCGCACCTGATTGAACAGCCCCTGCAGCGAATTGATCGCATGCGGCACGCCGTCGGCATCGAACACTTCGAACCGCGTCAGGTCGCCGGCGAACACCTGGGTCGGCGCGATGTTGAATGCCTTCAATTTCTCACAGACATTGAATGTCGCTTCCGCTTCGTAAATGTTCACGACATCGATCGGCGAGGTCTGGAAAATATCGGGCATCTCGCCGTTTTCAATGCTGGTCATCGCCGCGCTCGGCTCCAGGCTCAGCCGCTCTTCAGCCGCCTTGATGCAGAGCGCCTCTTCCTCCGAAGAATAAACCAGCGTTTCGGTATTGGTCCCGTCAAGCTCCCGGACGTTGATCTGGGCAATCGGAAAACGGCCGTCCTCCGATTGCCGGTCGAAATAATGCGCCGGCTCCAAGCCGATCCGCCGCAAATTCGACGCGATCTGATTGCACTCGTTATAGAGACCGATCAATGCCTTGATCTGTTCGATGTCCAGCAGTTCACCGACGGCATTTTTCACCGTCAGGTCGTTACAGCCCAATTCGATCAGATAAGCGTCGAGCTGTTCGTCGGTGTCGATGTAGCGTTCCTGCTTGCCGCGCTTGACCTTATACAGCGGCGGATTGGCGATGTAGACGTAACCGGCGTTGATCAGCGGCTTCATCTGGCGGTAGAAAAAAGTCAGCAGCAGCGTACGGATATGCGAACCGTCGACGTCGGCATCGGTCATGATGATGATGCGGTGATAACGGGACTTGCTGACATCGAAATCCTCGTCGCCGATCCCGCAGCCGAACGCCGCCGCCATCGACTGGATTTCCTTGTTTTGCAACACCTTATCCAGCCTTGCCTTTTCGACGTTGAGCAATTTGCCGCGAATCGGCAGAATCGCCTGGAAGGAGCTGTCGCGCCCCTGTTTGGCGGACCCGCCGGCGGAATCACCCTCGACGATGTAAATTTCGCACTCCGCCGGATTGCGGCTCGAGCAGTCCGCCAGCTTGCCCGGCAGCGAAAAGCCTTCCAGCGCGCCTTTGCGCTGCACCAGCTCCCGCGCTTTGCGGGCCGCTTCCCGGGCCCGGGCCGCGGTCATCGCCTTGAGGATGATATCCTTGGCCGTCTGCGGATTCTCTTCAAGGAAAGTGCCCAAATTGTCGTTGATCACCGATTCGACGATGCCGCGGACGTCGCTGTTGCCGAGTTTCGTCTTGGTCTGCCCCTCGAACTGCGGGTCCGGCAATTTGACGCTGATGACGGCCACCAGCCCTTCGCGGGTATCGTTGCCGGTCATCGCCTTGTCATTTTTCAACATGTTGTTCGTCTTGGCATAAGCGTTGATCGTCCGGGTCAACGCGCCCTGGAACCCGGTCAGGTGCGTGCCGCCCTCGATCGTGTTGATGTTGTTCGCATAACTGAAAATATGCTCGGCAAAGCCGTCGTTGTACTGCATGGCCAATTCGACGTCGATGCCGTCCTTTTCGCGGTGGAAGTAGATCACCTCCTGATGCAGCAGCACTTTGTTGGCATTCAAATGCTTGACGAATTCGCAGATGCCGCCTTCATAATGAAAAATCTCTTCCCGCGGCTTTTCGCCCTCCGGCACCCGTTCGTCGATCAGCGTGATGTGAATGCCGCGGTTGAGAAACGCCAGCTCGCGCAGCCGGGTCGCCAGAATGTCCCACACGAAAACCGTGTCGGAAAAAATTTCCGGATCCGGCCAGAAACTCACCATCGTACCGCGCTTGTCGGTGTCGCCGAGTTTCGTCAACGGCGAAACGGTAACACCGCGGGCGAACTTGATTCCCCAGCGGGCGCCGTCGCGGCAAACCTCCACTTCCATTCTGGTGCTCAACGCATTGACGCAGGAGACGCCGACGCCGTGCAGGCCGCCGGAAACCTTGTAGGAGTTGTGGTCGAATTTGCCGCCGGCGTGCAATACGGTCAGGACGACTTCCACCGCCGGCTTGCCTTCGCCTTCATGCAGATCAACCGGAATGCCGCGGCCGTCGTCAATGACGGTAATGCTGTTGTCGCCGTGAATGACCACCTTGATCCGGCTGGCGTAACCGGCCAGCGCCTCGTCGATACTGTTGTCCACCACTTCGTACACCAGATGGTGCAAACCGCGCTGCCCGGTGTCGCCGATATACATGCTCGGACGCATCCGCACCGCTTCCAATCCTTCCAGCACCGTAATTTTACTGGCGCTGTACTCGTTGGACTCATCCGGCGTCGTTTTCAAATCATCAATCTCTGCCATAGGAACTCTTTCTCCAGAAAACCTTACTCTGGGCCCGTTAATTTTTTTCATAAAATTTTACTTGGTAAGATACACCACAAGCCCGTCTTTTTCAAGTAAAAAGCGTCGGATCGCCACCAAGAAAATCCGGATAAAAACAGCGAAAAAAAATCAATCCGGAACCACGCACTCCGCCGCATCGACGATTTTGTCGAGCAGCGCCGGGTAATCGCCGAGTTTCGCTTCCTCCGCCAGCGCCTTGTCGACCGGCACCGCCGTCGCCGGGCTGTCGGGAGCGAACACGGTACAACTGTCCGGCACCTGCTGCCGCGAAAGTTCGAACGTGCCGATCGCTTCGGCATAACGGACCGAATCGAGCTTATCCAGCCCGACCAGCGGCCGCAGCACCAGCAGCGACGTCGCCGCGCCGATGGTTCCCATATTGACCAGGGTCTGCGACGCGACCTGACCGAGCGATTCGCCGGTCAGCAAAGCCAGGCACCGGGTGCGCCGGGCGATCCGCTCGCCGATCCGGAACATCATCCGCCGGTACAAAACCGTCCGCAGCCGCGGATTGCAGTTGTCGCGAATCGCCTTCTGCAGCTCGGCAATGTTGCACAGATACAGCCGGCCGGACTGCTGAAAACCATTCAGATAACCGGCGATCCGCCGGATTTTGTCCGTCGTTTCCGGCGGCGTATAAGGTGCGCTGTGGAACGCCAGAAAATCGACGTTGGAACCGCGCTTCATCGTCAGGTAACAGGCCACCGGCGAATCGATGCCGCCGGACAGCAGCGCCAATACCCGGTCGTTGCTGCCGACCGGCAGGCCGCCCGGCCCTTTCCAGGATTCGAAAAACAGAATGGCAAATTCATCGCGCACTTCGCAGCCGACGGTCAATTCCGCGTCATCCAGATTGAGCCGGAGGTTGTCGGCGCCGAACAGATCGCCGATCACCGTCGCCAGCTCGATCTCGATCTGCTGGGAACGCAGCGGAAAAGTTTTATCGCTGCGCCGGGCCCGGACCCGGAACTCCACCGGCGATTTTTCGGCCAAAACCGGCTGGAAAACCGCCGGCGCCGCCGTCCGCAACGCCGCCGTCAACTCCGCCATGACCGGCGCCGTTTTGATCGCCGGCGAAGCCGACTCCAGACCGAACGCCCTGGGCAGCTGCCGGCGGCAGAAGGCCAGTTCTTCCGGTGAAAACGCCGAATGATCTTTGTGCTCGATCCAGACCCGGCCGCGAATCCGGGCGATTCTGATCTCGGAGAGCTCGCGCAGCAAATAGTACAAATTATCCACAAGTCGCCGTTCAAACATTCCCCGGTTGTTGCCTTTGATCGCAATTTCATGATAACGGCAAATGATCGCATTGTACATCTTGACGCTTTCCTTCTCCACTGGTTTTGTCAGGCATTCCGGACTGGAATTTCTCGAGCGGCTTTTCTGCCCGGCGGCAGAAGAATAATATAGACTGCCGCCGAATAAATTACAATGCCGCGATCTTGCAATTGTCCCGAATCGAAATTATATTAATCTCCAGGTGATTCCAGTGCAATGAAGCCGGTGAAAATCCGGGACTATCGCGTAACTGTGAGCGGCGTGAGCCGCAAGTCAGAGCTTGCCGGAATCAAAGTCGAATCGGCTGATTTCCGCGCCAGAAATCGATTCGGCGGGCACCCGACATCAACGGATGGCCTGTCGGTTCTTTCGGGGCGGGAAAACGCCGGTTCAGGTGCGCGCCACACTGAAAAACGAAAGGACGAATTCTCATGCTGCGCATTGTTTCCGGAAATTCCACGACAGGGCGAACCGGAAGTTTCACTTTGATTGAACTTCTGGTCGTCATCGCCATCATCGCCATCCTGGCCAGCATGTTGCTGCCGGCGTTGAGCAAAGCCAAAGCCAAAGCCCACGCCATTCTGTGCGTCAGCAATTTAAAACAGCTCGGCCTGAGCAACCTGATGTACGCGATCGATTCGAACGATTATCTGGTTCCCTACGCCACCGATATGATGACGACGAACCGCCACCGCTGGCATGGCGTCTCCGATACTTCCAGTTCCGGCGACGACGCCGACTACGACGCCTCGCGCGGTCCGCTGGCGAGCTATCTGGGCGGCACCGGCCGGGTGAACGAATGTCCGTCGATGACGGTGCCCGGCAACATCCAGGCTTTCGAGCGCGGCTGCGGCGGCTTCGGTTACAATACGATGGTCGGCACCTTGTTCGAAGGTTACAGCGACGAGGCATTTTCCGCCGGCCACAAAACGGTGAAGATCAATTCTTCCAGCCGGAAGATCATGTTCGCCGACTCCGGCATCCCGGTCAGTTCCTCCGGCGGCTGGGGAGAAGATTTGATGGGTTACAGTTCGTCGATCGAACCGGCCGGCGGTGTCTACCAGATGTGGCCGACGATGCATTTCCGCCACAACGACCGCGCCAACATCATCTTCTGCGACGGCCACGTCGAACCGATGACGATGGTGTCGACCAAAGGCAATTACGGCACGCTCTGGAACTTGGGGCATCCCTGCACCAACGATGACGAAGGCCGGGCGGAGTTTTACGATCCGGACAAATAATATTTTCAATGAATTGCGTACGAAACGGAGCCTTTTGACGAAAGGAGCTTATTCTCCCGCGCCTTTTTCCGCACTGGCTTGCCCGCCCGGAAAAAGGCTGTTTTTTATGGCTGAAAAGCATTTGGACAGGAAGACTGGCCATGGCAAAATACAGAATTGCTTCGTTACCAGGCGGCCTGGCGCAGTCATCGCCTGTGTCAAAAATCGTTGCAGTGCCTGAGCTTTCGGATCAACCTCTCGTCGCCAGGCCGGTTAAATCTGCTCATGTCGCCCGTCTCTTGTTTCTGTGTTATATCTCGTTGTGAATTACCGTCTTTATGCATCCTCCAGGATGAAGTATCGCACATTTTTGATGTCGCCGAAAAAAAAACTGTTGGACCGCCTCCGGCGAAAAAATAAATTTTCTACGGCACTCGGATTTTGCGGATTTATATGGGGTTCGTAAACAGTTTGAAACCTCTTGAATTCTTTCACGGCCCCCTGTGCTTCCGCACAATACGGGTTGGCTGCCGACCGGCTTCGCCAGACCGTTTCCCGGGTCCTGCCGTGTCATCCGAATGAAAGTCGCCTGAGGCGCGGAACGGCCGGAATCGTGCAGCTGTCCGGTTTTCAAGGCAGCCGCAGCAGGACGATGCCGGCCAGACAGAGCAGGATGCCGCCCCAGGCCAACCAGGCCAGCCGTTCCCGCCGGACCAGCCGGCAGTAAAGGGTGAAAAAACCGATGCTTCCGCCGACGGCCACCGGATAGACGATCGCTTCCATGCCGTGCGGGGACAACACATCCAGCGCCCAATAGAGCAGGAACTGGCCGGCCATGACGACGGCGCCGTAAAGCACGCCCCAGGCCCATAATTGCCGTGTCAGCGGCAGTTTTCGCTTCCATACCGGTAGAATCCATATCACCCCGCCCAACGAACTCAGCGGCAGCCGCCAGGCCAGCGCCGCCCCGCTCAGTTGGAGACCGTTCGGAATCAGCGTCAGGCTCTGCTGGCAGCCCAGCAGCAGAAAAGCGGCCAGCGCCCACCACGGGAAACGACGCCGGCCCTCCTCGGCCTGACGGTTTCCAGCGGCGCCGAGCATTGCCAGCGCCGCCGTCAGTACCGCCAGACCGGTCCATTGCCGCGCCGCCACCGGGTTGTCCAGCAGCAGCCAGCCGGTCAGAAACGGCATGATCAATGCCGCCTGCGAAAAACACCAGACGATGCCGTGCGACCCCTGTTTCATCGCCCTGGCCATGGTGAGGAATCCGCCCTGACCGAGCAGAGCGGCCGGCAGCAGTACGGCGGCGACAATCCCCACTTCGCGCCAGTCGACCGCGAACGGCGGACAGCACAACAGCCAGGTCAGCAGCAGGAACGCTGTCCCGCCGGCGAAAAGGAACGGCGTCATTTCAATCCGGGTCGCCGCCGCCCGGCTGTAAACGATTCCGACCAGTGCCCAGGCGACGGCCACCGCCAGAGTGAGCAGAAAACCGGCAGTCATTCCGGAGAACATTTCATCGTTTCCTTACAGTTGTTCCCGGTATTCCCGGCGGTAACGATAAAAATCCTCCAGCGTTTTGGCCGGCAGTTCGATGTCGCCGAGCACGCTGGAATACGGCATGCCTTCCCGGCGGCGGGCGGGATCCGGATTCCAGTCGTCATGACGGTACTGCTCCCGGACTGTCCGGTCGCGGAAGTCCGGAATTTCGATCGGAATGCCGCCTTGCAGCGCGGAGCGATAGCCGAGGATGCCGATTGAGGTCATGTCGATGGCCTGATAGACATCGATCATCGGCCGGCCTCCGTCGCGGATCGCTTTGGCGAAGAAATAACTGGTGAAGAAATCGCCGCCGTTATGGCCGCACTTTTCGGCCAGCAGCCGGAACTCTTCCGGAAAATTCGGTTTGTAAAAGAGGTTGACCGGTTTGGGCGGATCGAAGTCGAACAGTTCGTGGTGGACGCGCAATTCCGGGTTGCCCTGGTTCATCTCCATCGTTCCCCTGGAACAGCAGAAGCGGTAACGTTCGCCGTGGTCGCGGAGAAAGGCGCACGGCATGATTTTCGCCAGAGCGCCGTTGTCCATCCGGCAGATCAGCAGCGAGGCGAGGTCGGATTTCCGCAGTTGTCCGGTCAGGACCGGATCGTTGAAATCATAGGGAATCGCCAAACCGTTCACCGTCGTCGGCCGGGTGCCGGTAATGTGCATCACCGGTCCCATCGAGTGGGTCGAATAATAGAAGTTGACCGGGAGCCAGCAGCGCCAGTGGTCGGGGCCGCTGGTCAGCGACGCTTTGACGCGCGGCGTGACCGGGTGGATATATTCGGCTTCGCCATAGCGGAATTCGCCCATTTCGCCACTGTCGTAAAGGCGTTTCATCTCCAGCCGTTCCGCCGTGAACGGATAATTTTCCGCGAACATGTAAACCCGGCCGGACGCTTCGACCGCTTCGACCAGTTCGACCGCTTCCGCCATCGTGAACATCGCCATACATTCGCTCATCACGTGTTTGCCGGCGTTCAGCGCTTTGACTGCAGCCCAGACGTGCTGGGTAGCGTAGTTGGCGATCAATACCGCTTCCATGCCGTCATGTTCGAGGAAACGGTCGAAGTCGGTGTAGTAGACCACCGATTCGTCGTTGATCGACGCTTCCGCATGGCGCAGAAGCGGTTCGAACGCATCGCAGACCGCGACAATTTCAAAGCCCGCCGATCGGGCACACAAAGCGACCGCGGCGCCGCGGCCGCCGCCGAACACTCCCAAGGTGATCTTTCGTTCCATCGCTGGTTTCCGTCCTTCTGTTTTTTTCCGCCGTTGGCGGCTTATTTGTCCGCCGGTTTCTAATGTAAATTTGAATTTTTATATTTCAACGCTATTTTTATGATTGAAAATTCTATAAATAACCATAAAATTTCTATTTTTACGACAATGGCCGAATCTTTTACCCTGCTTTCCTGCGGTTGCTATACCTTCGCCCAGAAAGGGGAACAGCTTCTGAACAATTTCATGCTCTCGCTTTCCGTTTCGGGCCTGGCGGCGCGGCAGGTTTATGCGCCCGGCGGCAAGCTGCTGGAATCGTACGACCGGAAGCGCGACGGCAGTTACCCGTACACGCTCTGCCTGCGGCCGCCCGGCGTCCGGCTCCGTTTCGAATTCGATGCGAACCGGGAAAACTGGGTGATTGTGTTCGGAGAAACGCCATTGGAATACCAGGCCGCCACGGGGAGGATTTGGCTGAATCACCGGCAGGAAAAAATTCCTCTGCATGCGTCCTGCCGCCTGGAGGCGGCGGAATTCGACGCGGTCCGGGATGGCTTCCGCCGCATCCGTACGCTGCGGACGGCGGCGCTGCCCGGCGATTTTTACCGTTCCGAACTGATCGCCGGGGAACTTGTCGCCCGGCTGCTGCCGGAGCCGCGTCCGGAAACCTTACCGCCGGAGCAGCAGCTCCGGCTGCTGATTGAGCAGGATGTTCATTGCCGGAAAAAACTCGTCGCACTGGCCCGGCAGGTCGGCCGGCACCGCGATGCGCTGCGCCGGCGGTTCTGCGACGCATTCGGCTGTACGCCGGGCGAATACCGCGACCGGCTGCGGCTGCGGCAGATCGCCGACTGGATGCTGCACAGCGATCTGTCGATGAAGGAAATCGCCGATTTGGCCGGTATGAAGAACGTCTCCCATCTGAATGCTTTTTTCGGCCGTTTGACCGGCGGCACGCCCGGCGCATACAAGCGCGCGCTGCGACAGAACAGCGTTTCTCCGGCGCCGGAGAAACGCTGAGCGATTATGCCGGGAGCCGGCCGGTCATTTCAGCTCGGCCAGAAAAACTTCCAGGCTGTCGAGCTCCAGCGGCAGCACCCCGTTCCGGACCGGTCCCGGCGAGGAGGAACCGAACAACGGTTCGAGGTTCTTCCGCCCGGACAGCGGGAGGTTGACGGCAGCAGCGTGACGACTGGCGTTGACGACCGCCAGAATCTGCCGGCCGTCGCCTTGCCAGATGCCGGCATAAACCGCCGGTGCCGGATCCGGCAGGCGGATCAACTCGCCTTCCAGCAGGAACGGTTCGAGGAATTTGATTTCCAGCGGCAGCTTTTTCATGAATTCCAGCGGTTCGGGCAGCTCGGCCAGCTTGAACTCGTTGTCGCTGTAAGTGTAGAAAATCAGGCCGGAAACGTCGGCCAGCAGCGCCTGATAGGTCATGTTGCGGATTTCCGCCGGTGTGCTGTAAGGTTGTTCGCCGAAAGCGAAAGTCTGGACGACCGCCAGCGGAATGCGTTCGTCCGCCCGCATGGCTTCGACCAGCATCGTCTGGACCGGATTGACTTTTTCGATTTTGCCGGTGGAAACCGGGTAATAGTCGTTGGCGATGACATCGGCGACCGCCCGGTAACGGGCGAAATTCATCGGCATGACGATCACCGTGTAAATCAGCCGTTCCGGATCGAGCTGCTGCCATTTCCGGTAAACTGACGCGAGCGATTCGGAGGCGACGCCGGAGAGATCCGGTTCGTCGGTGACATTCCAGCCCATGATCGCTTTGCGGTCGAGCAAGCCGGTCAGCAATTTGTCGTCGACGCCTTCCAGGATGACCCGGACGCCCAACGCTTCGGCCCGGTCGAGAAAGGCCGCCAGCGCCGGGTCTTCCGGTTGCTTGCAGGAGACGTGCAAGGTATTGTAGCCGTAGCGTCCGGCGAATTCCAGACAGGCCAGACGGTCTTCGGCCGGCAGGCTCCAGGAAACGTGGTAGAGGCCGAGCGGAAAGAATTTCCGGCCGTTTTCGACGAAGCGGTTTTTCGGCGGCGCCAGCGAAAAGCGCGGCGAATCGGCGCGCACCGTCAGTTGGTCGGCCGGCGTCTGAAAATAACTCTTGCCGTCCGGAGCGAGAACCGTCCCGCGGAATTCATACGTCCCCGGCTCCAGCTCGGCCAGCTCCAGCAAGGCGTAATTCCGATCCAGCGGCTTGACCGGAACGGGGCGGTCGTTGCAGCGCAATTCCGCCCGGTAACCGGCCCGGGCCAGATAATCGGCGAAATTCCAGACGATGGAAACTTTGTTCCGGGTGGCCGGGTAGACGATACTGCGATTCAGCGCGAATACCAACGGTTGCGGGATGGAAACCTGGCGCGCCAGATGCAGCGAACGAGGCGTTTCGATTTCCAGCGCCAGATCCGCCCCGGTCCGGCCGCCCGGTGAAACCGGGAAACTTTGTTCCCGTCCTGTGGCGGTGAAGGCTTTTTCATACCATAGGTTGCCGTCGGCCGGATCGGTCAAACGCAGGACGCCGGTCGGAGCGGGTTGATTTGCCGGGAAACGCAGGTCGAGCACGATGGAGTCGCCGTCCGGTGTCCGGCGCAGGGTGAAGGCTTCCAGGGTCCAGCCGGCCCGGCGCATCTTGCTGTCGACAATCAGGTTGTCGAGCAGCGCCCCGAAGGCTTCCGGCGCCCGGCCGATGACGGCGCAGGAGGTCAGGGCAACGGTGCCGCCGCCCAGTTTTCTGACTGCCATGAAACTGTCGTTTTCGGGACAGGCGATCAGATTTTCCCAGCCGTCCGGCAATTTGAGATGCGCCCAGAGGCCGAACGCGGCGGCAGCGAAGGATTCGGCCGCCGGCTGCGGCCTGGTCAGCAGCGGATGCTCCCGGAAATGCATCAGTCCGGCCCGTTCTTCGTACGAGGTCGTCGAAACGTCGTAATCCAGTGCGGCACAGCCGGTGGTTTCCACCTCGGCTTCAAATGCTTTGCCCAGGTGGTGAATGACCGAATCGACCGCACTTTGATAATTGGCGTCGACGACCAGCAACACGCCGCCGCCGGTCAGGTAGGCCAGCCAGGCGTCATGCCAGACTTTGAAATCCTGCGGCTCTTCGTAATTGCCGAGCGTTCCCACCACCACGGCGTCGTATCGGGGCAGCGAACCGGCCAGACGGTCCAGGGCGGCCGGCGTATTGTCATAGGCATCGACTTCGAAAAAACGGGAAAGGGCCTCGGCTTCCGGATAGCCGCTGCGGGCCTGGATGACGGCAATTCTGCCGGCCGGCCGGGCGGCGCAGCAGAAGACGGACATGAAAACCGCCAGCACCGGAAAAAGCCGGTGGAAAAATATGTTTCCGCCCGGCGGGGCGAACCGCTGCCGGGTGAAAAGTGAACGGGACCGGAGAACGAAATCGATGTTTGCTTTCATCATGCATTTCCCTGGAATGTGATTGAAATGGTTATAAGGTCGGATAGAAGAAGGAGCCGAACCGCCAGTTGCCGTTGAGCCAGTAAGCCGACAGCGGCGTCAGATACAGATCGATGGCGCCGTTGCTCCATTTCGATTTGAGCACATGTCCGTCCAGCGCGGTGAACAGGCAGGCCGCGCCGCCGTGGTCCCTGGTGTAGGCCGTGGAACCGAAACGGGAAACGCCGTTGTTGTAAAAGGTGACGGCATTGAGGCCGCCCGGCCATTCGGCTTCCAGCAGCATGGCGACCTGGCTGGGGCTGTCCGCTTTGGACAGTTTGCCGCCGATGCCGGGTTTGTCTTCGGTCTTGCTGAGGATCAGGCCGTAATTGTTGAACGAATAATTGGTTTCCCAGGATGCACCGGACCCCCAGTCGTACAGATGATTGACCCAGCCGATCTGCGGTTCATAATCGCCATTTGCATTCGGGTCGCTCCAGGCGGTGTTGCTCGGGCATTGCAGACTGGCGTAGGAGACGCCGTAATTGGCGATCAGTTCGCCCATCCAGAACTTCCGGTTGCGGCCGTAATCCCATTCCTGCAGCCAGGAGTTTTCCTGAATCGGGGCGGAGTCGTCGGCGTCGTTCGAATAAAGCAGGATGCCGAGTCCCAGTTGCTTCATATTGTTGGTACACTTGATGATCTGGGCGGCCTGTTTGGCTTTGCCGAGGGCAGGCAGCAGCATGCTGGCGAGGATGGCGATGATCGCGATGACGACCAGCAGTTCGATAAGGGTGAAATTTCGGGACGTTTTCATGGACTTCCTTCTCCCATGATAAATTTCCACTTCGATGTCGAGAAAAACTCAATTTTTTACGAGCTTGAATTGAGTAAAATTCTCAAACATCCAATTGTTTTTTAATGTTCTATACACGATATCGAGGAATTTGCGAGCCAAGGCGATATTGGCTTTCGCACCTCCCCGCCGACTTTTTACCGATTCATGAAAGGCATTGAGATACGGGCTGTAGCGTTTGGCGATCAAAGCGCATTGCACCAAAGCGGTTCTGGCGATCTTGCTGCCGCTCTTCGTGATTCTTCCGTGGCAAACCGTGTCATTTGAATTGCTCACTCTGGGGACGATTCCGATATAAGCGGCCAACTGCTTTGCCGATCGGAAATCAGCGATATTGCCGATGGTTGCCAACAGGATCGCCGCACCTTTCGAGCCGATTCCCTTGATGGATTTCAGGTTGTCGAAGCCGTCCATCTTGCTGCCGTGATCCTCAATCGCCTTATCCAGTTTTTCAATGCTTTTGTTCAGACTGCGAATCTGTTCGACAACCACCAGCATTTCCGTGTCGGTGATCGGGTCGAAGTGATAACTCAATGCTTTCAAAAGCCCTTTCTCCGTGGACAGTTCTTCCCGTTTCAGCACGATGAAGTTAGCTGCTAACAGATTGTTGACTTTGTTTTTCAATACGGTACGCAACTGAACCAGTTTTTCCCTGGTCTGCGTCAGACTTGAAATTTTCGCCTGCAAATCGTCTTTCACTCTTACCTCCGGAAGCATATCCTTTTCCAGGAACTCCGCCAACACTTTTGCGTCATGTTTGTCCGTCTTTTTGGTGGACATGCTGATGACTTTGAACTGTGATGGATTCACCACCACCAGTCGCCCGACATGAGCTTTCAGCGAGCTGCAAAACATGAACGTATTTCCGGTCGCCTCCACCGCCATCGCCGTGTTCGGACCGAGCATTGCGGCAAAGCCCTTCAGTTCGGTAATCTCACACTT
Source organism: Victivallis sp. Marseille-Q1083 (assembly GCF_903645315.1). NCBI lineage: Bacteria > Pseudomonadati > Lentisphaerota > Lentisphaeria > Victivallales > Victivallaceae > Victivallis > Victivallis sp. Marseille-Q1083. The sequence goes on from NZ_CAHJXL010000001.1 coordinate 1,521,093, forward strand.
GCCGATTTTCCGTTCTTCCCCATTTACCCGGATGCAATAAGTAAAATTGTTCCGGTGCAAATCCACTCCAACAAAACTTGTCATCATTCTCTGCCTCCATTCGTTTTTCACGAATCGAAGCGGAACTGCTGTCACGGCCTCACCATCCTCCCATACAGAGTAGTCGATTAATCAGTCGCTCTCTACGGTGGCGCTCTGGTTTACAGATCTGACTAATCTCCTTTCCGGGGTCGTCATCGTTTCTGATGCGCCTCATTGAAACATTCAGTCTGCAACCTGTCCGCTTCCAAACGTGTAAGTTAATCGCCATAAATTACACGCAGAAAGCTGATTCCGCGAACGTCAGTTATTTATCATACCATCTCCTTTGCAAGACGAATTTAAGGAACTGTTCATTTTGCTTTCTGAAAATCGCCACCATCCGGATTGCGGCAAAAGAATTTATTTGAATCCTTTTATGAATCGTTTCATTTGTCTTTATAGGAAGAATAGCAAAAAAATCGGCAATAGTCAAGAGTTGAATGGAAAAAAATCCGATTTCTTATTCGTCGGCCGGCGGAAAACTTTCACATTCACAGAATTGCTCGTCGCTCTCACAATCATTTCGATTCTTTTCAGTGACATTACCCCGTACTATTGCCGGGCGGTGAATTTTGATAATTCACACGCGATCTCGGCGAGAAGCTGATGACCTGTCCGGCTGCCGCTGGTTCGATGCCGGCATTTTCGAAATCGACGATTCGAGTTTGATCTTTGTGCCGTCGGCGGCCAATTGATTCTGATCGCCGGAGCATGATTCTGCCGAAATGTCATCGGGAATCGGCCGTACCGGCGGCCAGTTCCCCACGCAGTTTCCGGATCGCCAGTTCCTTCGCTTTCGCTTCGACGTCGACGGTCAAATCCAAATGGCGCCAGCCGGCAGGAAAGTCGGCTGGATCGATCGTTTCGGCGTGAGAGCGGTGATCGCCGGGTTCCTGCCACGGAATCGCCGGACTGGACAAGTGGAAATGCGGGGTGGCATGACGGCTCGCCCAGGTTCGGGCGGCGGCGCGAGTCGCTTCCTCGATGGACAGATGGTCCGGGTTGACCCGGTGATGGTGAACGTCGTAAACCAGCGGAATCTGCAATTCCCGGCAAACCGGCAGAAGGTCGGCAGGCGTGTAACAACGGTCGTCATTTTCCAGCGTCAGGCGCTGTACGACCGCCGACGGCAGCCCGGCGATAGCGTTGCGCCAACGCTGCAGGGCGGATCGTTTGTCGCCATAGACGCCGCCGGCATGCAGGTTGATTTCAGCGGCGCCGCACAGCCCGGCCAGCAATGCCTGATGCTGCAATTCCCGAAGGGAGTTTTGCACCACCGCGCAGTTCGGGGAATTCAGCACGACGAACTGATCCGGATGGAAGCTCAAGCGCAGGGCATGGGCGGCGGCATAATTCCTGACCTCGGCAAATCGTTGCCTGATCCGCTCCGCCCCCGGCAGTTCGTCAAGCTGATAACCGACCGCGGGATGGGTAGCCAGCGGCAGCAGTTCCGAATTGATCCGGAAAGCGCCGATGTCCAACCGTCGGCAGGTGGCCAGAGCCAGAACAAGGTTTTCCAGATTGAACCGAACGAGTTCAGCCAGCCGATGCAGTTGTTCCCGGCGGCCGTAACCGGCCAGACCGGCGGCGGTGGCGCGACGGAATTTGATCGGTTCTCGACGAAACAGACAACATAACCCCCAGGTGATCATCATCCTCTCCTCCTTGGGAAAGAGTATCATACCAATTTGCAATCAAACAGAGATGGACTAACTGGTATCATTCTGCAAGGCCGGACACTTGACTGCACCGAGCTGCTTTTTCTGATCTATCATTCGAAAACAGTTATAGTATAGGGTTTCTTTGTCTTAAAAGCAAATTCACACTCTGAAAATTGGCGGAATGAAAAAATTCCGGCGGCACAAATGTTGTATTTTTCCCAGATCGTGATAAGGTGGAACCAGGAGGAGGAAATGATGAAAAAAATCAGTCAATTATTGTCGGCGGTTGTCGTGGCGGGGCTATCGGTCGGGCAGCGGCGGGCCGGAACAACAACCGGTATTCCGGCGGTGACCGGTTTCGAGGCGGAACGCTACCTGGGACGGTGGTATGAAATTGCCAGATTGCCGCATTTTTTTGAACGGGATATGGACTTCGTTACCGCTGAATATTCACGCCGGAAGGATGGCCGGATTCGGGTGTTGAATGCCGGGGAGCGTGATGGCCGGAGAAAAACGGCGGAGGGGATTGCCGTCCCAGCCGGCGCCAGCACGGTCGGTGAATTGCGGGTTTCATTCTTCCGGCCGTTTTACGGCGGTTATCGGATTATTTATCTGGAACCGGATTATTCCGCCGCAATCGTTGCCGGTTCGACGAAGACTTATCTGTGGCTTCTGGCACGTTCTCCGGAGTTGCCGGCGGAACAGCTTCAACGCTATTCGGAACGAATCGCCGGTTGGGGCTTTGAAGTTGACCGGCTGGAATATCCACAGCAATCATCTGATCGCGCATTGGCATGAAACAGTTGTCCCCCGCCCTGCAGCGGGGAACACATTGCCTGGTGTCGGAAACGATCAGCCGGGCCGGGAAAATTATTTTTCCCGATTTTGCTCCTGCTCCTGCTGTTCGGCCAACCATTTCTGCAATTGATTATTGCACGCTTGGATCACGATTTCTCTTTCCTGTCATCTCTGATCGGCCAATTGCGGCCGGTCAAGGCGGCCAGTTCGGCTGTGTTGATCTTCAGAATGGTCGGTGTATCGCCAGTCAGATGTTCGATCTCCCGGTATAAATCCAGGGATAACAGTACCCGGCAAGGTGCCGCAAAATGCCGGCACCGCAAAAGAACGGCGTTCAACCGCCTGGAGGAAAGCGGCAGCGGCCATTAGGCCGGGGGTGAAGCGGTCGAAAGTCAGAACTTTCTGCCAGGCCGAATTGGGGTCGGCGACGACGATGGGCGAATCGGAGACGACGTGCATGGTCAGTTTTCGAATTTCAAAGTTAAGGTTCAGTTGAAAAGCGGGCTTTCAAAGCTTGTTCAGTCGCCAGTGTATAATTTCCGGCGTCATCCAGCATCGAAGCAATTTCCGGGAATTGGGAGGTCAGTTGGGCCAACGGCATCAGCGGCAGGTCCGGACAATTCGGGAAAATTACCGTTTTGCCGGGAAAACCGGCGTCGGCAACCGCCTTCAAACCGGCGGGGACGGCATTCATGCCGCCGATGGCCGCCAGGGCGGAGCCCGGATGCAATCTGCCTTGCGAAACCAGCTCAAGACAGTGGCGCATGTCGGCGGTGGTACTGCCGCTGGAGCCGACGAAACGGACTCCGTCCCGGATGATCGGCGACAGTTCAAGCTGTCCGGCATTGCCGGCCGGAATGCCGGCGAAGATATTCATCAGACCGTCCGCACCGAGAAATCGGGCCGCGTGCTCCAACACTGCCGCTGTTGGAACCAGCATGATGATATCGTCGAACCCGTCCGGGGCGAAACGTTGCAGTTGTTCGTCGAACGCTTCCGCCGTCATCGTCGCCGGATTCAACGCCAGAAATTCAATCCGGCGTGCGGCAATCCGGTCCGCCAGCAGCCGTTTCAGGTGATCGAGGCGGGCTTGGTCGGGATCGCTGACCAGGATATGCGCCGGGCCGTCTGCCGTTTCGACGGCCAGTTGGATATGCATCTGCCCCATGGCGCCGGCACCGCCGGGCAGCCAGCAATAACCGCCCGGCTGGCAATGGCTGCGGACATTACGGCGGCAGGCCAGCGACAGGTTGCGTTCGGGTGTACCCTGGTAGAACCAGCCGCGATAATGGATGCTGCCGACATCGAGATTGAGCCGCTCGGGGGCGACGCCGATAAAATTGATACAGGCACCGCGTTCGCCCAGCCGGGAGGCAGCCGCCGCCAGTTCCGGATCGGCGACGTCAAGCAGAAAGATGTCACTGTATAACGGACGGTCCGGCAACGCGGATAATTTCCGGCATTCGAGCCGGAGCTGCCGATTGAATTCCGCGAGTTGATTTTTCGTTAATAAATAAGCGTCTACGGTTTCAAATCTAATTGATTCGAATGCTTCGCCGGCCTGATAGCCGGCTTGGGGATCACCGCCAACCAGCAGGGCACGGCCGTGCGGTTTCGGGTCGGTACGCTTGGTGATTTGATAGGCGGCCAGTACACAGGTCCAGGGTTCGAACAACGCTGCCACCGCACTCGGGATCGACTCGTCGAGTTCGAGGAGATAACAGCCGCCGTCGCCGTCGAGCGCCCGGTAATCGAGTACGCTGTATTGTGCCAGTCCGCCGTTGATCGCGTAACCGTAGGAATTATTGACGCCGTCGATATAGATATCCGGCTGGATGGCGAAACGCTGACCGATTTTAAAGCGTCCGGCCAAATCGGCGCCGACCTCGACGACCGTCATCACCGCTTCATGGCCGGGAATGACCGGATCGGCGGCCAGATCGCCGGAGATGACCCGCGGATGACGTTCGCCGGCCCGGATCAACTTGAGGTCGGAGAAGCACAGCCCGATTGCGTCAATCCTGACCAGCAGTTCGCCGGGGCGGATTGCCGGAACAGGGATACGGCAGGGGCGGCCGTGGCGGCCGAGCCGTTCAAGCCCGGCGCCGAACAGCGGCCAGGCCAGCATGGTGGGAGGAAGGGAATTCATCAGACTACCTCGAAGATTTCTGCCGGCGCGGAATTGCGCCGGACCAGTTCGTTCAGAATGACGTCAGCAGCATTGGTAGTGATGGTGTCGACCGGGAAAGCGAGGGCTTTGGCCAGGGCCGCAGGGGTGTCGACCGGGCAGGTGTCCACCTGAATGCCGCGGGCATGAAAACGATCGATCTCCGCCATGTCCAACTGGTCGAGCCAGATGCAGAGCCGCGTGATCAATTCGTAAGCATTCGGCACGGGAACCGCGAAATCGTGCAGCCGGAATCCCTGCAGCCGCACTGCCGGCAACAATTCGTGCATCGTGGCCAGTTGGTTGGCGTAAAACGACAGGACGGCGCAGCGGTCAACCAACCGCCGGCACTTCAATTCCCGGGCCAGCAGTTCAGTGCACGCCTCATCATTTTCCTTGAGTTCAATCAGGATTTCCAACGTCGGCGCAGCGCCCAGACAATCGAGGGTTTCCTCCAGGGTCGGCAGCCGGGTACCGGCGAATTCCGGCGCTTTCCAGCCGCCGAAATCCAGTTGCCGCAATTCAGCCAGCGTTTGCGCCCGGACCGCGCCGTGACCGTCGCTGCAGCGTTCCACCGTGTCGTCGTGGGTGACCACCAGCCGGTCGTCCGCCGTGCGATGGACATCGAATTCAATGGCATCGACGCCGGCGGCGATCGCCCGCTCAAAGGAAATCAGGGTATTTTCCGGATAAGTGGCCGGCAGGCCGCGATGGCCGACGATTTTCAAAGTCTTTTTTATCATTTTTACTGCTCTTTGGACGACATCCGCCGTTGCGAATTGCGCCGGATCACCCGGCGCGGTGTATGGCTGAACTCCGCCGTCATCGTACGTTGTCCAGAAACAGCACATCCGAACACATCTCCTGTCCGGAGAAATGCCAGTGGTTGTTTTTTCCGGCGGCGGTTCGTCCCAGCCGGGACTGCCACCGGCCGGACGGCAGTACGATATCCGCTTCGGCCGGTCCCGGACCGAGGGCGACGACCAGCACCGCTTCGCGGCCGTCATCGGCGATAAAACGTCGCGCCAGCACTTCGCCTTGCTGGAGCTCGATTTCGACTTCCGGCGCGATTCGGTCGCCAAGGACGTAATCGCCCAGTTCCCGTGTCAGTGCCGCGACGCGGCAGATTGCCGGCCAGCGTTTGTCGAACTCCTCCGGGTCCGGCCCGGCGAACAGATCGAAGTAACTGTACATCAGGATGCCTTTGGCGCCGCCGATCAAGGCCAGATGGGTCTGGGCGTGCATCTGCGTCTCGGTCGGATAAATATATTCCTCGTGCCCGGCGAAACCGTCGGCTGCCGAAAGACGGTAATGGCCGAAATTGAAAATCTGCGGACAAATCCACATCGCTCCGGCGGAATCGACCGAAGTACGGGTAATACGGCGGTTGATTTCAATCCAGTCTTGACAGTTCCGGAGCGATTCCGGCTCGCTGTGCTTGCCGAGCGGATAGGGGTCGGCGGCGCAGATGTCGGCGGTGCCGCCGAGCAATAACGACATCGGCGAAGCCTGATAGAACACCATCAGCGTCGGATGCCACGGATCGAGCCGGTTGATCCAGTTGCGGCGGCCGCGGTGCAGGTCGCGCAGTTGGGGTGGATCTTCATCGAACGTGTAGTAGGCCAGCAGCGCCGGATGGGATTGGAAGGCGGTGACGATGCGGCGCAGCGCGTCCCGTTCCCCCTGGCCGCCGGCGAAATCGGTCCACCAGGTTTTCTCCTCCCGGATATCTTTGACCGATAGAATCACTTTCAAATTATTTTTCGCCGCTTCGTCCAGAAAACCGTTGACGCGGGCGATGTCATCGGCATGGTCGCCACGCCGGTAGAGTAGAAAACTGTAAGGCAGGATTGTATTGAACGGCGATTCCCCGATGATCTGCAGATCAGTTTCCAGCGGATTGGCAAGTTGCCGGGTGCGCGCGTCGATGGTGTTGAGAAACAAGCCCAACGGAAAGAATTTTTTGCCATCGACCAGCAGCCGGCCGGCCCGATCCAGAATTGCGGCATTGGCCGGCTCAACGGCATCGGCCGGCAGAACCTGAAGCGGAATATCGGTTGTTTCGAGTATGTTGCCGGCGGCGTCGAGCAGCCTGGTCGTCAGCGTAAAAGCACCAGCTTCGGAAAATTTGAGTCTGCCGTGCGCCCGTTCCCGAGAAACGGCGGTGGAGAAGTGATCCACCAGTTGACCATCCCGGTACAATTCAGCCCGAAGCTGTCCGGCCAGATTGCTGCCGGAATCGTAGACACCGAGTTCGATTTCCTGTTCGCCGGGGCGCAACGCGCCCGGCTGGGCCGGCTGCAGCAGATAGGTCGAATAGAAAATTTTCGGCATAACCGCCGCATGACGCAACCAGGCCTGACCGGTCGAACCTTTGAAGATGCCGAAGCCGAATTTGCCGCGGACCGCTTCGGACGGCACCGCCATTTCGAAACTGACCTCGGTCCAGTCCCGGGCGTTGGTTTTAGGATAAACGCCGCCGAGATATTCGCCGTCGCGGTCAAAATATTCGACATAGGCAAAAGCGACGCCAGCCGACAGTTCGGTTTTGATTTCGGCGGTGAATTCATAGATGCCCGGCGGAAGGTCGATCTCCCGCGAGGCGTGATAATAATCACCCCGCTCGGTTCGCCCGGCAACCAGAATATGAGTCCCGGGTGAATCGGGGTTGTCCAGAAAATGATGTTCGGGAGTGAGTGCCCACGCTGCGATATCACGTAATTCCGGATCGGCCAGTATGTTGTCCCCACTTGCGAAAGCGGCGGTAAAAGGCGTTCCGCTGAGCAGAAGCAATGCCGGAAACAACAGGAAAAGAAAATGTTTTTTCATGATTCTCCGTATCGGGTTGGGGAATGAAAGATTTAATGAACCGGCAGCCAGTAGACCTGGCAATAATCGTCTTCGGACCACTCGTCATAATGCCCGGCTTCGGCGCGGCCGTCCACATGAAGCTGATTCAGTTTTTTGCCGTGGCGCACATGCAGATATCGTTGGGCATCCGTCCGGGAGAGTACGGCGAAATAAGGCCCCCAGGTCTTCGTCGCGGCGGCGCAACCGTCGGCAATCTGAACCGTGTTTGAAGTCAGGCAAGCCATCCCGGAACGCACCGGATTGTTGTAACCGCCCCACTCCAGCCGTCCCATATAGACGTTATAGAGATAATTGGTCGTCGTGATGATTATACCGGTGTTGGTTTCGTTGGTGGCAAATTCGCAGGAATCGGCCGGACAACTGAAAATTTCACTGTACTTATCGCCCGCCTTGAGTTCGGTCAAGGTTCCGCCGACGTATTCGTACATTGATTCATGCCACGGGGTGCCGTAAAAGATTTTGCGGCCATTCGGATCCAACGTCATCGGCAGATATTCGTCGTTGTCGCCGCTGTACAACGCACTGGCCAGTCCCTGCTGTTTGAGATTGCCGATGCATTTGATCTGCAGCGCCTTGGCTTTGGCCTTGGCCAATGCCGGCAGCAACATGGAAGCAAGTATGGAAATGATCGCTATAACGACGAGTAATTCAATAAGTGTGAAGCTGGTTTTCGACATATTGCCGGTCTCCTGTAATTACCATGATTTGTCGTTCGGGACGGGTATGCAATTGTGAGCGGATCGTACAGCCTCCTTTCTGCAGCAACGCCGCCAGGATGTCAGTTTTGTTGTTTTTCATTGCAATGATGGAAAATGATATCTTTAAAAATCGTTAAAAATTCAATTATTGCAAATACCAGACGATCAGTCGGTTTCTGCTGCACTCACCGGCAACCGGGCGAAACACGCGGACCCCCGTTCGACCAGTTGCGGCATGATCTCGACCGAAGCGGGACGCTCACCGGTTTGAATCCAGTCAAGCAGCAATCTGGCGGCATCGTGTCCGGCCCGGGTATGATCAAGTTCGATCGTACTCAACGCCGGACGGGTAAAACGGCAGAAGCGCTCTTTGCCCCAGCCGACGACGGCCAACTGACCGGGCACCGAAACACCGGCATCGTTCAGAAGCGGCAACAGATCCATCGCCCAAAGATTGCTGGCGACGATCACGCTGTCCAGTTGTTCCCGCTTGATCAGAATTTCGACTGCCTGTTGCAGGTGCCGATGAGTTTCGGCGTCGGACAGTTTATCCACCGGCGGCATCAGATAGATGCGTCGCGGATCGACGATCCTGCGCCGGAACTGCTGGAGGCGGGTCCGGGAGGATGGATAAGGGGAATCTTCGGTGATGATGCCGGAGCGGGTCCGGCCGCCGGCGTTGAAATGGTCGAGCGCGATGGTCACCGCGCAGTCGGCATAACTGACGCTGACGGCGTTCGGCACAACCGGACGGTCGACAAAAACGATTTTATCTTCCTCGTTACCGAAATATTTCCGGATCCGTTCACTTTCGCCGGGATAGTCGTGCGCCATCGTGATGACGCCATCGACACTGTATTGCTTGAATACCTGATAACTCTCGGCCAGTTCTTCGACGTTGTCGTGGGCGACTGCGACCATGACCCGGTATTGCCGGCCGGCGGCGAATTGTTCGATGCCGGCCAGTGTCTGCCAGCCGGACGCGGCCGCCATGCTGTCGATAAAAACACCGATCACCTGGGTTTTCCGCCCGGTCAGGGCGCGGGCGTTCAAATTGGGCCGGTAATGCAACCGCTCGGCCGCTTCGCGAATCCGCCTGGCAGTCTCCGGCCGTACCCGAATGTTGGTATCGCCGCCGGAAAGGACCTTGACCACCGTCGCTTTACAGACGCCGGCAGCTTTGGCGATGTCGATCAAAGTGGTACGCTGCTGCATGTTGATTTACTTTTAAAACGCTGTTTAAAATTTGATAACCCGAGTCTACTTTCTAATATTATAGCAAAATTTTCCAGAAAAGTCAATCCCTTTAACGAAAAATTAATCGAAAAGGGTATGAGGGTTATTGTGCCGGCAACTAACTAACTTGCATATAAAACAGTCTTGGAATGGAATAATTTCTTGATTCGTTCCGGTTGTTCAGCTATCATTTCCATATGTAGCTTGGCATGTTCGGTTATTTTTCCTTTGGCGCGCCCCAAGGGCTTGTTGCTCAGATTTGATTTCAAGTCGCGGTTGAGATATTCATCCGGGTTCAGGTCGGGACTGTAGCTCGGCAAGTAAAATAGCCTGATGAAAGCCGCGTTTTCCTGCAGAAAACCAGTCAACGTTTTGCTGTGGTGAACCCGCAGGTTATCCAGAATCAAATACACTTTCCGCTCATTTTGACGAATCAGACGTTCCATGAATTGGATCAGGAGTTGAGCTGTCATCGTTTCGCTGTAAAACATGAAATGAGTTTTCCCCTGGTTGGTAATCGCGCTGATCATATTAACTTTTTCGCGTACCGGATTGACTGCTTGCACCGGGGGGTTGCCTTTCGGCGCATAACTGCGGCCCTTGGCCTCGTCATTGCGAATTCCTGTTTCATCCCCCCAAAAGATATCCGCATCTTCTGATTTTGCCAGCTTTTTGATTCGGGGATACTCCTCAATCAGCCATTTTTGAACGTGCGCCTCATTGCGCTGATAAGCTTTCTTAACTGGTTTTTGCGGCGTAAATCCCCAGCGTTTCAAGTACTCCCCCATGGTTCGGACTGGTATTTCGATTCCAAACGAAATCTTGATGTGCAACCGTACCGCCTGACGAGTCCAGAGCGCAAATGGCAATTTTAACTGATCCGGACAATGATCGACCAAATCTTTCCGTATCTTACTCTCTTCATGCGGAAGCAGACGGCGTCCAAAGCCGACTGGACGACCGCATTTCTTTACTTTCAAAGCAGACAAGCCGCTTTTTTTCCACTTGCTTATCCACTTGCCCACCGTGTTGCGGTGCGCTCCGACGATTTTTCCGATTTCTGTACAATTATTACATTTGCCGCTTTGATACAATCTCACGGCCTGCTTGCGCCGCTCTTCAAGAGCGACCTTATCGAGTTTTCGGGCATCTTGAGTTTCCATGATGATAATATACACCATCAAGCAAATATTGCACGTATGTTAATTGCCGAATCTATAATTGAAAAAGTAAACGCACCGCAGAAAATAGACAGGTTGCATTTAGTTTGTCGCAAAGAAGGAGGTCGCATTCAGTTTGACAAATAGAATAAGTTGCGTTTAGAACTTATCCCTAAATAACTGCAAGTTTTCTATAAATAATCACGCATGTTGCCAGTTGAAGCAATGCTTCATATGCGGCATGTGTTTTTTCAAAACGCACCAGAAGTTTTCTGAAGCGATTGAATCATGAATGGGCCACTTCCACAATCCAACGTCGAGCTTTGTAACCTTGCCTGACTGCAATTTTCTCCCCGCGGTCTGATGTGCGGAATATATCGGTACGCCTTCATAACTTCTCCAGAGCCGGTATAACCGGCATCCGCACAAAGATTCTGCTTTGTCCTTCCTCGCGGCTTTCTCATTTTTGCGCTCAAAACGGCATTCACTTGCGTAACATCATTCCGATTTGCTCCGGTTACGACTATTGACAACGGGATGCCACGCTCGTCTACGAGAACGTGACGTTTGGTCCCATTTTTTTCCCCTGTCAGTGGGATTGGGACCTACTGCTTCCCAGGCCAATGGGGCTTTGTTCATTGCTCCGTCGATACTTTGCCAACGCCAGGAAATCCCTTCCAACTCATCGTATTCCGCCAAACCTTTCTTCCACAATTTTTGAAACAATCCGGCTTTCGACCAGCGCTGAAAATAACGATGTATGCTGCTTGAACTCCCATATTCTCGGGGAAGCGCCTTCCATTGTATTCCCGTTCGCAAAACATACACGATACCCTCAAACACTCGACGCGCTTCCAACGGTTTGCGTCCCGCTCCGCGACGACGCTGATATTCTCGATTGCTATCACGCCTTGCACGGGGAATCAAAGGTTCGACCTTCGACCAAAAAGCATCAGAGACTTCCCACGAATTCATTGCCATATTCACCTTCCTAGTGTTTGATGATAACATAGCAATATTTTTCATGTTTTCAACTGTTATTTAGGGATAAATTCCAAACGCAACTTATTCTATTTGTCAAACTGAATGCGACCTCCTTCTTTGCGACAAACTAAATGCAACCTGTCTATTTTCTGCGGTGCGTTTACTTTTTCAATTGACCCCCCGAATTTAATCTAAAAAAAAGCGCAGGGGGGATTGACTTTTTCTTCAAAATATACTATACTTCATTTAGCCACTGGTATTACCACTTTCCAAAAGAACACAACGAAAGGAACTGCGATGAAAATAAGGTGGACAGGATTGCTTGCCGCGCTGACTTTGGGCTGGGTGAATGCCGCGGAGCTTCCCCCGCCGGTGATCGGCGGCTATTATGAAGTCGGCGGCGATTACGACAGTTATCCGTGCGACCGGGTTCATCCGGATTACAACATCCTTTACAATGCGTTTCTGCAGGCCGGTGCCGCCGGCGAACTGTTGCTGGATCAGGAGCATCTGCCGAACCCGGAGCTGGTCAGGCACGGCCATCAGCGCAATCTGCCGGTACTGGTTTCGCTCGGTGGTGTCACGCCGTTCGTCGAAGTGACCGCCACACCGGAAAAATGCGCCGCTTATGTCGATAAAGTGATCAAACACGTTCAAAAGTACGATTACGACGGCATCGACGTCGACTGGGAGCACCCGCGCGAACCGGAGCAGGGCGCGCGCTGGACAGCATTGATCCGGTCGCTTCGCAGCGAACTGGACAAACTGGGCAAGCGGAACGGCCGGAAGATGTATTTGACCACCGCTTTGCCGCCGGGCGACTGGGCCTGGCAACATAACGACTTCGCGGTGATGCGGGACTGCCTGGATTACATCAACGTGATGTGCTACGATTCCGGCTGGAACTCCTCGACCTATCATGCGCCGATGCACGCCAATCCAGCCGATCCCGGCCAGGTCAATTTCGTCGAGCAATTGGAATTTCTGGAAAAAAAGGTCGGCTATCCCCGCTCGAAAATCATCGTCGGACTGCCGTTTTACGGCAACTATTTCGAGGCGGACCAGCCTTTCGTCCCGGTCGATCCCCAGCATTGGCGGCAGGTGACTTATGCCGACGCGCTGAAGCTCAGCGAAGGATATAAACGGAGCTACGAAGTAAACTCCGGCGGAGTCTGGGCCTGGGCGCCGGATCAAAAAAAGCTGGTCATTTACGATTCGCCGCAAAGCATTTACGACAAGACGCAGTATTATCTCAACCAGGGATACGGCGGGGTCTTCTGCTGGGCGGTCAACCGGGATGTGCTGCCGGACGGCAGCCAGCCGCTGACCGGGGCGATGATGCAGTCGGCAAACGATTTCAGCGCCGCCCAGGCGGTAAAATCGAAAAAAATTACCGCCGGCGATTGACTTTTTATCGAAAATATACTATACTTTAATCAAATACTGGCAATGCCACTTCAAATCAACCGGAATGCCACAAATACGGATACGGAACTGGCGAAAGAATAGAGAATGATGGAATCGGCGCCGAAAATAGTTTTAGACAACAACAGCCCGCTGGTCACCCAGGTGGCGCAATATCTGCGTTCCTACATCGGCGCCAATTTGCAAACCGGCGACAAACTGCCGTCGGAACGGATGCTGTGCAAAATGTTCGGGGTGTCGCGGATCACGGTCGGCAAGGCAATCGCTTCGCTGGTTCAGGAAGGCGTCGTCTACCAACTGCACGGTTCCGGCACCTATGTCGCCGATCCGGCGGCGGCGGATAGCAGCACCATCGCCGTGGCGGTCTACCACAGCGACAATGCCTTCTACAGCAAAGTGGTCAAGGCGATCCAGGAAGAAGCCGCCCAGGCCGGTTTCCACACGCTGCTGATCAACACCAAGGGCGAACGGGAGGCCGAAAATATCGCCCTGCGCAAGCTGCGCGGCAAAGTATCCGGCATCATTCTGGCGCCGGCGATGAACGCCGACGACGAAATTTCCAGCGAACTGGCGGCATTGATCGGTGGAAATTTTCCGGTGGTGGTCATCTGCCACAGCGGGCGGTTTCCGCTGCCGGTCAACACGGTGATCCCCAATTATCATCTGGGCGGTTATCTGGCGACCTCCCACTTGATTGAGCGCGGCTATCGCCGGATATTGTTCGGCGCGACCGGCAATATTTTTTACCGCCAGGACATTCAACTGCGTTTTTCCGGGTATCTCCAGGCGTTGAAGGACCACCGGCTGGCTTTCCATGAAGAGTGGCTGGTGATGGGCGACGGCCAGGATGTCTTCAACGGCTTCTTCCAGGACGGCCTCCAGGCGGCGGAACGGGTGGCGGCGCTGCTGGAACCGGATACGGCGCTGTTTTCGCTGGGCGACTCCTTCGCCATCGGCCTGCTGCGGGGACTGCGCGAGAAAGGCATCGCCGTCCCGGAGCAGTGCGGCCTGTGCGGCTTCGACGATATCGAACTGGCCGGCCAGTGGGGCATCGAACTGACCACCGTCAAGGTACTGTGCGAGGACATCGCCCGGGAATCGGTGCGGATCGTCGCCGAACAGATCCGCCGCCAGCACCGATTGATCGAAAACGTCATCACGCCGGTGGAGCTGGTCCCCCGCCGCACCACCCTTGGCAAAGGCCCCCGGCAGAGGATCGGTTTCCCAACCGGCAATAAAACAGGAATGGTTCCTCCGAATCAATCGTTTTCCAACCAAAATTAGTGAAAGGACACTCGAAATGAAACACCGGGAACAGTTTACATTGATTGAATTGCTCGTCGTAATTGCGATCATTGCCATTCTCGCCAGCATGCTGCTGCCGGCACTCGGCCGGGCCAAAGCCAGCGCGATGGCCACCAAATGCCTTTCCAATCTCAAACAGAACGGCCTGACGCTGATCATGTATGCGGACGAGAGCGCCAACAGCCTGCCGCCGACCTACGACGACAACACGAATTGCACCTGGGGGGAAACGATGAAGAATTCCGGCTACGAATCTCCGGCCATCCTCTGTCCAACTGGCACGCCGTCCGACTACGACGCCGGCGACCACTGGTTCCGCTACAGCTACGGCATGTGGGCCTACGATTACAACTACGTGATCAAACTGACCGACAGTTTCACCGGCGCCGGCGGCATTCCCTATACCAAGGAAGGCTTGAGCAAAATGATCGTGCTGGCCGACTCGCTGGACGATCCGGCCACCCAAACGCAAATGTATCACATCTATGGCTGGATTGAAGGCTCGCGCCTCTTCGATTTGCGGCACAACCAGAAGTGCAACGCTCTTTTCGGCGACGGCCATGCCGCCGGTTTCAATGCCGACGAAGCCAACGAGCTGGGCATCCAATACTATTACCGAAACGGCGTGGTCGGCAAAAACTGGTAACTGCGGGAATTCCGCAACCGCCGGCGGAGGGTATCGCGCCGGCGGGGGTGTACCTTGTGCAAACCTCTGAACATCCGGAGCAAATTATGATTTTTCGAAAACTGGCGGCAATCGTGCTGATGATCGGCGGTTGGAGCGGCGCGACGGGCGCGACGGACATTCATCTGAACTTTGATGACGGCGTGATTTCACGCTTCGACCCTCCGAAACTGGACGGATCTTCCCACGAACGGGTAGCCTTACAGACCAATTCGTTCTGCGCCGGCATCGGCGCCGGACGGGCGTTGGATTTGTCGAGCCGGGCGCCGGCCCGCATCCCGCTGCAATTGACGGCAACGCCGGATTACGGCGACAGTTTCAGCGTAGTTTTCTACGTTAAAACGCTGCCCGGCGCGCCGCAGGGTACCGCGATCGCCGGCAACTGCCGTTATGACGACGGCGAATCGGCCGGCTGGCTGCTGTACGCCCAGGAAAATGGCGCCTGGGCAGTCCGGCTTTCCGATGGCAAAAATAGCTATACCTATATGCCGACCGCCCGTCAGGCCATCAACGACGGCAAATTTCATCAACTGGCCTTCTGCGTCGACCGCCGGAACGGCTGTGTCCGCTTTTATCGCGACGGCGTCTGCCGGGCGATTTACAATACGCCCGGTCTGGGCGATTTGAGTTCCGGCAATCAAACGGTGGTCGGCGGTTCGGCCGACCAGGACTATTACGGCCAGGAATACGCCTTCAACGGCATGCTCGACGAAGTGCGCCTAAGCCGGGGAACGCTGGACGATGAAACGGTGCGCCGGCAGTTCAATGAATTCTTTCCGGACCGGGCGGTCAGCGTACCGGAGAACCGGACCGGGCGGCTGCGCATTTTCGAATGGAATATCTGGAGCGCCGGCAGGAATTTCGGCCGTAAAGTCGGCATCGAACGGACACTCGATGTCATTTTGAACGCCGATCCGGATGTCGTCGCGCTGATCGAAACCTACGGCCGCGGCGAGGAGATCGCCGACGCACTGGGATTTCAATTTTATCTGATCAGCAACAACCTGTCGATCCACAGCCGCTATCCGATCGAACAGATCGTCAAAGTGTTCGATCCGTCGTTTTCCGGCGGCGCGGTCATCCGGCTCAATGAGCGGCAACAGATTGCCGTCTTCGATATCTGGCTGAATTACCTGCCCGACTATTGGAGCAGCATTTCCAAAGGCGAAAAGACCGATGCCGAAATGACGCAGGACGAAGAAGAAACCCGCCACGCCGAAATCAAGCGGATTCTGGCCGGCATCGAACCATTTCTCAACCAGGCCGACCAGATCCCGGTCGTCATGCTGGGCGATTTCAACAACGGTTCGCACCTGGATTGGACGGCCGCCGCCGCCGCCCAGCACCAGGGCCACGTCATCGCCTGGCCGGTCAGCAGGACCATGCAGGAAGCCGGCCTGACCGACTCCTACCGGCTGCTCAACCCGAACGTCCACGTCTCGCCGGGTATGACCTGGTCGCCGTGGTTCGTTTCCGGCGATTACAACGTCGACCGCTGGAGCCTGTCCGACCGGATCGACTACATTTATTTCAAAGGCAAAGCGCTGCGGCCGCTGCATTCCCGGGTCGTCGACTACCATCCGGTGATGTTTCCATCGGACCACGCCGCGTTGCTGACCGATTTCGCCTGGCTCGACTGACCGACATTTGCGGTTCCCGGACGGCGGCGAAAAATTCGTCACCTTGAAGCTGCCGCCGGGAACCGTATTTCCTTCCCTTTATTACTCCTTCGGCCATTCCCATCGTGCCGTTTTCGGGAAAGGGATTCGGCAACGGCGCGTCCCCGAAACGCCGGCAAAACCAGACAGGTACACCAGAAACATCCGGCAAAAGCGGCAATTCCAACTGGAGCCGGTTTGACACCACGACCGGTTCATGGTATGGTAAGCATATATATCGGAATGTTTTGAAGAAGAAAGGTTGTAAGAGGATGAATCGGATTCTGGCTTGCCTGGTGATCGTGTGCTCCGTATGGTCGGCGGTCGCCGACTCCATTGTGCCGAACCGACCCTACGACGGCGCGGTGGTTTCCCAATTCAAAGCGGCGCAGAAGCTCTTTCTCCTGCTGACCGAGGCGGCCGGGCGCGAAGTCCTGGCCGATAACGCGCTGCGTTATGATTTCGACCACCGGGTCCGGTCCTTTCCGGAAGGTGTTGAATTGAGCTGGCATTTCAGCGGCGCCCGGCCCCGGATCCGCTCCCGCCTGCCCTGGGCGACCGCCGCCGAATTCAGCGACGCCCGGCAGGCCGCGCCGCCCCACAGTTCATACCGCCTCTACAACCTCGAAGCGGGCAGGACCTATTACTGGAAAGCCGCTGCCTGCTACGATGACGGCAGCGTAATCGAAACCCCGGTATGGAGCTTCAGCGTGGAAGAACTGACTCCCCGGGTCATGAACGTGCCCGATGTCGACAACTTTCGCGACCTGGGCGGCCGCCTCGGTCTGGAAGGCCGCCGCATCGCCCAGAACAAGATCTACCGCAGCTCCGGGTTGAACAACAATTCAAGTGACGGCAAAATTCCCGGCCCGGCCCGCTTCACCGAGGAAGGACGGCGCATCATGCTCGAAGAGCTCGGCCTCAAAACCGAAATCGATCTGCGCAGTTCGGGCGAAACCGCCGGCATGACCGCTTCGCCGCTGGGCGACGCGGTCCAATACATCAATATCTCTTCGACCAGCTATGCCGGCCTTTACTCTTCCGCCGGGCGGGACAATTATGCCGCACTCTTCCGGATATTCTGCGATCCCGAAAATTACCCGGTGAATTTCCACTGCATCGCCGGAGCCGACCGAACCGGGTCGCTGGCCTTTCTGCTGGAGGCGATTCTGGGGGTTTCCCGCCAGGAGATGATGCAGGATTACGTCTTTACCAGCTTCTTCACCATCCGCGATTACAGCGGCTTCGACACGCTGGCTGAAGGCATGGACGCCTACGGTACCGCCGAGGAATCTCTGGCCGTCAAGGCCGAACGCTATCTGCTGCAGGCCGGCATCGAACCCGAGGAAATCATGGCTTTCCGCTCCATCATGCTGGGAGAAGGGGTGCCGCCGGGACCGGTCCTGGCCGGGATCATGCAACTCAAGGCATTGATGGCGGAATATCCGGCGGCGCCCGGCGGCCTCTCCGTCGAACCGGCGGCGCTCCGGCGCGAGACGGTGCGGGTTTGCGGCAAAGATTACGAGCTGGCGCTGCCTGTATGGCAAGGAAACGCGTTGCAGGCGATCGCCGGCGACGGCAACGGCGGCTTCCGTCTTCACCTCTTCAATTCCGGAGACGCTCCGCTTTGCTTCACGTTCGCGGCCGATCCGGAGCAGTTGGCCGCCGCGGAATATTCGGTCATGAAAATGCCGCTGCCGGCGCAGCCGCAAAGTCCGATTCTTTACAGCCATGACGGCGGCAGAACACTGTGGAGCGCGGAAGAATTGAATTCCTTCCGCATGATGTTGTCGCCGCAGGAACGCCTGCTGATTCAGGTGACGCCCGGCCGACCGGCCGGGAACGCCCTCCCGGCGATGGAACCGCCGGTGAAGATGGTGAATTTTCCGGCGCTCGCAGTGATGACGTCGAAGGAAGCGCCTGACATCGACGGCGTGCTGGATGACGAAATCTGGCAACGGGCGCAGACGCTTCCCCTGCAGGGAGTGAACGGAGAAAAACTGGAAAATCCGCCCACGGTCCAATTCGCCGCCGATCCGGATTTCAACGTGCTTTACCTCGCGGCCCGTTTTCCGGATACCGAGATCATTTCGCGGCAGCGCGGCCGGGATTCGGCGGTTTATACCGATGACAGCATGGAACTGTTCCTCTCGGCGCAAAACGAAACGGACTATTACCAGATGATCTTCAACCCGGACGGCGAACTCTACGACGGGCGCAACCGGGATTCCTCCTGGTCGCTCGAAGCCTATACCGTCGGAACGCAACAGGACGAGCGGGGCTGGACGCTGGAGCTGGCGCTGCCGCTGGCGCAGTTCAATTTCACCGCGCCGCTGGAGTTGAACCTGGGGTGTTCCGATTATCCGGCCGGAAAACTTGCCAATCTCTTCCGGACCGGCGGCAGTTTCCACAACCGGAGCGCATTGCAGCCGGTGATCGGACGAGCCGACTGATTCATTCCATTCCGGCGTAAAATCCGTTCCAACGGGTTGAAACGGCGGTCGGGCGGTTGCAATCCGGTCCGAATTATTTTATAGTAAACGCCGAGACAGGAAAACACTTTTGCGAAGGAGCGAGAAGATGAACCGATTCCGGATTATGGCATGCGGTATGCTGCTGGCGGCGGCCGGCTGCAGCGCGCTTCCGCCGGCGGAAGATTCCGCGGCGAACAGCGATCGGCTGGTCGTCGCCGATTTCACCCGGGAAGCGGCGCCAGCCAATTTGAAAGTCAA
Organism: Victivallis sp. Marseille-Q1083; assembly: GCF_903645315.1. NCBI lineage: Bacteria > Pseudomonadati > Lentisphaerota > Lentisphaeria > Victivallales > Victivallaceae > Victivallis > Victivallis sp. Marseille-Q1083. The sequence continues at coordinate 1,540,554 of NZ_CAHJXL010000001.1, forward strand.
ACCCTCGGTGACGGTCGCGGCCGCACCGGACAACGGGCTGCTGGTGTCGATTCCGGCCCTGACGCCGGAAGAACGCTGGCCCGGCATCATCCTGTCGACCGCCCGACTGCCGCAGCGGGATTTCAGCCATTTCCCGACGCTGCTGCTGGACATCGCGCCGGAACAGGGCGATAATTTTTCCATGGAAATCGCTTTGTACAACAGCGCCGGCGAGGCGGGTTATGCCAAAATCCAACCCGGCGACGCCCAGACGGCGGAACGTCAGGTGGTGGTGGTCAATCTGGATGAAATCGCCATCGACAAGCATGACATCCGGGAAATTCATCTCTTCCACTCCCAGGTTCCCGAACCGATCCGTTATGAATTGTATCAGGTTTTCCTGCAGGGCAAGGATCTCGGGGAACAACTGGCCGGTCAAATGACACTGCTGGAACAGATCGCCGCCACCGCCGTCGCCCCGGATTTGCGGAAAACGGCGGCGAACAAGCTGCAAGAGCTCAAGGGAAGCCGGGAGCTGCTGTTCACGGCCGGCGAAACCGGGCGGGCCGCGTTTCGCACGCTGCTGAACGATACCGGCGACTGGCTGAAAGCGAACGAAACGGCTTATTACGCCGCGTTGTGTCCGCCGGAACTGGTGACGGTCGACCATACCCCGGCGCCCAGACACCGGCAGGACAGCCGGGGACGGGAGATGCAACTGGTCTGGCAGGATGAATTTGACGGCAGCGGTTTGCCGGATCCGTCCAAATGGAATTACGAAGTGGGTTTCGTCCGCAACGGTGAACGGCAATTCTATACCGAAGCGCGCGAAAAGAACGTGCGGCAGGAAAACGGCTATCTGCTGATCCAGTCACACAAGGAATCCCTGCCGCTGCCGGAAGGTCAGCCGCTCCGGGGAGAGGGCTGGCCGGCAACCATCGAATACACCTCCGGCAGCATCACCACCCACCGGCTGGCCAGTTGGTCGGCCGGCCGGATCGAAGTCCGGGCGATGCTGCCCGGCGGGCGCGGAATCTGGCCGGCCATCTGGCTGCTCGGAGAAAACATCGACACGGCCGGCTATCCGGCCTGCGGAGAAATCGACATCATGGAATATGTCGGCTATGAACCGGAACGAATTTACGGTACCGTCCACATTGCCGGTTCGCCGAATCCCTACCCGCTGACCTCGCGCGGCGACAGTATTTTCGTCGAGCGGCCGGATTTGACTTATCATGTTTATGCGGTGGAATGGGACCGGGACGGCCTCCGTCTCTTCGTTGATGACCAGCAATATTTCGAGTATTCCAGTGAGCAGGCACTTCAACTGACCAACGGCACCCCGTGGCCGTTCAATCTGCCGCAATATCTGATTCTCAATACGGCGGTCGGCGGCAGTTGGGGCGGTGCCCAGGGAATCGACGACAGTATTTTCCCGGCCGATTACAAAATCGATTATGTCCGGGTCTACGAGCCGGTTGCGGCTCAACCATGAAACCGCAGATTCCGCTGGGCGCTCCGGAGCCACCGGGCGATTGACGACTGCTGCCAGCGGTATAACAAGATTTCAGCGACAAGTGGATCCAAACAAAAGTTGACGTTCCGGGGGCGACCCGGAACGTCAACTTTTGTTTCAGGATGTAAAAACAGCGGAATCGTAATTATTTCAAAATCAAACCATTCAAACCACGCACCTGCGTCCGCCCAAGCGCTCTGGCCAAATGCACCAGTTCGGAATCACTGTAGGTCGGCCGTTGCGGCAACGTCTCATCGATCACCTCGACCGGATTGAATTGCTGCAACGTCCAGTCGGCGACTCCGAGCGCATCCAATTCCCGCCGCATCGCGTTCAAGTCTTCCGGCGACAGCAAGTCCCGGTGGACGGTAGTACGGACATCCAGTTGAATGCCCTGCTCCAAAGCAAAACGGATCACTTGCTTGACTCGTTCGGCACAATCCGGCAGCGCGCTGCCGGTCAAGGCGGCATAACGGCCGGACGGCGCTTTGAAATCAACCCCGAGCGCATCGAGCCCGCCCTCCTGGTGCAACTGCTCGATCACCGCCGGAAGGCTGCCGTTGGTATCGATTTTGATATCGAATCCCAGTTGCTTGCCCTTGACGGCGAAAGCGCCCAAACCCGGCTGCAAAGTCGGTTCCCCGCCGCTGATGACCACTCCGTCGAGCTTGCCGACCCGCCGGTTCAGAAAATTGAAGACGGCCGTCTCGGTGATGCGCGGTTGACTGGCCGGATCAAAAACCAGGCAGGGATTGTGGCAGAACGGACAGCGGAAATTGCAGCCGCCGACAAACAACACGCACCCCAGATGAGCCGGAAAATCGACGAGAGTGAATTTATATAATCCACGAATATCCATTTGAATTCTCTTGCAATATCGACGGAAAAACGCCGACGGTTCAAAAAAAATCGCACCAAGCTGCGCTGCCCGGTGCGAAAAGCAGAATCGGCGAAAAAATTATTTTTCGCAACCGCAACCTACTTCATAGGTCTTGCGGTCCTTGAACTCTTCCTTCTTGCCCTTGTTCCAGTTGGACACCGGCCGGAAATAGCCGCAAACTCTGCTGTACACTTCAGTTTTTTCTCCGCACTTAGCCATTTTTTACTCCTTCAATTTGGATGTTGTCCCGCCGTTTTCGACGGAATGAATAATTCTTTATGCTTCCAACGGGCACTCGGCATGTTCCCCCGGGATGTAGCCATGAACCGGACAGATGCTGAATGACGGCGTCAGCGTGAAATACGGAATATGATAATTTTCGGCCATGCGGCGAATCAGGCTGGCCACCTGCCTGCCGCTGTCGAGCTTCTCGCCGACAAAAGCGTGAAACACGGTACCGCCGGTATAAGCGGCCTGCAGCGGCTCCTGCAAATCGAGCGCCTCGAACAAATCCGCCGTGTAACCGACCGGCAACTGCGTCGAATTGGTATAATACGGCGTCGCGTCGCCGGCACAGATAATATTCGGGAATTTCTTGCGGTCCAGCCGGGCCAGCCGGAAACTGGTCCCCTCCGCCGGCGTCGCTTCCAGATTGTAGATGTGGCCGCTGGCCTCCTGGAAATCCTGAATTTTCTTCTTCATATGCTGCAGCACCCGCTGCGCGAAATCCCGCCCCTCTCCATCGCAGATCGAGCAGCCGAGGAAATTCAGACACGCTTCGTTCATGCCGACCAGCCCGATGGTGCTGAAATGGTTGTTCAAGGTACCGAGATAAGTTTTCGTATAGGGCAGCAGGTCGCCGTCCAGATAGCGCTGCACCACCTTGCGCTTGATTTCCAGCGATTCCATCGCCATGATCATCAGCCGGTCCAGCCGGGCGAAGAAGTCCGCTTCGTCCTGGGCCAGGTAACCGAGCCGCGGCATGTTGATCGTCACCACACCGATCGAACCGGTCTGCTCGCCGGCGCCGAACAGGCCGCCGGTTTTCTTACGCAGTTCGCGGACATCCATCTGCAGCCGGCAGCACATGCTGCGGACATCGCCGGGATTCAAATCGCTGTTGATAAAGTTCTGGAAGTACGGCAAACCGTATTTGCCGGTCACTTCGAAAAGCAGCCTGGCGTTGTCGCTTTCCCAGTCGAAATCCTTCGTGACGTTGTAAGTCGGAATCGGGAAGGTGAAAATCCGCCCGTCGCGGTCGCCTTCGGACATCACTTCCAGAAACGCCCGGTTGATCAGGTTCATTTCTTCCTGATAATCGCCGTAACAGCCCTCGTCCACCACCTGACCGCCGATGATCACCGGCGAATCTTTCAAATCCTCCGGCACCACCCAGTCGAAGGTCAAATTGGTGAACGGCGTCTGTCCCCAGCGGCTGGCGATATTCAGTCCGAAAACAAACTGCTGGATGTTCTGCTTGATCTCCTTGTAGGACAGCCCGTCGTGCCGGACGAACGGCGCCAGCAGCGTATCGAACGAATTGAACGCCTGAGCGCCGGCCCATTCGGTCTGCAAAGTCGACAGGAAATTGACGATCTGGCCGAGCGCCGTATCGAAATGCTTGGCCGGCGCCGCACTGGCCCGGCCGCCGCGGCCGCGGAACCCCTCCTGCAGCAGCTGGCGCAGGCTCCAGCCGGCGCAATAACCGACGATGCCGCAGGAAAGATCGTGCAGGTGAAAATCGCCGCTGGAATGCGCCTCGGCGATCTCGGCCGGATAAATATTGGCCAGCGTATAATTGGCGATCACCGTACCGCTGACATGGTTGAGCAGACTGGCATAGGAATAGCCCGAATTGGAGTTTTCATTGACCCGCCAATCCTCGCGGTCGATGTAGCTGGCGACCAATTCCTGGACATCCATCATCAACTGCTTGTGATCGCGCAGTTTGTCGTGCTGGGCGCGATAAAGGATGTAAAGTTTGGCCGCTTTGGTCAAGCCGCGTTTGATAAACGCCGCCTCCACCTGGTCCTGAATGACCGCGATATCCGGCACTTCGCTTTCACCGAATCCTTTGTCGGCCAATTCAAACAGAACATCCTTGCAGATCGTCTTCGCCAATTTGTCATTGGCGGTGCCGGCCGCTTTCAGCGCCTTGCCGGCCGCCAGAGTAATGCGTTCCGGATCGAAATCGACAATCCGGCCGTCCCGTTTACGAACTTTCGTCAACTGCAACAAATGCTCCGCCATTTTCCTCCCCTTCCAGAGTAATCAGATCAAAATCTTAACTTTTATGGATTTTATTTAAAATATTTTTTTCGTCCAAGCAATCTTCCATCTAGACAACGGCGCTTAATAAACCACACAATATAGAATATGTCAAATTAAAAAACCACAATATATAGTATAAATTTTCCCAAAGCGCGGTTTTCACTCACACTCAAATACTTAGGACAATGCAAGCGGCAAAGGCAAAAAAAACGCGATTTTTTTATTGGCCCGGCCTTTTCTTCCGAAATCATTTCCGGAAAGAATCGAACCACCCGCCGGAGCGCGCCCCCAAAAAACAATTGAAAAAAGCACATCCGTCATATTAATAGCAAATTTATCCTATTTTAATTCCAATGTTCGCAGCTATAGTAAGTTCTACCGTTAAACCAATAACCATATTATCGGAGATCTTTCATGAGTGAGCAAACCCAAAGTCACGCTTTTCACACGAAGAAAGCGGAACAACTCGGCATCACCTCGAGTGTCAGCCGGCCATTGAAAATCGTCTTCATGGGAGCCGGCAGCGGTTTCTTTCAGCCGCTGCTGACCGACGTCATGAACATCCCCGGCGCCGAAACCGGTGAAGTCGGCATCGTCGACATCAATGCCGAGCGGCTGGCGCTGGCCGAACAACTCGGCAACAAAATTCTCAAGGCAATGGGCAAAACCGGCTGGAAACTGACGGCCACGACCAACCGGCTGGAAGTGCTGCCCGGCGCCGACTACGTCATCAACTGCATCGAAGTCAGCGGCACCTCCTGCGTCCGTTTCGACAATGACATTCCGGCGGAATACGGCGTGCATCAATGCATCGGCGACACCATCGGACCGGGCGGGCTGTTCAAGGCGTTGCGTACCGTGCCGGTTTTCCTGGCCCTGCTGAAAGATGTCGAGAAATACTGTCCGGATGCCTGGGTTTTGAATTACACCAACCCGATGAGCATCCTCTGCCTGGCCGCCGCCCGCTATTCGAAAGCGAAAGTCATCGGCCTGTGCCACAGCGTCCAGGGTTCCAGCCACACGCTGGCCACTTACCTGGACATCCCTTACCCGGAATTGCAGTGGCGCTGCGCCGGCATCAATCATCTGGCCTGGTTCGTCGAATTGAGCCACAAAGGACGCGACCTCTATCCGCTCCTGAAAGAAAAAGCCCGGACCGATGCCGAATTTCTGGCCCAGGATCCGATCCGGCTGGATATGATGCTCTACTTCGACCATTTCGTCACCGAATCCAGCGGCCATTTCAGCGAATACCTGCCCTACTACCGGAAACGCCCGGAGCTGATCGCCAAACATTGCGGCAAAGGCTACCTCGGGGAGAGCTCCTTCTACGCCGACAACTGGCCGACCTGGCGCCAGGATTGCGACCAGCGCCGCCGCGCCTGGGTCGACGGCGAGAAGGAACTCGATCTCGACCGGTCCTGGGAATACGCCAGCTTCATCATCGAAGCGATGGAAACCAACAATCCGTTCAAAATTCACGGCACGGTGATCAATCACGGCCTGATTCCGAATCTGCCGTGGAACAATGTGGTGGAAGTTCCCTGCTTCGTCAACCGCAACGGCATCAATCCGACCCGATTCGACGACCTGCCGGACCATTGCGCGGCGGTCTGCGCCTCCAATTTGCGCATGTTCGACCTGGCCGCCAACGCCTGTATCGAGCGCAGCAAGGATCTGGCGATGAAAGCGCTGCTGCTTGATCCGCTGACTGCGGCAGTTTGTGCGCCGTCGGAAATCAAGGAGATGACCTACCGGCTGTTCGACGCGGAAAAGGATTTCCTGCCCGACTACAAATAATCGGTCGAATAACCATTTCCCTTTCCGAACGGGCCGCCGGTCATTTCCTCCGGCGGCCCGTTTCACGGTTGTGAAGCGGACATCCGACGCCGTCCGATTCCGTTTGCCAGACCGACCGCAATTCCCGCAGCCGCAGATTCCGCAGCACGCCGCAGCCGCAGCACTGATCGGCAAATGCCAGCGGCCGGCCCGACGACAGTTCCAAATGTTTGGCAAACCAGATTCGACCTCCGGCGGCAAACAACTCAACGGAGCCGCGGTCGGTCAGAATCCGGAACATTTTCCCGGCGTCGGCCGGCAACTCCAGTTCATCGGCGGCAATCCGCAGTTTCCGCTGTTCCGGCTCGAAAGCGACGTCGATACCGCAAACGGAAGCGATCAGCGGCGTTGCCGTTTCCAGTTCGAATTCGATTTCCCAGCCGCAGTCGTCCGTTTTCAGTTCCAGCAATTCGCGCGGCATGCCATTCCGCACTTCCAGCCGCTCGAACCGCCATTCCCGCCCCCGCAGCCGGGCCAATTCCCGCACCGGCGCCGCCGCCAGCCGCAACCCTTCCGCCCGGCGTTGCAGCGTCAATTCCACCGGCACGGTCATACTCTGGCTGAAACAGCCGCCGCCGCGCGCTTCTCCCCAAGTCAACCAGGCGATGAATATCCGGCGGCCGTCCGGCGCATGCGACCAGCTCTGGCCGGCATAGGCACAGCCTTCTCCGGAGCGGTTGAACAGGGCGAAAGGACCGCTTTCCGGCACGAACGACACGCCGTCGAAGTCGCCGATCCAATAACGGCCGTTGGCGCCCCAGAAAATAAACTTGACCGCGCCCGCCTCCCCCGCCACCGGCAGCGCGAAGCAACCGGGACATTCCCGTTCGCCCGGCAACAGCAATTCCCGGCCGGATTCCCGCCAGTGCAGCAAATCGCCGGAACGGTACAACTGATATGTTTTCCGGCTCCGGTCGCCCAGATAAAGCGCCAAGATCCAGTCACCGGAAACCGGGTCCTGAAAAAGATTCGGATCCCGGGCGTCTTCGAACGCCGGCAGGACGGGATTTCCCGGATATTTAGCGAAGGTCCGGCCGCCGTCCCGGCTGTAAGCCAGGCATTGACAGCAAGTTTCACCGGCCGCGGTGTAAAAGAGCAATACCGGCGGCCGACTCCCGTCCCCCAGGCCGGAAACATTGGCCTCGTCCACCACCGCGCTACCGGAAAACATCGTTCCGAAATCATCCGGTGCCAGCACGTCCCCCCACTCTTCCCAATGCAGCAAATCGGCACTGACCGCATGACCCCAGTGCATATTGCCCCAGTTGATGCCGTAGGGATTGTGCTGATAAAACAAATGCCAGCGGCCCTCGAGGAAAAACAAGCCGTTCGGATCGTTGAGCCAGCCGCGCCGGCTGGAAAAATGCCACTGCGGCCGGCCGACGCCGGCGTAACGATCCGGCGCCGCCGGATAGGCATTGGTAAAATGGAAATCGACGGCACAGTCGCCGGAATACTCGACCGTCACCTCACTTCCCGCCGGCGCCGGCGACACGCCGCAGGCGATAAAATCATACGCATCCCAACTGCCCGCTTCGAAGGTAAAATATCCCGGCGAGGCGCTGTTGGCCGACGCCGGCCAGCGCACCGTTATTTTCGGTGCGCCATTTTTCACCGGCACCAGATAGTAAACGCCCTCGATCCGCAAAATCCGCTCCATCGCTCATCTCCCGGTTGAAAGTTGCACAAATACGTGATATTCTCTTTTCAGTCGTTCCGTTACAATAATTTATCCAAACAGTTATAACAAGTGTAAAAAGGCGCCTAAATTGTGGACAAATCCGTCATGAATCGTTGCATCGCCAATCCCGGCGAATCGATCGACTGCTTTTTCCATCATCGCGGCATTCCGCTGGCCGTCTACTGCCGGCTGCTGGAATACGGCTTCACCGACCGCTTGAAAATCATGGAGCACTCCCATCCCGGGCCGCCGTTCGCCCGGCTCTTCGTCTTCCACCGGGGCGGCGCCGAAGTCGAATTGCCCGATGCCGGGCGGCATGTCACTCTGCGGCCCGGGATCATTTATCTGCTGCCGCCGGGACTCTCGTTCGATATCCGCTACGGTGTTTCCCAATTGATCTATTTCCATCTTCACATCGGCGATGCCGCCGGACGGCCGGTTTTCGACACGGTCCGGGAAATCCTTTCCCTGGCCGACCCGATATTGCTGAAACAATTTCGCGCCAGCATTTTCGACGACGCCCGCTGGGCCGCTCTCGCCGCCATCGTCTGGGCGCTGGGCGTCTGGCTGGAGCCCCGTTTCGACGAACTCGCCCGGCGCAGCGAAGAAGCGCGGCAATTCGCCCGGCTCTTCGAATATCTGCGTCATACGCCGCCGGGCCGGGTCTCCGTCAAGGAGCTGGCCGAAGTCGAACATCTGACGCCGGACGCGCTCTCCAAACGGTTCGCCCGGGTATTCAAGATGCCGCTGTCGCATTATCTGGCCGACTTCCGGATGCGCCGGGCCCGCGAACTGGTGCTGCACAGCGAACTGTCAATCGGCGAAATCGCCCGCGAGCTGGGCTTTGCCGATTCGCAATATTTCCAGCGTTTTTTCAAACAGCATGACGGCGTTACGCCAGGCAATTACCGTCGGCTGAGGCGGGAAATCTAATGAAAGACGGCAGCTGTAAGTTTTTTTGCATCAACCGTCAGCAGTTCCGGCAATTGCCCGCCCGGCCGGCTAACGGGACAACAGCCTGCATCCGGCGCCAATTTGTATTTCCCCATTTCGTGGAGTATCTTATTTCATATCGCCAAGAGAGGAGGGTAACGACTATGGATTCTTTTGCTTCAACCGTACTGTTATTGTTTCTGGTCACCAATCCGATCGGCAATTTGCCGTTGTTCATCACCACGCTGGACAGCCTGCCGCCGGAGCGTTACCGGCCGGTGGTCATCCGGGAATCGCTGTTCGCGCTGATTACGCTGGCGATTTTCATGGTCGGCGGCGACCAGGTGCTCCGGCTGCTCAAGATCACCCAGGCATCGCTTGAACTGGCCGGCGGCATCATCCTGCTGATGATCGCCATCAAACTGGTATTCGGTTCGGCGCAGTCCGAAGCGGATGTACCGGGTGCGCCCGCCCGGCCGCCGCGCAAAGAACCCTTCATCGTGCCGCTGGCTATTCCCTACATCGCCGGGCCGGCCGCCATTTCCACCTGCATCCTGGTCGGCGGCAAAGGCTGGGAAATGCTGTTGATCAGCCTGACGGCGCTGTTGGCCGCCTGGCTGCTGGGCACCCTGATTCTGCTTTCCGGCCGCTGGGCCGGTAAAATTCTCGGCGTGCGGGCGCTGGCGGCGCTGGAAACCCTGATGGGTCTGCTGCTGACCACGATGGCGGTGGAAATGCTGATCAAAGGCATCAAAATCGCTTTTCTGCAGGCTTAGCCTGAGGGTTGCGAAACTTTCGAATTGCCGGAAAATGTCGTGAAGATTAAGCTTTTTTTCAAAAAAAGCAAAGCTGGATTTTGAGATACGTCTGGCCGGTTTCCGACAGGCCGGTTCCAATGCTTCGTCCAGCCGGCATAGCAATTTCCCCTCGCTTGTTGAGCTCTAAGGCTGGTTGTGAGTTGACAGGGAGATCTGTCGTTGTTACTTCTCACTGGATTGGTACAAATTTGGCGCAAACTTGCAATATCACCATCTCTTCAATCGCTCATTTCTGTTTCTGAGCTGAAAAAAATGGCAGCGGGAGTTGGAATCGAACCAACGGCCTTCAGGTCATGAGCCTGGCGGGCTTTTTTGACGGTCCTTCCGGAAACGCCGGAAAACCCCAAATCGGCCGGAAAATGGCGAAGCCTATTTTTATTTGCCGGAAAATGCGTTATATTAATACCTTGCCGTAAATTTTGGAAAATTGCCGCCGGGCATGTCCCGGCCGGTTGATATGGAGCAATGGTGGTATATGAAAATAAACCCTTTGATTGAAAACGCCTATCAGGTGCTGGACGGGGCGGAGTTGTCGCGCGATGACGCTCTGGCGCTCGCCGACGGCATACACGGCAACGATATTCTGGATTTGATTTCGTTGGCCAACAAGGTGAAGGACAGCTATGCCGTGCCGATGTTGAGCTGTTCGATTCTGAATGCCAAGTCCGGGACCTGTTCGCAGAATTGCCGGTTCTGCGCGCAATCCGCCCACCATCGGACCCAGATCGAGACCTATCCGCTGCTCTCCGCCGGGGAGGTATTGGCGGCGGCGCGGCAGGTTTATCAAAGCGGCATCCGCACATTCGGTTATGTAACCAGCGGCTACGGTTATCTGGAACCGACGCCGGAATTCCTGGATATCCTGGATACGCTGGATGCCGTGCATGCCGAATTGCCGGAACTCAAACTGTGCGTTTCGATCGGCATCCTCAGCGGAAAGACCGCCAGAATGCTGGCGGAGCATCATGTCTGGCGTTACAATATGAATTTGCAGACCAACCCGCAGCGCTACGCCGAGCTGATTGCCGACACCCATACGGTCGAGGACAAAATCCGGACGATTCGCCATCTGCAGCAGTACGGCGTCGAAATCTGCTGCGGCGGCATTATCGGGTTGGGCGAAACCTGGGCGGACCGGGTTGAAATGGCGATCGCCATCCGCGATCTGGAGGTCGAAGGCGCGCCGTTGAACGTGCTGCTGCCGATTCCGGGAACGCCGCTGGAGCATCTTGAACCGATTTCGCCGGCCGATGTGGCGAAAACCTTTGCACTGTTCCGCCTGATCAATCCGTCGAAGCAGTTGAAATTCGCTGCCGGGCGCGAAACCAGGATGAAGGATTTCCAGGGACTTTTGATGCTGAGCGGCTTGAACAGCCTGATGACCGGCGGTTATCTGACGACGCGCGGCCGCAGTGTCGAAGAGGATCAAAAGTTCATCGCCGAACTGGCCGATTTCAGCACGCCGGAGCGATGATGCCGGCGTCCTTCTATCAGCGGATTGCCGAAGAGCTCGACGTTTTGCGGCAAGCCGGACAGTACCGTGTTTTGCGGGAAATTGCCGAAGCCGGATCAACCGAAGTCTGCTGGCAGGGCCGCCGCTACGTCAATCTGGCCGGCAACGATTATCTGGGGCTGGCCGCCGACCGGGACTGGCGGAACCGTTTTTATGCCGAATGCCGGCAGGATACGGCGCAGCTCGGTTTGTCGGCGGCTTCGTCCCGGCTGCTGACCGGCAACCATCCGTTTTACGGCCGGCTGGAACGCTCGCTCGGAGCGCTTTACAACAATCGGGCGGTATTGATATTGAACAGCGGCTACCACGCCAATCTCGGCATTTTGCCGGCCATCAGCCGCAAAGGCGATTTGATTCTGGCCGACAAACTCAATCACGCCAGCCTGATCGACGGCCTGCAGCTCTGCCAGGCGGATTACCGGCGGTACCGCCATCTGGATTATCGCCATCTGGAACAACTGCTGAGCGAAGCGCGCCGCAATCCGGAAGTCCGGGAAATTTTCATCGTCAGCGAATCGGTGTTCAGCATGGACGGCGATCTGGCCGATTTGCGCCATCTGGCGGAACTGCGGGAACGTTACCGGGCGGTGCTGGTGCTGGATGAAGCGCATGCGGTCGGCGTGTTCGGTCCGGCCGGCGCCGGCTTGGCTGAAGCGCAGGGCGTGCTCGGCGAAGTCGATTTTCTGGTCGGTACGCTCGGCAAGGCGTTCGGTTCGGCCGGCGCCTATGTCGTGACCGAACCGGCAGCCCGGGAATATCTGGTCAATAAAATGCGTCCGCTGATCTTCACGACCGGCCTGCCGCCGGTGGTGGTGGCATGGACCGACTTTGTCGTTCGGCACCTGCCGGAACTGGCTGGCCGCCGCGACCGGGTGCGGCAGTTGGCGCAACAATGGAGCGAGGTGCTGGAGGCGCGCCGGCTTGCCACCGGCGGCAATTCCCAGATCGTCCCGCTGGTTGCCGGCAGCAATCCGGCGGCGGTGGCGCTGGCGGAACGGTTTCAGCAGGCCGGCATTCTGGTCTTCGCAATCCGGCCGCCGACGGTGCCGCCCGGAACGGCGCGGTTGCGATTTTCCTTCAGCGCGACGCTGGATGACGACGTGATCGCCCGGATGGCGGATCTGGTTTGAACTGACATGCGAACGATACTGCAAACCGCAAATTCAACCGAGCTGCTGATCATCTTTGCCGGCTGGGGCATGGACGAGACCGTCTTCGGTCATTTGGCGGCCGGCAATCAGGATGTGTTGTATTGTTTCGATTATACGGAACCGGGCGAGCTGGCCTGGCCGGATCTGGCCGCGAAGTACCGTCGTATTTCGCTGCTGGCCTGGTCGTTCGGCGTCTTTGCGGCCGGTTGTTGTTGCGCTGGCCGCTCCTTTGAACGGGCCCTGGCGGTCAATGGGACGCTGACACCGGTCGACGACCGTTTCGGCATCACCGAAGCGGTATTTCAAGCGACACTGGAAAATTGGTCGGAAACGGTCCGTCATAAATTTTTTCGACGGATGAATGACGATCAAATGACGAATCGTTTTTTTTCGGCCCATCCGCTACGGCGGACGTTGGAAAGTCAACGGCTGGAATTGGAATCTTTAGCGGCGCAGGCGGCGGGCAGCCGTTCCCCTGCCAATTGTTTCGACACGGTGCTGATCGGTCGGCGCGACCGGATTTTTCCGCCCCGGGCACAGCATTGCGCCTGGGACCGGGAACCGGCGGTGCGGCAGATCGAAGCGGATTTGCCGCACTATCCGTTCGCTGTTTTCGATAATTACCGGGAGATTTTTCATTTTGACGGAAATTGACAAAAAACTGGTCTGCCGGCGGTTCGGCCGTCATTTGACCAGTTATGACGCCAATGCGCATTTGCAGCACCAGATGGCGGAGCGGCTGCTGACCCAACTGCTTCGGACGACCGGCCGGCCGGCATGGCCGCGGGTTCTGGAAATCGGCTGCGGCAGCGGCGGTCTCAGCCGGTTGATTGCCGAACGGCTGCAATGCGGACGGCTGTGGCTGAACGACCTGGTGCCGGACTGTGCCGCCGCGGCCGCCAATATTGCCGGCGCCGTTTTTCTGCCGGGCGATATCGAGACGTTGATTTTGCCGGAATCGCTCGATTTGATCCTTTCCAATGCGGCGCTGCAATGGGTCGGCGATTTGCCCCGGCTGCTGGTCCGGCTCCGGGCGGCGCTGCAGCACGGCGGGGTGCTGGCTTTTACGACCTTCGGTCCGGCGACCTGCCGGGAAATCGGCCAGTTATGCCAGGTGGCGCTGCCCTATCGTTCACTGGACGAATTGACGGCGCTGCTGGCGGCGCAGTTCGAAGTGCTGGAGAGGGATGAGGCAGTGCGGACATTGGGTTTTTCCGAACCGGCGGCGGTTCTGCGGCATCTGAAGGCGACCGGCGTCAGCGGGGCCGGCCGGCCGGAATATTGGACGCGGGGCCGGCTGGCGGCTTTCTATGCCGAATATCGGCAGAAATTTCCGTTTGCCGGCGGCGTCGGTTTGACATATCAGCCGATCCGGTTTATTGTGCGTAAGAACTAGTTGGAACAAAGGTTTCCGAACAGGCAAGGAGAGATATGTTCATGCGAGTTTTCAAGACGGTTCTTGGGATGGCGGGCGGACTGCTGCTGTGGCTGGCCGCCGGCTGCGCGACGACCCCCTATACCGACCGGACCCAATTCATCACCTTGAGCGAGTCCGAGGAACTTCAACTGGGCGACGAAGCCTGGCAGGAGGTGCTGAAGGAGTGTTCGGTCAGCAAGGATGAAAAGCAGAATGCCATGCTCAAAGAGGTGGCGACCCGTTTGATTGCCGTCGCCGACCGGCCGAATTACCAGTGGGAATACGTGGTCGTCGATGACGACGCGACGGCCAACGCGTTTGCGTTGCCGGGCGGCAAAATCGCCGTCTACAGCGGCCTGTTTCCATTCGTCAACAGCGTCGACGATCTGGCGGTCGTCGTCAGTCACGAAGTGGCGCACGCGCTGGCCAGGCATTCGGCGGAACGGATGAGTCAGCAAACGATGATCGCGCTGGGCAGTCTGCTGACCGATGTGGCGTTTGAATCCAACCAGGGAGCCAATCTGGCCTATTCGGTGATTTCGCAATACGGTTTCACGCTGCGTTACAGCCGGGAGCAGGAATATGAAGCGGATCATATCGGTTTGATTTTAATGTTGAAAAGCGGCTTCGATGTCGATTGCGCCATCCCGTTCTGGGAACGCTTCGACCCCGACCGCGGTTACGACCGGCTGACACAGTATGCGTCGACCCATCCGCGCGGCGCCGCCCGGGCGGCGGAAATTGCCGAAGCACTGCCGGAATTGAAGAAGAAATACGGCAAGACCGACTGAGATGCCGCCAACGATTCACGTCAATCGCAACCCGGTCGCCTGGATTGGCCTGGGTGCTGCGCTGAGCGGCGTACTGTTGTTCGCTTGGCTGTTGTTCGGGCCGCAGGTCACTTTGATAACCGTTTCGGCGGTGAAATTTCTGCCGCCGGCAGACGGGGGAACCTGGCAGGCGGCGTTTCTGCTGGCCGACCGGCTGGAAGCGGAGCCGGATGTCGGGTTGAGCGGGGAAACGCTGAGTCAGCTCTACCGCCGAAGCGGGGAAGCGCCGACGGCGTTGACGCCGGGAGACTATGTGTTGCGCCGGGCCGGCCGGCAATGGCGGCCGGCCGCATCGTTTGCCCCCGGTGATATGAAATTAACTTTTTCCGCCGACAGGCGAATGGTGACGGAATACGATTTGACGGACGGCACCGCCCGGCTGCCGGTGCCGCTGCTGACGGTGCACTGGGACTATCCGGACGGCGATGTGCAGATGAACCAAACGATGGCGCCGTCGGATCGTTGGCTTTATCAAGCCTGGCGCCTGGAACGGGTACCGGAATTCTATCGTCACTATCCGGTGTTGTATCGTCACCGGGTCTGGCTGCCGGGCGGCCTGGCGATATTGATCCTGGCCGGCTGGGGCGTTTACCGTTTCATGCGGAATTGAGGAGGGGAAACGTTGTCGATGACGGCAATTATCATCGCTTCCGGACTGGAAAAAAATGGAAGTGGTGATAATTTTATGTGATTTTATCGAATGTTTCCGGAATTTGAAGCGATTCCGGAAAGTCAACCCAAAATAGAATGAAGAAAATGAAAGTCATTCCTTCCTGTTTGAAGTGTGTCCGCTGCGGCAAAACCTATGATTTGTCGCAGGTGCGTTATAATTGTCAGTGCGGCGGCACGCTGGACCTGACGCGGGATTTTTCCGGCGTCGACGGCCGGGAACTCAAGAAATTGTGGGACAGCCGTTGGGGCGCCAAACGCGGTGTGTACGCTTCCGGCGTCTGGCGTTACAAAGAGCTGATTCTGGACATCGACGATTCCTGTATCGTTTCCCGCCAGGAAGGCAACACCCGGCTTTATCCGGCCGGCAAGGCCGGTGAATATGCCGGCCTGAAGAATTTTTATCTGAAGCATGAAGGTGAAAATCCGACCGGCAGCTTCAAAGACCGCGGCATGACCTGCGGCAGTACCGCCGCCAAATTCTACGGCGCCCGGACGGTGGCTTGCGCCAGTACCGGCAACACCAGCGCCAGCATGGCCTCCTATGCGGCGGTTTCCGGCATGAAATCGGTGATCTTCATTCCGGAAGGCAAAATCGCTTACGGCAAACTGGCGCAGGCGCTCGCCTTCGGCGGCAAAACGCTGCAGATTCGCGGCAACTTCGACGATGCGATGCGGCTGGTGCAGGAAGTCTGCCGGGAATTGAATATTTATTTGCTCAATTCAATCAATCCGTTCCGGATCGAAGGCCAGAAGGCGATCGGTTTCGAAGTGCTGCAGCAGCTCGACTGGCAGGTGCCGGACTGGTTCGTCATTCCCGGCGGCAATCTGGGCAACAACACGGCATTGAGCAAGGGATTGCAGGAGCTCTACGAACTCGGCATCATCGCCAAAATTCCGCGCATCGCCGTCATCCAGGCGGCCGGATCGGCGCCGCTAGCCAACATGTGGAAGCACAAAACGCCGTTCCGGGCGGTGGAAAATCCGGAAACGATCGCCACGGCGATCAAGATCGGCAATCCGGTGTCCTGGGAGAAATCATTGCGCGGCCTGGAGTGGTGCAACGGCGTTGTCGAGGATGTCACCGAGCAGGAGATCATGGACGCCAAGGCGATGGTCGATGCCGCCGGCATCGGCGCCGAACCGGCTTCCTGCTGTTCGGTGGCCGGCGCCAAAAAACTGGTGGAAGCCGGCGTGATCGACCCGGAAGCGCAGGTGGTCGGCATCCTGACCGGCAATATCCTGAAAGATCCGGACGCGGTCATCGGTTATCACAAAGACGAACTCGGCAAACTGAATATCCGCGGCACCTACGCCAACCAACCGCAGGTGATCGATTGCACGCTCGAGGCGGTCCGGCAGGCGCTGGAATAGCGCTTCCCGGCAATCCGGCGCCACCGGCCGGAATGGCGAAGCGGCAGCCGGGAAGGTCATGATTGCCTGCGCCCAATGTCAGTCCATGAAAAAACCGGCCGGGTTATTTCGGCCGCAGTAAACTTCCGTGTCCGTTCCCCGGAACCGGCAAGTCGACCAACCGGCGCCGGGATGTTCCCGGCGCCGGTGACGGGCCGCGTCAGGAGAGGCGCTTCGGCTGGCGGCCGAAAATGGCTTTCAACCGTTCCGGGGCCACTTTGGGCGTGCGGTCGTAGTTGTAAACGCCGTTCTGCTCCTGCTCCACATCGGTCAACTGGGTCAGGCAGTAACCGGACAGCGAGTCGATGTTCAGCATCGTTTCGACCTCTTCGTCAAGAATGCGGCAGAACTCGTCCTCGTCCGGGATCGACATGCCGTAATACCCCCAGGTATTTTCGGCGAACTTCCGGCGGTCGGGCGGAATGAACATGAAACCGCCGAACTCATCGTTGAGATAGGGCTGGCCGCGGTATTCGCACTCCAGCTCCGCATTCCAGCGGCCGACCGGATAATCGGCCGGCACCAGCGCCTCATGCAGCTCCTTGGCGGTCGGCCGGTAGAAGTGAACCGTCCACAAATCGGTCTTGGCGTGATGATAACCGCTGCTCTCGTTGCATGGACGGGTCGGGTCAAGCTGCCTGGTGACATCGTAAATCTCGCTCAAGCTCCGCCGGTACAAAGCCAGATCGTTTCCGGGCCAGCATTCGTTGGCCGGCGTCCAGGCGATGATCGACGGATGGTTGTAATCGCGTTCGATGATCTCGCGCCATTCGGCCAGAAAATTGAACAGGCTCTGCCAATATTCCGGCGCCGGCTTCTGATGGGATGAATTGCCGAAGGCATTGCCCCACGACGCCGATTCGCCCCAGGTCAGATAGCCAAGCCGGTCGGCCCAGTAATGGAACCGCTCTTCAAACACCTTCTGGTGCAGCCGCGCGCCGTTGAAGCCGGCCGCCATCGACAATTCGATATCCCGGCGCAGCGCATCATCCGACGGCGCCGTCCAGATGCCGTCCTCATAATAGCCCTGATCGAGCACCAGCCGGAGAAAAATTTCCCGGTTGTTCAAAAAGATGCGGTTGCCTTCGATATGGATTTTACGCAGTCCGGCGTATGCCTCCAGCGTCTCCAGCACGTTGCCGGCCGCGTCGGTCAATTCGTAACTGATGTCGTAGAGAAACGGATCTTCCGGCGACCACAGGTGCGGCGCCGCCACTTTGACGGCGAAGGAGACGCCGCTTGCCGCCGCCGTCACCGTCTCGCCGACCAGCTTTCCGGCAGCGGAGACCTTCACCCTCATCTTCCGACCGCGCTGTTCGGCATAAAACTGCGGCGTAAACACGAAGGAATCGTTGTCGACATCCGGCGTGATCCGGCAGCGCTGCAGACCCGCCATCGCCACCGGTTCCAGCCAGACCGTCTGCCAGATGCCGGTCACCCGGGTATAGGAACAGGCATGGGAATGGTATTCGGTGGATTGTTTGCCGACCGACTGCACGCCGCTCCTGGTGTCGTCGAGCACCTTCAACACCAGGTCATGGGTTTGGCCGGGAGTGACGAATCCGGTGATGTCGAATTCAAACGACACACTGCCGCCGAAATGCCGGCCGACGCTTTTGCCGTCGATGAATCCCTCGCATTCGTAATCGACGCCGCCGAAATGCAGAATGATCCGTTTGCCGCTCCAATCGGCCGGAACAACGAGCTGGCGATGGTAGAACATCGCTTCGATAAAATCGGTGTGGCCGACGCCGGAGAGCTTGCTCTCCGGACAGAACGGCACCGTTATTTTGCCGGCAAATCCTTTGGAGGCGGCCAGGCCGCGGGCGACGCCGGATTTGCCCGGATCGAATTCATAACTCCAGGTGCCGTTCAAATTCAGCCAATCCTGACGCACCAGTTGCGGGCGCGGGTATTCACTGCGGGGAATACTGTTCATTTTTCATTTCTCCTGTATGCTGTTCAAATCGGTTTGGCGATGGAACCTTTTGATATTATATTATCATACAGTTGCTTTAAAATGGAAAATATCGTCATTTTCATGGACAATCTTATCATGAAAGAACATTTTGTTTTCATTCCGGCGTTGCAGAACCATTCGCCGCTGCGTCTGCAGCTGGCCGGCATCTCCTATTGCGACGGCAGCTACCGGATTGCCCGGCCGGCCCAGGAGATTTTCGTGCTGGAATACGTCGAACAGGGCAGCGGTTTCCTGAAGGTCAAAGACAAATACCTGTATCCGCAGGCCGGCGACGTCTACATCGCGCCGGGCTGGTGCCGCCACAGTTACGGTTCCGATGCCGGCACACCCTGGGTGAAATACTGGTTCAACCTCGGCGGCCCGTTGATGGAAGAGCTGCTCAAAGTTTATGAAATCGACGATCTTTTTCTGTTCAAAAACGCCAGCCGGGCCGGCCGGCTCATCAAGACCGGCGTGCTGGCACTGGAAAAACTCAGCCTCAACCAAGTGCAATCCTTCATGGAAACGCGTCTGCTGCAAATCGTCCGGGCGCTGGCGGATCACCCCGACGCCATCGGCCGCCACAGCACCAAAGCCGTCACCGCCGCCGGCGAAGCACTGCGAAATTTCCTGCTGGAACACATCACCCAGCCGCCGCCGGCGTTGAAAACGCTGGCGGCATTGATCAACCGTTCGGAAGTGCAGACGCTGCGAATTTTCAAAGCGGAATTCGGCCAGACGCCGCATGAGTTCCTGCTCGATCAGAAAGCCAGGGCGGCCGCCGAGCTGCTGCGCAATTCCAACGGCACGCTGAAAGAAATCGCTTTCCTGCTCGGTTTCCGGGATGAATATTATTTTTCACGTTTTTTCAAAAAACGCAAAGGCATTTCACCGATCGCCTATCGGCACTGCGAACAGTAAACGTCATCGGTCGGCCGCCGCCGTCCGAACCTCATCTGGCAGCTATTCTCCCGGCAAACGCAGCAGCGCCGCCGCAGCCGCCAGCCGAACAGCCGGATCGCGGTTGGCTGCCAGCGCCATGACGCTGTAATCGCCGAGCAGGTCTTCCGTCCGGCAATAACGCCGAAACCGTTTCCGCTTCCGCCACAGTCAGTTTTACCGCCAATTTTCCCAATGTTTCGACCGCGTGCACCGCTGCCGGGCTGGCCGGATTTACGGCATAGTGCCCCAACTCCCGCCGGTAAAGCGGCCGCCGGGCCGGTCGGAACGATTCTGACATTCACCGGCGACGGTGCTGCCGCCGCGGAACTGGTGGAAACCTTCGACTTCCGCCGGGGCGGCCGCATCGACCTGGAATTTCAGGATGACGCCCGCCAGACCAACCGCTTTCCGCGCCTGCTGGATTCGCCGGCCGTCTCGCTGTACTTCGAAGCGGAACCGAACGGCCGGGGCGACAAAAATCTCAAAGCGTTGATCAGCGATGCCGGCGTTCCGACGGACGCCTACGATCAGATCGTCATCCGCAGTCCCCACCGGCCGGAGTTCTGGCACACGTTGAGTCTTGTCATCGATCCGGAAGCAAAATTCTTCTGCCTGCAGCTCGACGACGGGGAGAGGCAGTTCGCGCCCCTGACGGTGCGACCCGGCCGCAGGTTTCGCAAATTCGGCCTGTCTCTGAACTTTCTGGATGGTTTCATCCGTCGGACGACGGCGCTTGCGGCGCGAATTATTTACGCAGGACGCCCGCAGACGGCATCAATATGATAATTTAGCGATAATTTTTGACAACATAAGGGGTTGTCAAATCCTTCAGAATTATGTATAATTAAATATATGACATTTGTAGACAGTGCACGGTCGAACCTGTTTTATTCCCTAAATCAAACAAGAGAAGGCTCATATGAAAATGAAAAAGCATTTTACACTGATTGAATTGCTGGTCGTGATCGCGATCATCGCCATCCTCGCCAGCATGCTGCTGCCGGCCCTGGGCAAAGCGAAGGCCAAGGCGGTGGCGATCAAATGCACCGGCAACCTCAAACAGATGGCTCTGGCAGTCAACATGTACGCCGGCGACAACGCTGACGCGCCGCCCCAGGCGCTCATCTATTACAGTTGGGGCCCCAGCGGCGACTGGTTCAGCCAACTGGCGGATTATATGGGAATCAAGCTGGTGGATTGGAACGACTTCAAGCAGGGCGATCACGCCGCCGCGGAATGCCCGGGTTATTCGGGCATAAGAAGTTATTTCACTTACGGTCTGAACTCCTGGATCGGCGGCGTCTGGGACGATACGGCAAAATCGGCCGTCCGCGCTTCAGTCAAACTTTCCAATGTAAAAAATCCGGCCCAGTCGATTCTTTTCAGCGACATCTGCAACGGGTGCGGCTGGACCGGAGAGTGGAATCAGCGGCTGGAGTGCTGGCCGGAAGAGGCATTCCGTCACACCAATTCCTGCAATGCGGCCTTTTCCGACGGCCACTGTGAAGCGATTTCCTACCGCCAGGCCATCGAACCGGCGCAGCATATTTGGAATTTCTGTTATTATCCGGTGTTCGGCTACGACATTCCGTGATATTGTATCAAGCCTTTATCAGTCATTTTTACCATCAGGAGAATTATGCGATTCAACCACTGGATGAGCGTTGCGGCCTTGGCGCTGCTGGCGTCGCCGCTGGCGGCGGAGGAATATGTCGTCAAGGAATATCTGCTGCCGGCGCCGATCAACTGGACGACGGGCAACGGACCGGAGGCGCCCGGCGCCGAAGTAGCGCTGGCCATCGATGCCGGAACGCCGCTGGCCGGAGAAAGTACGCTCCGGCTGACCGGCGATTTCCGGCACGGCGGCAACTACGTGTCGTTTTTCAAGGATTTCAACACCCATTTGAATTTAAGTGAAATTCGTTTTCAGGCAAAGACGGCGGCGCCTTATCTGCTGCTGCGGCTGACCGACAGCGACTGGCAGGTCCACCAGTATCAATTGCCATTGAGCGGCAACGGCGACGAATTCCAGCCGGTAATCTTCCGGCCGACGGATTCCGGCACTCACTGGAACGGCCGGAACGACGGCAGAATCCGGCCGCCGTTCAGCCGTTTCGCGCTGCTGCTGCCGAATGCCGGGCCGGACCGGGTGATCACCGTGAATCTCGGCGAACTGGAGTTCGTCACCGACAACCGCGCGGCAGCGGAGCAAATTTACTGGGATCTGGTCGATCCGGCAAAGCTGTTCCGGCAACCGGGTGACGGGACGCCGGTGGAAATCCGGCTGCGCAATGTGCCGGAAGAACTGACGCCGGAACGGCTGCATTACCAATATCTCGACTTTGCCGGCAACCCGGCGGCCGCCGGAACCGCCGAATTCGACGCGGCAAAGCGCCTCATTCGGATTCCGGCTCCGGAAGGCAAGGGATATTTCGAACTGAATCTGCCCGGCATCGACGCCCGCTGCGGCGTTGTCATCGCTGACCCGCCGGCCGCCGGGCCGGACGAATATTACGCGATCGACAGTTCGTTCAGTTGGGGCGTGCCGCCGCAGACTTTTGAACTGATCGACCTCTACTGCCGGATTCTCTCCGCCAACGGCATCGTCTGGAATCGCGACCGGATCAGTTGGACGACGGTCGAACCGGAACCGGGCCAGTTTGAATTTGCCAACCGTTTCGGTATCTACCGCGAAGCGGCGACCAAAAACCGGATCAAGACGCTGGAATGTTTCCACGACGCGCCGGCCTGGACCGGCGCGACCCACGGCGAATTCAATTTCAACCTCTATCCGCGCCACCTGATCGACCTCCTGGACAGTTGGACCGGCATGGTCGACCGCTACCCAGAAACGATGCAGGCGATCGAAGTCTGGAACGAACCGGAATGCCAGTTTGGCAATTTCTATCCGGGCGAACAGCAATCGGCGCTGACCAAAGTGTTTTCCTACGCTTTCCGCGATCGCGGCACCCGCATCATCGGCGGGATTTTTACCGGCTTTTATTTTCATCCCGAATATCCGTTTTACCGGCTGTATATCGACAACGGTCTGCTGGATGACTGCGATGTCTTGAGCTTCCACCATTACAACGATCCGCGAACGGCGCTGGCTCAGGTAAAATACCTGCGCGACCAGGAGATCGCCGCCGGCACCGACCGGCTCGGCATTCCGTACTGGATCACCGAAAGCGGCCGGCCGTTCAAAGTCGGTCAGGACCGCGCCTCGGTGGCGGAAGACATCGCCAGCGCCGCCGGCATCGCCGGCATGGCGATGGAATTCAAGGCGCTCGGCATCGAACGTTATTTCGCTTTCGAGTATAAATTCTATCCGGAAGGTCCGAATAATTTCGGCATGATGGACGCCAACCATTCGCCGATGCGTAATTTCGCCGCCTATCTTCACCAGGCGCGGCTGCTGGCCCATTTCGAATATATCGGCGACCTGGCCGGCGCCGACAGCGACCTGGCCCGGGTTTTCGCCAACGGCAACCGGGCAATCGCAGTGCTGTTCGGCCTGGGCAGCGAGCAGAAAAGCGTCCTGCCGGCAGGTCTGCCGGTCAAGGCGGCCGAAGGTCTGGACGGCCGGACGATCGCCATCGCCGACGGAACGGTAAGCACCCCGGACGACCTGGTCTATCTGCACCTGGACCGCGCCGAGGTCGAACCGTTTCTGAAAACCGATACCGAGGCGATGCGGCTATGGCGTTACGCGCATGACTTCAAGGACCGCGGCCGGGCCGCCAAACCGGTGGTGCTGCAATCGGACCTGGAGGTTGAAAACCTGACTTTCGACGCGCTGGGCTATTATATCGAAGATTACGGTCGGATCCGGATGAAAGCGAAATTCAACAACCTGTCCGACCGGGAAGTGAAAATCGCACCGGCCTTGAAACTGCCGTATCAGGCGCACTTGTACGCGTTCGACGCGGCGGAAGTGACTGTGCCGCCGAAAACGGCGTTGCCGTTTGCCTTCGAAATCGGCTTCGAACCGGGCCGGGCCGGCCGGAATTTTCTCCGGGTCGAACTCTTCGACCGCAACGGCAACGCGACGCCGCTGGTCTGGTCGATTCAGCCGACGGCAATCCCGGAGGCCGAAGCCCGGCCGCTGACCGCGGCGGCGGAGAAATTCGACTGGGCGTCATTGCGCGACTCCGGCAATTGGACCGACATTTCCGCGCCGGAGAATTGGCAGGCCTGGGAAGGCGATTTCAAGCAGACCATCCAGGCGAAATTCCGGGCCTTCTGGACGCCGGAAACAGTACAATTGCAAATTCTGGTGCATGATCCGGTTTTTGCGCAACCGTTCCAGGCGGCCGGCTCCTGGCAGGGCGATTCCGTTCAAATATCGTTGCGGCAGGACGATCCGGACACCGCTTACGGCGACAGTGTCAACTGGCATGAGTTCACCGCCGCCGAAGTGAACGGCCAACCGACGCTGTTCCGCCACATCGGCCCCGGTACGCAGCTGCCGAACAGTTCGCTGGAATTCATCCGGCTGCCGGAGGATCATTATCTGTACGTGCTCAATCTGGACAAGGCGGATTTCGGTCTGAATCCGGTTCCCGGTGCGACGATCGGGTTGTCGTTTCTGGTGAACAACTGCACGACCGACCGGCGGGAGGGATTCCTGAAATGGGGAGAAGGCATCATCATGCGCAAAGATCACAACCGGCTCAACTCGCTGAAGCTGGTGCAATAAAAATATTTGCCATTTCCCGCGGCCAACGGCTGCAACGGGGAAACGGCAGGAAAGGACAGAATACGTGAACGCTCGCGATTGGAGGAGTTGGGCCGTCGGCCTGTTGCTGATCGGCGGCTGGAGCGCCGCCGGTTTGGAATTGTCGCCGCTGTATGGCGACGGCATGGTGATGCAGCGGAGCAAACCGCTGCGGATCGTCGGCACCGCGGCGCCGGGAAGCGAAGTGACGGCGGAACTGGCCGGCGATTCGGTTGAGACGACAACCGGATCCGATGGCAATTTCCGTCTGGAATTGCCGGCGCGGCCGGCCGGAGGGCCCTACCGGCTGACCGTCCGGGAGGAAGGCGGCAAAGAGCGGATTTTTCACGATGTGCTGATCGGCGATGTCTGGATCTGCTCGGGTCAATCGAATATGGAATGGCCGCTGGTGCGCAGCGACGGCGGCGAGGAGGCGATGGCCGGACCGGGAACGCCGGAATTGCGGTTTTTCCAGGTGCCGTATCGGACCAGTCCGGACCGGGAAATGACGACTCTGTCCGGCGGAAAATGGCAGAAATGCGTCGGCCGGAACAGTGAAAATCTCTCCGGCGTCGGTTACTTCTTCGCCGTGCGGCTGCAGCATGACCTGGATATTCCGATCGGTTTGATCCAGTCCAACTGGGGCGGCACTGCCATTGAAAGCTGGCTGGACCGCGCCAGCCTGGAAGCGCTGGACTGTCAGCCGCTGCTGGAACTGGTCGATACGGCCGGCAAGTTGACCGAGGCGGAATATCAGCAGTTTTATGATCAATCGATGCAGAAATGGTTGAGACGGATCGAGCGGGAGTTCGCCGCCGAGCGGGCCGCTGCCGCCGGCTGGATGGCGGCGGAACTGGAAACCGGCAACTGGCGGGACTTGACCGTGCCGGGTATCTGGGAGCGGCAGATGCCGGCCTTCGACGGCGTGATGTGGTTGCGGCGCGAAGTGGAATTGCCGGCCGGCTGGACCGGCCGCGATCTGGAGTTGTCGCTCGGTGCAGTCGATGACTGCGACGAAACTTATTTCAACGGCGTGAAGGTCGGCGCCACCGGGGTGGAAACGCCGCAATACTGGGCGGCGAAACGCTTTTACCGCATCCCGGGCGAACTGGTCAGGGCCGGCAACAATGTGATTGCGATCCGCATCGCCGACCTCGCTTACGACGGCGGGCTGACCGGGCGGCCGGAAGAAGTATTCCTCCAACTGTCCGGCGATCCGGCCGGCCGGATTGAGCTGGCCGGAACCTGGCTGGCGCGTCGGGAATGCGTTTTCACCGCCGACCGCATTCCGGCCCGGCCGGTCAATCCGGTCGACCTGCGCAACCAGTATTTCCCGACTACGCTGTACAACGGCATGATCCGGCCATTGATCGACTACCCGGCCGCCGGTTTTTTGTGGTATCAGGGCGAGAGCAATGTCGGCAACCCGGCGCTTTATTCCCGCAGCTTTCCCCAGTTGATCGAACGCTGGCGGCAACTGTGGGGCGACGGCGGGATGGGATTTTTCTTCGTGCAATTGTCGGCGTTTGAAAAACACGAGCCCGGTTTGGTGCTGCCGGACGATTACTTCCTGTCCCGAGAACCGGATACGGCCTGTGATTGGGCCTATCTGCGCGAAGCACAGGATGCCGCGCTGCAACTGCCGTTGACCGGGCGGGCGATCAGCATCGACCTCGGCAACGCCACCGACATTCATCCGACCAATAAGCGCGATGTCGGCATCCGGCTGGCCCTGGAAGCCGAACGGGTCTATTACCGGCTGCCGGTCGAATCGCGCGGCCCGGCCGTACGGGAAATCCGGCCGCATCACGGCGAACTGGAAGTGGTTTTCGATCATGCCGGCGACGGCCTGGTGACCGGCGACGGCAAAATGCCGGCCAATTTTCTGGTGGCGGGCGCCGACGGCAAATTCCGCCGGGCCGAGGCAAAAATCAGCGGTCACAGCGTTTTCGTCGGCCATCCGGACATAAAAGAGCCGAAATTTGTCCGTTACGCCTGGGAAAATTATCCGCTGCGTATTAATTTATACAATCGGGCCGGTTTGCCGGCGGAGCCGTTTCGCAGCGATAAACTGTAATCACTACAACGCGAGAAAAAAAATACGATGTACGACAAAAAATTTCCGGACGGCTTCCTGTGGGGAGCCGCTACCGCCGCACTCCAGATTGAAGGCTCGCCGCACGAGGATGGCGGCGGCGAATCCAGTTGGGAACATTTCACCCGCCAGCCCGGCGCCATCCTCAACGACGACGTGCTCGACGTCGCCTGCGACCATTTTCACCGCTACCGGGAGGACATCCGGCTGATGAAGGAGCTGGGGCTGACCGCCTACCGGTTCTCCATTCCGTGGAGCCGGACCATTCCGGACGGCAAAGGCAAACCCAATTCACGCAGTCTGGATTTCTACCAGCGGCTGATCGACGAATTGCTGGCCAACGGCATCGAACCCTTCGTGACGCTGTTTCACTGGGAAACGCCGCAGGCGATGGAAGAACTCGGCGGCTGGCGCAACAAAGAAACCAGTTACGCTTCCGGCGAGCACGCCGCGTTCGTCGTCCGGCATCTTTCCGACCGGGTCCGCCACTTCTTCACCATCAACGAAGCGATGTGCTTCGCCGAAAGCAGCTATGGCGCCGGCGTCCATGCGCCGGGCCTGAAACTGGGACGTAAAGTGGCGTTGCAGACAATGCACAACGCCTTCCTCGCCCACGGTGTCATGCTGGCGGCGATCCGCGCCAACGCCAA
Source organism: Victivallis sp. Marseille-Q1083 (assembly GCF_903645315.1). Lineage (NCBI taxonomy): Bacteria > Pseudomonadati > Lentisphaerota > Lentisphaeria > Victivallales > Victivallaceae > Victivallis > Victivallis sp. Marseille-Q1083. The sequence goes on from NZ_CAHJXL010000001.1 coordinate 1,567,828, forward strand.
ACCGGGCTGCACCGCCGGCATCGTCGAAAACTGTCTGGCCACCGTGCCGGCTTATGAATCGGCGGAAAACAACCTGGCCGCCCGGACCGCCTTCCGTTATGCCAACGCCAACCGGCTGGTTCCGGTCATGGAAGGCGCCTACCCGGATTTTTTCCTGAAGGCGGAAGGCGACAATGCGCCGGAATTCACCGACGGGGAGATGAAACTCATCGGCGCGCCGCTCGACCAGATCGGTCTGAATATTTACAGCGGCGAACACGGCGTCGCCGACGCTTCCCGTCCTTCCGGCTGGCGGACGATTCCATTTCCGCCGGGTTACCCGATGCTCGAATGGGATTGGCTCCGTTTCGAACCGCGGGCAATTTACTGGGCGTTGCGCCATATCGTCGATCTCTGGCCGGGGCCGGATCTGTTCATCGCCGAAAACGGCTGCCCGACGCCGGACCGCCCGAGCCGCGAGGACGGCCGGGTTTACGACAGCACCCGGGTGATGTACCTGCGCCACCACCTCGAACAGGCCCAGCGGGCGACGACGGAAGGAATTCCGCTGAAGGGCTATTTCGTCTGGAGTCTGCTCGACAACTTCGAATGGGCCTGGGGTTACACCAAACGCTTCGGGTTGTTTCACGTCAACTTCAACACCCAGCAGCGGACGCCGAAGCTCAGCGCGGATTTTTACCGGAACGTCATCCGGCAGAATGCGGTGTGCTGAAAAACGTTCATTGTTCGGAAGCAATGACGCCGTCCCGGTCAAAATAACCGGGACGGCGTTCTCCAGCTCAGGGGAATATCATGCCAGCCCCTGCAGAATCCGGTCGATCATGCCGGTGGTCGAAAATCCCGGCACAAACGGCTTGAAACAAATTCGGGCCCGGCAATCTTCCAAGGCGCGACGTTCGGCCGGGTCAAGCTTGTCGAGCGTATAATCGCCGCCTTTGACGTAGATGTCCGGCGCCAGCAAGCCCAGTTCCCGGTCGCAGCGCTGCCCGTCGAACACCACCACCGCGTCGACCGCCGCCAGCGAGGCCAGCAAATAACCGCGGCTGTATTCGTCGTTGACCGGCCGGGCCGGACCTTTCAGCGCCCGCACCGACGCGTCGGAATTGATCAGCACCAGCAGGGCATCGCCCAGGCGACGGCTGTCGAACAGATAAGCGGCATGGCCGCGGTGGAGCAGGTCGAAACAGCCGTTGGTGACGACCAGCCGGCGGCCGTCGCGGCGCAACGTTTCCCGCCAGCCGGCGGCTTCCTCCAGCGTCATCAGGCACTGCGCCGGATCTTTAAGCATGGTCCGCCTTCCGGCTCAGCGCCCGCACCCGGACGCCGGCCTCCTTCAACAGATTCAAAGAGACGTCGTCAATCGTATAACGGTTCTGATAAACCACTTCGACGATGCCGCCGTTGATGATCATCTTGGCACACAACAGACAGGGACTGAATGTCGTATAAAGAATGGAGTCCTTGACGGCAATCCCGTGATACGCCGCCTGAACAATGGCGTTTTCCTCGGCATGGCTGCAAAGGCATTCACCGAGATCCTTGCCGGACGGCGTCGACGAATTGCAGCGCGGACAACCGTTCTCATTGCAGTTGCGGATGCCGCGCGGCGTACCGTTGTAGCCGGTCGAGATAATCCGCTTGTCCTTGACGATCACCGCCGCCACCTGACGACGGCAGCAATTGCTGCGCTCGGCGGCAACTTCGGCGATGCGCATAAAATATTCATCCCAATCCGGCCGGTCCATTTCTCGCCTTCCTTTCCGCTGTTGACCACGCAGGAAGCGGGGAAAAATCTTTTCCGGATCGCTTCCCTTCTTCCCGCCCGTTTGCTTTTTTCCAACCTCTCCGCCCTCTTTCGCCGCCCGGCAAAGCCGAACGGCAAAAGATTACGTTGAAAAATACGGCCACCGTATTGATGTACAGGGCCGCTTCAGCCGACGCCCAATCCGGAGCGGCTACTTGCCGGGCTGCTGCAGCAGCGGCCCGATCAGTTGTTCCGCCGTCGGCGTCTGTTCTTTCAAAACCTCCGGGTCCTCCTGCTGCAGTTTGGCCTGCAGAATCTGCTTGAAGGCAGCCGGTACCGTCGGGCTGCGCATAAAGCCGTCATACACTTCCCGCTTCATCTGCGCAAACGGCGACAGCCCGATGCGGTCCTTGCTCGGCCGGTTGGCCAGATTATTCTGGTAACTCGTATAAATATACCGGGCAATCCGGTCCCGCGCCAGCGCCGCGTCATCGTCGCCGTACATCAGATAACTGAAACTGCTGCTGATCAATCCGGAGATGATCGAACTGGCCTGCTTGACCGAAGCGTCGCGGACATCCTCTTCCCACTGGTACATGACGAACGACTCCAGCGGCAGCCGGATGCCTTCCAGCTTGCTCAGCGTGGCGTACAGTTCGGCCGCTTTTTTGAACTGGCCGTAATTGTACAACGTGACGATCGCGTCCTTCATGAAATTGATTTTGGCCGAATAGAACGTCCGGGCATTGTTGTTCTCCCGGTAAGCCGTTTCGTATGCTTCGATCACCTGATCGACCACGTTGAGATTCGGCACCAGCGTGATCGTGTTGACGTCGTCGGCGATCATCAGCACCCGGCCATTGCGGAACGACTCCTGCAGCGACTGGGTGATTACCCGTTCACAGTTGATGTCCTTGTGGCTCGGCGTCATCTTCAACCCCATCGTCGCCCAATAGATCGCCTGGGACTCGGCCACCCGCCAATCCAGTTCACCGTATTTCTGGTTGATTTCCACGATCAGCGGCACGTTCAGCCGGTAATCGCGGTAGATCCAGTCCGCCCGCAACGCACACTCCAGCTCGGCGATCAGCGTCTCATCCCCCTGCAGCAGCGTCAGCAGCGCATCCGGCAGCTTTCCATCCTTCTTGAAGGCGGCGAACAATGCGCCATAATTCTCAATGCCGGCCTGTTTGAGCAGCTTCCACAATTCGCCGTCCTGCGGATAACGGGCCAGGAACGCCGATTCGCCGGCCGGCGCTTTGGCCATGCCTTCCCAGTCCGGCGTCGCGCCGATCACTCTGGACATTTCCCGGGCCAACTGCACTTTGTAATACTGGTTGGCGTCGTCCATGACGTTGCCCATCTTATGCTGGAAAATCCAGGCCAGATCACGATAAATCAACGGATCGGTCGGATTGTAGTCGATCGCCTTGTCGCGGATCAGCTTGATCCCCTCCTGCACCCAGCGCCAGCGGTCGCTGTAATCCGAACAGGTCACCGAAATGTTGTAGGCCATGTTCCAGGCCAGGAAAACCGTCGCGCCGGAAAAACGCGGCTGCAATTCGGTGATCCAGTTGGCCAGCTGCACCATCTCGAAGTAGTTGCCGGCATCCTGCAGGCGGGTGGCGCGCAGCCACAGCAAGTCGGCCAGCAAGCCGCGGAAGCTGCCCAGCGCCACCGTCGTGAAAACGACGATCGGCGGAGCATTCTTGATCTGCCCGGTAAAATGCAGATTGTTCTCCGCGACCATCACGTCCAATTTCCGTTCCACCCGGTTGATGCCGAACAGCAGCACTCCGGAAATGATCAACAGGCAGAAAAACAATACCAATGTTTTGAATTTCGTCATTTGCGAATCACCAATCCCATTTCTCTGCGCCAATACAGCCAGATACCCAGCAGAATCAGCGGCAGCGCCCTGATCACGAAATAAGCCAGGAACAATTTGCCGATATACGAAAATTCCACCAGCTCCCCGCCCGAAACCAGATGGGTCACCTGGAACTCCTGCATCGGAATGATAAACCACATCAGCACGATGCCGACAATATAACCGATATAATCGGCCGCTCCCGAAAAGTAGTCGGTCGCCGCCATCACCTGGGCGAACATGCCGAACAGCAGGTAGGAAGCGACGAAGAAAATCGCCATCGGCATCGACAACTGCCCGGCCGCCGCGCAGGACAGGCCGATCAGCACCAACAGTTGCAGAACGCCGACCAGCACCGACCGGAAATAGTTCTCGGTGAAGGAGGTCACCGGCAGCAACAGCCGCGGACCATCCTGGGTCTGGAAGAATTGCGTTTCCCCTTCCGGGTCGTGGTTGACGTAGGCAATCCGCAGCGTTCCTTCCGGAGAAATCAGGTCCGGCGTCAGCGCCAATTCATGAAATTCGCCGCTGCGGATCTGTTCCGGACGGCTGGTCATCGGCTGCATCAGAAACTGGGTTTTCGCTTCCGGCTGGTCCGCGGCAAATACATTTTCCTTCTCCCCCTCCGGCATCAACTGCGGCACCCCGACGATCCACTGGCCCAGCGTGAAACGCTGATCCTTGGTATCCACTTTGGCGACATAAGCGCGGTAACGCAGAAAGACCGGCATTTTCAGGTCGGTCGGCAAATTCCGGTATTCCCACACTTTGAGTTTCTGATAGGGCGCCTCTCCGTACTGATCCATCAATTGCCGGCGGATCGACTGCCGCAACTGTTCCAGGGCCAGCGGCGACTCGTCGAAAGTCTGGCCGGCTTTCTCGGCCTTTTCTTTCTCCCGCCGGATGATTTCGGTCACATAACGGTCCAGATCCGGCGGCTCCGGATAAAAAGCGCGGCGGCCGACCAAAACCTCGTTCTCAATGCGCTGCCGCTCCTGTTCGGAAAAATCCTGCTGGTTATAGCGCCACAATACGGCGAAATAGACCACCGTCGTCGCCAGAATCAGCAGCACCAGATGCAGCAGAAACACCCCGGTGGCCTTGGCCAGCCACAGCGTCACCCGCGACACCGGCTTACTGACGACCATGTGCAACTGATAGGTCTCGACGTCCTGCGTCATCGCAAAGCACGACAACCACACCGAGGAGAGCGCCAGCACGAACATGATCGCCGCCAGCGAATATTGCAGCGCGATCTGAATGAATCCCATCGCCGTCCCGTCGCCGCTGATCGTCGTCGGAATGACGATGACCGCGATCAGCAGCAAAGCCAGCAGCAACTGAAAAATATGCGACCGCAAGGCGTTTCGATTCGTCAGTCTAACGATTGCCCAGAATGCTTTCATAAACCATGTCCTTTTAAGTTACAAAAGATCCTTGAGCTTTTCGTTCGCCTCTTCGAGCTCTTTGCGCTTCGCTTCGTCCTGTTCGGCCTTCTCATCCCTGACCGGAGCCTTTTCCGGCTCCGCCGTCAACTCTTCCAGCCGTTTTTCCTCAGCCGCCGCCAACGCGGCGGCATCCGGTTTCGGCGCTTCCGTTTTTTCCGGCGCTTTCGGCGCCGGCCTGGTCTCGGCGATCAGCGATTCGATGACTGCGCCGGTCCGGTCGTCGGCCGACAGATAATCGGCAATCTTGCCGCCGGAAACCACGCCGGCGGTTTCGACGCTTTCGGCTTTGGCGCGGTCGATCACCTCCAGGAAGAACTCTTCGAGCGTCCGGCGCGGATGGTCGATCGAGAATTGCTCGCCCTGCAGATTCTCCCGCAACAGTTCCATCAGCCGCCTGGTCACTTCCGGCGACAACGCCGGCGTGACGATCCGGTTGGCATCGGTCACCGTCAACAATTCGTTCAGCGTGCCGGTCGCCCGGATCTTGCCGCCGTACAGAATGATCACCCGGTCGCAGATATCCTCGACGTCGCTCAGCAGATGGCTGGTCACCAGCACCGTTTTGCCGCGTTTTTTCAACGTCATGATCAAATCCTTGACCTCTTTGCAGCCCAGCGGGTCCAACCCGGAAGTCGGTTCGTCCAGGATCAGAAAAGCCGGGTCGTTGATCATCGCCTGGGCCAGCCCGATCCGGCGGGCCATTCCCTTGGAAAACTCCCCGACCCGCCGGCGCCTGGCATGGGTCATGCCGACCATTTCCAACAATTGATCGATACGCCGCTTGCGTTCCGCCTTGGACAAATTGAACAGGGAACCGAAGAAATCCAGCGTCTCCTCCGCCGTCAGATATTTGTACAGATAACTCTCCTCCGGCAAATAACCGATTTCCCGCTTGATCTCCACCGTCCGCGGCGACCGCCCCAAAACCGACAACGTCCCGCCGGTCGGGTAGAGCAATCCCAATATCATTTTAACCGTCGTCGATTTGCCGGAACCGTTCGGCCCCAGCAGGCCGATCACTTCACCGTCATGAATCTCGAAATCGATATCATTGACCGCCTTGGCTTTCGGCCGGTTCCAGAAATCCCGGAATACCTTGGTCAAGCCGACTGCGCTTACCACCGGGACTTTTTCTTCCGCCATAAATTCATCTCCTCACCGGCCACGCCGGAAACCATGCCGGCAGGGCTCGCGGTTAAATTATATTTTCCGTTTCAAACTTTCGTTCGTTTTTTTGGGTTCATCAATCCGACCACCGGAGAAGCGGCCGGCCCGGTCGCCTTCTCCGGCTGCACGGTTTCCCGGTCAATCCTCCGGGACGTATTCTTCCAACGTCAATTCCTCGCCGGTGCGAACCAGCCGGGCGCTGTTGAAGATGATCAGCAGCGTGCTGAACGTATGCAGCAGCGCCGCCCAGATCGGCGTCATCCAACCGAACACCGACAACACGATGCCGCCGAAGACGAACAACAAACCGACCAGCAAATTCTGGTTGATCACCATCCGCAACTGCTTCGACAAACTCACCAGCATCGGAATCCGGCGCAAATCATTGTTCATCAAAGCGATCGAGGCGCTGTTGATCGCGATGTCGCTGCCGATCGCTCCCATCGCGATGCCCAGGTCGCCGGCCGCCAGCGCCGGCGCGTCGTTGACACCATCGCCGACGACGGCGACCGTAGCGCCGCGTTTGATTTTTTCGACATATTCCACTTTGGTCTCCGGCAGGCACTCGCTGCGGTATTCATCGATCTGCAGCGCCGCCGCCACCGATTCCGCCACCGATTGGCGGTCGCCGGTCACCATCGCGCAATGCCGGATGCCCAGATCGCGCAAATCGCGAATAATCTGCGGCGCATCCTTGCGCAACTTGTCCTTGAAACCGATCCAGCCGATCACGTCATTCTCCCTGGCGACATAGACGACGCTCATGCCTTCCGCCTCGGACGCGTCCCGCGCCGGAATCGTCAAACCGAGCGATTCCAGCCAGGCGGCCCGGCCGATCCGGCAGAGCACCCCGTCGACATTGCCTTCGACCCCCTTGCCGTGAATTTCCTTGAAATCGGTGACGTCACTCAACTTCAACTCGGCCTCCGCCGCCAGCTTCTGCATCGCCACCGCGGTCGGGTGGTTGCTGTGGCATTCGGCCGATGCGGCGAAACGCAGCAATTCAGCCGGCTTGACTTCGCCGAACGGCGCCAGCTTGACCACCGACAGGATACCGTCGGTCAGCGTACCGGTTTTGTCGAAGATGAAAGCGCGCACTTTGGCGGCCAATTCCAAATGGCTGACGTTCTTGATGAAAATCCCCAGCCGCGCCGCCGCCGCCACCGCCGCCACCACCGCCGTCGGCGTCGACAGCACGATCGCGCAGGGACAAGCGATGACCATCAGCGTGATGACCCGTGACATATCCTGGGTGAAGAACCAGGTCACCGCCGCCAGCATCAGGATGGTCGGTGTATAAAAACCGGCGTAACGGTCGATGATCCGGACGATCGGCGTCCGGCTGCCCTCCGCCTGCATGATCATGTCCTTGACCTTGCCGAGCGTCGTATCTTCGCCGAGACGGGTCACCTGCAGTTCCACCAGCCCGGTCAGGTTCTGGGTACCGGCAAACACGTCATCGCCGGGATCCTTGTCGATCGGGAACGATTCTCCGGTGATCGACGCCTGGTTGACGGTGCTTTCTCCGGAGATGATCTTGGCATCGACCGGAAAATTTTCGCCCGGCCGCACCCGGATGATATCGCCGACCGCCAAAACGCCGACATCGACTTCCGACTCGACGCCGTCGACGACGCGGTGTGCGGTATTCGGCGTCAATTTGACCAGTTCCTCGATCGAGCGCTGCGCGCCGCTGGCGGTGCGCGTCTCGATGATGATCGTCAGCAGCAGAAAGAAGGCGATGATGCCGGCCGTCTGGAAATTGCCGCCGGCCAGCGCGGCCAGGATCGCCAGCGCCACCAGTTCGTTCATATACACTTTGCCGTTGATGACATCTTTGATCGCCGTATAAACGATCGGACACGCCAGAATGAACGCCCCGATGATCGCACTGATATCGGACGCCCGCTCCTGGGCCGGCAGACACCATTCCAGAATGAAGGAATTCGCCACCAGCACGCCGCCGATCAGCGCAAAGCTCAGGCGGCCCATCTTGCGGTCATGCCCCGCCCCGTCGGTCGAATGGTCGTGCCCGCAGGGAGAACAAGGTTTCGCGGCCTGCGCCGCATTCGCTATTTCAGCCATGATTACTGACCCTCACTCATCGGATTGTTCTGTTTCTTCGCCGTATTCGGATTGAGTTTCAGGCGCAGCTCCTTCTGGCCGCCTTCCGAACCGAGCACGAATTGATCATCCACCTGGCCGAGCACCGTCGACAACGTATTGTTGTACAGCGTCGACAACACCGTTTCCGGGCTTTTGACATATTCGGCATAAATACTGTCGAAAGCGACGCTTTCGGCCTTGACCTCCGCGACAATCTGTTTGCGGTAGGTTTCGGCGTCGGCCAGAATTTTGGCCTGCTGCGCCATGACGTTATTTTCCATCGTCACCCGGTATTGTTCCGCCTCATTGATCAGTTGCGACTTGGTGTTGTTGGCGTTCGTCGCCTGCCGGAAGGCATCCAGCGTCTGCGCCGGCGGCCCCACCCGGTCGAGGGTCAGGCTGTTGATCGTCACGCCGATGTTCATCTCGTTGACCAGCGCGGAATAAACCCGCTGCACCTCTTCGCGGTAAGCGGTCTGGTTGGCGTACAGCAAATCGTCGATCGGCAGCGACGCCGTCACCCGCAATACCGCGGAGGACAGCAGCGCTTTCAGCAGAGTCTGCGGACCGCGGCCGCCGTTGACGCCATTCAAGGTGTAAATGGTATCATTTTCCAGCGGGTTGTCCGGCGCCAGACAAGTGATGTAGTACTGATACGGCTCGGAAATGCTGTAAGTGACATTCCAGGCGGTATGCACAATATTGGCGTCGGAAGTCAGCAGATAGTTGTCCCGGCCCGGCAGCATCGGCTGCGGGATGATCTTGCCGTCCGGCGTGAAACGCGGGGTTCCGCCGGTGACATATTCGACCCGCAGCGACTGCGGCGCGGTTTTGACCGGGATGAACTGATGCACCGGATACGGCATGAACCAATGCCAGCCGGAATCGAACGTTTTCAGATATTTGCCGAACCGCAGCACGATGATCGATTCCTGCGCCTGTACCGCGAAATAACCGCGGACCGAGAAGAACCAGACCAGCATGCCGACGATCAGCACCACCAGCACGACAAACGCCAACTGCAGGCTTTTAACCAGGGAGCGCAAACCGGCTTCGTACAAACCGCCGCCGGACGCCGCCTCGAAATTGGCGGGTTGATTGGTTAAATCGTTCATTGTTTCTTTCCTTCTGGCTTGCGTCATTTCTGCGGAGCGGCCGGAGCGGCCTGCTGGGCGCCGGTCCGCATCACATCGAATGGCGCCTGCTCGGTGGTCATGATCAATGTCGTCTTCGTCCGCATGATCTTCTGCAGCGCATCAAGCTTCCGCAGGAACATCGCCAATTCCGGATTCTTGGTGAAAACACCGTAATAAGTCGCCGCTTCGGCATCGCCCTGCGACTGGATCTCCTTGGCCCGGGCATTGGCTTCCGCAATCAGCCGCTGCGCGTCGCTGTCGGCCTTGACCCGGATGCTTTCGGCAATCTTCTTGCCTTCGGCCAGGAATTTCTCCGCGACGATCTTGCGCTCCGAAATCATCCGCGCGAAGACATTCTCGGTAATCGTCGGCGGCAGGTTCAGCAGATTGATGCCGACCGTCTTGACCGTGATCCCGTAAGAAGCGGTCTGCTTGCGCAACGCCTCGCAAATCTCATCCTGGATTTCCGACAATTTCATCTGGTCCTTGTCGGCATTGATGAGTTCATCGAACTTGTAACGGCCGAACGCCGCGTTCTTCGCGCCGCGCATCCAGACGTTCAGCTCTTTTTCGGCATTCTCAATCGTCACCAGCCCCTTGTAGAAGGAGGCGGCATCGGTGATTTCATAAACGGCGAAAACGCCGACCAGCACGTTCTGCCCGTCGGCAGTCAACGTCTCCTCGACCTGCCCCTCGTTGCCGTTAAAGCAGCGGGCGCGCTTGTCGAAGCGGTAGATATCCTGGATCGGATACGGCCAGCGCCAGTGCAACCCCGGCTCCGGCACCACATCCTCAATCCGGCCGAACGTCGTAATCACCGCGCTCTCCGTTTCATTGACCTGGTACGTGAAAATCACCGCGAACATGATGACGGCCACCACGACCGCCAGAAGAATCGTCGGCCAGTGTTTCAAACGATTGCCTTGCGACATAATATATACTCCTGTCTTATTTCAATGATTACTGATTTGCCGGTTGATCGGCGGCCGGGCCGCCCAGCGCGCCGAGATTGGCGTCGATCAGATCGATCTGCGCCTTGGTTTCAAAATTCATCTCGTAAACTTCACGCGCCAGCGAGGAGCTCAGGATGAACTTCCGAACTTCGTCGGAATTGTTTTCAAGCAAACTCAGGTAGGTCCGCAACTTGTACAATTCCGGCAACTGCTCGAAAGCGGTCAACTGCTTTTTGAAACGCTCGCTTTCCGCTTCGGCCACCCGGACCGTCTGATATTTCTCCGCCTCGGCATTGGCAATAATCCGCTCGTACATCGCTTCAGTGGCCGGCACGACCTGCACTTCATAGGCGCGGGCATTGAGAATTTCAGTCTCCTTCTGCTCCATCGCCCCGATGACCGCCTGAAAGGCCGGCGCCACCTGTTCCACCGGCGGATGAACGCCGGTCAGCGAGATGCTGACCACCTCGATGCCAAGTTCCAGCCGGTCGGCTTCCGCCTGGATCGCCGCCTGGATCGCCGCCTGCGCCTTGCTGCGTTCGACGGACATCAGATCCATCATCGGCGCACTGGCCAGGTAATCGGTCGCCACCATTTCCCCGATGTTCAACAGAATTTTATCGGAATTGCGGTTGTCATACAGATATTTGAAAACGCCATCCTCGCGGATATGATACTGCACCAGCATCTCCATACTCAGAAACGAAACGCTCGAACTGGTGTTGTCGCGATGCTGCCGGGAAGCGACCAGGAATTTATTCTCATTGTGGGCATGTTCCTGGGTCCACAGCACGACGCTGTGCACCGCTTCGGCATGCTTGTCTTTTTTCTTCGGCGGCTCATGGCCGTGACCGTCATCCACCCACTCGTCCTCTTCTTCCTCGAATTCGGAAGCGCCGACGACCACCTGGTGTATTTCCGAACAACTGACTTTGCGGAGGCCGCCGAACGGCCACGGCAGCGTGAAATACAATCCCGGCTGCAGCAATTCGCGCTCGGTAATCCGCCCGAAACGCTCCCGCACCCCGACTTCGCTCGGACCGACCTCAACCACGGCGGTGAAAATCCACAAAACCACCACCCACAATACCAGCAGCGGAAAAAGCGAACGCTCGATAAAACTGTAGATCCAGGTGCCGGAAACCTTGAAGCCAAACTGATAATCCAGCGTATTGGCGATATTGCGCATCACGCCGCCCGGTTCGGTAAAAAGCGACAGCAAACTGCTTTCGAAAATCGGCTTGCTCTCCTCCAGCGTCCGCGGCCGGTAAAATTCCATGATAAAATTGACGACGAACTCAAAGCCGAGCACGATCAACGCGACCAGGATGATCCGGCGGAAATAGAGATCGCTGTCGGCCAGAAACGGCGCTTCCATCTTGTTCAGCAGCAGACTGACGGTCGCCAGCAGCATGATGACGAAACCGACGATCAGCCAGGCGCCCAGCGGCCGCAGCCAGCGGAAACTCTTCGTCCGCGCCTGGCCGATGAAAAAGGCGCCGCACAACGCACTGAAAATCATCACGATTGCCGACAGGAAAACCGCCTGATTCGAAGAGGCGCCGGTCGGGGCGATTTCACGGGTACTCCAGAAGCGCCAGAAGAAAAACAGCTCCACCGTCAGCAGCAGCACCGCCAGCACCGTCAACACATACGGCGCATATTTCTTGTAATTGCCGAACGAGCGGCCGGAGGTAAAGCGGACATCCTCCTCAACATTGAAGGCGTGATGCCCCTCCTTGCGTTTCTCCAGCAGCCGTTTTTCCTCGGCTTCATTCAACGCCGCCGATGACAGGACGCCGTAAATGGTGCCGCCGACGGCAAACAGCACGGCCAGCGAAAACGGCACCACGCCCAGTGAAAATGTATCGGAGTTGGCAAAATTGAAATTGACCACTCCGAGAATCAGCACCAGCAGCAGCAGCACCAGACCGAACAAACCGCCGATGACCGATAATTTGGTCATCAACCCGGCATTGTCGATTGACTCTCTTACTTTTCTTTCGTTCTCCATTCCTACCTCGGATTATTTGGTGATATATCCTTAGATTAGCCTTGAAAATAATTATACCACGATTTCAATAGATTGGCAAATGAAAATCCGGCCGCGCCGGCAAGTTCCGATCCGGATCAGCGGCGGAGCCCGCGCCGGCAAACGGACCGGCAGAAGCACGCCGGCCTCCTCCGGCGGCGGCAACGGCTCGGGCAGCGGCGGGGCAGGCGATTCGACCGACGCCTGCGCTTCCGATGGAAAACAACCGAACAGGCCGGCACAGACCGGGCAGAAGGCGTGGTTGTCCGGCAACGGGGTAAAATCCTGGTGGGAAGCGGTGACGATCAATTTGTCCGCCGGACCATACAGCAAACAAACCGCACCATGGGCCTCAGGCGGATGGCACAATTCACCGCGATGAATCATCGGATGGATGAAACTGCTCAAGGCAAAACAGACCGCTCCCAACAGCAGTACAAGCGAGGCATCCCAACGGCGTCTTGCCAGAATCTGTTCCCGTTCCATCATCATCAGCAAATAACTCCTGAAATTCCAAATGATGCAATATATCCGGCCGGAACGGATATTTCAATGCTGCATCGCTAAAAAAGGCCGTCAAGCAGAAACTCTTGACGGCCTTGGAGCCATTCCGGTTCGAAAACAATATGCCTTTTCAGAGCAACCCTTCGGTTTCAGCCAGGCCGAACCGGATGTTCATGCACTGCAGCGCCTGCCCGGAAGCGCCTTTCGTCAAATTGTCGATCACCGAAGTGACGATCAATTTGTTAGTGTGTTTGTCCAGCGAATAACCGATTTCGCAACAATTGGTCATCGTCACATACTTGGTGTCGGAGCAGCGCCCCGCCCCCAGAACCCGGACGAACCGTTCATTGCCGTAAGCGGCCTGGTAAACCTCCGCCACCCGTTCAGCCGTACAGCCCGGCAGCATGTTCAGCAACAACGTCGAATTGATGCCCCGGTTGGTCGGCACCAGGTGCGGGACGAAATTGATCGCCAATTCATCGACTCCGGCGGCAACGGCCATCTCCTGCTCGATTTCCGGCAGATGCCGGTGGCCGCAGGGTTTATAGGCTTTGACACTCTCGTTGCACTCCGGGAAAATATAGGCCAGATCGACTTTGCGGCCGGCTCCGGTCACACCGGACATGCTGGCGACGACAATGCCTTCCGGGCTGACCAGCCCGGCCGCCAACAACGGAGCGCTCGGCAAAATGGAACTGGTCGGATAACAGCCGGGACAGGCGATCAAATCCGCCTGGCGAATCCGGTCGCGATAGCGCTCCGGCAATCCGTAAACCGCCTTGCCGAGCAGTTCCGGGGCCGGATGGTCAACGCCGTAATATTCCTTGTATTTGGCCGGACTCTTCAGCCGGAAATCGGCGCTGATGTCGATCACCTTGACGCCAGCGTTCAACAGCGGGATGGCGAATTCAGTCGCCAACCCGTGCGGCAGCGCCAGAAAGGCGACATCACAATTGGCCGCCAGCTCCCGGGCATCGGGGGCGGAAAATTCCAGACCGCTGCCCAGAAAACGCGGAAACACCTCGCTGACCGGCTGACCGGCATATTTGCGCGACGTAACCGCCGTAACTTTGCACTGCCGGTGCCGCAGCAACAGGCGCAGGAGCTCCTCGCCGGCATAACCGGACGCCCCCACCACCGCTACGCGAATTGCAGACATAAACACTTCCTCGGAATAAAGGCAATTAGCGCTTGGAGAACTGGAACCGTTTACGAGCGCCGGGCTGACCGGATTTCTTGCGTTCCTTGACGCGGGAATCACGGGTCATCATGCCGCAGCTCTTCAGGGTCGGCCGCAACGATTCGTCATATTTGACCAGCGCACGGCTCAAACCGTGCCGCATCGCACCGGCCTGACCGACCATACCGCCACCGTTCAGCGTCACGGCGATGTCATATTTGCCTTCGGCGCCGACGGCGACCAACGGCTGCAAAATATAACCGCGCAGCGATTCGGTGGTAAAATATTCCTTCCAGCATTTGCCGCCGACGGTCACCACTCCGGTACCCGGCTTGATCCGAACCCGGGCAACCGCACATTTCCGGCGACCGGTGGCCCATACATATTCCTGATTGATCATAGCTTATTTCTCCACTGTAATTTTCCGGGGGTTCTGAGCGGCATGCGGATGTTCGGCGCCGTTATAAACCCGCAATTTGCGGAACTGGGCGCGGCCGAGACGGCCGTGCGGCATCATGCCCCAGACGGCATCTTCGATCAAACGGGCGGCATTCTTCCGGCGGATTTCGGCCGCGGTGCGTTCCTTGCGGCCGCCGCGGAAACCACTGAAGTCGACATAGATTTTTTCTTCGCTCTTGCGGCCGGTGAACACGGCATTGTCCGCATTGACGACCACGACGAAAGCGCCGGTATCGATGTGCGGGGTATAAGTCGGCTTGTCTTTGCCGCGCAACGCGTTGGCGATCATGACCGCAAGACGCCCGACCGGAGCTTCCGAAGCATCGAACAGGACATATTCGCGGTTGATCTCGCCTGTTTTTGCCAAATAAGTTTTCATCGTCTTTTCTCAGTAAAAATAAATTTGCACTCTGTTCGTTTTTTCGCATCTCCGCCGCTTATCGCACCAAGCAGACAAAGACCGACTACCGAAAACCGTCAGCCGTGATCGGGGTTCAGCGTATGACGGAATTGAATACTTTATCGTCAATCGCTTATTTTTCAATGATTTTCCGGCAAAAAAACCGATTTTTCTATTGCTTCCGGCCATTTCCATAAAATTTTTTGCCTACGGTCCGCTTTCGCGCTGCCGGCAAACAAAGTTCCGGCGAACCCGACCGCGGGGTTTCCCATGCCGTAAAATCTGCCTGTCGCGGCTCCGGGCAAGCCCCAAAACGGCCGCAGCCACCGAAACGACTTCGTCATAAAAGCGACGGGCAGGAATCGCCATAAAACAATTTGATTATCAAAGCACTTAAAGAAATGACGATCTTTTGACGGAAAGCTGCCGGCTTACTCTTTTTCCCGTCAGCCGACACTGAACCGGCAATGACGGCGGGGAAAAGACGGGCCATACCCGCCGGAATGCCGCCGCCGGGAACAGGTCAAGCGCCGGAGCAGTGGCGTCAATGCCCGGCCGGCACTTCTTTCGGTCTCTTCCGCCGTCGGAAGGTGCCGAGCAGTTCCGGCAATTCTTCGCTCTTGAACAGATAGTTGAGCAGCAGATAGACCAGGGCGAAAACCGAACCGCAGAAAACCAGCGGCAGCAAGTCCTTCGGCAGCCAGCCGACTGCCAGCCGCATCTGAAGCCAATGGTAAGCGAAATAGACGGACACCGCCAGCAGACTGGCGACCGACGTCTTCAGGAACGCCTTTACAACCGGCAGCCAATGCAGTTCCAGCCCGGAACGCCGCAATGCCAACAGCAGCAGCGAGTTGTTGATCAGCGACGACATCACCGTCGCCAGCGCTATCCCTCCCTGGCGCATCGGAAACATCAGCAGCAGGTTCAAAACGACATTGCAACTGATGGCGATCAGCGACATTTTCAACGGGGTCGCCATATCCTTGCGGGCATAAAAGGCCGGCAGGATGATTTTCGTCGCACAAAAAGTCGGAATGCCGAGCGAATAGAACATCATCGCCCAGCCGGTTTCCTTCAAATTGGTTTCGGTGAAGCTGCCGCGCAGAAAAAGCAGGCGCAGAATTTCCTCCCGGAAGACGATGAAAAATACCGCCAGCGGCAGGCAGAGAAAGAAAACATAGCGCAAACCGAGATTCATATCGTCGAGCAGTTCGGCGAATTGTTCATGGGCCGCCGCCCTGGACATGTCCGCCAGCAATACCGCGCTCAACGCGGTGGCGAACACCCCCAGCGGCACATAGACGATCCGTTCGGTATAGTTCAAGGCCGGCACCGCATAGGGACCGAGAAAAGCCGCCAGCGTCCGGTCGACGAGAAAACTCACCTGGATCGCCGAAGCGCCGATCAGCCCGGGCAACACCAGACGCCACAAATCGCGCAATACTCCCACTTCACCACGCAGGCCGCGGTCGAACAACGGCATGCACCGGCTCCGCCACAATAGAAAAACCATCAACGCCAACTGCACCGCGCCGGAAAGCAGCACCGCAAATCCCAAAGCCTCCAGCAGCCGTGCGCCATCCGCGCAACGAAAATAATATGCACCGTACAGGACCGCGATCAAAAAGACGTTGAAGGCCAGCGCGCCGAGCGCCGGCAGAAAGAAAATTCTTCTGGTATTCAAAAAAGCGCCGATGATGCCGATCAGGCAGATAAAGAACGCATAGGGCATCACCACCGGAATCAGCGTCATCGCCATCCGGCCGTAATCGGTCGTGATCCAGGGACGCAGCAATATGGCTCCGCCGGAAACGACGACGACGATCAACGCCAACAGAACCCCCAGCACGCAAAAAACCACCCCGAGCTGGCGGCGCATCGTCGCGGTGTCCCGTTTCGCCTCCGTATGGGTCAGCAGCGGAATCAGCGCCTGGGCCAAAGCGCCTTCCCCCAGAATCCGGCGGCAGAGGTTCGGCGCCATCAGCGCCAGTTCCCAGGCCGTCGCCAGCGCGCCGCCGCCGAGCACCCAGGCTTCCAGCATGGCGCGCACCAAGCCGAGGATGCGGCTGCAGAACGTCGCCAATGCCACGCCGGAAGAACTTTTCAGAATGTCAAACCGATTTTTCCGCATCGCCGGCCATAATCATCATACCGAGAACCGGACATGGATGACATCGCCGTCTTCCATGACGTACTCTTTGCCTTCGATCCGCAATTTACCGGCCGCCTGGGCTTTGTTCCAGCCGCCGCATTCGACCATATCGCGGTAGGAAACCACTTCCATACGGATAAAACCGCGGCACATATCGGTGTGAATTTTGCCGGCCGCCTGCGGCGCGGCCGTGCCAGCCGTCACCGTCCAGGCACGGCTTTCCATCGGGCCGGCGGTGAAAAAGGTCAAGTAATTCAACAGCCGGTAACCGGTTTTGATCACCCGGTTCAACCCCGGTTCGGCAATGCCCAGTTCTTCCATGAACAACGCCGCTTCTTCCGGCGGCAACTGACCGAGTTCCTCTTCCCATTTGGCGCAGACCGGCACCACCTCCATCTGATGCGAAGCGGCGGCTTCCTGCAGCGCCAGCGCCCGGGCATCGGAGGCGAAATTGTGGAACATCTTTTCATCGGTGTTGGCGCAGACGAACGCCGGCATTGCGGTCAGCAAACCGAGGTTCTTGACGATCTCCACCGTTTTGGCGTCGTTTTTATCGTATTCCGGCAACTTTCCATCGCTCAAACGGGCGATAAAATCCTTGACCAACTCCACTTCCAGCTTGATGTCCGGATCGCTGGAACGCGCCAGCTTGCGGGCCTTCTCCTGGCGCTTTTCCAGCATGTCCAGATCGGCCAGCATCAGCTCGGTCAGAATGACCTCGAGATCCTCGACCGGATCGATCCGGCCGCTGACGTGAACGACATCCGGATCGTCGAACACCCGGACGACGTGGGCGACGGCGTCGACGTTGCGGATATGGCCGAGGAACTGGTTGCCCAGTCCCTGCCCCTGGCTGGCGCCGCGCACCAAACCGGCAATGTCGATGAATTTCAAAGTCGACGGCACGATCCGGCCGGATTTTTCCAGCTCGGCCAACACTGCCAGCCGTTCATCCGGCACCGCCACCACGCCGGTATTGGGTTCGATCGTACAGAACGGGAAGTTGGCGGCTTCGGCGCCGCCTTTGCTCAACGCATTGAACAACGTGGACTTGCCGACATTCGGCAGTCCGACGAATCCGCAGGAAAAACTCATACTGGTCTCCGGTCTCCTGATTATCACCTGTGTCGCTTCGGCCGGCAACCGGCCGGATTACTTTCCAAGCAAAAAGAGCCCGCCGCAATGGCGGGCTCCACTCTAACGCTTCGTTACCGTACCGGACGCTCAATTGCCGGTGGCAATGGAAGTGTCCTGGAAGAAGAAATTGAACGCATTGTGTTCGCGGTCAACTACCCACGCCGGACGGATGATCGGGCCGTATCCCCAGCCGACATCCAACTGATCCTCGGTGCAGCCCGGCAGCGGGAACGGGAAGGTAATGATATCGACGACGCCGACCACTTCGCGGGCAACGACGAACACCGCACCCTTGAGCACACCGTAAGTCAAAGCCGGCACCGCGCCCTTTTCCTGCTGAACGTCATATGGCCGAATCAATAT
Organism: Victivallis sp. Marseille-Q1083; assembly: GCF_903645315.1. Lineage (NCBI taxonomy): Bacteria > Pseudomonadati > Lentisphaerota > Lentisphaeria > Victivallales > Victivallaceae > Victivallis > Victivallis sp. Marseille-Q1083. Next base: position 1,586,482 of record NZ_CAHJXL010000001.1, read on the forward strand.
TTCCAGCGGCCCGAACGCCACATTGGCGACGCCGCGACCGAGTTTGATCAGCATATCGTCGACTAAGTCATTTTCAGCCTTGGCCTGAAATGAGCAGAAGACCGTCGTCAACAACATGACAGCCAGCAATAGTTTTGGTAAGAATTTCATCAAAATCGCCCTTCTTTACTTGGTTATTGTGCTTCTGATGCGTTCCCTATATGATGCTTGGTTGAAGAAATATAGTGTGCGTGTTTGAAAAATCAAGAAAAAAATATGCTTAAATTTTTCGGAATGGCAGAAATGTTGAAAAAATGATGTTATCTTATCGCGCCAACGCAAAAAATGAGGTTTTGTTCCATGGAAAAAAGTAAAGAACGTTTCTCCGATCTCTCCTTGTTGAAGGCTTCGGAAAACCGCTACCCGACGTCGCCGGCCGAGGCGCGCCTGGAAGCGTTTCAAAATATTTATTCGGACCGCGATTACGTCATCACCTTCGACTGCCCGGAATACACGTCGCTCTGCCCGGTAACCAACCAGCCGGATTTCGGCCATATCATCGTCCGCTATGTGCCGGACAAACTGTGCGTCGAGAGCAAGTCGCTGAAACTTTATCTGTACTCGTTCCGCAATACCAACACCTTCCACGAGGAATCGGTCAACACCATCCTCGATGCGGTCGTCAAACTCTGCAAGCCGCGTCGGGCCGAAGTCGTCGGCCATTTCCGGCCCCGCGGCGGCATCGCCATCCATGTCAAAGCCACTTACGGAGGAAAAATCGATGAATAAATTCGCGGATCGGATCAAGGTCATTCCCAACGGTTCGGTAACCAGCCCGGCCGGCTTCCGGGCCTGCGGCGTCACCGCCGGCTTCAAGCGCAGCGGCGCGCCGGATATGGCTTTGCTCGTTTCGGATCATCCGGCCCATTTCGCCGCGGCGTTCACCAGTTGCACTTTTGCCGCCGCTCCGGTGCTGATCGACCGGGAGCGGGCCCGGACGGAATCCCGGCTCCGGGCGGTCATCATCAACAGCGGCAACGCCAACGCCTGTACCGGCGAACCCGGCTTGCGCAACGCTGAAACCACCTGCTCGATGGTCGCCGAAAAACTCGGCGTCCCGCCGCGGCAGGTGATGGCCTCTTCGACCGGCCGGATCGGCACGCAGATGCCGATGGAAACCGTCGCACGCGGCATTGAACTGGCGGTTCCGGCCCTGAATGCCGACGGCGGTCTGGCGGCGGCGGAAGCGATCATGACCACCGACACGACCCGGAAATCGGTAGCGCGGGCGTTGTCCATCGCCGGCCGGACGGTCACCATCGGAGCGATGACCAAAGGATCCGGCATGATCGATCCGAAAATGCGCACGGTGCCGCATGCGACGATGCTCTGCTACATCACCACCGATGCGGCAGCGGACAACGCCCTGCTCAACGACCTGCTGGCGCGCGGCATCGAACAATCGTTCAACCGGATCACCGTCGACGGCGACATGAGCACCAACGATACAACGCTGCTGCTGGCGAACGGCGCCTCCGGCGTCACCATCGCGGCGGGTACGCCGGAAGCGGAACTATTCTATGCCGCGCTGGAAGAGATCATGCAGGATCTGGCCCGGCAGATGGTCATGGACGGCGAAGGCGCCACCAAATTCGTCACCGTGCTGGTTCAAAACGCCCCGGATGAAGCGGCGGCCAAGCTCTGTGCCGAAGCGATCGCCAATTCGCTGCTGTGCAAGACGGCCTGGTTCGGCTGCGATCCGAACTGGGGGCGAATCGTCGCGGCGCTCGGTTATTCGACCGTCCCGTTCGATCCGGACAAAGTCGATGTTTTTTATGACAGTTTCCCGGTCGTCAAGCAGGGCGGCGACGCCGGCACGGCGGAGAAAGTGCTGGCCGAAGTGCTGAAGAAACGGGAATTCACCGTCACCGTCGACCTGAATGCCGGGACGGAAGCCTATTGGGTCTGGACCTGCGATATTTCTTATGAATATGTCAAAATCAACGCCGAATATCACACTTAATTTTCCCTGAAATGCCGGTCAGCCCGGCATTGCTTTTTTGATCCGGGCCGATTTACCGGGTTTGCCGCGGAAAAGGACAATCGTTTGGAAAGGAATTGCTGATGCATTGGGAAGCGAAATGGATCTGGCGGCCGCAGGACAACGGCCGGGCATATAACCAGGCGGCGTTATTCAAACGTGAATTCACCGTCGAGGCGGTCGACGAAGCCAGGTTGTGCATCACCGCCGACACGTTTTACCGGCTGAAAATCAACGGCTGCTGGGTCAACGACGGTCCGGCGCGCAGCTATCCGGAGCATTACCAGTACGACCGCCTCGATGTCACGAACCTGCTGCATATCGGCGTCAATTCCATGGAAATAGTGGTACGCTATTTCGGCAGCGGCACCTTCCACCAGATTCCCCAGCGGGCCGGTTTGCTGGCACAATTGACGATCAAAGCCGCCGGGCGGCCGCTGCAGACCATCAGCACCGACGAAAGCTGGGCGGTCCGCTCCTATCCGGAACTGACCAGCCGGACCGCACAAATTTCCGTCCAGCAAGGCCCGGTCGAACGTTACGACGCCTCCGTTGTCCCGCCGCCGTGGGAACCGGCGGAAATCATCGCCGCCGCCGGCGAAGGGTGGTGGCGCAACCTGGAGGAGCGGGACTGCAAGCTATTGAGCCGCCGGGAATTCGGCTTGCGGCGTTTCGTCGGCGCCAGCCGGGTGCCGGATCATTGCCGGGTGTTCTGCTGGTCGCCGCGGGAGGTCTACCGGCCCGGCAGCACCAGCAACAACAATGCCGACGGTTATCCGCTCGCCCTGGCGCTGGAACTGAATATGGCCGCCGGGCGCACCGTTGAATTTCTGGTGGAAAATCTGCAGGTATTCATCGACGGCCGGCCGGCAGCATCGCCGTTGTCTTTGTCCGCCGGCCGCCATTTCCTGTTGGCGGCGACCACTTGCGGCCTGTCCCATAACAAAGATTGCGCGCTGATTTTTCCGGATGACAGCGGACTGCAATTCGGCAATCCGCTCGGCCGGGCAGGCGGTTATCCGCTGGTCGTCGCGCCGCAACTGGTTCAGGAAGCGCCGGATCTGCCGTTCATGTGGGCCAACGGAGAACTCCAGGCCCGCCTGGAACGCTGCCAGGCATGGCTGGCCGATCTGGCCGGCCGGGTTTCCGATGCCGCCAGTTTGCAGGCGGTCGGCGGCGCCAACCTGTGGCAGTTGAACGAAGCGGATTTCTTTCTCGACGACGGTTACTGGGCTGGCCGCAGCCGTCGGCCGGAACCGGTGCAACCGGCCGATGTCATTGCGCCGGACAACCTGCTCTACCGCGACGGCGCGGCGACTGAAATTGCCGCGACACCGGACGGCACCGCCATCGAACTGCTGTACGATTTCGGCGAACAGAACTGCGGCTATTGGGAGTTCGAAGCGGATGCCGCCGCCGGGACGATCATCGATCTCTATGCGGTCGAATTCATCGCGCCGGACGGCACCATCCAGCACACCGGCAGCCATCGCAATGTGCTGCGCTATATCTGCCGGGAAGGCCGCAATGCGTTCCGCAGTTTCAAACGCCGTTCGGGCCGTTATCTGTTCGTCACCATCCGCCGGGCGGCCAGGCCGGTGAAATTCCGCTACCTCGGCCTGATCGAATCGACTTATCCGGTTCAATCCGTCGGCAGTTTTCACTGTTCCGACCAGGCGTTGAACCGGATCTGGGAAATGTCGGCCCGGACGCTGAAGCTGTGCATGGAGGATACCTTCACCGATTGCCCGCTGTACGAGCAAACCCTCTGGGTCGGCGATGCCCGCAGCGAAGCGCTGTTCGCCTTCCCGGCCTTCGGCGCTTACGACCTGGCCCGGCGCTGTATCCGGCTGGCCGGCCGGTCGCTGGAGCGTTATCCGATCGTCGGCTGCCAGGTGCCGAGCTGCTGGGATTGTCTGTTGCCGGCCTGGAGCCTGATGTGGGGCATGTCGGTTTACGACTATTACTTTGAAACCGGCGACGCCGCGTTCTGCGCGGAAATCTGGCCGCTGGTGAAACGCAACCTCGACGGCGCCTTCCGGCAGCTTGATCCGGCCACCGGGTTGTTCGCTTCGCCGGACTGGAATATGTTCGACTGGAGTCCGACTGACAGCAACCATGCGATCGTCCTTTATTTGAGCATGTTCCTGGCCGGCGCCGTCGACGCGGCACTCGAATTGGCGGCAATCCTGCCGGATGAACCATTCACGCAGGCCTACCGGCCGAAACGGGCGGCGCTGGCGGCGGCGATCGACCGTCAGTGGGACGCCGAAAAACGCCAATGGCCGGACTATCTGGAACAAGGCCAACCCTCGCCGGACGGAGCGGTCCACACCAGCATGCTGGCCATCCTGTACAATCTGACTACGGAGCGCAATTACCAGGCGGCCGTCGACAATGTCATTCAACCGCGGCCGGAACTGTATCCGGTCTGTTCGCCGTTCGCCTCGCTCTATTATTATATGGCGCTGGAAAAACTGTCCCGGCCCGAGATGATTCTGGAGGCGATTTCACGGGATTACGCGCTGATGTTGAAGCTGGCGGAGAGCACCGTCTGGGAAACTTACGTCAGTCCCGGCCACGATCCGTTTCCGACCCGCAGCCATTGTCACGGCTGGTCGGCGGCGCCGTTGTATTTTCTGCCCCGTACCGTACTGGGCTTGCGGATGACGCAGCCGGGCGCCCGCGCCTTTGCCGTCAGCCCGGTCGTCACGTCCGGCATGAGCTGCGCTTCCGGTCGGCAAGCCACCATCCGCGGGCCGGTGGAGGTTCGCTGGGAACGCGCCGGAGACCGGTTGACGATCCACGCCTCCGCGCCGGCCGGCGTCACGCTTCACTATGAACCGAACGAAACGCTCGCCGGCTTGCAGGTCGAATATAACTTCGGCTAATAATGAATTTGGTTTGACCATTAAATTATTTTTCTAAAAAATTAGAAAAATAAATCATGATAGTTTTTCAATAATGATTGCTCTTTCTATTTTTTATAAAATAATTTAAAGCGTTGGTCAACTCAAAAAAGCGGAGGAAATTATGGGATTAGGCATAACTGAAATTATTCTGATCTTCTTAGTCGTTTTACTTTTCTTCGGAGCCAAACGCTTACCAGAAGTCGCTCGTTCAATGGGTAAGGCCATGAGTGAATTTAAAAAAGCCAAGGATGAAGTGTTCTCTTTTCCGACGCAAACCGACAATGAAGTTTCCAAGACAACCGGCCAACAAGTAATTGTCAAGGAAGACAGACTGACAACAGCCTCCCGGACAGATGTCGCGAAATCCCAAGCAATCGACAATTCCTTCAGGAGACTCTCCCAAACTCCCTTTTTACATCAAGGGCAAAAACGTCGGTGGATATTTTCCAATCTCCATAGCTTGCCGGTAAATCACGCCAAGGAGTTCCCGTTCGCAATATCCAGAAACGGCACTTAAAAATTGCCGGTGTCGCAAGCATTCCCTTCCCAAGTTCCCTTACGGGCCCAGCAGTAAAAACTCGATTTTGCCCAGGATTCATCCGATATATCATGCCGTTCGTATGCGTTCGCCATTTTTTGCAGCTTCCTTTGTTTGACGTCTGCATAATATGGCACACATCTATTGACGACACAACCTAAAATTGATTACCGATGCTCATAATAAAGGATATATTACCGCTTTTATCTTTTAAAATTAAAAATCGTTATCAATTTACACATAAAAATTTCAGCAAAAAAAATCAACAATCCATCTTTAGCCTGAATATTGCGTAAATTTTCAAAAACAAAGAGGCAGATTCTCGACTAACGTATTATATTGTAATATCTTACATCACAATATAACGCCGAGGTCTGCCAATGACAAAATGTAATGTTTCGATTCCGGTCTTTCAAGGTCCGAAAAGCAGAAAAATTGAATTCAATTTCGCCGGTGGAGATATCAGCAGTGACGGCGGGTTGCTTTTTGTGAAAGAATTCGACCGCAAACTCGGTTTGACCCGGCGCGCCGGTAACCTGCTGGATTCTTTTGATCTTCGACAGCCCGGAAAAGTTGAGCATTCCTATCTGAGCATGCTTCGTCAACGAGTTTTTGGTTTGGTTGCCGGCCATGAAGATCTCAATGACCATCATGAATTGCGAACTGATCCGCTGATTCAAACTGTTGTCGGTCGTGATCGTCAACTCGCCACTCCAAGCACTTTATGTCGATTCGAAAATGGAATCGATCGTCGTGCTTGCGTAGATTTGAGCCGATTGTTTGTCGAATTCTTTATCGAAAGTTTTTCCACGCCGCCTCGAGAATTGATTCTTGATTTCGATGCTACCGATGACCTCACTTACGGGATGCAGGAAAATCGCTTTTTTCATGGCTATTATGACCACTATTGCTTTTTGCCGTTGTATGTTTTCTGCGGGGATCAATTGCTTGTGGCTTATTTGCGTCCATCAAAAATTGATGCGGCCAAGCATGCTTGGGCGATTCTCTCGCTACTGGTAAAGCGCTTTCGGCAGAAATGGCCGAAGGTTAAGATTATTTTCCGGGGAGACAGTGGCTTTTGTCGGCAGAAAATGCTGAACTGGTGTGATAAAAATGAGGTCAAATATATTGTCGGATTGGCGAAAAATCCACGTTTGCTGGAATTATCAAAAGATCTTCAAGTGAAAGCGGAAGCACTTTACAACGAAACACATGAAAAAGCAAAACTGTTTACTCAGTTCGAATATGCGGCAGGAACTTGGAAATACCCGCGCCGGGTGATTGCCAAAGCGGAATTCAACTCCCCCGGACCGAATAATCGTTTTATCGTCACCAATCTTGATGATGATGGACAATATCTTTATGAAAAAGTCTATTGCGCCCGAGGTGAGATGGAAAACAGGATCAAGGAACAGCAGCTGGATCTTTTCGCTGATCGGACGAGCTGCCATGACTTTGCGGCAAATCAATTCCGGCTTCTGCTTTCAAGTTTGGCTTATATTCTCATGGAACGGTTTCGGGCATTGTTGTTGACAGGAACTCAATTTGCCGAGGCTACCTGCGGCAGCATTCGCTTATACCTGGTGAAAATCGGTGCCATTATTCGGCGGAATACCAGAAAAATTTATGTTGCTCTTTCAAGTGCTTGTCCAAATCAGGAACTCCTCCGCTTGATCGCTGCGAAAATCATCGCTTGGGAATAAAACCTTGGAGAGCTGTCCCCGGCTCGCCGAACAACAACGGGGGAAAGGGGGAATATGCTCAATTTGCAAAAAAACGACAATATCCGACTCTGAAAATAAAAACTTCCGAATCTTCTGAACATTTCTCGACGATTCGAAAGTTTCATGCAACATTCAGGCTAGTCGGGATCGGCATAGGCGGCTCAATTGCGGCAACTGCCGCTTGGCAGAACAATCACCCTAGATTGAAGAAAATCATCACCATCAATACGCCATATGAACTGGAACAACCAGAGCAATATTTGGATGCCACTCGAGGAGATAGCCAAATTCCCCTGACTATGTATGTGACAGATCCAGCTTTGGCTCCACCATCTGAACGACCTTACCTCATAGTCAAGCCATTTTTGGAGTGGTTGCCAATGATTACTGAGGCTGTGTCACAATTGTCAAATTAATTTATTGCCCCGAACTTTAATCAACTTGTATAACAGAATAGCCTTGGCATTATAACGCTAACCTCAATACTGCTTACTTAATTCTTGAATATTATTGATTTCATGCTATATTATCTTCATAGACAACAGGAGATTCGATATGGCACGAACCAAAGCGCAGTTGGCAGATAATTTTCGCGAGAGTGACTTTTTAACCTTGGCCTCATTGCTTGGGGTTGTTCCTTTTGAAGCCCTTTGCAATGCACTGACCAAGTGCGGACTTGCGACGCAACGTTACCGCAAACTGCCACTGGAATTGATGGCTTATTATGTTATTTGTCTTTCGCTGTATTCAAGCATTTCGTTGCAAGAGGTTTTGCGCTGCATTCTTGAGGGCTTTGACTGGCTGAAGATAAAAATGCCTTGCGGCGAGATCAAAGGGCGAGGAGGAATTTCACGTGCCAGGAACCGTTTGGGGTACAAGGCAATGCAATGTTTATTCGAGGATGTTTGTAAACCCCTGGCCCAGCCGGATACCATTGGCGCCTTTTATCGGGGATGGCGTTTGATGGCAATCGACGGCACAACCTTTGATTTACCGGATGAGCAGAGGAATCATGATTTTTTTGGCCGTCCGCCATGCTCCCGCGGGAAAACCGCATTTCCGCAATTGCGCATGACAACTTTACTTGAAATCGGTACGCGTGCGATTATTGGTGCGGCCCATGGGCCTTATTCTGAAGGGGAAAATACTCAAGGCAAACGACTTTTGCCGCTCCTGCAAAAGGATATGCTGCTACTTGCTGATCGTGGCTTTGGTTGCTATCCGTTCTTTTCCGAATGCATCAAAACTGGCGCATCGTTAGTGTTTCGAATCCGCAGCAATATGAAATTTGCAAAAGAAAAAATTCTGCCGGACGGTTCTTTTTTAAGTACGTTCTATCCTGGCGCGGAACAACGCAAGAAAACCAATGGCATTCCTGTTCGAGTAATTGAATATGCCATCAAAGGCTCCAGCGAAAAATATCGCTTGATAACCAGTATTTTAAAAGAGGAAGACGCTCCGGCTTCGGAACTTGCGGCTCTCTACCACGAGCGCTGGGAGATCGAATTGGCTTATGATGAATTGAAGAATCATCTGAAGCAACCAGGAGCCGCCTTGCGAAGCAAAACCCCGGAATTGATTATACAGGAATTGTTTGGATATCTACTTGCGCACTATACGATTCGCAGCTTAATACATCAAGCCGCACGGAAAAATAAGGTCGATCCAGACCGGCTTTCCTTTATCAATGCGGTACGAATTCTGTGCAGAAAAATCACTGCTGCTCATTTTCCCCCTCAAACCACAGGAAATTGAGTATATTCGCGAAGCAATCATTCAGGAGATTGCGGCAACAACTGCCTGGTCTTCTCGCGGGATTACACGAGAACGGGCAGTAAAACGCAAAATCAAAGGATGGAACATCAAGCAGGAGTTTTCATCCAAGACTGCTCCGCATGAATGCTTTATTGATTAAAGTAAGCAGTATTGACGCTAACCTGAATGTTGCATGAAACTTTCGAATCGTCGAGAAATGTTCAGAAGATTCGGAAGTTTTTATTTTCAGAGTTGAATGTTGTCGTTTTTCAGTAAATTGAGCATATCCCCCCTTACCCCCGTTATTGTTCTGCAAGCCGGGGACAGCTCTTCAAACGGTCATTCCCAAGCGATGATTTTCGCAGCGATCAAGCGCAAGATTTCCTGATTTGGACAGGCACTTGAAAGAGCAACATAAATTTTTCTGGTATTCCGTCGAATAATGGCGCCGATTTTCACTAGGTACAATCGAATGCTTCCGCAGGTTGCCAGAGCAAATTTTGTTCCATTCAAAAGCAACGTTCGAAACCGTTCTATAAGAATGTATGCCAGACTCGAAAGCAGAAGTCGAAATTGATTTGCCACAAAGTCATGGCAGCTCGTCCGATTCGCAAAAAGATCAAGCTGCTGTTCCTTGATTCGATTCTCCATATCGCCTCTGGCGCTGTAAATCTTCTCGTAAAGTTCTTGTCCGTTACCGTCAAGATTGGTGACGATAAAACGATTATTCGGGCCGAGGGAGTTGAATTCCGCTTTGGCAATCACCCGGCGCGGATACTTCCAAGTTCCCGCCGCATATTCGAACTCGGCGAAAAGTTTTACTTTGTCATGTGTCTTTTCATAAGAGGCTTCCGCTTGATCTTGAAGCTCCTTTGAGAATTTCAGGAGACGAGAATTCTTTGCCAGTCCGATAATATATTTGACATTGTTTTTATCACACCAGTTCAACATTTTCTGACGGCAAAAACCGCTGTCACCCCGGAAAATGAGATTGACCTTCGGTCATTTCCTGCGGAGTCGTTTCACCAACAGGGAAAGAATTGTCCGGGAATGTTTGGCTGCATCCATCTTTGAGGGCCGGAGATATGCGCAAAGTAATTGATCGCCACAGAACACATAGAGCGGAAGAAAGCAGTAATGGTCATAATATCCGTGAAAGAAACGTTTTTCCTGCATCCCATAGGTGAGACCATCGGTTGCGTCGAAATCAAGGATGAGTTCATGAGGCAGGATGAAACTTTCTACAAAGAACTCGATAACCTTCATGCAAATCCACTACCTGGTAATCTCTCTATCGCAAATAGAAAGGAATCGGTATTAAGATTGTACTTGTCCGCCTTGGATGAATGATCCCCTGCATTTGATCTGTTACCGCTTGGACGATTAACACGGTTTCTTTTACATCCTTGCGCCGCCCGTCTGCCGAGCCGCATCCGGTACGGCCCGGCAGTTGCTTTTTGGAAAAATCAATCAGGCCGTTTGGCGCCGAATTTGACTCGATACCTGGTCGGCGTTTCGCCGATTGCCGTCTTGAAACGACGGCTGAAATGAAAGACGTCGCTGTAATCGAGTTGCCGGTGTCCGGTCGAGCCAGTCTGGAAAATCATACAGTCTGAACGTATCTACCGAAACCCACGGTCAGGCGGAAATGCGGCCGCAGACTGACGTCGGGCAGCCCGGAAATATTTTCGAAACGATGCAACCGGCCGGCACCAGACGGAGCTCGCCGTGGCGAAACAATTGCGGACTGCGGCCGGGAGCTGTCCGCCGGAATACCGCTCCGGGACCCAACGGAAGATTCCGCATATTGAATGACATATTCCGGCAGCCGGTCGAAAAATCGCTTTGAATTGAAGTAGGGGCGCCGCCGATGAATTCGAAATAGGGATTCAGCAAAAGTTTTCTTTATGATGAAAATTTCCGATAGGCCCGGGGCGTAATGCCGCGCCGGGCGCGGAACAGCCGGTTGAAGTTCGAGAGGTTGCGGAAACCGGCCTCCAGCGCAATGGCGGAAATACTGCCGGCGGTGTCCTGCAGGAGTTTTTCCGCATAACCCAGCCGCAATTCGAGCAGATAATCCGTAACGTTGACCCGCACGGTCCGACGGAAAAAGCGGCGGAAACTTTCCGGTTCCATGCCGGTTGCCATGGCGACGTCCGCCAGTGTGATCTTTTCCCGGAAATGGCGCTGGAGAAAACGGATGGCTCGCTCGATTTGTTCGCCGCCGTCATCCGGCCGCAGCCCGACCGGGTTGCCGGACGATGGCAGCACCTCACGGGGGAATACTGCCAGCCGGAGCAGCAGATCGAAAAAGCAGAGCAGGCGCTTGCCGCCGGAAAGTCCGGCGAGTTGGTCGAAATCAGCCTGGAAAGCGGGATTGTTCCGGAATAAAACGCCGGTTGCCGCCTCCTGCCGCAATCTGGACAGGACCGCGAATTCCGGCAGTGCCGACAGTCCGCCGTCGCAGAGATTGTTGCCGAATTTCAAAACACGTGTTTCAGAACACTGTTCCGATGCCGCCGGGCCCGGTGTCGAGGCATACAGATGCGGCACATTGCCGCCGATCAACGCCAGATCGCCCGGCCGAAAGGCGGTGAGCGTCGAACCGATCAATACCCGCCCGGAACCGGAGACGATGAAGGTCAATTCCAGTTCGGGGTGATAGTGATAATTGCATGCCAGCACTTTGCCTTTCGAGGTTTCCAGCACGAAGCTGGAAGTGTCGGTATGCGGAACCTTTTCCAACCGCAACGGATGGTTACTTTTGCCGGATCGTATCATTTTATTGCCTTTTTGCAGCAGTTTTGCCGGAAAAATCATTTTATATTATACTATAACATGCAAAAAGGTTTTTTGATAAAAATCATGACGGAGGGATTCACAGCGGCGGAATTTTTTGCTATGACGAACGCGGTGAATCTTCCCGTTTTCCGGGCGGCATTTCTGGAGGGCCTGTCGCTGCCGTCGCCGGGTACGTTCTCCCATGATCTCGACTGGGGGCATTGCTGCGGAATGTACTGCCGGAAACCGATTTTTTCTGCCCGAGCCTGGAGGAGATCCGCTTTATGCTGAAAGCGCCGGATTGGCCGGCAGCATTGCCGCCCGGGATGCGCTGTCGGGCATCCCAAAACTGGCTGAACTGATTGAACCATCAAGGAGATGACAGATGAAACGTTCGGAGATCAACCGGGAGATTCGTGCCGCGGAGGCATTTTTCTCTTCACTGGGATTCCAATTGCCGAAATTTGCCTTCTGGACGCCGGAAGAGTGGGCGGGACATGGTCCGGAAATCCGTGAAATTTACGACTGCAACCTGGGGTGGGATGTCACCGATTTCGGCCGGGGTGATTTTCGCCGGGCCGGTTTGCTGCTGTTTACGATTCGGAACGGCGTGGCCGGTTCGACGCGATATCCCAAAGCTTACGCCGAAAAGATCATGATTTCGCGCTCTGAACAGAAAACCCTGATGCACTGCCACGAGAAGAAGTGCGAGGATATCATCAATCGCGGCGGCGGCAAGTTGGTCTTCGAACTCTACAACCGGAAGTCCCCCGGAGAGCGGGAACTGGCCGATACCCCGGTGGAGCTGGTCCGGGACGGCGAGCGGATCATCGTCCAACCGGGGGCAAAACTGGTGCTGTCGCCGGGGGAAAGCATCACGCTGACGCCGAATCTCTTTCATGCCTTTTATGCCGAGAAGGGGGCGGATGTCATGATCGGTGAAGTCTCTTCGGTCAATGACGACCGTGCCGACAACGTGTTTTACCAGCCGCAGCGCCGTTTCCCGCTCATCGAAGAGGATGAACCGCCGTATCGGAAAATGGTCGGTGATTATTGACGGAAGCGATTTCAACTCCGGCTGAAGAACGCAGAACGGTAATTCCGTTCATAAAATCAATAAAGTCATCCATTTCGTTTTCAGATGATCGCTTCCGGCAGCGGTGGCCGCCTTCTGGCACGGCCGCCGGGAGATGTGCTGCTGGTTCAGCGTCGCCTATCGAAAACCGGAAGAGGCGATGCGCCGGACGATGGCGGATAAGATCCGGTTGTTCGGTTCCGTCCGGAAGGGGTGAACATGAATGCCGCATTCCGGAATGCGTTGCCGTTTCTGGCGACGTCGGAGCAACTCTGTTATGCCAGACTTTCGACTTTGCAGGAGGGCAACGGCCGCGGCCTGCGGATTGTCGAAATCTGTAACGGGAGCGGCCTGCAGTTCACCGTGACGTCCGACCGGGCGATGAATATCGTGGAATGTTCTTTCCTCGGCATTCCGTTTGCGTTCCGGAAGCCGGGCGGCCGGCCTGGCCGATTGGCACCGATTTCCCGCCCCGCTGGCCGGTTTTCAGGAACACTGTTTCCTGCACGATCTCCCGGGTGGCCGGGAGGGCATGGCGGCAATGCGGGCGGACAATCGCTATGTTCTCGGCTGACGCCGGTTTTTCCGCCGGCGGCGCAGCCGGCGGTATCCGGCGACCAGATGATAAGTCGCGTAGTATCCAGCGACGGCGAAAATGACGGCGAGGAACAGACCGCCGGCGAAAAACGGCAGCAGGATTTCCAGACCGAGCTGCCAGAAATTTTCCAATGTCGGCGTGGCGAGGAAGGCGGTGATATGCTGTTTGAACAGGGCATACGACAACGGCCGGAACAACAGATAACTGCCGAGCCAGCACTGCAGTGGATAGAGGACAAGCATCGTCGCATAATTGGTCGCCATCGTTCCGACGAAGGCCAGTACTTTGGAGGCGCGGAACACGAAGGCCAGCGGCAGCGCGACGATCGTCTGCAGGCCGACCGGCATCAAAAAGGCGACGAAGAGGCCGACGGCCATGCCGCGGGCCAGATAGGACGGCGTCCCGTTCAGGCGGACCATCCGGTAGTAATAATACCGAAGGGTCCGTCGATAATTTAGTTTGCAGCGCCGCATGGATGATTGCTCCGGACGGTCAGATCAGATAGCGCAGATACAAATAAACGGACGACACTGCCGTGCTGACCAGCATCAGCGGAAAACCGTACCGGCTGAATTCCGCAAACGAAATTTTGTAGCCGTTTTTCCGGGCCACCTGGCTGACGACGACATTGGCCGACGCGCCGATCAGCGTACCGTTGCCGCCGAGGCAGGCGCCGAGCGCCAGCGACCAGAACAGCGGCTGGCCGACTGCCCGGGAAATCTCTTCACTGCCCTCCAGACCCATCTGGCCGGCGAAGGTCGGGATGATCGAGTTGATCAGCGGGATCATCGCGATGACCAGCGGAATGTTGTCGACGACCGATGACAGCAGCGCACTGCCCCAGAGGATGATCATCATCGTCAGCGCGAAATTGCCCTGGGTCAATTTGACCATTTCGGCGCCGAGCAGCGAAAAGGCGTGATTGAGCTCCAGGGCGCCGACCATCATGAACAGCCCGCAGAAAAAGATGATGGTGCTCCATTCGACTTTTTCCAGCATATGGGAAAAATCCACCCGGCAGACCAGCAGCATGATGCAGGCGCCGCACATCGCGGTCAGGCCCGGTTCGATGCCGATCCAGCGGCCGCAGAAAAAGGCCAGCAGCACGCCGGCAAAGACGATCAGCGAACGTTTCAGCCGTTTGACGTCGAGGATGGCCCGCCGCGGTTCGGTCAGCGACACCAAGTGGATTGCCGCCGGGTTGCTCTTCAGCTTCCGGCGCATGCCGAATACGACGAGGCCGACGGTCACCAGGGCGATGACCAGCACCACCGGCGTCAGATTGAGCAGGAAGTCGTTGAAGCTTAAATTGCAACTGGCGCCGATCAGGATGTTCGGCGGGTCGCCGATCAGCGTGGCGGTGCCGCCGATGTTGGAAAAAATCGCTTCCATGATCAGGATCGGCACCGTCGGCAAGCCGAGCAGTTGGGTGATCAGGATAGTCACCGGCGCCATCAGGATGACGGTGGTCACATTGTCCATGAAGGCGGAAATAAAGGCGGTGGCCAGCATGAATTCCACCGCGATCAGGACGCCGTTGCCTTTGGTTTGCCGGGCGATCTGCACGGCGACCCATTCGAAAACGCCGGTGGTGGCCATCAGATTGACGATGATCATCATGCCGACCAGCAGTCCCAGCACATTCAAATCGATTTTGGCCAGCATGTCCGGAAAGCCGGCGACACCGCAGATGACCATTGCCCCGGCGCCGAGGATGGCGGCGATGGCTTTGTCCACTTTTTCCGAAGCGATCAGGATATAGGTCGCCGCGAAAATGATTGCTCCAAGCGTCAATGTCAACATATGAAGTTTCCTCTTCTCATAAACTGATGATGCGTTCCAGCAGCAATGCCTGATCGATGATGCCCAGCAGTTCATCCTGACGGTCGACGACATAAATCTGGTGGTATTTCAAAACGGATATCGCGAAAACCACTTCGATCAACGTGGCGTCCGGCGGATAAAGACAGATTCTGCTGCTCATGACGTCGCCGGTTTTGGCGTCGGCTTCGACGCTGAAATATTTTTCAAACGGATCGAAAAAACGGATGAAGCCGACGCTTTTCAACTGGCTGAAAAAATCCGGAATGCCGAGCTTGAACAATTCCGTACAGGCCAGTTCGCCGACGACATGTTTGTTGTCCAGCACCGGCAGTACCTCAAGGTGCCAGTGCGCCATCAGACCGGTCACCTGCCGCAGCGGCAGATCCGGCGTCGCCCAGTGGCGGCAGGGCGCCATGATGTCGCCGGCGATTACCGCCTGCTGATAATCGATGTTCAGCCGGGACAGCCGTTCGACGATTTCCTCCGGCTGTCTGGCCCGCAGCAGCGGCTCCAGCAGGTGCGGCATTCTGGCGTAGGCGGCGAAATGAGCGATGAATTTCAAGCCGCGCATCGGCTGGTCGTCCGGAATCAGCAGCAGACAGGCGATCCGGATCGGTTTCCGATCCGGCGTTTCACATTCCAGCGGCGTCCGCAAGGTGGCGATGACGACCGCCAGCTCCTGCAGGCCGGCGATGCGGGCATGCGGCAGAATGACGCCGTTGCCGAGCGTGGTGGGAGCCTGGTGCTCCCGCTGCCGTACCGCGTCCAGCAATATGGCGGCTTTCTGGCCTTTCAATTGCGGCAATTCAATTGCTTTGTCGACCAGTTGTTTGAACAGAGCCGTCTTGTCGGCGGCCTCGATCCGCGTCAGGATATTGGCGCCGGATAATTGATTGGCATTGCTCATCGAAGAACTTCCTTATTCCTGATTTCATAAATTCAAATCTGAATTCATCAGGCACACCGGCGAAAAAACTTGCTCGCCGGTATGTCATGCGGCCCGGTTCAACTTGAACAATGGCGGCGCTCGGCCGCCCCCGGCATCCTCGACGAAATCAGGCCGCCGGACGATTGCCGGGAAATGATCGAATGCCCCGGCGCCCGGCTGAAAAATGGGTTCCGGCTGCGGAGGAAGGGCGGTGGCCGGGAACAGCCCGTGGCCGGCGGAATCGGAAAACGGCCGTCGATCGCAGACCAGGCCGTGCGGAATTTCCAGCCGGCAGTCAAACCTGACCGGCAGCCGGGAATGAGCCGGGAAGCGGCCGGACAGGTTTTCCGGAGTAGGTACGATGATCGGCAGTTGACGGTCGGTCGGAAACAGCACTGCCGCGCCGACTGCCGTCAGCAGCACAGTCAAAAAAGACGCAATGATGTACCCGACTTTTTTCATAAGACGTTTTCCCTTCCTCCAGTCGTTTAACATACCCCGGCAAATTGCTTTTTCAAGCCGGCCTTCGGTTGGGTTGGGATAAAACGGTTATGTTTTATCATATTTTATCAATATATGCAATTAATCACTTTAATAACATATAAAAATAGTTTATAAATCATTTGTTTTTGTTGTTACATGAGCTATAGTATCCTCCGGAGCGTAATTGTGGAAGGAGAAAGTCGGAAGCCTCTGCCGGGCCGGTGTCGCCGGCAGAGGCTTCGATCTTTGGGGAGGATGCTTCCAGCGCCGGGCGGTGCATGTGAAATTTCAATCTGCCGCGGCATCGGAACGCAGCAGGGACGGCTGGACCCAATAGGCCCAATCGGCGCTGTTGTTGCCATATTTTTCGACGAGGAAGTCGATTTTCACCTTTTTCCCGGCGTAGGCGGTCATATCCAGCAAATGACTGGTCGGCGGACCCGGTTGCTGGACCGCGTCGAAGATTACTTCGCCGTCGACGGCAATCCGGAAACGGACGCCATCGCTGTCGGCATGGCCGAGCATCGTTTCAAAGCCGAGCTGTAAATTGCGTCCCGCCGCCTCCGGCAGCGTCACGGCAAAACCGACCCGGCCCCAACCGTCGGCCGGCGGGTGCTGAAAAAGCACTCTGGTCAGCCAGCCGGCGGCCCGGACGATATCGCGCTCTTCCAGCGCCAGGTTGTTCTCCTCCTCCGCCTCCGGCAAATGGGCCAGAAAATCGAAACAGAGATCTTCCGCCGGCACATCGAAAATCGACTGGCAGCGTTCCGCCGCTTCCGGCGTTTCCTCGAAGGACGCGATACCGATCACCGGCAGGGCGAAAGCGAAAGCCGCTTCTTCCCGCGGCGTGCCGGCGGCGGCGAAGACATCGTACATCAACCGTTTTTTACTCAGGTCGGAATTCCAGACGCCCAGCTTCAAGCCGCCTTCATCGGGATGATCGGCATGCCGGTGCAGGATGAAGGCGCTGATCCGGGGCGAGAGCGCTTTTACTTTGCGGTAAGCATAGGCGTAGGCGGCCGCCTGCAGTTGTTCGGCCTCCGGCGTTTCGGCTTCGAGGTTGAACCCCTGTTCAGTCAAGGCGATATCGCGGCATTGGCCGCGATAAAGAAAAGGCTCCCGGCTCATGATTTCCACCAGTTGGCCGAGGTTGCGGAAGGTGATGCGTGGCGTATCGGCGGTGTTCCGGGCGCTGCGGTCGAGCCAGAAGCGCGGATTGAACAGGTTCTCCGGATAGGGATGAAAGGCCAGATTCCAGAGAAAATCACCTTCCGTCCGGACGACCTGGTTGAACGCTTCGAGCAATGCCCGGCCGGGGACCGCCTGCAGCGAACTCTTCAGCCCCAGCGACCAGTGATGTTCGAGCGAGATGTAAATCCGCAAATCCGGATTGTAGGCACGGCTCGCCAAATAAGCCAGGCGCACCGCGTGAGCGTAATCGCGCGCCACCTCCTGGTACGGCGTTTTTCCCATGTTGTACCAGACGGCGTGCTGCTGGACTTCGTTGCCGACGATCAGCGCGCAGATCTGGCCGTATTCGGCGTCCGAACGGGTATAGCGTTCGGCCAGAAAAGCCGTTGCCGCGGTGAAATATTTGATCCCTTCCGGAGTGGCGGTGTTGAAAGCGGCCAGCATCATCGGCGGTTCGGCGGTCGTTTTCGGGTGGCGCAGCGGCAGATTGGCGGGCGAATCGCTGTATTCATTGAAAAAGACGACGAAAACCGCAATGCCGTTTTCATAAAACTGCCGGAACCGCGCATCGAAATATTCGACCAAAGAAGCCCGGAAAGGAATTTTTTCGCCGTTGTATTCGAATTCGATGATCCGCTCTTCCGGTCCGGCGTCCAGTGCCAGCAGGCGGTTCAGTGGAATGTTTTCGTGGACGTACCGGGCTCCCAGCTTCACCGCGTCGTCGATGTCGACGACGCAACTGATTCCCTTGATTTCGGCCGGCCGCAGCAGGGGACCCCGATACCGGGCGGCGGCCGGCTCGACGGCGGCGACGCAGGCGCCGTCGGCCAGCGCGACATCGTTCCCGGTCAGCGTGAAATTGTCGTAGAGCAAATCCGTACCCGACTGAAAGCGGTCGATCCGGATGGCTTTGCCGGGACGGCCTTCGAACAACGCCGGCAGCGGATAGGATTGTCCTTGCCGGAAGGAATCGCAGAGCGGCGCCGCGACCAGTTTCAGTTCCCGGTCCTGCCATTCCGCCGGAACCGGGATGGTGATGGAAGCGGCATCGGCAGTGATATTGTCCAGTGCTGCCGCCGAGCCGGCCAGCGGCAGCAGACAACTCAACCAAAGCAGCAGTGCCGGCCAATTTTTCTTTCGCATCTTTGCGCCCTTTCGGTTTTCGATGAATTTCAATTGATCCGTTTCCGGATTTTTTGTCGGTTCGGCCGGCGACGGCAAAACCGGTTTCTACGCGCCGTTTCCGAAATGCTCCCTGACATTTAGCGTGACTGGGCGCTGGTATAGTCGATTATGTGAGGCTTGGGGCAACTTTCCAAGCTCCCAAAGTGTTCTCTCTTTTTGACTGAATGAGCTATGTCTGAAAGCGAAATAGTATACTTCGGCTGAAAACGAATTTGTTCCGTCCGTCAGTCGTCCAGCATTTTAAAGATGTCGGCGAACGCCTGAGTCAATTGATCGTTGTTCAACGTTTTGATAAAGTCGTCCGCCGTGCCGCATTCGACGATCGCCTCCGGCAGTCGGGCCAGAAAGCGCGACGGCAATTGACGCGTTTCGCGGCCGCGCTGCATCCGGCGGCCGGCCCAACTGATGATCAGTTTGACCCGGGCCCGGGTGATCGCCACGTAGAACAGCCGCAACTCCTCATCGACCGTATTTTCCCAGAGCGCCCGCTCGTGCGGAAAGATGTTCTCCTCCGCGCCGATGATGAACACATAGCGGAATTCCAGTCCCTTGGCCGCGTGGACCGTCGACAGACAGATGCCGTCGCCATCCTTGCTCTCGTCCGCCGTCCGGTCGTTCTCCTCCAGCAAAGCAAAACTCTCCAGAAACTCGCCGAGCGACAGCGGCCCCTCCGCCTTCTGTTCGAACTGGGCGACGGCGCTGATGAATTCGTCGACATTTTCCCGCCGCTTCAAAGCATCGTCGATATCCTTGTAAACCTTTTGCAGCCCATCCAGATAGCCGACTTCCTTCAGAAAATTGTACGCCTTGTCAGCCAGTCCGCCCGGTTCGGCAAAAATTTCCCGGTTACGGCGGAATTGACCGGCCAAATCCCGCGCCGCCGCGGCGCCTTTGGCGGAAACCGCTTCGAACAGCTCCGGCGCTTCCAGCAATTCCAGCATCGGCTGATGGGTCCGCTGCTTCAGTTCCTTCAATTTTTCCACCGCTTTGTCCGCCAGTCCGCGCGGCGGCACCCCGAGGATACGCAGCAGGCTCTGGTCCTCCTGCGGATTGACCAGCAATTTCAGGTAGGCGGCGGCATCCTTGATCTCCCGCCGCTTGAAAAATTCCTGCCCGCCGACCAGGCGGTAAGGCAAACCGCTGCCGCGCAGGCTCTGTTCCAACTGCCGCGACAGATGATTGGAACGGTAGAGCACCGCGAAATCGCCGTACCGCAATCCCGGTGTCGCCGCCATCTCCTGCGCAATATAGCCGGCGATGAAATCGGCTTCCGCTTCGCCGTCTTCCAGGCTGACCAGCGTGATATTTTCGCCGTCGCCGGAGGCCGACCAGAGGTTTTTCGCATAACGGTTGCTGTTGCCGGCAATCACCGCGTTGGCCGCCTGCAGAATTTTGTCGGTAGACCGATAGTTCTGCTCCAGCTTGATCTGCGTCGTCCCTTTGAACAGCTTCGGAAAATCGAGGATGTTTTCAATATTGGCGCCGCGCCAACCGTAAATACTCTGGTCATCGTCGCCGACTACGCACAGATTGCAGCGGTCCGCCGCCAACATTTTGACAATTGTGAACTGGGCGTCGTTGGTGTCCTGGTATTCGTCGATCAACAGATAGCGGTAACGGTCCTGATATTTTTTCAAAATTTCCGGGAAACGCCGGAAAATCTCGAAAACCAGCAGCAGCAGGTCATCGAAATCGACCATGTTCTGCAATTCCAGCAAATTCTGATATTCGCCGTAGAGCTGGGATTGCAGCACTTCGTAATCATTTTCGGCATTGCGCTTGGCCTCCTTCGGGAAGAACAGGGCGTTTTTCTGCCGGCTGATGTAGGCGGCGGTATCCGGCAGCGAAATGTCGCCTTTGGCCACCCCGAGCGAGGCTGCCGCCTGTTTCAAAATCCCCTGCTGGTCGGCTTCATCGGCAATTGTAAAGCTGGACATATAATGCAGATGGGTGATCTCCCGCCGCAAAACCCGGACGCAAAAGGAGTGAAAGGTCCCCAACGTCACCTTCTTCGCCGCTTCCGGCGAAACCAGCGCCGCCAGCCGCTCCCGCATTTCCCGTGCCGCCTTGTTGGTAAAGGTCAGCCCCAGAATCTGCTCCGGCGGAATCCCCTCCGCCAGCATGTAAGCGATCCGGTAGGTGATGACCCGGGTTTTGCCGGTACCGGCGCCGGCCAGCACCAGCACCGGACCGTCGATCGTCCGGACCGCCTGCCGCTGCGGTTCATTCAGTTGCGACAGGATCTCCTGGAGAGTGCCCATTAGGCAACCGTCGAGGCCAGGGCGAATCCGTCCGCCGTCGCCATTGCCGCCGCCGCCGTCACCGCGTTGGTAAAGCCGGCAAAGACGCCGCCGGAAATGACATATCGGCAAGCGGCTTCCGCCGTCGCGGCGTCATAGGCAGCATCGACATTGTCGTCGGCCGGTTGGTTCTTTTCGTAGGTGGACAGATAAAAAGCCTGTCCCGGCTGCAGAGCGAACTCCCTGACCAGCAGCGCATCCTTGCGGACGATGCCGAGAAAGGCGTCGTTGCCGTCGCGGTTGACCACCGCGACGATCCGCGGCGTGTCCAGCGAATCCTTTTCATAGTCCATCGCCAGCAAGCCGAGGGCGACGGCATCGCGCACCGGCATGCCCATCGCGATCTTCTCGGCGATCGGATCGGTGTGGGAACCGTTGCTGGCCACCGCATAATGCCGCGGCAGCCGGGCGCAATTGTAAGCGATATAGCAGTTGCGGCGCAAATCCGACTCGAACCCCGCTTTCGGAATGACTGAAACCACTTCACCGTTGATCACCGTTTCCCGGTTCGGAAACGATCTGGAGGAAACCCGATACATCGCGGCGACTTTGCCCGCCCGATTCATGCCGACAGCGACAATTCTTCCCAAATACATCAATTCACGTCCTTCAAAAGACTGTTATTCGTTTTCCACAAACTCGCGATGCAGCGCCACCTGCGCCGATTTGAAATCATCGCGGCCGATGATGAACTGCATATTGACCTGCCGCATGCACTGGTCGAGCGCCAGAATGTTGATATTGGCGCGGGCCAGGGCATTGGCGGCCCGGGACAGAAAGCCCGGAATCTTCATATTGCTGCCGATCACCGCGACGATCGCCACTTTGTAGGTATTGATCACCGACCCCTTGAACTGCTGTTCGAGCTGCTCGAGGCATTTGTCGAGATTCTTGGATTTCTCGGCCACATAATGGGTGATGGTGTTGGCATTGGTGTTCTTGGCGATATAGCTGATCCGGTACTTGTTGAAACTGTCCATCAGCCGGAAATCGAAACCGCTCTGGCCGACCATCTCCGGATCGAACACTTCGACGGCGATGATATCCGCCCGGCCGCAGATCATCTCCACCCGCGGATTCGGCGAAATATAATCCTTGCTGATCAACGTCCCCGGGTGGTTCGGATCGAAAGCGTTCTTCACCCTTATCGGAATATTCTTGAACTCCATCTCCTTGGATGCCTTGGAATGGATCGCCTCCATATCCATGTCCGACAACTGGTCGGCGATATCGAAATTGGTGTTGCCGATCGTCTTCACCTTGTCGGCGCCGATCAGCCGCGGATCGCCGGTGCTCAAATGAAACTCCTTGTGAATGATCCCTTCGCGGGCGTCGGTCAACACGGCGATTTTGCTGAAGGTAATTTCACTGTAACCGCGGTCGAAGCGGTTCATGATGCCTTCGGCGCATTTGACATAACCGGTGACGATCGGCAGGCAACGGCTGAAATCCAGCTCGGCCAGGTGATTTTCGATCATCTGTTCGATGGAGGTCGAATTGCTCTCCTTCCAGCCGGTCAGGTCGACGAATACGGCGTTGACGCCGTGCTTGCGCAGGATGGCGGCGGAATTGAAGGCGCTGTGCGCTTCGCCGATGGCGCTCAGAAATTCCCGGCTGGGCGGCAGATAGTCGTGCGGCCGGAAATGGCCGAAGCTCCGCAGGCGCACCAGATCGCGCAGGCAGACCTTGATGCCGTCGATCCGCTCGTTGACAAAGGCGTCGGCCTCTTCCCGGTCGAGGCCGATTTCTTCGAACGAGCGGTTGTATTCGAGCATCCGGTGACGGGTTTCTTCCAGCTTGGTCTCCCAGCTCGGATTGTTCTGGGCAAAATAGCCGTAAACGCCCGGTTCGCCGGTCTTCTTGTCCTCCAGCAGCAGATTGGTGATCCCGCCGTAAGCGGACACGACAAAAATGCGGTTGTAAAGTTTCTCGCCGGTTCTGGACCCGATGATGACGTTATTCATCAATTCGCCGAATCGGCTCATTGAAGTGCCGCCGATTTTTTCTACGGTGTGCCTTCCTGCCATTTTTCAGATATCCTCAATTCTTAAAAGTTTGACCTTGTCACAAACCACATCCAACGCTTCGAGTTCGGCAATCGCCGCTTTGATCAGTTTCTCCTGGGCCAGGTGGGTCAGAATCATCACCGGCACGCCGCAGCCGGAACCGGACTCATGTTGAACGAAGCTGGAAATACTGATGGACTTGCCGGCCAGAATCTCGGCGATCCTGGCGACCACGCCGGGTTCGTCCCTGACTTCGAACCGCAGATAGTACCGCAAGGTGACATCGTCGATCGGCGTCACCTTGGCATATTGCGATCCCGCCCGGAACGCCGGCACCCGGTGCACGGACTGGTGGGCGATATTGAGCGCCACGTCGGCCAGGTCGGCGACAACGGCGCTCGCCGTCGCTTCCCGCCCGGCGCCGCGGCCGTAGAAGAGCGTCCGCCCCACCATGTCGCCGTCGATGGCGACGCCGTTGAAGACGCCGGAAATGTTGGCCAGCAAGGCGCTTTTCGGAATCAACGTCGGATGGATGCGGATTTGAACGTCGCCCTCGAGCTGCTTGATGATCGCCAGCAATTTGATCCGATAGCCGAGTTCATCGGCGAATTTCAGATCCAGTTGCGAAATATTGCGGATGCCTTCGACGTAAACATCGTCGGCGCCGAACCACTCGCCGTAAGCGAGCGAAGCGAGAATCGTCGCCTTGTGCGCCGTATCGAAGCCGTCGATATCCAGCGACGGCTCCGCCTCGGCATAACCGAGCTTCTGGGCATCCTTCAAAACCGGCTCGAAATCGGCGCCTTCCTGCTCCATGCGGGTCAGGATGTAATTGCAGGTGCCGTTCAAAATGCCGTAAATTCCCTGAATATGATTGGCCACCAACCCTTCCCGCAACGCTTTGATGACCGGAATACCGCCGCCGACGCTGGCTTCATAGTAAATATCGACGCCATTTTCCATCGCCACAGCGAAGAGCTCCTTGCCGTATTTGGCCAGCAGCGCCTTGTTGGCGGTAACCACCATTTTATGCGCGCGCAGCGCCTTGAGGATCAATTCCCTGGCAAAAGTAGTACCGCCGACCAGTTCAACAACGATATCCGCCGCCGCGATCGTTTCATCCACACTGGTCGTCAAAATGCCGTCCGGAACCGCCACGCCGCGGTCCGTCGTGATATCGAGGTCCGCAATTTTCGTCAAAACCAAATCCACGCCGGTCCGTTTGGCGATCACTTCTCCGTTGCGAAGCAGGATTGCCGCCACACCGGCGCCGACCGTCCCGAATCCGACTATGCCTACCTTTACTTCTTTCACCGTAAAAACCTTCCGTTATCGTCCGAAAACACGCTTCGTTTTTCTCGCTCCAAGCCAGCCAGTCTCCCGGCGCTCCGCGAACCGTTCGGCATCGCATTCATGCCCCCAAAAAACGGTCAACCCCGTTCGCCGACTTGCAATATTCCGGTTAATATATATCGACTTATACGCTTTTTAAAGCAAAAAAAACAGAAAAAGCGTTCCGAATCATCCGCTTCGGCGATTTCCATAAAAAACGGACGCCATCAGCGGAACAGACGGCTTGACGGAAATTCATTGGTTTTTCCAAGCGGGAAGTCGGCGATCCGGCGAAATCATACCGATTATTTTGCGGAAGTTCCGCTCCGGCGCCGCAACCACCAGACCAACCCGAACAAAACGACGCCGAACAGCGTCAAAAGCCAGGAAATAATTTGTCGGCCGCCCCCCAGGGGCTTGGCGAGCGACTGAAACCAATTTCCAACCCGGAAGGATCCTTTGCTCCTGGAGGCCGCCAGATTCCGCAGAAAAGCATGGGGCGAATCGAATTCCTCCCAATCGGCCGCCTCCGGAACAGCAAAATCCGCCTCCGACAAATTCGCGTCAAAATCAACTCCGGTCAATTCAAAGGCAAAGACTTTTTTCCCCCGCGCATTGCGATGCTCCCGGGCACGGATGAAGTTATTTTTCCGCTCCAGCCGGAACGTCCGGACCACCGGCCAATTTTTCATCATCGGTTGCCCGTACTGCCGATAGAGCTCGCTATCCATGCCGGTCAATTCCCGGAACAACTTCGGACTGTCCGGAACCCGGACGGTCAATTCCCGGCAATCGATTTGGTTGTACCGGCAATCCTGCACCGATATCGTCGCGGCTTCCAGCTCTTTTGCCGGAATTTCGGCAGCGAGGCACTCCGGCAAATCCAGGTTGATGACCTCCCGCAGCCTGGCCCGATAGTTCCTGCCGAGGCCGAATTTCCCCTCCCGGTTCTCGATATAGGTAATGTCATCCGCCGGTAAATCCAGCCGTTTGAAAACAAAGCCGTCATCGGCCACGAAGCGGTAATATTTCGCCGTTTGCCGCTGCGTCGCGCCGAGAATCGTCACCGGCCCCGCCACCGCCAGGATAAACTCGGCAACAAAACTGCTCCGACGATTGACGGCCAGAGCTTTTTCCAATAACTCCCGCCCTTCGTCACCCCGTACCGCACCGCCCGGCAGCAGCATTGTCAACGCCAACAGAAAAATCCAGTTTTTTCGCATCATCGCCGCCATCCCTGACATTTAATCTTCCAACGATTTCAGCCGGGAAATCACCACACTCCAACCGACACCGCGGGCAACTTCCAATTGTGCTTCACCGGCATATTGCAAGTGATTCACCTCGGTAACTTCCCCATGGAAGACGATCCGGAACGAATAGACGCCGCACTGCTGCACTTTGATCAGCGTATCCCGCACTTTGGCAATGACCAGTTCGGTTTCCGGATTGTCAATTTTACTCTCCTGCTTTACGGTAACCGTAAAGTTCTCACTGACCATTCCGGAATGATCCATCAACGGCACCTCCGTTGTCGAACCGTTTTCAGACATCACGATTTTCGGGGCTTCCAGAGCGACCGGGCCGGGATCGGACTGCTTTTCGTTCTGAGAATCAGAACAAGCGGCTAACAGGGAAACCACCACCAGCCAACCGGCAAATAAACAAATCAAATCATACCGCTTTTTCATCACCGCTCCCTCAACAATTTTACCTTTACCGTATCATGACGGGAACTTGAACCTGTTATCCGCTGCAGTTACCCTCGGGAGAAGGCCCCAAATACTTCGAACGGGAAGATTGAGGAACCGCCCCAACAGTCCCGGCCGCAGCACGGGGAGCAACGTTTAATCGGATTACAATAATGGATTTCATATAATGAATAGTATAGGAAAATTTTCTTAAAAAGTCAATAGAAACGAATTAGATTTCAAAAAAATCATAAAATTTCTATTAATCTCGAACAAACCTATTGACTTTTTAAGAAAATTTTCCTATACTATTATTCAAGGGAGAACATGAGAGTGACCGTTTTGCCGAATTTTTTCATGATTCAAATCCGGCAAAACAGTGGATTCCCATCTCTCCCGTGGTTTCCGGGCAACCGGAAACCTTTCTCCGGCGGCATCTTCCAGACAAAGCCCTAATTTTCAAAGGAGATGCCGCCATTTCTTTCGCGCCCCAGCAGAAGCTCGCGCAGCAGCAGCAAAGCCTGCGCCTGGGTCTGCAACCGGATTTGCCGGCGGCCGCCGCGGAAACGGCACTCCCGGACTGCGACTGCTTCACCGACTTTGGCCGCCACATAAACCAGTCCCACCGGCTTTTCGGCGCTACCGCCGCCGGGACCGGCGATGCCGGTAACCGCCACCGCACAGTCGGCCGACATCACCCGGCAGACACCGCGCACCATCGCCCCGGCGCATTCGGCGCTGACGGCGCCGTGACGGCGCAGAATTTCCGGATCGACCCGCAGCAACCGTTCCTTGACGGCGTTGCTGTAGGCGACAATGCCGCCTTTGAACAGATCGGAAACGCCGGCATAATCGGTGACCGCCCCGGCGATACGGCCGCCGGTGCACGACTCCGCCGTAACCAGAGTCAAACCGCGCTGCCGCAACAATGCCACCACCTCCGGAATCAATTCCAGTCCGCCCCCCTGCAACACCTGATCGCCGAACAAATTCCGCGCCGCCTCGAACCCCTGTTCCAGCTCATCCGCATCGCGGCCGGATAGAAACACCCTGGTCCCTTCCACCGAGGCGCACAGCGCCAGGCCGACGTGACGGCCCGCCAGCAGCGGCTGCATTTTCTGTTGAACCAAAATCTCGGCACCGCCGGCGACGGTGAATTGTTTGACCGGCGGCACCCGGCCGGCATCCGGCAGTTGCGGCAGCACATGTTCGACGAAAACCGCCTCCAGTTCCGCCGGCGGACCGGGCAGCAGAATCAGCACCTTTTCCCGGCCGGCCAGCCGGAACGCCAGCCGGATGCCCGGCGCGCTGCCGTCGGGATTCGGCAAGACCACACCGCCGGACGGCACATCGGCCTGGCGCAGAAAATAATCCGGCATCTCTTCATCCGGATGGCGTTGACGCCAGTAACGCCGCAACTGCTCCGCCAGCGCCGGTTGCCGCTGCAGTTCGCAGTGGCAGAACGCGGCGGCGGCATCGCGGCTCAAATCGTCGCAGGTCGAGCCCAGGCCGCCGCTGGAGATCACCCAGTCGGCGTGCCGGAAAGCGATCGCCAAGGCGTCGAGCAACTGTTCCAGATTGTCGCCGACCGTCAAAGCCAGAACCGGCGGCAGCCCGATTGCGGTCAGGCGGCTGCCCAGAAAAGTCAGATTGGTATTGACGGTCGTACCGCGCAGCAGCTCATTGCCGGTACAGACGACGGCGATGTTCATCTTTCTGCGCCCTTTCAATGGTGCAGACGGAGCGCGGCGCCGGTCTTCGACGGCTCCTGACCACCCGGGAAATACAACCGGGTTTCGCCGGTGCGATTGTCGGCATCGACAATCACCGCACTGACCAGCAGCCGGACCGTCTCAGGCGTCTGGCCGTTTTTCACCAGAAGATCGCGCCAGGGAACGGCGATGAGCAATTGATAGCCCTCGTCGCGATCCGACCAGTCGTTGATCGTCCCGCGGCAGCTTACCACCCGGCTCGGCCAGTCGGTATCGAAATAAGCGAAGGAAATCCCTTCCGCCGGCAGCAAACGGCTGTGGCCGCGGCCGGCGACATTGAACTCGCCTTTCCATAAATAGGTGTCATCCGCCGTCGCCAGCGTCACTTCCACCCGGTCGCCGGCCACCCCGTCGTCATCCGCCGGCGAAACCGGTGCGTTGGCGAACAGATTTTCATCCTTGACTTCGGCAGCAATGTACAGATTGCTGTCATCCCAGAAAAATTGCAACGAACTTTTTTCAATCGCGCCTTGGGAAAATACTTCAGCCGCTTCCGGGACATGCAGCAAATCCAGCGAAGTATATTCCGCCGTCACTTCCGCCGGCGTTCCCGCCTCCTCCCCGCCGCTCCAGGAACAACAGCCGGCCAGTCCGGCCAGTACCGCCAGCGAACCGGTCAACGACAATAATTTCATCGCCATGCCATGCTCCTTTCTCATTTGACCAGTTTCAATTTCGCATACTCTTCGAGCAGATGATAATTGATGGCGCTCAATTTCGGCGCGGTGGAATATTCTATTCCGTCGGGTTGATAACGCGAATAATTATACCGGGCCACCAGCACCCGCCAGTCCTCGCCCGGAGCGAATTCAGCGCCGAACCGCTCCAGGTCGGCAATCGGAATGGCCATTTCTCCGCTCCAGCCGGTGTCGACATCCTGCCATTCGTTCAGGGTGCCTTCGTACCGGGCGCCGACAACCATGCCCGGCATCTGCGGCGTCGATTTGAATTCACCGAACAGAATTCCCTTGCCCGGCAGCAGCAGGCTGGATTTTTTGCCGGCCGGCGTCATATAAAGTTCCCAGTAATAGGTTTCGTTGACCGGTTTGATGAAAATTTCGGCCAAATCGCCGAACAGAAAATGCATCACCTGATCGCTTTCCGCCGTCGCGTACAGGTCGCGGTCGCGGACGCTGACCGCCACATAAAGATAATCGTCATCCCAGGCCAGACGCACTTCCCCCGAATCGGCGATGCCGTAATCGGGATTGACGACGCTCGGCACATCCATGCGGTAAACCGCGGCGCTCTGCCAGACCGGATCATCGAGCACGCCATCGATCACCACCGGTTTTTCGGTATATGCGGCTTCCATCTCCGGCACGTCTCCGACGGCGGCCAATCCGAACGTCAACCCCAGGACTGCAACTGCCCCGGTCAGCAAGCTCATTTTCATCATCGTGGTCTTCTCCCTGTTTGATAGTGTCTCCAAAGAAAATGGTTTTGCCGTTCATTCCCGCGGCAAAACCATCATTTTTCACTCAATTGGACTTCAGCACGCCGCCGGTGTCGGCGCTGGTCGCCGCCATCGCGTAACGGGCCAGATAACCGGTTTTGAACCGCGGCTCCGGCTTGCGCCACTTTTTCCGGCGTTCTTCCAGCACCTCCGGCGCCACTTCCAGTTCGACTCTGCGGTTCGGAATATCGATCGACACCAGATCGCCCGGCTCCACCAGCGCGATCACGCCGCCGGCCGCCGCTTCCGGGCTGACATGGCCGATACAGGCGCCGCGCGTACCGCCGCTGAACCGGCCGTCAGTGATCAACGCCACGCTTTCACCGAGTCCGCGCCCCATGATGTAGCTGGTCGGCGCCAGCATCTCCTGCATTCCCGGGCCGCCCTTCGGCCCCTCGTAGCGGATGATGACGACGTCGCCGGCTTTGACCTTGCCGCCGAGAATTCCTTCGCAAGCCTCCTCCTGGCTCTCGAAAATCACCGCCGGGCCACGGTGCGTCAACATCTTCGGCGCCACGCCGGCCGCCTTGACGACACAGCCGCTGGCAGCCAGATTGCCGAACAGGATTGCCAGGCCGCCGGATTGGCTGTAGGCATTTTCCAAGGTCCGGATCACCTCGCCGTCCGGCGCCGGAGCAACAGCGTATTCCTCGCCCAGCGTCAAACCGGACACCGTCGGCGCCGTCGGATCGATCAAGCCGGGCAAACGGCTGATTTCCTTGATGATCGCCATGATGCCGCCGGCCCGGCCGACATCTTCCATGTGGTAATGGCTCGACGGGGAAACTTTGCAGATATTCGGCGTCTTGCGGCTGATTTCATCCAGCTTGGCCAGATCCAATTTGACGCCGGCTTCGGTCGCCACCGCCAACGTATGCAGCACCGTGTTGCTGCTGCCGCCCATCGCCATATCCAGCGCCAGGGCGTTGTGAAAGGATTTCTCGGTCGCAAAATCACGGGCAGTCAACGCTTCCGGATCACCGGCCAGCTCGACGATGCGCCGGGCCGCCCGTTTCCACAATTCGATCCGCTCCGGCGATTCGGCCAGAATCGTGCCGTTGCCCGGCAAGGCCAGGCCGAGCGCCTCACAGAGACAATTCATGCTGTTGGCGGTGAACATGCCGGAACAGGAACCGGCACCCGGGCAGGCGGTGCATTCCAGATATTCCAGGTCAGCGTCGGAAATCGCCCCGATCTGATGACCGGCCACCCCTTCAAAAATCGTAATCAGGTCGGTCGCCTCTCCCCGCTTCCCTTTGCCGGCGGCCATCGGACCGCCGGACGCGAAAATGGTCGGAATGTTCAGCCGCATCGCGCCCATCAGCATGCCGGGGACGATTTTATCGCAATTCGGAATGCAGATCAAACCATCGAACGGATGGGCGGTACCCATCGCTTCGACGCAATCGGCGATCAGCTCGCGGCTCGGCAGCGAATATTTCATGCCGGCATGCCCCATCGCGATGCCGTCGCAAATGGCGATGGTGTTGAATTCATACGGAACCCCGCCGGCGGCGCGGATCGCGTCGCAGACGGTCCGGCCGACTTCCTGCAGATGGCAGTGGCCGGGAACGATATTGGTATAAGAGTTGCAAACGCCGATGAACGGTTTGCGGATGTCTTCCGATTTGATCCCGGTGGCCCGCATCAGGGCCCGGTGCGGCGCCCGTTCGGCACCTTTTTTCATGATATCGCTGCGCATGATAATTTCCCATTACTACTGATAACTATAGCTCAACAAGCACTCCGGCCGGTACCGGAGAGGTTTCCCGTCTCCGGCCGCGGCCGGAACCATCCCGAATCAGCCGATGATCTGGTTGTCGCCGGCGGAAAGGAAAATGCCTTCGAAGTTCATCTTCAGCGCTTCCGGATTGTCGGAAACGACCAGCGCATCGTCTTCGGTGACGATACCGTTGTTCACCAGATCGAGCAGACACTGGTTGAAAGTCATCATCCCGTCGCCGCGGCCGGCGGCAATGGCGGCCGAAAGCCGTTCCAGCCGGTCTTCCTCCAGCAATTTGTTGACGATCGGCGTGTTGATCATGATTTCGGTAGCCGGCGCCCGGCCGGAACCGCTCGCCCGCGGCACCAGCCGCTGGGAAATGACCGCTTTGAGGTTGTTGGCCAGAGCTTCGCGGATCGGCTCCTGTTCATTTTTTTCATAAAAATCGAGGATACGGTTGATGGTCTGCGCCGCATTGGAAGCGTGCAGCGTCGTCATCACCAGGTGGCCGGTGTCCGCCGCCTGCAACGCGGCTTCGAAACTGGCCTTGTCGCGCATTTCACCGACCATGATGACGTCCGGGTCCTGGCGCAGTGCGTGTTTCAAGGCGCTGGCAAACGAAATGGTATCGATGCCGACTTCGCGCTGCTCGAAAAAGCAGAGTTTATCGGCAAATTCATATTCGATCGGGTCTTCGATGGTGATGACGTGGGCATGAACCTGGGTGTTGATGTAATCGAGCATCGCCGCCAGCGTCGTCGATTTGCCGGAGCCGGTCGTTCCGGTCAGAATGACGATACCGCGCTGCGACATGGAAATATCGGCCAACACCGGCGGCAGCCCGAGGTCATCGAACGTCATGATCTGGTTTTTAACCCAGCGGAAGTTGATCGAATTGAAATTGCGCTGCCGGTGAATGTTGACACGGAAACGGCCGACATCCGGTTCCCGGTGGGAAAGGTCGAGGTCGCCGTTGATGTAATATTTCTTGATTTGCTCTTCGGTGGCGACCTGACGCATGAATTCGTCGATGACTTCCGATTTGGCAACATAGTCGCTGCTGGTCATCTCACCATCGATCCGGAAGGCGACCGGGCAATTTTCCTTGATGTGAACGTCGGAGGCGTTGGCGGTGACTGCGGTTTTCAAAACCTTGTGCAGCGCGGTGATGCTTTCACTCATAATCTCAATTCTCCAAAAGGTTAACCTTGGTAATTTCTCATCAACGCAAGCATTTCGCGAACGGCCTGCTCGATCCCGACCAGGATGGCGCGGCCGATGATGCTGTGGCCGATATTCAGCTCGCAGAGGTGGGGTATTTCCAGAATGCCCCGGATATTTTCATAATCGATGCCGTGCCCGGCATTCACCCGCAAATGCAAATCGGCGGCGGCGGCGGCGGCGGCCTTCAAACGGTCGAGCTCAGCGGCCCGGGAGGAGGCGGCGGCGTTGGCATAGCTGCCGGTATGCATTTCGATATAGTCGGCACCGCTGTCCGCGGCGGCCTGAATCTGCTGCAAATCCGGATCGATGAATAAACTGACCAGAATTCCGCTCCGTTTGAGCGCCCGCACCGCCGCGGTCACCCGGTCAAATCCGCCGGCGACATCCAGGCCGCCTTCGGTGGTCAATTCCGCCCGCTTCTCCGGCACCAGACAACAACTGTGCGGCCGCAATTCGCCGGCGATCGACACCATTTCGTCGGTAACGGCCATCTCCATGTTCAGACGGCGCACCCGGGCGTTCAAATCGCGCAGATCCCGATCCTGAATATGCCGGCGATCTTCCCGCAAATGCGCGGTAATTCCCCAGGCGCCGGCCTTTTCGCAAAGCAGCGCGGCAGCCAGGGGACTGGGCCGGTCGGCCAGCCGCGCCTGGCGCACGGTGGCAACATGATCGACATTCACCCCCAGATTCAACATGCCTTCGATCCTTTCTGAAACGATTGCAAAATCACCCGCCTCCCATCGCGGCAGCCGGAGTTCCGGCCGGCCAATCGGAACGGGCGTTTTCGATTTGATAATATTTTCTGCCTGTAAATGTAACCGTTATCGGCCGATTCTGCAAGCCCTTCACCGCGGTTTGCAGCAAAATGGCCTCCCGGAGCAGATTTTGCATGGAACCGAAACGCGGCGTCAGCAGCACCGTCGTCGCCTGACCGTATTGGCCCAGCGCATCCAGCAGCGGCGCCGTTTCTTCAATGCAAACCGGATTACCCAGTACCGGATCGTAAACCAACCGGACGGCTTCCGCGACAAATTCGCAACTGCGCAACTGCGCCGGCCAATCCACACGCCCCGATCCCGCGCGAAAAAAGAGTTCCGGGACGATCTGAAGCCGGGGAAACAGCAACCGCCGAACCGTGTCGACAGCCCGGTCCATGTCCATTTCACCCTCCGGCACCGGCAGCCGGAACGGCAGCAACAGATTGATCCGGCGTTCCCAGAGTTCCCGGTAAAACATCCCGAGCAACCGGCGCAGCCGCGCGAAAAAAACCTCCTCACGGACCGCCCGGGGCAGGTCGAAATCCAACGTCACCGCCGAAACGCCGATGTCGGCGGCCAAACCCAACTTTTTATGCAGATGCCGAATGAAATCGCCGGAAAAATCCGCCGCCTCTTCCGGCGCCGTCCGGCAGACCGCCGCCGGCAACAAATCGCGCAGCAACAGCCGCTGCGGCTGCTGCCGGTCCAGAAATTTTCCCAGCGCCGGCAAATCGTCGAGCACCCCGCCCGGCAACTCCAGCACCGGCCAATTTCCCAGCGAATGATCCGGCATCGCAACCGGCTCGGGCTGCGCCGGCAAAGCCAGGCTCAAACCGAAAACGAAATTGCTGTCCACCGTCGCCATCATTTCACTCCATGAAACCGAATTCCCGGAGCAGTTCAAGCGAAACTCCCCCGTTGACCGAACCGGCGGCCGCGGAATGCAGCAGCGGCAGTTGACGCCAGACGTATTTGCCCAGCAAATCGCTCTCCAGATTGACCGGCTCTCCGGAACGGCGGCCGCCCAAGGCGGTTTCCTCCAGCGTCACCGGTATCAAGTGGACGGTGAAGTATTCCGGCGCAATCTCGACCAACGTCAACGAAACGCCGTCAACGGCAATGCTGCCCTTGGGCGCGAGAAACGGTTGGAGATCCGGCGGCGCGGCAATTTTCAGTTCATAATCGCCGCCGGTGCGGCGCAGGGAAATCAGTTTGCCGGTGCCGTCGACATGGCCGGTGACCAGATGGCCGCCGAGCCGGTCGCCCAGCCGCAAAGCCCGCTCCAGGTTGACGCAACCGCCCAACGGCAAACTGCCGAGATTGGTGCGAAGCAAAGTCTCCTCCAGGGTATGAAACTGCAACAGGTTCGCCGACAGCTCCTTTTCCAGCGTCAGGCAGGCGCCGTTGACGGCGATGCTCTCGCCATGCCGAAGCCCGACGAAAGGTTTTGCCGTCTCGACGACCAATTTTCCGGCACCGCCATTCTTCTCACGGCGGCGGAGATAACCGATCGATTCAATCAAACCAGTGAACACGACGCCTCCTTGTCACCGCCGCCCGGCGGCCGGAGCCGGCCGTTGAACACGAAATCACCGCCGTACCGGCTGACGGTCGGTTCAAGCAACTCCAGCGCTTCGGACAAATGCAGCGGATTATCGCCGCCGGTTACCGGCCGGCTGCCCCGGCCGCACAACAATTTCGGCGCGATGTGAAATTCCACCTCATCGACCACCTGGTGCTGCAGGGCCGCCGCCGCCAGCTCGCCGCCGCCTTCCAGCAGCAGAGCGGTGACATTCCGCTCCCCGAGCCGGCTGAGAAACTCCAGCCAACTGTCCCCGTCGCCGAGACAAACCACCCACGGCAGCGGGCCGGCCGGAAAATACTGCCGCAATTCATCTTCCGGGAAATGCCTGCTGGCGATCACCCGCAGCGGCTGGCAGGGCCAGTCGGCCGGTTCCCGGACCGTCAGTTGCGGGTGGTCCAGCCGGACCGTCGCGCCGGAAACCATGATCGCATCCGCCCAGCGGCGCAATTCCTGCACCCGCTGCCGGGCGGCCGGGCCGGTAATCCATTGGGACTCACCGCCGGCAGTGGCGATTTTGCCATCCAGCGTCATCGCCATTTTCAGCATGACATAAGGCCGGCCGGTAACGATCCACCGGTAAAATGCCCGGTTCAATTCGTCACAGGCGGCTTGCTCCACTCCGGCAACCACTTCGATTCCGGCCTCCCGCAGAATTTCCAGACCGCGGCCGGCGTGTTTCGGATTCGGGTCCATGGCGCCAATCACCACTTTGCGGAGTCCGGCGGCTTTGATTGCCTCCGTGCAGGCCGGCGTCCGGCCGCAGGTGGAACAGGGCTCCAGCGTCACATAGAGCGTCGCCCCGGCCGCTTCATTCCCGGCATCGCGCAACGCGTTGATTTCGGCATGCGCCTCTCCGGCGCGCCGGTGATATCCCCGGCCGACAATCCGATCCGCCTTGACCAACAGGGCGCCGACCAGCGGATTGGGCGAGGTCTGCCCGAAGCCTTTGCGGGCTTCGGCTGCCGCCAGAAGCATATAATCGGAATCGGTCATCGCCATTCCCGTCATTCCTGCGGCTGCAAAGATTCGCTGCCGAACACGGCGGCGGCGTAATAAGCCGGGCTGAACGGCTGGAGATCCTCCGGCTGTTCCCCCATCCCGACGAAAAAGGTCGGCAGCTTGAACTCCTGGTGCAGCGCGACCGCCATGCCGCCTTTGCCGCTGCCGTCCAGTTTGGTCAACACCAGGCCGCTGACGTTGGCCGCCTTGGAAAATTCCCGCGCCTGATTGAGCGCGTTGCTGCCCATGCTGCTGTCGACGGTCAACCATACTTCGTGCGGCGCGCCCGGGTAGATTTTATCGATCGAACGGCAGATTTTGCTCAATTCATCCATCAGCCCTTTTTTGGTATGCTGCCGGCCGGCGGTGTCGATCAGCAGGAAATCGACCTGCCGCGCCAACGCCGCGCTGGTCGCGTCGAAAGCCACGCTGGCCGGGTCGGCGCCGTGGCTGGCGGCAATCACCACCGAATTGGTGCGCTTGCCCCAGAGCTGCAGCTGCTCGACCGCCGCCGCCCGGAAAGTATCGCCGGCGGCCAGCATCACTTTTTTGCCTTCCTGCGTCAACCGGGCGGCCAACTTGCCGATCGTCGTGGTTTTGCCGCTGCCGTTGACCCCGACGAAAAGGACGACCGTCGGCTTGCCGGCTTCGGCGACGCGGATTTCCCGCTGGTTTTGCGCCAGAATATCCCGGACGAACGTCTCGGCAACCCGGAAGATATCGGCCGTCGTCTCAATTTCTCCATGTTCATACCGGTCACGAATTTCGGCGACGATCCGCAAACTGGCCGGCACGCCGAAATCCGCGCCGATCAACGCCGCTTCCAGGTCTTCGAAAGTCGAAGCGTCCCACTGTTTGACATCGGAAAACATCGCCGCCAGCGAACGTTTCACCGTCGTCGTCGTCTTCTGCAGACCGCGTTTGAATACGGAAAAAATCGACTTCATAACTCCTTGACCGCCTTTCGGGCCGGACGCGACAACGTATCCTTGATGCCGTTCAGCACGCCGTTGATAAAGTTGCCGGCTTTTTCGCCGCTGTAATCCCGGGCGATTTCCACCGCTTCGTTGATACTCACCACCGGCGGCACCTCCGGCATGCAGAGCATTTCAAACACCGCCACCCGCATGACGTTGCGATCGACGACCGCCAGCCGGTCCCATTCCCAGTTTTCGGCGTGGGCCAGAATGGCCGCGTCGATTTCCGCCTGCCGCTCCCGGATGCCGTTCAACAGCTTCTCGGCATATTCACGCCCCTTCCGGGCATAGCGGTTGTCGCGCAACGCATGGGTTTGCGCCGCCTGCAGCATGAAACTCTCCCAGCGCGACTGCCGGAATTCCTCCCGGGCGACATCGCATTGGAACAGAAACTGCATCACCAGTTCCCGCCCCAGCCGTTTCGCGTGCAGTTTCCCGTCGGATATTTCGAATTCTTCTTCCATTTAACGGCCTTGCATCAGAAATTTTTGGTCAGATTGGCCATTTCGATCGCCGCCAGCGCCGCGTCGACCCCTTTGTTGCCGGCTTTGGTGCCGCTGCGTTCGATCGCCTGTTCGAGATTGTCGGCAGTGATCATCCCATATGTGACCGGCACGCCGGATTCCAGTCCGAGCTGCGCCAGCGCCTTGGCCACTTCGTTGTTGATGTAACCGGCGTGCGGCGTCGCTCCCTGGATGACGACCCCCAGCGCCAGAATGGCGTCGTATTTGCCGCTCTGCAGCATCTTGTTGACCGCAAACGGAATTTCGTAGGCGCCCGGCACCCAGGCCGCTTCAATCGCTTCGGCGCTGCCGCCGTGGCGGAGAATCGCATCGACAGCGCCGTCGAGGAGTTTGCTGACGAAAAATTCATTGAACCGGCTGCAGACGATCCCGAACTTCAAATTGCGCGCTTCCAGTGTACCTTCGTATACTTTAATTTCTGCCTTCATGACATCTCTCCATGTAAATAGCTTAAAATACATACTTTAACGCCGGGTTTGCCGATTGTCCAATCTCGAATCGAAAAAAATGAATCTCTTCCGAAAAAAAAGCAACCTTTTCAAGGACATTTCCCCGCCGGCCCACTCCCGCTTTCCCGACCATGCCGACTTGCACAACGCCGACAATCGCCGTATGTTATAAAAACAGACCAGTGATACGAAACCAACACCGGAGTCTCCCGTATGACCAAAGCTTGTTTTCTCGACCGTGACGGGGTCATCAATGAAGAAGTCAATTACCTGCATGATCCGGCCAAGGCGGTGCTGATTCCCGGCGCCGCCGCGGCCATCAACCGACTGCACGCGGCCGGCTATCTGGCCATCGTCGTCACCAACCAGGCCGGCGTCGCCAAAGGATTGTACGAAGAAAAAGACATCCGGGCGGTTCATGACCGGATTGCCGAGCTGCTGGCCGCCGACGGCGCTGAAGTAGACGCTTTTTTCTACTGTCCACATCATCCGGATTACACCGGAGCGTGCGGCTGCCGGAAACCGTCGCCGGGCATGTTGCTGGCCGCCGCCGCCCAATATGACATCGAACTCGATAAATCGTTCCTGGTCGGGGATCGGCTCAGCGATATCGAAGCAGGCCGGGCGGCCGGCTGCCAAGCGGTTTACCTGGTCGCCACCGGTTACGGCGCCGAACTGCTGGCCGCCGGCATGCAGCCGGATTGTCCGGTTGCCGACGACCTGAAAGCGGCGGTAGACGATTTTCTTTCCCGGCAGGAAAAATAATCACTATTATATTGAAAATAAATAAATTATCAAAATTGACGAAAATTTGACGAATCAATGACGGAGCAGAATTTCTGATGACTGGAACAGTACTTTTTGTCAGCGGCATCGACACCGATGTCGGAAAAACATTCGCCGCCGGGGTGCTGGCGCGGGAATTGCTGAATGCCGGCAGGAATGTCATCACCCAGAAGCTGATTCAAACCGGTTGTCCCGGCAATCTGGCGCTGGACATCGCCGAACACCGCCGGCTGATGGGATGCGGCCTGCTGGAAGTCGACCGGCTCGGCCTGACCGCGCCTTACGTGCTCAAATATCCGGCTTCGCCGCATTTGACCGCCGAGCTGGAAGGGGTGCAGTACGATTTCGGCAGAATCGATGACGCGACCCGGCGGCTGCAGAGAGAGTTCGAGCTCGTTCTGCTGGAAGGAGCCGGCGGCCTGATGGTGCCGCTGACCAGAAATTACCTGGCGATCGACTTCATCGAAGAACGCAACTATCCGCTGATCCTGGTCACCTCCGGCAAGCTCGGCAGCATCAATCACACGCTGCTGTCGCTGGAAGCGGCGGCGCGCCGCGGCATTGAAATCGCCGGCGTCATCTACAACCGCTTCCCGGTCATCGACGATCTGATCGAGGAGGATTCCAGGCGGGTCATCGCCGACTATCTGGAACAATACGCTCACGGCGCGGCGATGGTCGAACTGCCGCCCGACGGCGGCGATGTCGATTTCCGGCCGCTGCTGACCAGCCTCGGCTGAGCATTCGGCGCCCTTCCCGATTCGACGGACCCGAACGGTCGAAAAAGCGGTGCAAATCGGCAGAAATCCGTTTGAAAAATACAAATTTACGGGATATATTGTAAATTTGCAGAATGGTCCGATGCAAATTTCGGAATGCAGTATACTCTCGAGGATTTCAGGAAGGAGCCGTCATCATGGGAAAAACCCTGGCGCAAAAGATTTTTGACGCACACCGTGTCGATACCCCGGCGGAAGGGGTCAGCGTGTTGTCGCTGGATCGTGTTTTCTGCCACGAAATTACCACGCCGATCGCCATCAACGATCTGGTGGCCAAAGGCAAGGACCGGGTATTCGATCCGACAAAAATCAAAGCGGTAATCGACCATGTGACGCCGGCCAAAGACTCCAAGACTGCCGAGCAGGGCAAAACGATGCGTGATTGGGCGCGCCGTCACCGGATCCGGGATTTCTTCGATATCGGCGCCAACGGCGTCTGTCATGCGCTCTTTCCGGAAAAGGGATTTGTCCGGCCCGGCTTCACGGTGATCATGGGCGACTCGCACACCTGCACCCACGGCGCATTCGGCGCGTTCGCCGCCGGCGTCGGCACCACCGATCTGGAAGTGGGCATCCTCAAAGGGGTTTGCACGATGCGCGATCCGGAGACGATCAAAATCAACATTACCGGCAAGCTCCGCAGCGGCGTCTATGCCAAGGACGTCATCCTGGCGATCATCAAACGGCTCACCGTCAACGGCGCGACCGACAAAGTCATCGAATTCGCCGGTCCGGTCGTCGATGAAATGGGCATGGATTCGCGGATGACGCTGTGCAATATGGCCATTGAGGCGGGCGGTACCTGCGGCATCTGTTATCCGGATATGGTGACGGTCGATTTTCTCTGGCCGTTCATCCGGCACGATTACGCCGACCAGGCTGCCGCATTGCAGGAATTCAGCCGCTGGCGGCCGGATGCGGATGCCGCATACGCCGAAGTGATCGATTTCGACGTCAGCAGCCTGGAACCGATGGTTACCTTCGGCTACAAACCGGACCAGGTCAAAACTGTCCGGGAAATGGCCGGAACCAGCGTCAACCAGATCTATATCGGCTCCTGCACCAACGGCCGGCTGGAAGATTTGCGCATCGCCGCCGGCATCCTCAAAGGC
This sequence comes from Victivallis sp. Marseille-Q1083, assembly GCF_903645315.1. Lineage (NCBI taxonomy): Bacteria > Pseudomonadati > Lentisphaerota > Lentisphaeria > Victivallales > Victivallaceae > Victivallis > Victivallis sp. Marseille-Q1083. The sequence goes on from NZ_CAHJXL010000001.1 coordinate 1,626,972, forward strand.
AAGCGGATCAGTCCGGAAGTCCGGGCGATCGTCTCGCCGGCGACGCCGTTGATTTACCAGCAGGCCCTCGACGAAGGTTTGATCAAGATCTTCATGGACGCCGGTTTCTGCGTGACCAACCCGACCTGCGGCGCCTGTCTCGGCATGAGCAACGGCGTGCTGGCCAACGGTGAAAGCTGCGCCTCGACGACCAACCGCAACTTCAACGGGCGGATGGGCAAAGGCGGCATGGTTCACCTGATGAGTCCGGCGACGGCGGCGGCGACGGCACTGGCCGGCACGATCGAAAACTCTCCGCTGTTTCAGGCGTAAACGGAAGGCAAGCGTCAAAATGAAAAATTTCAACGGAAAAATTCTTTTTCTGGATCGTTCGGACATCAACACCGATGAAATCATTCCGGCCAAATACCTGACCGAATTGACCAAGGAAGCATTGAAGCCCTATTGCCTGGAAGATCTGGCGTTGCCGGGTTTCGACCCGAAACGTGACATCGCCGGCAAAAGCGTCATCGTCACCCGCGCCAATTTCGGCTGCGGTTCCTCGCGGGAACACGCGCCGTGGGTGCTGGAATGCAATCACATCAATCTGGTCATCGCGGTCAATTTCGCCCGTATTTTCCGCCAGAACATGTTCAATTGCGGCTTGATGGCCGTTCAACTGGCGCCGGAAGTGATCGATGAAATCTTCGCGACATTCGCCGGAACCGACGCCGAATGCCGGACCGATATGGACAAGCTGACCTTCACGATCGACAACGGTCAAACCGGCAAAGTTTATCCGTTCACGGTCGGCAAATTCGATCTGGAACTGGTCAAAGCCGGCGGCTGGGTCGATTACGCCGACCGCAAATATTGAAAAAAGCCCGGCGGCGGCCGCGCGTCGTCCAGGCTGGGCAGAAGCGGCCGGCCGGGCAGGGGCCGATGCAGTAAGTCGGCTTGGCTGTGTAACTTAAGTTTAACGGAAAAGAGAAATTCCATTATTGTAAAATAACCGGGCGAAGAGTATATTTATCTTTTGATCAAAAGGCTATCAGCCGGTTGTTGGCGGTCGCTGGTTCTCCAGTCAGGCCGGGGTGGAGCGGATTTCAATCATCGAATTTTGAATGGAAACAACAGATGGATGTAAAAGATTTTATTACGGATAAATATGCCGTTTTGACCATTGGCGATCAACAGGTCAAGCTGCCGATCGTCATCGGTTCCGAGGGCGAAAAAGGCATCGATATCTCTAATCTGCGACGCGACACCGGCTGTGTGACAATCGACCCGAGTTTTGTCAATACCGCCGCCTGCTACAGCCGGATTACCTTTATCGACGGCGAACAGGGCATTCTGCGCTACCGCGGCATCCCGATCGAGGAGCTGGTCAATGTCGGATCCTTCGTCCGGACCGCTTATCTGCTGGTGCACGGCGTCCTGCCGGACGACGAGCAGAACCGGAAATTTTCAAAACTGTTGAACCGTCATTCGATGCTGCATGAGGATATGCGTCATTTCTTCGACCGGTTTCCGTCCGGAGCGCACCCGATGCACATTTTGTCGACGATGATCAATGCGATGGCGGCCTTTTATCCGAATGTCGATTTGCTGTCGCTGAGCGAGGATATCGATATCTCCAGCGCCCGGCTGATCTCGACGGTGCGGACGATGGCGGCCTTTGCCTACAAGAAATCCATCGGCGAGCCGAAAGTCTACCCGCGCCAGGACCTTTCTTTCTGCGCCAACTTTCTGAACATGATGTTCGATTCGCCGGTCGCGCCGTATGACATCAAGCCGGAAGCGGTCAAAATTTTGAACATTCTTTTCATCCTGCACGCCGACCACGAACAGAATTGCTCGACGACGACGGTCCGCACCGTCGGCAGTGCGCAGGTGAATTTGTACGCGACCATTTCGGCCGGCGTCAGCGCCCTCTCCGGTCCGCTGCACGGCGGCGCCAACCAGGCGGTCATCGAAATGCTGACCGAAATCGCCAACGACGGCAACCCGAAGAAATTCGTTGAGCGCGCCAAGGACAAGAACAATCCGTCCCGGCTGATGGGCTTCGGCCACCGGGTTTACAAAACCTACGATCCGCGGGCTTCCATCATCCGCGAGGAGTGCCGGAAGTTCCTGGACGCCATGCGCTACAACGATCCGCTGCTGGATACCGCCCGCGAACTGGAAGAGCTGGCGCTCAATGACGATTATTTCATCAGCCGCCACCTCTATCCGAACGTCGACTTCTACAGCGGAATCATCTACCGGGCGCTCGGCATTCCGGAGAACATGTTCACGGTGATGTTCGCGCTGGCCCGGTTGCCGGGCTGGATCGCCCACTGGAAGGAAATGATCGGCTCCAATACCAAAATTACCCGGCCGCGCCAGATTTATATCGGCAAAACTCCGGATAACAAGCAATAACCTCTTCAGCCGGTTTTCTGCCTTGGCAAAGCCGGCTTTTTCAGTGAAAAGCGAAACCGGAACTTACAGATCATGAACAATGAAGCTTTTTTGATCGTCTTTCTGGCTTTTATGATTTTCATGGCCTTGGGACCGGCGCTGCTGCGGCCGCTCAAAATTCCCAGTGTCATCGCCCTGCTGATCATCGGCATGTTCATCGGCCCGAACGGCATCCACCTGCTCGATTATTTGTCGGTCTGGCTGACGTTTCTCGGCGGCCATCCGGAAACCGTCCACGATTACGCCGAAAATCTGATCAACTCGCTCGGTTCGCTCGGGTTGATTTTTCTGATGGCGCTGGCCGGCATGGAGGCCGATTTCAAAATGATGTCGATGACCAAAAAACCGGTCGCCGCGCTCAGTTTTCTGACCTTTTTCGTGCCGGCCGTCACCGGGTTTTTCGTTTACGCTTATTTCCGGCCGGACGATTTTGCCGGCAAGCTGCTCTATGCGTCGCTGTTCGCTTCCCATTCGGTCGGCATCGTTTTTCCGATCATCCGCGAATTGAAGCTGACCCGGACCAAATTCGGCGCCGCGGTATTGATTTCAACGGTAATTACCGACATCGCCAGCATCGTGCTCCTGGCGATCGCCGTCCAGACCAAACGGCTGTCGATGATCGCCACTCCGGAATTGAGCAAACGGACGCTGTCGATCTTCGATTATCTCGACCCGGCGATTTTCGGCGATTATTTCACGCCGATCTTCCTGCTGATCGTCATCAGCTACATCGGCATCGCCCTCTGGGTGGTCGCCTATACCGGCAACAAGCTGCTCAACTGGCTGAAACCCTCGGAAGACGGCATCATCATCACCATCCTGCTGGTCGTCATCCTGACGCTGCTGATCGGCGAATTCATCGGCGTCAACCTGGTGGTCGGCTCCTTCGTCGCCGGACTCGGGTTGTCCAAAATCATCAAGAGCAGCGAATCAAACAAGCAGGTGATGAAAAAACTCGAAGCGATCGGTTACGGCCTGCTGATTCCATTTCTGTTCGTTTCCATCGGCATGGCGACCGACTTCCGGACGCTGCTGCATTCGCCGAGCAATCTGACCATCATTCTGCTGACCGTCATCGGCCTGGTCGGCAGCAAGGTCTTCTCCGGCTGGCTGGCGCTGCGGCTGACCGGTTTTTCCAACAGCAAAGGGTTTTGCGCCGGCTTGATGACCGTGCCGCAATTGTCGGCCACGCTGGCCGCGGCGGCAATCGGCAAGGAACTGGGAGTGCTGGACAGCAATTTTTTCAATGCCATCGTCGTGCTGTCAATCGTCACCACCTTGCCGATTCCCACATTGGTGCGGCTGGTCATTGAAAAAACCAATATGCAATTCGAAAATATCGACGCCGACCAGGACGGCGACTACACCGTCCCGGAAGAAAAGGAAGAATTCCTGTAAAACATCCGTCAATTCCCGCTCAAATGACGGATATTTCCGTCATTTGACGGTCTGGCAAAAGGAAATGCGTTCCGTTATCGCCGCTCTTACCGACACAATTTGAACGTGGCTATTTCAAACGGCGACAAATTCAATTCGATAGCGCCGTCGAGTTTCCGGACGGACAAATTTTCCCATTCCAACAGATCGGTAGCGATCAACCGACGGTATTCGGGCAACGCCGTCAACCGGCAATGCGAATGCCGGCCATGGGTTTCCACCAGCCGCAGAATCCACTGGTCGCTCTTTTCGGCTTTTTTGAGCACCGCCAATTTTACGCCGTCGCCCTCCAGCCGACATGGTAAAACCGCATTCTCCGGCGCGGCATATCCCGCCCATTGCAGTGGCTGCCGGTTCAATTGCGCCGCTTCGGCCATCACTTCCGACTCAACGAAACCTCCGTTATGCGGCAGCAAGCTGTAAGTAAATTCATGGCTTCCGCAGTCGGCATGAAAATCCGGATGGCGCGGCGAACGCAGCAAATTCAAATCCAGCGTGTGTCCCGACACTTTGTAACCATATTTGCTGTCGTTGAGTAATGCCACGCCGCCGCAATCGTCGGAGAGGTCGGCATAACGCTGGCCGGCGGTTTCAAATCGGGCCAAATCCCAACTGGTATTGCGGTGTGTCGGGCGTCGGACAAAACCGTACTGGATATCGAACGCAGCAGTATCGCTGCAGACTTCAACCGGGAAAGCAACTCGTAGCATTCGGTGGGTTTCCCGCCAGTCGACCGCAGTCTGAAAATCCAGCCGCCGGCTTCCGGCCGTCAATGAAATCGTCTGCCGGATGATCGATGTACCGACCTGCAACTCGAACTGCAATCGGCCGCCGATTGGCCCGTGCCAGGTGCGAACCTGTCCGGCCGACCGGGCGGTATCGACCAACTGCTCTTCATAAAAAATATCGATATCCCAGGCGTCGGAGGCATTCGGTTCATCGATATACAGCGACAAACGGTTCCCGGGGCTATCCGCCCGGAGCCATTCGCGGCAGCTTCGTTTATCAAAGGCGCGCAGCAACCGGGCGTTCTCGTCGAATTCATAACGAATCTCTTCATTTTCCAGCACCAATTCCAGTTGATCGGTTCCGGCGGCCGGAATATCGTCCTTTCTGCCGCGCTGCAACGTCAAAAACATTCCGGGTGGGATTTCGAGACGGACTTGCTGGTCATTTTCCCCCAGTTGGCATGGCAATTGACCGCCGGAAGCATCAACTACCGTGAATCCGCGCCAGGCCGACGGCAAAACCAGGTTGCCGCGCCATGGCACCGACAACGAATTGAACAGCGTCAGGGCATTCTCATCCGGCCGCAACAATCGGCGGCCGAGCCGTACCTGAAGCAGGTGACACAATTCAAACATTTCGCGGTATTCCCTGGCGGCATTCGCATAGACCAGTTCGATGGAAGATCCCGGCAGGATATCATGAAATTGATTGATCAGCAAAGTCTTCCATAACCGGTCGAATTCGGCCTGCGGCCAGGCGTCCGGCGGCAGCGCGGCAAAGGCGAACTCCAAACTTTGCAGCAATTGCTCCAGCTTCCGGTTAGCGCGCTTGACCCGCGCCTGCGTGGTCAGCGTGCCGCGGTGCAGCTCAAAATAGAGTTCTCCTTCCCAGACGGCCAAATCACTGCGGCTGCCTTCCAGGCGCTGAAAAAATTCGTCGGAACGACCGAAACGAACTCGCGGACAGCCCTCCAAATCCTGCATCCGGCGGCCATTTTCGATGAACTCCTCTTTCGGCCCTCCACCGCCATCACCAATACCGAACAAAGTCAAAAATTCATCGATAAAATGATTTTCCCGGAAGATATTCTGGGTTTTTCCCAATATTTCCGGTTGCATCGCCGAGTTGTAGTTGCCTTCCGGCGGAAAATGGGTCAACACTTCACTGCCATCAATACCGCGCCAGATAAAAGTGTGATGTGGAAAGGCGTTGGTTTGATTCCAGGAAAGTTTCTGGGTCAAAAAATAATCGCAGCGGCTTTTGCGGATGATTTGCGGCATGGCCGCTGAATAACCGAAAACATCCGGCAGCCAAAGAGTTTTGACTTCGATCCCAAACTCGTCCCGGAAAAAGTTCTTGCCGTGCAGAAATTGCCTGATCAACGATTCTCCGTCCGGCAAATTGCAGTCGGCTTCCACCCACATGCCGCCCTGCAGCTCCCAGCGTCCGGCCGCGACGTACTCCTTGATCCGGGCATACAGCGTCGGGTAGTGCTCTTTGACGAATTGATAATGCTGCGGTTGCGACGCGCCGAACACATAATCCGGATAACGCGCCAGCAAATCAAGCTGATTGGCAAAAGTACGGCCGCATTTGCGAACGGTTTCCGCTACCGGCCAAAGCCAGCCGGTGTCGATATGGGCGTGGCCGACGGCCGTGGTACGCAACGCCGAAGCGTCGGCTTTGCGCTCGAGAATCCGCTGCAGAATTCGTCGTCCGGCAACGGCATCAGCGGTGCAGCCAAAGGCTTGAATCGCCTCCCCGACAATTTTCACCATCTGCGCATAACGATAATCGGTCGGATCGTAAAGGTTTATCCAATTGTCGACGAATGCCATCTCCGCCAGAAACTGCCGCATTTCCACCCGGTCGACCGCCAGCCGCATGATATCGGCGGTCGGCGCGAAACGTCCTTCCGGGTTCCGGCAATGTTTTCCCGGCCGCTCTTCCCGCAGAATCCCGAATAAGTTGGACGCAGCCGCTTCCAGGTGCAATTCGATCTTTTCTCCGGCCACAGCACAGTCGGTTACCGGATAAATCTCCCGCGCATAGGCGGGAACGAAAGCGCAATTGCCGGACAATCCGCGCTTCGGCTCGCCGGCGGCATCAAAAACCAGACATTCGCCGAACAAATTGATTCTGGCCACCACCGGCTTTCCGGCCCAACGCTCTGGAATCCGACCGGACAGCCGGAACCAGGCGCTCTGCCACTTCTCCGCCCAGACCTCCCCCTCGGCGATTGGACGATAATATAGTCGGTGACGGTCCTGAAAGCGGACCGGTTGATCGGTGATTGCCGCCTCGGCCTGCAGAAGCAGGTCATCCGACCACAAATCGCGTTTCAAATCGTCGATGAAGCGGCGAATCCGCTCCCGGTAGATGTTCAATTGTTCTTTTCGCATCATTTTAACGTTAATACTCTTTCGTTTTCATCAACGCATTGAATCAGTATGGTTCGTTCCGGCGCAATTTCCAGCGGAATCGTCCATACTCCATGTTCCGCCGCCACCGGTAAGGTGGCGCCGGAAAGCAATTCCACCGCTCCGGCGATTTCGACTTTTTTTTCAGCCCGGTTAGCCGGCTGAAAACGCAACTGAATGACCGCAGTTTTCTTCCCCCGGTTACGTAAAGTGAAATAAAGCCCGTTGGCCGGATCGGTTCCCCAACGCTCAACAAGGATGCCGGAAGCGCCGTCACCGGTTACTTCGCTCCGGGTATTTGCCTGCCAACCGGCTTGATTGATTGCTTCAATCGCCTTGGCATAAGGTTCCATCACCGGAACCAGAAGCTCGTATTTTTCCGGGGAATCGCCGGCATTGCCGGAACCGGGGAAAATGCCATATTGCAAATACATATTCAACCGCGGCTCCATGTACTGCTCCACTCCTTCCGCTGAAACCGGAACATTTCCTTCAAAGTTAAGCACGTAGTCCATGGTCGTCACCACTTTCTGTCCGGCGAGAAACCGAAATTCACGAAAATCGGCCAACGACGGCAAGGCATCCTTGTTGAAAAATTCCCCGCAGCCCAAAAAGTCAACATAAGGAATCAGAAATGCCGCAAAAGGCCAGGTATTGGAACCAATACAGCGGCCTGACTGGTCGGCCCGCCTTCGGATATCACGCAAAAAATCGTTGTGAGCCAATGCCATATGTTGAAATACATGAATTTTGCCGTCTTCCGGAAAACGAGCATAAGTCAACGGCAAATCCGCAACCGTCCAATGATCCCGCCGAAAGTTACACTCCGACCACCCCGCGGCATAGGACTCGGAATCGATATAATAACCATCCATTTTTTCTCCTGAACCGTTCAAACATCGTTCAATGAATCCGTAACGCGCCTTCTCAAAAGTGATGGTTTGCCGGTTGGGCAAAGTTAGTTCCGGGTCTGAGTTGACGATAATCATGCCGTAATCATCGCCAAATCTTTGTTGTCCCCATTCAAAACGGCCGGGCCAGTAACAATTGAGACGCCAATCTCCAGCCGGATTGATTTCAATTGCAGTATTCTGCAAAATGCGATAGAGATCGTCATTGGTCAAATCTCCGGGAAAACGTTCGGTAGGCGACAAGTCGTGCCTGAAGCTTTCAACATAAGTTTTCAATGCTGCGGCATCTACCGGCGCCTGGTCATAATACATCACCACACTTGAGTCTTTATGTTCCTGCAACCAATTCTTCGGGAACGGCAAGAACACTCCCCACGGTTCGGCATACATCATTGCTTTCAAGTCATGACGGTGCGTTTCCCTCAAAATATGCAAAGCATCAATCGGATCGTTGGAAAAATCAAGATCCCATTCCCGCTGGTTGAACCCGATTCCACATTTTCCGGCCAGAGCCATCGTCTCCGGCTGGATCCAGAGCCCCCAAGCGCCGGGATAACCGATATGCGTCCGGAAATGGTCCGGCGCATGCCGGTAATATTGTTGGAGTGCGCCGCGAAAATGGGTTGCGGCATCGAATTCACCCAGAAAAAACGTCACTCCGGCGCGACCGGGAAATTTTGCGGTATCGGTACTGATGCCGAGTGGAACCCTCATCTTCAATATTCCACTGCCGGCGGTGCCGGTTTGAAATACGTAACGAAAAAAGCGTGGTTGTGCCAATGGATGCCCGAGCATAATACCTGTTTCGCCGTTGTCGACGGCCAGAAACGGCAGCCGGGACATCGGCATTTCGAAACGGGGATTGACTAAAATACGCAATTCTTCATAAGCCGTGTCCGGAAGGGCTGAAATTGCTCCATTTTGCACATCGATTTCATCTGAATTGAAATTCCACTGATCCTTTCTCAACGGCAAAGCAAATTGCAATTCAATTGCCCGTTCCCGATCCGCGGAACGATTTTCCACTTCGGCGTCAATGATGAAAAACGGCGTATCTGCCGACCTTTTGATGTGCACTTTGAGGCCCAATTGCAATACCGGAGCTTCGGCGGTCAGCAGAATACCGGCGGCGGTTTGCGATACCGCCCCCGTAAAATGAGCGGTTTTTCCGGTTTTCGCATCCAGCGCGGCAAACGGGTACACCGCTTTCGCCAACAGGGATTCCTTGCCGACATGATACGCTTTCAGACAGCCATCCGGCGACCAAACCAATTGTTGAGTTCCCTGGCGTTGAATGACGTCGCTTCTCATGCCAATTATTGCCATCCCCCAGACGACGCTTCCGATTATAAATTTCCGCATACTCAATTGTTCCATCCCTCCAAACCTTCCCAACTGTCGCGCGGCAGCATGATGAAAGCCCAACCGGGAAGATACGCACAACCATTCTGTGGCGTCCAAGCCGCACTCCCGTCAAACCGAGCCGTATTGACACCATCAAGATTATGGGACCACTGATCCTCATACCAGCCGCCTTCCCCCTTGCGCAACCCTTGAACATCGCTGAAAACCACCGTGCGCGGATTCCCGATGCCAAACCGGTAAGCCATGGTACTGGCGCCATTTTTGATGGCCAGAAACATTTTCGCCATTTCCAGGTTAGCGCTCTCCCGGCTGGTGCCGCCGCCAAAATAAAAATAACCGAATGAATATCCCGGTTGATAGTCCCTAAGGTAGACTTCCCTGTCTTTCGCCGGAAATCCATTGATTGCAGGGCAGAAGAACATGGCGCGATTGTTGCCGATGTACGGCATTAACTGCCATCCCATCCGGCCCTGGGTACCCGCCGGATCGTCTTCCGCATCACATTTATCGTTCCTCGGGTTGTTGTGATTGACGGAATTCATCAAATAATCATCATTGTCATTGCCATACATCGCGGCTCCAAGCATCAATTGCCTGATCTGGCCGGTACAGACAATAATTTTTGCTTTCTGCTTGGCTTTACTTAAGGCAGGCAGCAACATACTGGCCAGAATGGCGATGATAGCAATCACGACCAACAATTCAATTAATGTGAAATTATGGAACCTGTTTCGCACTTTCATAAGATTCTCCCATTTTCGTTCGTTTGATTTCTCAATTGATATAACCGCAACTCTCGCGCGCAATCAGAGTCGTCGGCAATTCCCGATGCTGAAACACTTCTTCCGGATGCGACAGCCGATCAATGACGATGCCGGCGGCCGTCTCGCCGATTTCCCGAATCGGCTGGGCCATCGTCGTCAACGGTACTTTCAAATAATCGCAAATTGCGTCGTTATCGATGCCGATTAAGGAAATATCCTGCGGCACCCGTAAACCGGCTTCGGCGATTGCCCGATACGCTCCGCAGGCAATTGCGTCGAAGAGTAACAGTACTGCGGTCGGTCTTTTCTCCAACTCCAGCAGTACCCGCATCGCCGAATAGCCGAGAAAATGCAGGTTCAAGCGGGCCATTTCGGTATGTACGCTAATCTCTTTCAACTCCTGAACATATTCCGGCACCAAGTCGAGGCCGCAGTCGCTCAGCGCCTGGCAATAACCGTCGAACCGTTCTTTGATCGAAGTGAGCTGCCGATGACTGGTGTGCGAAGTGATATGGGCAATTCTTTTATGCCCGAGCGATGCCAGATACTTGACCGCCCGCAAGGCGGTTTGAAAATTATTGACGCCGACATAGTCGGACTCGACGGCACTGCAGAATTTATCGATCAAAACCAGCGGGACGCCATAGGTCTGGTAAAGCCTGATCAAGTCTTTCTGCAGCAGCGGGGCACCGGATTCCAAAATGACGCCGGCCACCCCGGATTCCAGCAAATGCTGCAGGTGGGCGCTTTCCAGTGTCGAGTCCAGCCGGGAATTGCAGACCACCATCGAAAAGCGATCCTGCGCCGCCCGTCTTTCGATGCCGTCCAAATAGGTTGCGGCGAACTGGGTATGTAGATCATTGCTGATTACGCCGATGACCTGTCCGTTGAAATTACGTCGACGGCGCTCCGGCGGATGGGCGACGAAAGTTCCTTTCCGGGGTATCCTGTAAAGCACCCCATCCCGGACCAAGTCATCAACCGCCCGACGAACGGACAGATAACTGATGCGGTAATTTTCGGCCAGTTTCCGTTCCGACAGCACCAGATTGCCCGGGATCAGTTTCCCGGAACGAATCTGGTTGAGCAAATCCGCTTTCATCTGGTCGCCGACAAAGCGACTCTTTAACGTTTCCAACATTGCCGCGTTTCCTGAATATTAGATTCCCTGCTGCTTTAAGTATAGAAAATTTTTCATCGGATGTCAATGAAACGGCTGTTTTTTGTCGAAATATTATAGCAAAACAATAGCAGAAAACGGTCTATCCTTGCCATCTCCTTCAGATTATGGCGAAAAATCGGTATCTTCAGCTATCGTTCTGCCGACTTTTACCGACTTTCAATTTTTGATGATCCATGGATCTTTCCTGACCGTCCGTCGAAGCCGGGCTTTCGGCGGCTTCATCAAAATCGAGAATGACAATGGAGAGCAAAAATCCGCAAATATCAAGGAAGAAATTTTCCTTTCCGACGGTTATACTTTAAAATAGCTAAGAAGAATCATCAACCGAGGAGTTTATCATGGAATACCACAGCAACAATTTCGTCCAGGCCATCCTGAACTCGCCGCGCCGGTTCGTCATGCCGATTATGACGACCCCGGGCATCGAACTGATCCACGCCAAGCCGGTCGAAGTATTCCAGGACGGCGAACTGCAGTTCCGCTGTATTGAAGCATTGGCCCAAACGGTGCACGCCGATGCGCTGGTGACCTTCATGGATCTTTCGGTCGAAGCGGAAGCGTTCGGCGCGCCGATTCGCTATTCGGAACACGAAAACCCCACCGTCTCGGACCGCATCGTGGCCGAAGAGACCGATATTCAGCGCCTGGCGATTCCGGCAGTCGGCAGCGCCCGGACTGCCGAAGTGCTCAAATGCGCCGGACTCTGTGCCGAAAAATTGCCGGACCGGCCGACCTTCGGCGGCATGATCGGACCATTTTCCCTGGCCGGCCGGCTGGCCGATATGACCGAAATGATGATCCTGGCCGCGGCCGAGCCGGAAACCGCCAGACTGCTGCTGGACAAAGCGACCACCTTTCTGACCGCGTATGCCGGAGCAATCAAAGCCACCGGCGTCGCCGGATTGCTGATCGCCGAACCGGCCGCCGGATTGTTGTCGCCGGAGATGTGCCAGACGTTCGCGGCCGACTATCTGCAGAAGATCATCCAGGCGGTCCAGGACGAGAAATTCACCGTCATTCTCCACAATTGCGGCAAAACCGAAAAACAAATTCCGGCATTGTTGTCGACCGGGGCGGCGGCGCTGCATCTCGGCAATGCGGTGGACCTGGCCGCCATACTGCCGCAGGTTCCCGGATCGATACCGGTCATGGGCAACATCGACCCGGTCGGCATTCTCAAAAATGCCGAACCGCAAGAGGTTTATGCCGTGACAAAGGCATTGCTGGAGGCCACCAGATCCGATCGGAATTTCGTCCTCTCCACCGGCTGCGATGTCCCGCCCGGCGTCAATCTCGCCAACATCAAAGCATTTTTCCAGGCGGCCGAAGATTTCAACCGGCAGCGCTGAAACCGGGGAACGGCCGGCCTGGAAAGTGCGGCAATATTTCAATTGAAAATTTTTCGTTCTTTTCCGGACAAAAAAGCCAAAGCGGCGGCGGGATGCTTTGACAAAAGCAAAAAAACGATTAAATTGTTTAAAAGTTTTTTTGCGTGATATAAACTGGAAAGGCGACAAGATAAATGAAATTTACAGTAAGCAGAGAAAAATTGCTGAAAGCGTTGCAGAAGGTCATCAGCACAGTCGGCAGCAAGTCGACCTTGCCGGTATTGGGCAATGTTCTTTTGGAAGCGGAGAATGGTACGCTGCAACTGACCACCACCGATCTGGAGATCCGGATCACCACCCAGGTCGAAGCGGCGATCGAAAGCGAAGGCAAGACGACGGTGCCGGCCAAGAAATTCGTCGCGCTGGTCAGCAAATTCACCGACGCCGAGGTGGCGTTCACCTGCGATGAGCGGCACCACAGCGAAGTGGTCTGCGGCACCAGCAAATTCAAATTGCTCGGTCTGTCGGCCGAGGATTTCCCGCTGCCGTCGGAGTTTACGCCGATCCGCACGGTGATCTTCAAGGAAAGCGATTTGCGCAAGATGTTCAACCAGATTACCTATGCGGTCAGTCTGGATGACAGTCGCAAGGTGCTGCACGGCGTGCTCACCTCCTGCAAAGACAACACGGTCACCATGGTGGCGACCGACGGCAAACGGCTGGCGCTGGTTGAACGGGTGCCGGAAGAGACCTCCGGCACCGACGGCGATGCGATCATTCCGCTGCGGGCGGCCAACGAAGTGAAACGCCTGCTCGACGGCGCCGATACGGTAAAATTGCTGTTCGGCGAAAAACAGGCGGCATTCGAGAGCGGTGAAATGCGGCTGACCACCAAATTGATCGAGGGCAATTATCCGAATTACCGCCAGGTAATTCCGACTTCGTTCAGCAAATTCGTCGATGTCGAAACCGGCATGCTGCTGCAGAAGATCGAACTGGTTTCCCAGGTGCTTTCCGACAACAGCAGCTATATCATCCTGTCGTTCGACGACAATAAAATCGCGCTGCGGGCTTCCAGCACCGACATCGGGGAAGGGCAGGCTTTCGTCGACATCGAGTACGCCGACGCCAAAGTCGACGTTTCGTTCAATCCGGGTTTCCTGGCCGATCCGTTGCGCAATTGCGACGCCGACAAGATCAAAGTGAAGATCAACGACGGTTTCAGCCCGGTGGCGTTGGAAGGCGGAGAAGGTTTTCTTTACGTCATCATGCCGATGCGCAACAAATAATTTCCCGGCCCGGGAAATTTGTCATGACTTCAGGCAGTTCGCTCCTTCAACCGTGGCGGGCTGCCTGTCGTATTTTCAGCCAAACGATTCGGCGACAATATGATTGAAGAATTCCGGCTGTACGACTATCGCAATTATTCGCAAGCCGCGCTCGATTTCTCCGGCGCCAGGCTGAATGTCTTCATCGGCAGCAACGGCGCCGGCAAAAGCAATCTGCTGGAGGGCATCTTTTTTATCGGTCTGCTGCGTTCGTTCCGAACCGCCCAGCTGAAGGAACTCATCCGGTTCGGCCGCTCCAACTGCCGGGTGGAAGCGGCAATCCATCGCGCCGCTTACCGGGAAACCTTCGCCGTCGAATATTTTTCCGGCGGCAAACGTTCGCTGCAAATCGACGGCGTACCGATCGGCCGCAGCAGTGAATTCATCCGCAATTTTCAGCCGGTGGTTTTCGAACCGGAGGATATTCAGCTCCTGACCGGCAGTTCCGGCCGGCGCCGCCGTTTTTTCGATATGTTCATTTCCATGAACGATCCCGTTTATCTGTCGACGCTCCATCAATACAATCTGGCGTTGCGGCAGCGCAATGCCGCCTTGAAAGCGCCGAAGCACGGCGAAGCGCTGGCCGCCGCTTTCGAGCCGATTCTGGCCGACGCCGCTGTCCTCATCGCCGGCCGGCGCCGGGCGCATACCGAGCTGCTGAACCGCCAGATTCAGGCCTTGCTGGCGGAAAATGCCCGCGGCGAAGAGCGTTTCGCCATCGAATTTCATCCCTCCTATCCGCTGGAGGTCGAGGATTATCTGACCCGTTTTACGATGGAGCGCCAGCGGGAACAGAAAAAAGGCAGTACCTTGTTCGGTCCCCATCTTGATGATTTCGACTTCTTCTATCAGCAGAAACTGATGCGGACGTTCGCTTCCACCGGCCAATGCCGGTTGCTGGCCCTCTATTTGAAAATGGCGGCCGTCAATATTTTAAATGCCAATAAAGCGAAAAACCGCCGGGAAGTCATCGTCCTGGTCGACGATGTCACCGGCGAATTGGACGATTTCAATAAAACCCGCTTTTTCGCCACCGTCAACCAGGCCGATCAGGCCTTCTTCACCTTCACCGAACCGCCGGCCGACCGCTTTTTCGCCGCCAGCCGGAAGTTCCGGGTCGACCAGGGCACGGTCGAAAGAATTGACGGCAATTGATCGTCACATTCAAAAAAATGACGGAAAAATCCGTCATTTAAAAAAAACAAGCTCAAATTTGCCCTGATTTTAACGGTTTATTTTGTCGTCCGTATGCTGGCCAGGATGGCGATGATCGCGATCACAACCAGCAATTCGATCAAGATGAAATTCGTTTTTTTCGATGAAATCGAAAGAGTTGGCAGCCCGGCGGCAACCGCAATTTCGTGAATTTCGTTCCGACTGGAAAATGGTTTCCCGGGCAAGCTGAAGCGGATTGCACACAAGCGGCAGCTGCCGGGTTCGAATACATTCTTCCTGGCCTCGGAAAAGCCCCGAAAGCAATTCACGGACGATCTGCGCCCCTTCCATTATTCCGCAAGAAGCGCCGGTCTTTCCGGCTCTTTCCTCCGAGGGCCCGGCCGTTCAGCCGCTGCGATCAGCGGTCCGACCGGATTTTTCCGCCGACTGGCCGAAATCGCGGCGGCATAAGTCGGTAATCCTGCTGCTTAATGTTAAAAACTCGTACTCGGCGTGTGTCAGACTTCACAAAGCGGCTTGACGAGTTCACACCAGGCGTCGGCCAGCACCGTGTGGCCGGCGATGGTCGGATGCACACCATCGGCCAGCCAATATTCCGGACCGGACGACGGCGCCTCTTTCACCGCCGCGTTCAACAATTCCTGAGCCGGTAGAAAGAGCGTTTTGAATTCGGCGGCCAATTTCCGGACCACCTGCTGTTTGCCGGCCAGTTCCGGCCGCCAAGCGGCGGAAACAGCGCCGCACTCCAGCGCGAACGGCTCGATCAGCAGCAACCGGACTGACGGCAGCACCTCCAGCGTCCAGGAGAGCAATTCCCGGTAGACTCGTTCAAAACGTTCGGTTTCGACGCCGTTGTGATTGGCAAATTCATGCCAGATATCATTGACGCCGATCAAAATACTGATAAAGTCCGGTTTGAGGTTCAAGGTGTCGATTTTCCAGCGGGCATAAAGATCGACGACCCGGTTGCCGCTGATCCCGCGGTTGTAGCAACGCAAATTTTTTGCCGGCAATTCCCTGAGCAGCCGGCCGGCGGCCAACAGCGGATAACCGCCGCCCAGTCCCTGGTTGGCCTCTTTCGCCTCGTAACTCCTGCCGCAATCAGTGACGGAATCACCCTGAAACACGATGATTTCGATCACTTCGTTTTCTCCTGATTTTTGACCTCTTCCGCCTTGACGTATCCCAACGCGAGGTCGATGGCATTGGCCTTGTCGGTCAGGAAGCGCAAAGTACCCTGGTCATATTTTTTCAACTTGTTCAAGGCCGCAATAACCTCGGCGCAATTTTTGAAAGAATCTTTCGCATTGATCGTCTCGACATGGCCGTCGCCGAACAGTACGTTGACATGATTGTTGCTCGGTTTGTCGAAGACGAAAGGTATCTCCGCCGGCTTCTGCAGAAAACAGGACATGCCGCCGATATAGATGTAATCGCTGTCCGTTTCCTTCAATTGATTGGCCGCCGGCTGCGGTTCTTCATGGACTCTGCCGGGACAACGCAGCGGAATACTGCCAAACGCCATCAATTCCTTCAGCCCGGCCAGGTTGTCCAGCGGCGGATAAACGCCGCGGTGAGCATCCGCATACATGCCGAACAACGGCGCCATATTTTTCAGCGACATCGCGCAACTTTCACATTTTCCTTTGTTCATCACGCCGCCGAGCAGCGTTTTCGCCGGCGCCGCCGCCGCGCCGAACGCGGTCAGCAATCCGATCGCCACCGCCAGCCACAGTCGTATTTTCATTTTCATACCTCCCTGCTATCAGTGTCCGAAACTTGAATTTTTCATATTGGATTCAATTTAAAAGCAGCCGGCTCAAAAATCAAGCCGAAATCCAAGATTATTCCCACCGTCCGTTTCAACGCGTCCGGTACACCTCCAGCCCTTTGAGGTAAAAACCCTCCGGCTGGTTCAAGGCGGTCGGGTGATCCGGCGCCTGGCCGAGACGACGGACGATGACGCCTTCGATCCCGGCATCCAAAGCGGCGTCGGCGGTGATCTTCTGGAACAACTCCGGCGTCATCAGACCGGAACAGGAAAAGGTGAACAGCCTCCCGCCCGGCTTCAGCAGATGAAAACTCTGCAAGGCGACATCCTTGTAAGCCCGGCAGCCGCGAGCCAGCGCTTTCTGCGAATCGACAAATTTCGGCGGATCGAGGACGATGAGATCGAATTGCCGCTTCTGCCGGCGGCAGCGGCGCAGCAGTTCGAACACGTCGTCGACGATATTTTCATAGCGGTCCGCCGGAATACCGTTCAAGGCAAAATTCCGCTCCGCCAGCGCCAAAGCCGGCGCCGAGCTGTCGACATTGGTGACGAACGCCGCCCCGGCGGCCGCGGCGGCGACCCCGAAACCGCCGGTGTAGGCGAACAAATTGAGCATTTCAGCTCCCTTCGCCGCTTCCGCCACCGCCTGCCGGTTGCAACGCTGGTCGAAATAAAAACCACTCTTGTGTCCATGCCGGATATCGACGGCAAAACGCAGGTTGTTTTCGGTGATGACCACCTGTTCCGGCACCGTCGCACCGGCCAGCACGCCGGTCGTTTCCGGCAGCGCCTCCTTTGCCCGGACGCCGACATCGGAACGATCGTAAATGCCGCGAATTTCCGGCAGCAATTCCAGCAACAAATCGACCAGCCGCCGCCGGAACGGTTCCATGCCGGCACTGAGAAACTGCACCACCAGCCAATCCGCATAGCGGTCGACAATCAGCCCCGGCAGGGCATCGGCTTCGGAAGCCACCAATCGATAGCCGTCGGTCGGACGGTTGAAGGAAAGCGCCCGGCGATAAGCGATCGCCCGGAGCAGCCGGCGCCGGAAAAAATCGTCATCGACCGCCTCGCTGCGATCGAACGTCCAAATCCGGGCCTGCAATTGGGAAGCCGGCGAAAAACCGGCCCGGGCCAACCATTCGCCGCCGGAAGAATATACTTCCACAACATCACCGACGGCCGGCTCGCCGGTCACCTCCCGGACTGCACCGGAGAAAATCCACCAATGCCGACGGCGCAGCGATTTTTCCCGGCCGGGACGTAAGACGAGACGTTTTTCAAGCTGATTCAAAATAATCGATCCTGTTGGGTTGAACTCTTTTTCGGCTGATACGATAACCGCCGAAAGCTCAAAAACCAAATGAAACGACCGCTTTTTCCGCGAAAAAGAGAGCCTCCCGCCGTTACCGGCGGAAGGCTCAAGGGGAAAAGAGAGAGGGAAACTTATTGAAAAGGCGCTGGTCAGCCTTTCGTATTTTGGTCTTGTTCCGGGATTTCCTTCCGTTCCGCCTCGCCGGATTCTTTCTCCATTCCCGGCGGCAGCGGCGGCAACATCTCCTCTTCCGGCGGCGGGAACCCCATTTCCCGCTCCGGCGGCGGCGGAGGCGGCAGCTCCAAGCCGTGCTTCAACATGAACTCCAAACGGGCATCAATGATCTTGTCGGCATTCTTTTCCCGATACTGATACTTCTCTTCCAAATCTTTCAGGCGCTTCCGCATCTCTTCGAGCATGTTGCGATGCTCCTTCAACTGCCGTTGAAACTCCGCGGCAATTTTTTCATGCACCTTCCGCCGGAGCGTCTCCTGTTCCGCTTTGTCGGCGGAATTCTGATACTGCCTGATTAGGGCGCGCATCTCGCCGAACTCCCGCTGCATTTCCTTTTCCAGCTCCACCAGCTTTTCCAACATGATTTTCCGGAACTCTTCCGGATCCTCCTTCATCAGCAGGACCATTTTCTGCCGTTCCGCTTCCGGAAGCTGATCGAACACTTTGCGAACCTGTCCCCAGGAACGCATCCAGGGGCGGCGGCCGTCCCGTTCTTTCTTATCGGGCGGCGGCCCGGGCGGCGGTCCGAATCGATCCGGCTTTCCATCCGGCAAATCCGGCGGCGGCCCGAACCGGTCCGGTTGCTCATCCGGCTGCCCCGCCGCGGAGGCGATGCCGCCGAAAAGCAACAACGCCGCCAACCAAACACTTCGATAAATTCTCTTCATTGCCATGTTCTCCACCTTTTCCGGTGTTTTATTCGCCATACTCCGGCAAGCTGACTTCCCCCAGCGACAAAGCCGTCGTCAAAGCCAGACTTTCCTGCTCAAAACCGCTCCAGTCCCACTCCTCCAGATAAACACCCGTCTGCTGCCGGCGTTCGGCGGCCAACTGGCGGCCCCGGATCGTCGCCGCTCCGATCAACAGCACCAGGACTGCGGCGGCGACGGCAAAAATCCGCATTCTGAGAAGCGGCCGCCGCCGGCAATGCTGCCGGGCCGCCGCTTTGATGCGCGACTCCACCGCCGCCGGAATGATTCGTTCGGACGGCTTGACGGATCGAAATCGATTCCATAATCTGGCAAATTCCCGGCAATCGGCGCAGCGTTCACAGTGCTGAACCACTTCCGGCGGCAATTCATCATCGGCCGCCATGATGGCTTCCCGATTGATTGCGCAAAATTTACTTTTCATACTTCACCTCCCGGCATAGCCCAACTCTGCAATTTTCTCTGTAAATTCTTCAACGCATATTGCATACGCGCCAGAGCCGTATTGATCGAACACTTCTGCAGCGCGGCAATTTCCCGGAAACTCATTTCCTGCTGCCGCAGCAGGAACACTTCCCGCTGCTCTGTCTGCAACTCCGCCAACGCCGCTTCCAACGCCCGCTGCAACTCCTCATTGGCCAGACCGCGCCACGGTTCGCCGCGCACCTCCGCCAACTCCGGAACCTCCGGTTCATCCAGCGCCACTTCACTGCCGCGCCGTTTTTCCCGCCGGAACTGGTCGATCACCAGATTATGGGCGATGCGGAACAACCATGCCGGAAAACGATCCCGGTGCCGGTAATTCGGCAACTTGTCGATGACTTTGAGCCACAACTGCTGAAATAAATCATCGGCGGCCGCCGGCGGCAGCAAATTATTCAAATAAGCGTATACCGGACGACGATACCGCTCGTACAGCAAATCAAAATCTTCCGCCCTGCCGTCGAGATAACCCCGGATCAAATCATAGTCGCCGCGCGCCGCCGATTCCGTCATCTTCATACCTTTAAAACGCATTCCACTCGTTTTTTATTGTACTAAAATGTACGTCTTCATTTTTTTTTTGCAAAACCGGCCGGGCAAAAATCCGATAACTTGGGCCGCGCCGGCGGCCGTTTCCGCGCCGAAATCGCCGGCAAAGATTGTAAAACGGTTGAAAAATGCTATCTTTAAAGCAGGAAAAAACACTCGAAACAACAGCAGGAAAGACCCTTTGCCATCATGAATTTCATCGACAAACTCAACGCCGTCTGGCGGCGCAATCGTTCGATGGTCTGCGTCGGGCTCGACCCGGACCTCACAAAGCTGCCGGAACTCCTCCGGCATCAAACGATGCCGATTTTCGAATTCAACCGGGCGATCATCGACGCCACGGCGCCTTACGTCTGCGCCTACAAGCCACAGGCGGCTTATTACGCCGGACAGGACGCCGACGACCAGTTGAAGATGACCATCGATTATCTGCATGAACGCTATCCGGACATTCCGGTGATTCTCGACGTCAAACGCGGCGACATCGGTTCTACCGCGGCGCAATACGCGCTGGAAGCGTTCGAACGTTACCGCGCCGACGCCGTGACGGTCAATCCCTATATGGGAACCGACGCATTGAAGCCGTTTCTCGACTACGCCGACCGGGGCGTGATCATCCTGTGCCGGACCTCCAATCCGAGTTCCTGCGAACTGCAGGAGTTGATCTACGAGGGGCAAACCATTTATGAACACGTCGCCGTACTGGCCCGCGACAAATGGAATTACAACGGCAACGCGCTGCTGGTGGTCGGGGCAACTTATCCGGAAGAGCTGGGACGCATCCGCCGACTCTGTCCGGAAATGCCGTTTCTGGTGCCGGGCGTCGGCGCGCAGGGCGGCGATGTCGAAAAAGTGGTCGCCAACGGAACGACGCCGGACGGATTCGGTTTGATCATCAACTCGTCACGCGGCATCATCTATGCGGATAAAGGGGAAAATTTTGCGCCGGCGGCCGGCGAAGCCGCCAGAATTCTGCGCGATCTGATCAACGATTTCAAAAAATAAAAAAATCAACGCTCCGGGTCGCATTTCTCACACCCGGAGCGTTTACTTCTCAGTTTTCTTTTAATTCGTTGTAGCGTTTTCCGCCATGTTTACGGAGCAATGCGATCATCTTCGGCAAATTCTGCTGGAAAGCGTAATCCAACGCCGTCAGATGGTCGGTTCCGACGGCATTGACTTCAGCGCCGCGCCCCAGCAGCAGTTCAGCCGCCTCCGGATGATTGAAATTGCTGGCATACATGATCGGCGTGTCGCCTTTGTAAGTTTCGGCATTGACATCGGCTCCGGCATCAATCAGCATGGTGAGTTTTTCGATCGAAACCTCTTTCCGCGAAAGAGCGTCCATCAAAACGCTTACCGCATCTTCATTGGGATTTTCAAGATCCGCGCCGGCGTCGATCAGCGCCTTCAGAATATGGATGCCATTCTGCGGCATCATCGCCCATTTGATCGCCGTATTGCCGTACGAATCCCGAATATCGGGATTGATCCCGAACCTCAGCAATTCCAAAATCAATTTGTCATGGCGACTGTGGTCATTTTCCAGCGTCAGGCGGCAGAACAGCGGCCGCCGGCGGCAGGTTGCCATATCCATTTGCGCCCGGGTCAGTCCATAAAAATCCAACAGGAAATCCCTTTCCGCTCCGGCGTATTCTCCACTCATGCACATGCGCCGCATTTCCCGGACCGCGCCATTCCAATCGCCGGCCAGGCAGGCGGCGTTCACCCGATCCCAGTCCTCCCGGTGCGGTCCGGTAAAAAAATAGCGATATCTTGGAATGTGCAGCCAATGAAAGGAGCCGATCACCGGACCGTCACGGTTGAAATCGTCCTCATAACGCTGCAGGCCGTAACTCTCCACCAACTGCTGCGCCTCCTCATAATTGCCGCTGCTGAATTCCACGCCGGCCCGCAGGAGCGGCAACCGCCGCCCGCCCGGAATAAGCAAATTTTCGGCTTCGAGCCGGTCGAGTGCGGCCAGCGATTTTTCCCGCAGACCGGGAAGATGAAACAATTGCTGATACTGCCAGAACTCCTGCTCTTCAATGATGATTTCCAAAGCCTTCAAGCCGAAAAGCGGTACCAGCGTGCCGGGCAGATCCGCCTCCAGACACGCTTCGGCGAACTCCTCCAAATCCGAAAGCCGCCCGCCCCAACGCGGCCGGCTGAACCACAGATACTGATTGAAAGCCAACGCATAATCGGCCTGGGCGGCGATTGATTTCCGCAGCCATTGAAGCTTGTCGCCTTTGCTGCCG
This sequence comes from Victivallis sp. Marseille-Q1083, assembly GCF_903645315.1. Taxonomy (NCBI): domain Bacteria; kingdom Pseudomonadati; phylum Lentisphaerota; class Lentisphaeria; order Victivallales; family Victivallaceae; genus Victivallis; species Victivallis sp. Marseille-Q1083. Next base: position 1,649,381 of record NZ_CAHJXL010000001.1, read on the forward strand.
TCACCGCCGCATACCGTAATCATCCGGGCCGCCGCTTCCGGCAGTTCCGGACGCAAAGCATCGGCGGCGGTGAAAAATTCCGCCGCCCGATTCAAATGTTCGCCGAAACCGCGCCAGCCATCCTCCGTCACCTTATCGGCCCAATCGCCACCGCGCGCCTCCCAGGCCGCCTTGATTTCCAGCTCTCCCTTGAGCATTTTGACCAGCCAGGAGTCGCACTCCTGGTCGTTCAATTCGGAAACACGCGGCAAACCGGGCATTTCCCGGGATACCCGATACAGCATCTGATTGTAATCCGGGTCGTTTTTATGCGCCCTGGCCAACGCGACAAACGGAAAAGTAAAAAGCGAGTTGCGCACCGTCGCACCGGTTTGCTGCTGATAACGCAACCGGCCGACCAATTCGAAAAGCGGCGAAGTTTTCTGATATTGCGTCAGTAATTTCAACCATTCGCCATCGGCCGGCCGAGTTTCCACCAACTCATTCCAGGCATTCAGCAACTCCCGCCATTTTTTGTTCGCCTCCGGCGGAATTTCCAGCCGGATCGCCGAACCGGGGTCCGAATTCAACAACGCTGCCGCCAGAAACGATACCTGCTGGTCAGGAAAAGATTGCTGCAAATCGGCGCACAGCATCGCAAAAAAACGCTGCAGATACTCCTGCTCCGTCCGATATCGTTCCAACTGAAAAAGAAATCGGAAACGGTTGCCTTGCGCCAGGGCTTCATGCAACTGTCGTTCCACCTGCTCCGCCACGGTAAGCCACGGCCCATCGGCAACGGCAACGGCCATGACCAACGCTCCCAATCCCATTGCGACAAGTCCGATTTTCATCTGAAACCTCCCGATTCCGGTTTGTCAGCCTCGCTCAACCCGATAAAAAAGGATAGCATGACGAAAAATTTTTACAAATAAAAAATCGTTCTTTTTCAGAAATCGTTTAAGACAGGGGGAAAGTTTTCACGACAGTGATTCGTCACGGTTTTCCAGCAGGGTGCCGGCTTTGACGCTGAGCTGCCTGCTGGTTTTGGCTCCGAGCGAACGAATGCGTTCCATCTGGCGCAAAATGTTGTTGTTGCCGCTGTTGATCCGTTTGAGCACCTGGTCGTAACAACCTCTGGCCGCGCCGAGCGCCCGGTCCAATTCCGCCAGGTTGTCCAGCATCGCCATGAAAGTATCGAACATTTTCCCGGATTCCACCGCCATCTGGGCGGCATTGCGGTTCTCCTTTTCCCGCCGCCAAATCTGGTTGATCAACTTCAAGGTAATCAACAGTGTCGACGGGCCGGTCAGCACAACATTCAAATGCGACTGTTCATAAAGCATCGTGTGGTCGGGGTACAACGCCAACTGATAAGCCGGTTCGATCGGAATGCACATGATGACGAAATCCAGCGTATTATTTTTCAGCAAATCCTGGTAATTTTTGCTGCGCAGGCCCTGAATGTGATTTTTGACCGCCTGGTGATGGGCGGCCAGCGCCGCCTGCCGCTCCTCTTCGGTCGCCGCATTGCAAAACTGCTCGTAAGCCAGCAATGAAACTTTGGAGTCGACGATCACCGCCCGGTCGTTCGGCAGGTAAACGACGAAATCCGGCTGCAACCGGCCGCCGTTCTCCGTTTCCAGCGACACCTGCGCTTCGTATTCCCTGCCGCGTTCCAGGCCGGAACTTTCAAACAGGCGTTCGATGATCAGCTCTCCCCAGTTGCCCTGTTTTTTCTTGTCCCCTTTGATCGCCGCCGCCAGATTGTTGGCTTCCGCACTGACCTTGTTGCTGGTCTCCTGCATCTGTCTGATCTGGGTCAGCAGCGTCGCGCCCTGCTTGAGTTCTTCTTCATGCACCCGGTCAATGCGCTCGCGAAATTCCTTGAGCTGCTCCTTGAACGGCGTCACCAGCTGCGATAATTTTTCACGGTGCTGCTCGCTGAGCTGTCTGCCTTTTTCTTCCAACAAACGGTTGGCCAGATTGGCAAACTCTGTCTGCTGGCGTTTTTCGCTATTTTCCAGAAAAGCGATCCTGTCCCGGGCCAACTCCTGCTGATGCTGCAATTCCATCTTCAACTGCACCACCTCCAACTGCAGCGCATTGTTCCGGCCGGCCAGTTCCGTCAATTCGGCGCCGGCTTTTTCCGCCTGCATTTCCACGCCGCGCAGCCGTGCCACTTCGCTTTCCAAACCGGCGACGGCGGCCAAGCGGCGCAGCAGGAGGAAAACCGTTCCGACCGACACCAGCAGAATTACGGCCAAAATGACGATTGCAATTTCCATGTCACCTCACCCGTTTCAAAAGAATTTCTTGCAGTAACCGACGATGAAAATCATCAGGATGATCGCCGGCAGCACCCAGAAAAAGTAGTATTTCAAACGGTGCGGAAATTTCAGCCCGGAACCAGCATCGGCTTCGGCCAGAAAATTTTTCCAGCCCCAGCCGTAACGCATGACGCAGAACAGCAACACATACAACGACCCCAGCGGCAGCAGATTCTGACTGACGATGAAATCCTCCAGATCGAGAATCGTCGATCCCGGGCCGAACGGCTGAACGCCGCTCCAGGCATTGAATCCCAACACGCAAGGCAGCGAAAGAAAAAAAACGCCGATGCCGACCGTCAGAGTAGCGGCAATCCGCCGCATTTTGCCTTCATCCATCAAAAAAGCGATCAAATTTTCAAAAACCGCCACCACTGTCGTCAATGCCGCCAGGGTCATGAAGATGAAAAACAGGCTCCCCCACCAACGGCCGCCGGCCATATCGTTGAAAATATTCGGCAACGATACGAACACCAATCTGGGCCCGGCGCCGACATCAATTCCGTAGGAAAAACAGATCGGAAAGATGATTAATCCGGCCAGGATCGCCACGAAAGTATCCAGCAGAATGATGAACAAACTCTCCTTGGTCAGCGAATGCTCCCGCTCGATATAACTGCCGAAGATCGCCATGCTGCCGACGCCGAGGCTCAAAGTGAAAAAGGCCTGCCCCATCGCCGCATAAACCACTTCGCCGATTCCGACGGAACTGAACTTAGCGAAATCGGGTGCCAGATAAAAACGCACGGCACGGCCGGCTTCCGGCATCATCAACGCCTTGGCCGCCAAAACGATCAGCATCAGCAGCAACACCGACATCATGATTTTGGCGCTGTTTTCAACGCCGTTGCGCAGGCCGATCGAACAGATGAAAACCGCCAAACCGACGACGATTGCCATATATAGAATGCTGTCGGTGCTGCTGCCGGCCAGGCCATCGAAAAATTGCTGGATTCCTTCGCCGCGATAGCCGGCCAGATCGCCGGTCAGATAATGCCAGGCATATGCCAGCAGCCAACCGGAAACCGTCGTGTAGAACATCATCAGCAACAGGTTGCCGAGAAAAAACAAACTGCCCAGCCTCTGCCACGGAAACTTGCCATGTCCGGCGCTCAGCTTCCGGTAACCGCCGACCAGATTCTGGCGGGAAGCCCGGCCGATGGAAAGTTCCATGACCAGAATCGGAAAACCGAGGATCAGCAGGAACAGCAAATACAGCAGCACGAACATGCCGCCGCCATTCTGCCCGGTGATAAACGGAAAACGCCAGATATTCCCCAGACCGATGGCGCAACCGGCGGCCAGAAACAAAAATCCCAGCCGTGAACTCAAACTTTCCCGCTGTTTCGCCATTGATTTCCTTCGCTTTTGCCGACAGAACAATCCGTCAAATACCCGTTATTTTCCCGGCATGTCATATAACTAATTTATCATCAACAATTCTACTGTTGTAATTCCGCCGCCCGCTGATAGCCCCAATCAAGCAGTTGCCGCATGAACTTGTCGCGATTGGCCGAAGTATCGAACCCGGTAACCACCCCAACCAGACGCCGGCCGCCCCGCAGGCAGGTTGCAGTCAGGCAGAAGCCGGATTTGCCGATGTAACCGGTCTTCATCCCGTCAACGCCCGGGCAATCACGCACCAGTTTGTTGGTATTGGTCATATCCTGCCAGTTCGGCGAACCCGGTTCACGAAACGGCGCGCGCACCGTACTGGTCCACTCCAGCAATTTGGGATACTCCAGCAGATGTTCGGCCAGGATGGCCATGCCTTCGGCCGAACTGATTGAATTTTCGCCGGCATTGTTCGGCAGGCCGTACGGATTGACGAAACGGGTCCCCGGCATATTCAGTTCCGCCGCCCGCCGGTTCATTCTGGCCACAAAACCGGGAATGTCCTGATCATTGAGATACTCCGCAATCAGATAAGCGGAGTCGTTGGCGCTTTTGATCGCCACGCTCTTCATCAATTCCCCCAGCGAAAATGTTTCCCGCGGATCGAGATAAACCTGGCTGCCGCCGATCTTATAGGCGGCGACGCTCACCTTGATCGGCGTATCGAGCGTCAACCCCTCCCGTTCCTCCAACTGTTCGAAGGTCAGCAACAGAGTCATCATCTTGGTCATCGAGGCAATCGGCACGCCGCTGGCCGCATTTTTCTGCCAAAGCACTTCCCGGGTATTCAGGTCAACCAGAATACCGCTGCCCGCCTTTTGGCTCAACGGTAAATTGGGAATGTTGCCGGCCACCGCATTGCGATAGATGAATTGCTCGCCGAATCTGGGATTTTCCGACGGCTTCCGGTACTTGTAAACTTTCGGCGGCGGCGGCGGTTCCGCTTTTTTTTCTTCCTGCGGTATCTCCGGTACCTGCGGCGACGAATCGGAACAGCCCCGCAACAGCCAGATGCTGACAGCAATGATAATCGCAACCAGCAACAGAATGACAATGAATCTACCGCCTGAAGAGGATGATTTTTTTACCGGCTTTTTCTGCATCGCGACTTCCTTTCATGACCGCCAGAATACCAAGGTTCAAACATTGAATTTATAATAGGCGCGATTCAACGCGCTGATCAGAGCGGCGATCGCCGCCCGGTCGATATTCGAGTGAATGCCGCAACCGTAGATCAGACCGTTGCGCTTCTCATCCCCGTACCGGATGCCGACGAAAGCCATCGCTTTGGCATTGGCATCCTGCCCCATCGTCCGTTCGGAAAAATCCTCCAGTTCGAACGGCGGCACGATATGGGACGTTTTCAAAGCGGAAGCCACCGCGGCGATCGGTCCGTTGCCTTCCCCGGTCAGCCAGTACTCCTGGTCGTGGTAACCGAGCCGGAATTTAACCCCGATCCAATCGCCGTTTTCATGCGCGAGAATTTCCCGCGAAAAGTCCGTCAACCGGTACGGACCGCTGATATTGACGAAATTGGCAAAGAAACCATCATACAACTGTTTGGAATCCAACTCTCCGCCACTGGCTTCCGCCAACGCTTGAATCACCGTGCCGATCGCCGGATGCATCGCTTTCGGCGGAAAGATGCCGAATTCCTTTTCCAGCACATAGGCGACCCCGCCTTTGCCGGATTGGCTGTTGATGCGGATCAGTTTCTCATAGCTGCGGCCCACATCGGCCGGATCGAGGTGCAGGTAAGGAATTTTCCAACCCTGCTCGAAAAATTCCTCAATCTCTTCCCGGTGTTCCATCCCTTTCCGGATCGCATCCTGATGAGAACCGGAGAAGGCGGTGAAAGCCAACTGCCCGGCATAGGGATGGCGCGGGTGCACCTCGATGCCGCTGGCTTCCTCGACGATCCGGACGATCTCCGGCAGATTGGAAAAATCCAGATTGGTTTCCACGCCACGGGAATGCAGATTCAAAGCCAGCACGGAAATATCCAGGTTGCCGGTTCGCTCGCCATGCCCGAAAATGGTCCCTTCCACCCGGGTCGCTCCGGCCAGCAATGCCATTTCACTGGCGGCAACCGCGCATCCCTGATCGTTGTGGGCATGCAGACTGACCGTCGTCTCCGCCAGATAAGGATATTTCCGGCAAAAATATTCAATCATATCGGCGTATTGATTTGGCGGACGGCGTTCCACCGTCGCCGGCAAATTCAAAATGAAATTTGCCGGGACCGCTTCCCCCCAGGTCTCTTTGACCGCCGTACACAGCTCCACCGCAAAGTCCAGGTCGGTATCGGTAAATTCCTCCGGAGAAAATTCATAGCCGACCCGATCCAGCAAACCGGCCGCTTCCAGCGCATCCTTGATCATCCGGGTTCCATCCACCGCCATCTCCTTCACCTGATCGCGGTTGCGGCCGAAGACAAACCGGCCGTGCAAATCGCTGCTCGCCACATAACAGTGCAGGATCGCCTGCTTAACGCCGCGCAATGACTCCACCGTGCGCTCGATCAGATGCTGCCGCGCCTGGGTCAGCACTGAAATGCGCACGTCAGCCGGAATCAAATTTTCTTCGATCAAACGACGGACAAAATCAAAATCATCCTGGGACGCCGAAGGAAAGCTCACTTCAATTTCCTTGAAGCCGATTTTGACCAGCATATTGAAATATTCCAGCTTTTTATCCGGATTCATCGGAATCGGCAAAGCCTGATTGCCGTCGCGCAGGTCGACCGAAGCCCAGACTGGCGCCCGGGTGATGATCCGATCCGGCCATTGGCGGTCCGGAATCGAAATCGGAGCCGGATAGCGATATTTCGGATACTCTTTCATATGAAAACTCCTATCTTGTTCCATTGACCGCCGTTGATTGAAAATGGGGAATGGATCTCATCGATTTTTGTTAAAAGAGTAATATACCGACCAATGGCTTAAATCGCCAATTTCTTTGCCGATTTTTTTGCTAAAAAGAAGATATGATATTTTTCCGCCGGTCGAGGATTTTCGAAAACACCGGGTGTTTTTCCCGGAACAATGGAGAACATTTCATCAGACGGAATGCGGCAATACCCGAATCATTGCGCAAGCCCCAATTGTTCCAAACAGCCAAATTTTGTCCCAAAGACGGTTCTCCCTAGAGAAAATACCACCCTTGCGCCGAATCCGGAACAATTCCGGCAAATCAGGTAGCGTCAAACAAACGACACCCGATTTTTCGGAAGCAATCAATCCGATTGAGAATTTTCCGGTACGGAAACCGGGATTCGTTTCAACGCGCTAAAATCCTTCAAGATAAACAATTTATTACGAATCAGCTCTTTGACTTCTTTTCCCGCATTCAGCACCAGATTTCTTTTCATCCTTACTTCCGGCGAAAAAGGCCGCCAATTCGATTCAGGAATTTCATATGTTTCAAGAACAACGCTTTCCTTCTCTTCAGACAATTTCTGGGATGGTTGATCGGCAAAACAAACCATTTTTAAAATCAAATCGTCATTTTGAATTTCCATTTGAAATAAATAAAAAGCCGGGATCAGGAAAAACGCGGAATCTTCATCGTACTCTTCCTGTAAAACTTTTTTTATATCGGCAAAAACAATCAGATAAGTATTTTTTTCAAATTCAGTGACGGCACCGATCAGCGGAAGAAGCGGTTTTTGGCTTTCATCTTTCGAAAGAATGTGAATCTGCAATAAGTTCTTCTCCATTGATTCTACGATAAGCTCTTCGCCGCCATTGGATTTCCAACGGCCAACCAAGCGAGAATCCGGCTCCTGCCATTCCGACTCATCGAATGGAATATCCAGCAACGGAGTTGTACCGCAACCAAACAGAAAGACAACGGCAAATAAAAGACAAAACTGATAAAGACACCGGTTCATCGATTGCTTCCTTTCTTGTTTTTACGGAATAAAAACCAATTTTACTATAAAAGAGGAAAGCTAAAATGCAATAAAAAAGTAAAACAATTTTTCGCTCTTTGCATGATGCGGGATGACTTGCTTCCCATTTACCTGAATGTTGCATGAAGGTTTTGTCACTTGAGGAAATGGGAATCGGAATCGAAAGCTTGCATTTTTGGATTACATTTTCACTTCTTTTCCATGATTTGAGCATAGCCCCCTTACCCCCGTTGTTATTCAGCAAGCCGGGGACAGTTCTCAAATGGCTCACTCAAGAGCACTGATTTTTGCGGCAATCAAGCGCAAGATTTCCTGATTTGGACAGGCACTTGAAAGAGCAACGTTGCTTTTTCTTGTGTTTCGCCGAATAATAACGCCTATTTTCACCAGGTATAAGTGAATATTGTCACAGATTGCTTCTGCAAATTTCATTCCGTTCAGAAGCAATGCCCGAAACCGTTCCATAAGGATATATGCCAAACTTGAGAGTAAAAGCCGAAGTCCGATCTGCGAAAAGATCCAGTTGCTGCGCCTTGATCCGGTTTTCCATCTCTCCGCGGGCGCAATAGACTTTTTCATAAAGATATTGTCCGTCATTATCAAGATTGGTGACGATGAATCGATTATTGGGGCCAAGCCTGTTGAATTCCGCTTTGGCAATCACCCGGCGGGGATATTTCCAGGTTCCTGCTGCATATTCGAATTGAGCTTGAAAATCTTTTGATAACTCCAGCAAACCTGAATTTTTCGCCTGTCCGACGATGAATTTGACTTCATTTTTGTCACACCAATTCAGTATTTTCTGCCGACAAAAACCACTGTCTCCTCGGAAAAGAATCCTGACCTTCGGCTATTGCTGCCGAAAACGCTTCACCAGCAGTGAGAGAATTGTCCAGGTATGTTTTGGCTCCATCTATTTTTGACGGGCGCAGGTAAGCCGTAAGCAATTGATCCCCGCAGAAAATATACAACGGAAGAAAACAATAGTGATCATAATAACCGTGAAAAAAACGATTTTCCTGCATTCCGTAGGTGAGATCGTCAGTGGCATCGAAATCAAGAATCAACTCTCGAGGTGGTGTGGAAAAGCTCTCCACGAAGAATTCGACAAACAATCGGCTCAATTCAACGCAAATCCGGCAATCGATTCCATTTTCGAATCGACACAAAGTGCTTGGAGTAGCGAGTTGACGATCGCGGCCGACAACGGTTTGAATCAGCGGATCGTTTCGCAAGTCATGATAGTCATTGAGGTCTTCATGGCCGGCTATCAGCGCAAAGACTCTTTGAGGAAGCATGTTCTGATGGGAATATTTGACTTTTTCGGGCTGTCGAATATCAAAAGAATCCAGCAGTTTACCGGCGCGCCGGGGCAAACTGAGTTTGCGGTTGAATTCTTTGACAAAAAGCAACCCGCTGTCACTGCTGATATCGCCGCCGCTGAAATTGAATTCGATTTTTCTGCTGTTCGGACCTTGAAAGAACGGAATTGAGTCGTTATATTTTGTCATAGACAGACCTCGGCATGATATTGTGACGTAAAATATTACAGTATAATATGTTAATCTAGAATCTGCCCCTTCGTTTTGCGAAATCCCTGCAATATTCAGGTTAGGGTTAAGTAAGCAGAATCGAAAATGTATTCTTTATCTTGAAGGGATTCCACTTGGTACTATTTGGGGAGGGGACAGTATTGCTGTTGATGTGTGGAGTTATCCTACAGTGGCGGGTGAGGCGACTATTTCTTATGGTTCAGATAGGGTCAATTTTACCGTGATTCAGACTATGCGGCTAGAAATGATTTTGCTGGATTAATGCAGACATATATTGATGATTATGTTGCTACATATAGATTCGGCAATTAACATACGTGCAATATTTGCTTGATGGTGTATATTATCATCATGGAAACTCAAGATGCCCGAAAACTCGATAAGGTCGCTCTTGAAGAGCGGCGCAAGCAGGCCGTGAGATTGTATCAAAGCGGCAAATGTAATAATTGTACAGAAATCGGAAAAATCGTCGGAGCGCACCGCAACACGGTGGGCAAGTGGATAAGCAAGTGGAAAAAAAGCGGCTTGTCTGCTTTGAAAGTAAAGAAATGCGGTCGTCCAGTCGGCTTTGGACGCCGTCTGCTTCCGCATGAAGAGAGTAAGATACGGAAAGATTTGGTCGACCATTGTCCGGATCAGTTAAAATTGCCATTTGCGCTCTGGACTCGTCAGGCGGTACGGTTGCACATCAAGATTTCGTTTGGAATCGAAATACCAGTCCGAACCATGGGGGAGTACTTGAAACGCTGGGGATTTACGCCGCAAAAACCAGTTAAGAAAGCTTATCAGCGCAATGAGGCGCACGTTCAAAAATGGCTGATTGAGGAGTATCCCCGAATCAAAAAGCTGGCAAAATCAGAAGATGCGGATATCTTTTGGGGGGATGAAACAGGAATTCGCAATGACGAGGCTAAGGGCCGCAGTTATGCGCCGAAAGGCAACCCCCCGGTGCAAGCAGTCAATCCGGTACGCGAAAAAGTTAATATGATCAGCGCGATTACCAACCAGGGGAAAACTCATTTCATGTTTTACAGCGAAACGATGACGGCTCAACTCCTGATCCAATTCATGGAACGTCTGATTCGTCAAAATGAGCGGAAAGTGTATTTGATTCTGGATAACCTGCGGGTTCACCACAGCAAAACGTTGACTGGCTTTCTGCAGGAAAACGCGGCTTTCATCAAGTTATTTTTCTTGCCGAGCTACAGTCCCGACCTGAACCCGGATGAATATCTCAACCGCGACTTGAAATCAAATCTGAACAACAAGCCCTTGGGACGCGCCAAAGGAAAAATAACCGAACATGCCAAGCAACATATGGAAATGATAGCTGAACAACCGGAACGAATCAAGAAATTATTCCATTCCAAGACTGTTTTATATGCAAGTTAGTTAGTTGCCGGTACAATATTGGGGCAGTGTAAGAAGTTTTAATAATACTATAATATCATGATGGGGATGTTTTATTGGGACAAGGAATTGTAGATCCCGATTCTTTGAAAACACAATTGGAGGCTTTGCTGGAAAGCCATGAGATACCATTGCCTATTGATTGGGATAGATATTTTGAAGGTAATGGATCCAAAGTTTTAAGATTTTACGATCCAGGACTGGTTCCGGCATCTTTTGAACCGAATAAAAATGAATTCCGGGGATATTAATAAAATAAAGGTAATAAAATGAAGATAAAGTTTTTGATGATATTTTTCTTGTTTTGTGTGAAAGTTTTTGGAACATATAATGATCAACTACAAGATGTTAAAGATTTATTGAGGTTGTATGAACATTTCCACGCAAATATAGAAAGCTTGGATGCTAAGATAAATAACTATACAGTACGTGTATTGGAATTCTCTGTTGCTCCAGGGGAAGCAGAATTAAGTTGGTTTCAATATGGAGAAAAGCATGTTACATTTGGAGGATATGATTTAAAGTGTTATTTTATTGAATTATTAGAACCGTCTTTACGAGAATATATTGAAAAAAATGGTAAAAATCCAGATTTGCATCGGCTAAGGATGGGTGTTGATAGAGAACTGCAAAAGGATATGATTGATTACATGATTCATTTGTATCCAATTGATGCTTTGGAGGATATAAATTTTTCATTTCTTTGTTATATTGCTTGGAGATATTACTATGAATCGGAAGAATATTCTTTTTATACTTATCTTTTGCTAAATAATCTTTGTTCGACAATTCGTGCATTTGAAGTACCAATGGAATTTATGGGAGAACGTGCTTTATTAACAGGAGATTCGGCTCTCTGGTGGGAAAATTGGCCAGCTATCAAACCACAGTTATGGGAAAGAGATAAAGGCTATATTAGTCAAACTGAACGCTATCTGTTCTTGTATAATTATCCGAGTGAATTGAGATATCATTTATTAAGAAATGGGGATGATGGAGAAAAGATTTGTTCTTTTGATCCAAAATTTGAGTCATTTTGTACTCCTAATCCGATTAATTTATCGGCTATCAATTTAAAAGTTTTGTTGGCTAAATCTTGGGAAAAATCACCTACTATTCGAGAGTTGTTTTTATACTTGATGAGTGACTATAGTTTCAATAGTACGATTTCTTCGCTAGAAATATCTGAGATGTTTGGTGCTTTTGATCATTCTTTCATAAATAAAATTAATGGGATACGGTTGTTCCGATCATTTTTGCCTTTTGAAGAGCGTTTTGCTTTTGTTCGTGAGACAATTGATAATCGTTTGTCTTCCGGAGAATATTCTGCTGATTCCGAAGCCTATGCTGCGGGAATGATGGCTGCTTTTGTGGTGTGGGGATATGATTTTGATAGAGAAACTGGGATTTACACACTAACTGAGCGAGGGAGACAATTGTTGGATTGGCTGATGAAGTACCCGAGCTCTTATAATGCTCGGAAAGTAAAAATCCTGTACGATCACGGCAATCTCGAATTCTTAACCGATCTGATGAAAAAATATGACAATCAGGCCGACTGGGAAAAACTCTTCGCTGGAGTGGCCGCGGAAGAATCGACGACGGAATAGTAAGATATTCTTCATTTTGCCGACCAGAATTCTTCCCAGTCAGCAAGACTAATCTAAGAAAGCAGGAATGGGAAAAAGACAATCGGCTTTGTAGAAATGCCTATTGGCAGCCTTCTGTTGTTTGGGAACCAGCCGCCTGTTTGCCGATGCTGGGCTGCCCCTCAGCCTGACTGAAATTTGCTTGGTGGCGATGGTGACGGCGGCAGTGGTTCTGGTCCGCCAGCATCAATGTACTTTTAAAAAGAAATCGGAATACTTCTATCTAAAGAAGATTTAGAATTTATCCCTAAATAACATTTAAAAACATGAAAAATATCGCTATATTATCATCAAACACTAGAAGGTGAACATGGCAATGAATTCGTGGGAAGTCTCTGATGCTTTTTGGTCGAAGGTCGAACCTTTGATTCCTCGTGCAAGGCGTGATAGTAATCAAGAGTATCAGCGTCGTCGCGGAGCGGGACGAAAACCGTTGGAAGCGAGGAGAGGAGAGGAGAGGAGAGGAGAGGAGAGGAGAGGAATTGCAGTCAGGCAAGGTTATAAAGCTCGACGTTGGATTGTGGAAGTGGCCCATTCATGGTTCAATCGCTTCAGAAAACTTCTGGTGCGTTTTGAAAAAACACATGCCGCATATGAAGCATTGCTTCAACTGGCGGCATGCGTGATTATTTATAGAAAACTTGCATTTATTTAGGGATAAGTTATTAATGTCCCGAAGACCTCATCCGAGGAAAGTTTTCAGTTGTTTCGTCGCTTTTCCGGTTCGCTTGAACTGATTTGCTTTCGCGTAACTGCTGTGACTGCGTAAAACTTTTTACCGATCCGTTCGTAAGTCTGCCGCAACTCAATACCGTTTTTCTGCGCGGATTTTACCAGACGTTCACGCAATCGGTCATAAAGCCGCGCATCGGTCGGATAGCGTACGACTTTTTCCTGAACGGTACTGTCTACATTAACCCGGGTCAGTTCAGATTTTTTGATAAAGCCTTCACACAGTCCGGTTTTCAGACTTTCTTCGAGCAGTTTTTCGGCACCGCTTTTGGCAAGTCTCTTGCGCCTGCGCGACATCGTCGACTGACCGCTGGCGTATTTGAGATAATGCAACGCGACCATCAGGCGGACCGGACAGGAGGGACGACCGTTTTCAACACAAAAGCTTGCCTCCAACCCGTCTTCAAAACTTTGCCAATCAATTGCATCGGCAAGTTTTTCCATCGCATGACGCGGGGAAACGATATCTCGCAACAATGCCTTGAACAAATCCCCCTGTTACTCCCCATGGGGGGACTCTTTGTCATCATTTGGTTCATCGCGAAATTTTCCCGGTGATAACCTCAACCATGTCAAATATCGTCGATGAGGCATTAAGGTTCCGTTTTTTTTTCACTTTTTTCATTTTACCTATTGCCTTTTGTCAAAAATTTTGCTATACTATTACTATGATTACGCGATAAATCAAAGAAAATTACAACAGCCCAAAAATCCGATAAGGAGATCATGAACATGTCGAAACAAGAATCTTTCACGTTCATCTTGCCTTTTGTCAAAAATTTTGCTATACTATTACTATGATTACGCGATAAATCAAAGAAAATTACAACAGTCCAAAAACCAGATAAGGAGATCATGAACATGTCGAAACAAAAGTCTTTCACACTCATCGAACTATTGGTTGTCATAGCGATTATTGCCATTCTCGCCAGCATGTTGCTGCCGGCGCTCGGCAAAGCCAAGGGCAAAGCACAGGAAATCAGTTGCCGCAGCAACATGAGACAATTGGGACTGATGACTAATATGTATTTGCTGGATAACGATGATTGGGCGATGGCAGCAGCTATTCGGAGTGCAAAACGCAACGCCACTGTTTCCTGGCAGGTCATGTTGAATGAAGATTACGGCCTCGATAAAAACGTTTTTCTGTGTCCGGCCGGTACCGGCGAATGGATTGATGACGCGTTATACCAGAACAAGACAACAATCGGACATAATAATCGTACATTTGGTTTTGCCCACAACGATTCCCGCGCTCCAATGGTAAAAATGGCTACGCTTCTCTCTAAACTTGAAGGTTCGACGCCGGTAATGTTTGCCGACTCGTTGTCAAAAACAGAAGTAGATAATGGCCAGGTGGAAGGCTACCTCTTCGATGCCGCTGCGCAGTGCGCGTCCAATGATAATGGACTGTACAATCCGAGCCTTGGACTTAAATGCTGGTACCCGATTTATCCGCGGCACTCCAACCATTCAACCAATGCGTTGCTCTATGACGGCAGTGCTACCGGCCTGAACCGGACTGCCTGCCGCGCCGATGCGGTCAAATACTTCCGGCCATTCCAGGATAAGCGTTACTCTCCATTCTGGTTCTACAACGCGAACTGAGATTGACACCGCCCTTTTCTCCGAGTTATCTTAACTGAGGCCGCAACGGCATCAACCGCTGCGGTCTCGTTCTAATGAAATATCAGCTAAAAAAAAGTGCGTACCCTGTTATGAAAATGAAAATCTATCATTGGTTTCCGCTCTTCTTCTGCGTCTTACAATGCATCGCCGCCGATCCGGTGCAATTTGAGCTCAACACCTTTGCCACCCCCGCCGAACTGCAGAAATGCACCGCCAAAGAAGGCGCCGCCATCAGCGCCGACACCTTCCTGATCAACGGCAGTCATTCGGCCAAGCTCCATTTCCCGGTCAGCGATCAATGGCCCGGACTGATCATCACCGCCGAGCAAATGCCAACGACCGACTGGCAGGATTACGATTATCTAGTGCTTGATGTGTACAACCCGACCGACTATCCGATTGAGCTGCGAATGCAGGTGAGATTCAAGGACCCGTATGGGCAACTGCGCAAGAGCGATCTCTTCAACTTGAATTCCGGCATCAATCAATGCCGATTCTACCTGACCGACGACATCCGGATGTTTCCGATCGAGGAAGCGCATCTTTATTTGCATAAACCGCAGTCACCGCTGGATCTGTACCTCGCCAACTGGCGACTGGTCACCCGGGATTTCGCTGACAAACAGCGGGAATTGCAACTCGCGGCCAGCGAGCTCAGATATCCGGCAAACAGCATGCGGGCGCCCCAGGAAGTTATTGATGTCCGCAATGAGTACGCCAAGATGATCACCGCGATCCGGCAGACCGCCCAGGAGGCGCAAACCACCGAGGAACTGCTCCCGGCATTGCGCCAGGCACGGCAACTGGCGGCTGATCCCGACCTCGGCAAACTTGGTATCATCGCCAATCAATACAGTGCCGAAGAAAATCGCGATCTCGGCAGCGGCAGCGAAGTATCCACCCGCTGGAGCAATTCGATTGACCGCATCTATCGGACCGAACGGTTGCTGCCCGATTACGACCGCGAAGACAACATCATCAAGTTGGCGCAAAACGAGGCGGAAGCCAATCAGTTGCTGCTGTTCAGCCTCAAAGATCTGACCGATGTCAGCGTCGAGCTGGCCGGCGATCTGAAAGATGGCAATGGCAACCTTTTCCCGGCAACCGCAATCAAAGTCATGCCGGTCGGTTATGTCAATACCCGTCAGCCCGATTATTACACGCCCTATGCCGGCTGGACTCCCGACCCGTTGCTGAACTACCTCGATCACTTCGACCTGCCGCAACTGACCTGGCAGCCGATCTGGGTCGAAGCGGCGGCCGCGGCCGAACAGACGCCCGGTCTGTATGTCGGGGAGTTGCGCATCCGCGCCAATGAACTGCAATCGCCGATCAAAGTACCGCTTCAGGTGCTGGTCTGGAATTTCCGTCTGCCGTCGACCAATTCATTGCCGTTGGCCATCGCGTCCATCTTCGAACGATCCTGGTTCAAGACGTTCTATGGCGGCAAGGATCCGGCGGTTTCCGGAGCGGAATTCGACCGGTATCTGCGGGGCGAACTGACGGAACAACAGCTCTCCGCGGATGCGCGGCAACTCGTTGAAATGATGAAGCGTTATGAAACGGAAATCCGTTCCTGCCGCATCCCGATCGATTTGATCTACCGTCCCTATCCGATCAGCGAACGCGAACTGGAGCAACGGATCGCCGAAGGCAATACTAATATCTGTCTCTTTTTTATCAGCCAGTTTTCCGAGCTCAACCGTTCACTCGAATGGCTCAAGCAATTAAAGCCGATTATCGACCAGCACGACTGCTGGGATCGCGTGTACGTCTACGGGTTCGACGAGGTCCCGACCGGACAGATCGCCGAAGTGCGTGAAGCGATGGGCAAACTGAAGGCAGCTTATCCCAAGTTGCGGTTGATGACCACCGCGATTGATTACAGCTTCGGTCTGGACACGCAGATGGACGATGCCATCGATATCTGGGTGCCGCTGACGACGCGCTACATTCAGTTTTACGACGCCGTGGAAGCGGCCCGCAAACGCGGCAAAGAGGTATGGTATTACGTCTGCCTGGTGCCGCAGCCGCCTTCGGCCAACTGGCTGCTGGAATCGCCGGCGACTGGAACTCGGCTGTTGACCGGCTTCATGGCCGAAAAACTGCATACCCAGGGATTCTTGCACTATTCGATCGTACGTTGGAACACCTTTCGCGACCAGACCGATGCCGCTGGCAAGGTCGTCCGACAACCGACTGACTGGAGCGACTATATCCAAGGTGGCCCGCTGACCAATCAGGATGGCAAGGGCTATGGCGATGTCAACGGCGATGGATTCCTGCTTTATCCCGGCGTCGACGGACCGGTGCCGTCACAGCGGCTCAAGCTGGTTCGTGACGGCCTCGAAGACTATGAATACCTCCAACTGCTCAAATATGTGCTCCGCGAAGCGGAAACCCGGCGTATCCAGTTGACCAAAGCACAAATCACGCAGATTCAAGATTTGCTCGACATCAAAAATCATCTGGTTGCCAATGATTGGGATTATACCCGCAATGGCGCCGAGCTCATGCAACTGCGCAACAAAATCGGTGAAATACTCAACGAGATCGGCGACAATACAAAAATAAAATGGTGAAAAATGTTTAAAGTAATGACTTGCAACATCCGGGTCAGCAGCGCTCCGGATACCGTATATAGTTGGGCCAACCGCCGCGCCGTCTGCGCGGAGATCATCCGGCGCCACGCGCCGGACCTGATCGGTTTTCAGGAGATGCGTCAGGATCAGCACGACGACCTGTTTTCCGCACTCGGCAACTACGATTCATTCGGCGTTATCGACGAGCCCGGCGGACATCCGGTGGATCAGATCTTTTACCGCCGCGACCGGTACGAACTGCTCACCGGTCACTCCTACTGGCTTTCGGCGACTCCCGACCGTTGCGGCAGCAAGTCCTGGGACAGCAACTGCATTCGCATGGCCAACGCCGCCCTGCTCCGCGACCGGCAGACCGGTCGCAAGCTGCGTTTCACGAATACCCATCTGGACCACATCAGCCAGCCAGCCCGCGAAGAACAAGCCGGCGTCATCAATGCCGATTGCCAGGCGCAGCCGGCGGACCTGCCGCAAATTCTGACCGGCGACATGAATTGCGATTTTGTCAACCCGGCCATTCAGCGCTTTCTGCAAAATGGCTGGATTGATACTTATGCCGCGATTCACCAGGTAAATGAACCGGGATTCACCTATCACGACTTCATCGGACCGCGCTACAACATTCCGCATTACGGCAAGATGGATTTCGTCTTCTGTCGTGGCCAGTTGCTGCCGCGGACCGCTACCATCGTCAAAGATTCGATCGATGGCCGTTTCCCGAGCGATCATTACTTCGTCGCCGCCGAATTCGACTTCGTCCCGGTGGCCGCCAAAGTCCGGAATTGTTCGCCGGAGGCACTGGCCGTCGCCTACTAATTCATTCGTACAAACAACAATCGCTCCTGGCAATCATCAACCCGGCCGGAAGCGATTGTTTGTTTGTCCTGATTTCACCATTGCCCTCCGCTGTCCGGCAACCGCGATTCCGCCGCCTTGCCGCCACGAAAATTCAACGTCTGAGAAATGGCAAATGCTTCTTTGCGGAGAATATATTGCCCCCATTGAAACATGTGCTAAATTAAAAGAGTATCTGAAAGGGGTTTCAAATGAGCGCAAAGAAACAATGGAGTTGAGCAGAGAATCCGTTTGGCAAAAACTGGTACACCCGAAGGGAATCGAACCCCTAACCTTCTGGTCCGTAGCCAGACGCTCTATCCAATTGAGCTACGGGTGCACACGCCCGGAGAATTCGGAAAACTGGTACACCCGAAGGGAATCGAACCCCTAACCTTCTGGTCCGTAGCCAGACGCTCTATCCAATTGAGCTACGGGTGCATACCACAATGTCTTTTCAAGACGTGACGATTAATATACCGAAGATTATCGAAATTGCAAGCGGAACGATCAGAGAAAAGTGGAAAACTCCCGGCTGCCGATCATTTTCAATTTCTTATTTTACCCACATCAAATTGCGATGGACCACAGCGGACAACAGATTGCGGATTGAAGTTTTTTTATCCCGGCTGCTTTTCCGAATCAATGAAAATTCCCTTTCCGGTTCCAGTTGCCGCCAGCGGGCAATCGTCGAACGAAGTTCAGCAAGGTAATTGCCGTAAAAGAAAGTCAATAAGGAAGCGTTCATCACTTTGCCGTAAGAACCGAGATTATGGTACAGCAAATGATTCGAAAGCAATTTAAATCCCTGAAAATGATAAAAAATCAATCTCTCGTCATCGACCGTCAAAATGCCGTCATTTCCCAGTTTCAACCGATAATTGCTCCAGTTCCACGGTGCCAGACCGGCTCCCGGCAACCGGGAAACCACGACACCGGCAAACCGTTCCGGCCATTCGTCTAAATATTTCTGATCGGCAAACCGGGCTGGCTCCACCCGGTCAAAACACCATTCCAGACACCGTTCCCGCCACCAATGCAGAATGGCGAATGTCCGCGGATCGCGTCGATAGATCTGAAATTGGACATTGTAAACACCAAACTGTTCCCGCCAGCGGATTTCAGCCGGAAAACGATGCGGAATGATCAGCACCGCCCCGTCACCAAGTTCGGCGAACAGCGGTTCCGGACGACTGTAAAAATACAAATCGGCATCCAGATAGGTGATGCTGTCCAATTCCGGAAAACGATGCAGCAGATACAGCGGCAGAACCGGACTGAGTGTAAAATAATATTCCACCCGGCTGCGGGTGGCACGGGTGGCGGCAAATTCCGGATCAAAAGCTTCAATATCCGCCAAACGCAACGGCACCAGCTCCGGTTCGCCATGACAGCACAGCAGTTCGAAAAGTTCGTCATCCAGGCAGACGACGAAAAGCCGGAACTCTCCGCCATTTTTTTTCAAAGACCGAAACAACGTATCTCCCGGCACCAGATAGCCGGAATCGAAATAGGTGGCAAAATATTTCATCTGAAAAATTCCCGGACCGCCGCGATAACCGTTTCAACCGCATTTTCAGTCAATTCCGGATACATCGGCAGACTGAGGATTTCCCGGACCGCCGCTTCCGCTTCCGGAAATACCCGACCGACGGACGGACGAAAAGCAGCCTGCTGATGCAATGCTTTCGGATAGTGAATTGCGGTGGCAATTCCCCGCTGCCGAAGAAATTCCCGCAACGCATCACGGTCGCCGGCCCGAATCACATATTGATGATAGACAGGAAACGCTCCTGGACGGATTTTCGGAATTTGAAGCGGCAAATCGCGAAAACCGGCATCGTACCGGGCGGCGATTTCCCGGCGCCGCCGATTGTCTTTTTCCAATTCCGCCAGTTTCACCAGCAAAATCGCCGCCTGCAGTTCATCCAAACGGCTGTTGACGCCGCGAATCGCACTGTCGAACCGCTGCCGCCAACCGTACTGGCGCAAAACAGCCAAATTTTCCAGCAATTCCGGATCATCACAGACAATCATGCCGCCATCGCCGATGGCGCCGAGATTTTTAGTCGGATAAAAACTGAAAGCGCCACAATATCCGAACACTCCAACCCGGCGGCCGTCGAGCAGCGCACCGTGCGCCTGAGCACAGTCCTCAATAACCGGCCGGCCGTCGGCCACCGATAAAATCGCCGGCAAATCAGCCGGCTGCCCGTAAAGATGAACCGCCACAATCGCCCGAATATCAAAATCCGCCAAGGCTTGGTGCAAGACCTGCGGCGATATCGTAAAAGTGTCCGGTTCCAAATCGATCGGCAACACTTCGCAACCGGCGCGCTGGATGGCGGCGGCAGTTGCCGAAGCCGTCAAATCAGGACAGGCCACCAGACTGCCGGCCGGCAAATTCAAGCTGCGCAAGGCCAGCTCCACCGCATCGGTTCCATTGGCAACCCCAATTGCTCCCCGGCAACCGCAGAAAGCGGCAAATTCCCGTTCCAATTTTTCCACCGCCGGACCGAGGATATAACGACCGCTTTCCAGCACTTCTCCGATTGCTTTCAAAATTTCCGGCTGTTTTTTCCGGAAATTATCCAGGGGGCTGCATTGCGGTATTTTCATTTCCTGATATTCCGTCATTTTATTGATCGATCAACTGAATCGATTGATATTCAACCACAAAACGTTCCATCTTCATCCGTCATCCGACTGCCGGACGAATTCTAAAAAAGCTTCATAATTCCGGATGTAATCCGCTTCCTCGTAATAATCGCTGGCCGCCACCAACAATACGCAACCGCTGGAAAAGCTGTGCATCGTATGCCAGAGGCCGGGACCGATATAAATACCGATATGATCACGCCACATCAAAATGTCCTGTTTCGCCACTCCGTCATCCAGTGACAGAATAAAGCTGCCATTGATGCAGAAAATCGCCTGCTGCAATTGACGGTGCGCATGTTTGCCCCGGATGCTGGAACCATTTTCCAACTGATTGATATAATAAACCCGCCGGATGTCGAACGGCAGATCACGCCGCCCTTCGATGATCGACAAAGCGCCATCGCGTTCATCGACTATCCGTTTCAATTCGATCCGTCCACTGTGACGGACTTTGAGGCCAATTTGATCCATTTTACCGGTTATTTTTCCGTTATTTTTCCGTCATTTCCATATTTTTCAACTTCCAATAAGCCTCATTCATAATCCGATGGACACGTTCCGCCAGCGCTTTGCGGTCTTCATTCGGCTGCGGCTGAATCAATGGCAGAATATGAACATCGATATCGATCCGACGATATCCCAGGACCCGCCAGACATGCGGCATCAATTCATCATTGCCGTACCAGCACAACGATTTGCCGTCCGAAGTCGGCCGATAAAGTGTCAATATCGGCAGAATCGGAAATTTGCTGCGGCTGACGGCCTCGAATGGCGTCGACTTGAACGGCAACAGCCCATGTTCGCCATCGGTGCTGGTTCCTTCCGGATAAACCAGCAATGGAATTCCATGTTCCATCGTCGCCCGGAAGCTCTCCACTGCTTCCCGTGATTTCTGACGGGAGCTGCGATCAATCCAGATCGGTCGGCTGATCCCGAGATACCAGCCCAGGAAGGGCCACGATCTGATCTCCTTCTTCGGCGCAAAACGAATCGGAAACAACGAAGCATGCGTCAAAATATCCAGATAACCGCAATGGTTGGAAACGATCAATCCGCCCTGAAAATGACTGAAATCTCCGAAAACACGAATGTTCAAATGAAAACACCAGGCTAAACCGCGCCCCCAGGTCCGAGTGACGAAAGAAACTCTTTTGATCGCTTTCCAACCACCCAGATGGACAAAAAAAGCATAGACGCCGACGATCGGCAGCCAACTGAAAGCCAAAGATATTCGCCAAAGTTTTCGAAAAAAGAGCACCCGTTCCCTCCTCAGATTGGATGACCGTTATTGTTTCACACCCGATAGTGACGGGTATATTTCTCCGGCAAAGTGCGAAATTCCATGACGACGAAAAAATCAATCGAGCCGAATTCATGATCCAGAACCGGCTCCCCGCAAATTTTTGCGCCGAGGCGAATGTAACCTTTGAACAAAGGCGGAATAAATTTGATCAATTCGGAATCCGACAGCTCTCCGTCGGACATCGGCAGAACAAAACGCTGATGCGGCAGCGCCGAAAGCAATTCCGAAACGCCATAACGCTGTTTCAGATAATGATACAAGCCCCAGCCGACTTTGCTGTCGGTCGTTTCCAAACTGACGCAACCGATCAGATATTGAGCATCGGTGCGCCGCTTGATTTCGGCGATGCCGGCCCACAAAAGGCTGACGACGGCGCCGGTGCGGTATTCGGCCGCCACACAGGAACGTCCCATTTCGATGACGTCATCGGCTATCTTTTCCAGACCCCGGATCGTATATTCCCGTTCCGAATAAAAACCAATGCCTTTTCGCGCCACCATGCCCGGATGCATCCGGTAGGTGCCGACGATGGCCTGGCTTTCCTTATCGATGACGATCAAATGCAAACAATATTCATCATATTCGTCGACATCGATGCTTCCGACGCCGTTGCAACTTTCCAAGCGTCCCTGTTCCCGCCGAAAAACTTCATAGCGAAGCTGTTGTGCCTGCTCAATCTCCTGCCGGTTATCTGCCAGCTTGATGATAAAATTGTCACTTTCAGCCAATAGGGACGGTCTGATGATCGCTGACAGTTTGTCCCGGAAGTTACTGATACCCATCCTTCAAAAAAATCCCCTTAATTGATCATAATCACACACAGCGCCGATATAATAACCGATGTTTGCTCAATATTCCAATCGTGATATCTTTTTTGCCTGTTTTTTTCCGTTTTAACTAACGACTGGACGTTTTTCCAGAAAATCGGCAATGCGGGACAGCGCTGTATTGATATCGGTCATCGAAGCGGCATAAGAACAGCGCACGAATCCTTCGCCGCAGGCGCCGAAAGCGTTGCCCGGCACCACCGCAACCCGTTCGCTCTTCAACAATTCACTGGCAAAGTCATGCGATTTCAAACCGCTTGATGCAATGCTCGGAAACACATAAAAAGCCCCTTTCGGCAACAAGCACCGCAAGCCGATCTCATTGAACTTCGCAGTGATCAGATTCCGCCGTTCCATATAGCTTTCCCGCATCCGCTCCATCTCGCCGCGGCCATTGCGCAACGCCTCCAACGCCGCTTCCTGGGAAGTGATCGACGCACACATCATCGAATATTGATGAATTTTCATCATCGCGTCAATAATATCCTTCGGCCCGCAGGCATAACCAATCCGGAAACCGGTCATCGCAAACGCTTTGGAAAAACCGTGCAGAAAGATGGTCCGATCCGCCATACCGGGCATCGAAGCAATACTCGGCAAACGCTTCTCATAGGTCAATTCCGAATAAATTTCATCGGTAATCAAAATCAAATCATTGGCGATGACCAACGCGCAGATTTCCTTCATCTGTTCGTAATTCAACGTCGCCCCGGTCGGATTGCAGGGAAAATTGATCAGCAACGCCTTGGTTTTCGGCGTAATTTTATCTTTCAAATCGGCCGGATTCAGTGCGAAACCATTCTTTTCGTAAGTTTCCAGCACCACCGGCACTCCATGCGCCATCCGGATTTCCGCCGGATAGGAAACGAAACACGGTTCGGTATAGATAATTTCATCACCGGGATTGATGATCGCCCGCATCGCCAGATCCAGCGCCTCACTGACGCCAACCGTCACCAGGCATTGCGTCGCCGGATCGTATTCAATGCCGTAATCATTGGCCACATAATTGCAAATTTCCCGGCGCAATGACAACAATCCATAATTGGACGTATAACTGGTATGTCCTTTCTCCAGCGAAAAAATCGCATTTTCCCGCACCGTCCACGGAGTGACGAAATCCGGCTCCCCAACCCCCAGCGACACGACATCCTCGATGGTGGTCACCAAATCGAAAAACTCCCGAATTCCACTTTTCGGCAACACGCCGATATGTTCAGCGATCCGCGATTTACGGACAGACTTGCAATCTTGTATATTCTTCATCATCATCCATGATCCTTCCGGATTCCTTGTATTTCTTCAAAGTAAACGCCGTCGAGGTGGAAAGCACCCCTTCAATGGTAGAAAGTTTCCCGGAGACGAACATCGCAACCTCCTGCAGACTGCGTCCCTTTACCTCCAGCAGCAAGTCATAACCGCCGGAAACCAGGTAAAGATCGATCACCTCCGGGAATTTCGCGATCCGGCGGGCGACTGTATCAAAACCGCCGTCACGCTGCGGCGTCACCCTCACCTCAATCAATGCGCGCACAATGTCGCTATGGTAAATGTTTTCATTGATGATCGCTTTGTACCCTTTGATCACGTCATTTTTTTCCAATTCGGCGATGCAACTACACACTGCTTCATCGGTCATGTTCAAACGCGCAGCGATCTCTTTGGTATCGATTCTGGCGTTCTGCGCCAGCAACTGTATAATTTTTTCCTTCATAGCTTCCTCTCTCATACGACAAACAACGCCTTGATAAAAAAGAATATAATTCCATTGTAAATGAAACTGTCCAGCACATCGAAAATACCGCCCATTCCCGGAATGATCGCTCCGGAATCCTTGACACCGCAAGTCCGCTTCAAAGCCGATTCCGTCAGATCGCCGGCAAAACCGCCGAAAAACAGTACAATTCCCAAAAATAAACTGCCCCACAGCGTCGCCACCAGATTGAAGTTGCCGTAAAAGAACGCCAAACTCACGGCAACCGAACAGAGCAAGCCGCCAATCGTCCCTTCCCATGACTTCTTCGGACTGATCTTCGGAACGATTTTATGATTGCCGTGCGGCAATAATTTACCGCTCAGCATCCCAACGATGTACGCACCGGTATCGCCGGCCTTGGTCACCAGCACCAGATAGATCAATCCGGCGCCGCAGATTCCGCGGCTCCAGTCATCATCGTACAACGCCACCAGCGGCAATACCGGCAAAATGACCAACAGCAGCATCCCCAGCGAATTGATCAACTGCCGGATCGCCGACTTCCGGTTGTCGCGATACAGCAATCCGGCCCAACCGGCCAGAAAAATAAAAAACAATAAAACAAAAGCCGTCACTGAAATCCAGCGATCGAGGTAGTTCATCGCCGTAACCAAAACCAGCAATACCGCCGCCAGGGCAGTCGACTTCTTGAATGAGACAATACCGATCAGCTCCAACAGGCCGCCGACTTCATAAACCAGACCGAAGGCGCCGCCGACCGCCAGAACGGTAAAGATATATTTGCCGCCCTCCCGCCACAAAAAAGCGGCGGCCAGAATTCCCAACAAGCCGACAAAACTGATGATCCGATACTTGAACATCGCTCGCTTATTCCCCCGTCATTTTTTCCGGCCGCCGAACCGGCGTTCCCGCCGCCCAAATGCCGCCACCGCCTCTTTCAATGCCGTCCCGTCAAAATCCGGCCACAAAATATCAGTGGCATACAATTCGGCGTACGACAACTGCCATAATAAAAAATTACTCAACCGCAACTCGCCGCTGGTTCGAATCATCAAATCCGGATCCGGCAATTCCGGATCATACAAAAAACGGCGAAAACACGGTTCATCGATCGATTCCGGCTTCAATTCGCCTCTCGCCACCGCCCGGGCAATCCGCCCGGCCGCATCGACAATTTCCGCCCGGCCGCCATAATTCAGCGCCAGCACCAACGTTCCGCCGGTATTGTCGGCCGTCACCTTCACCGCCTTCAACAAAGCCGCGCGGACTCCCGGCCACAAATCCTCCGTCCGTCCAATCGTTTTCAAACGGACATTTTTTTCCATCATCAGCGGCAGTTTGGCATTCAAACTCTCTTCCAGCAACTCCATCAGCGCCTGGACTTCCAGCGGAGAACGCTTCCAATTCTCAGTGCTGAACGCATACAACGTCAGATACTCAATTCCCAGCTCCGCCACCGTTTCCATCAATTCGAACACCCGCCCGGCGCCGCGCCGATGACCATCCACCCGTTTCAAGCCGTGTCGCTCCGCCCAGCGGCCGTTGCCATCCATGATGATGGCGACATGGCGCGGCATTTTTTCATCTCGTCCCATAAAAATGCTCCTCGACCGCCTGACACAGCATATGATAAATCGGCAGGTGACACTCCTGAATCCGGTAGGTTTCCCGCTCCGGAACCCGAATGACCAGATCGGCCAGAGAAGCGCATCGGCCGCCGTCCGCTCCGGTCAACAACAGCGTCTTAATCGACTTTACTTGGGCCGTCATCATCGCTCTGGCGACATTTTCGGCATTGCCGCTGGTGGAAATGCCGAGCAACAAATCGCCGGCATTGCCGAATACATATAGCTGCTGGGCATAAATATTGTACGGATCCACATCGTTGGCGAACGCCGTCAGTAATCCCGGATGGCCATGCAGCGTCATCGTCGGCAAACCGCATTGCAATCTGGCGGCGACCGCTTCCCCCCGCTCCCCGAACCGCTGCTTGAATTGCCGCCGGTCACTCTCCGGCAAACTGCGCGGTAACAAAAAGCTTTTGAGCAATTCCCCGGCGATGTGCTCAGCATCGGCACAACTGCCGCCGTTGCCGCACAAAAACAACCGGTGCCCGGAAGAAAACGTCTCAACCAATAGAGCAATCGCCGAAATCAATTCTTCCCGGCAACCGGCCAGTTCCGGCCGGCGTTTCATCAATTGTTCAATATGTTCCGAAGCTGTCATCCCCCAGGGCCCTCTTGTATTTTACACGTAACATACCTTACAATAAATTTTGTTTTTTACAAAACCATTTTTGCCATTTCAATGGTTTTCCGTCCTGTCGTTCGTTGGAAGCGCCCGGGTTTTTAACAGGGCGTATTGAAAGAGTAATTTATCTATAGGAAAATTTTCAATATCAATATAGCTTGTTAATAATGTTAATATCCGTAAAAATTGAGCTTGTTTCGAAAATGACAGTCTGTCGATAAAGTCATAAAGAAACCTGCGTATGACAGGTTGAGTAAAAATAATGACATTTTATTAACAGGAAATTAAAAATATCTTTCACAAGCTGCCTGTCAATAAAAAAAGAATTGTTTTTTTTGCAAGCCGGCTTTTATCTGAGAGTGCGGCTATAAAACGTCGTTATGCAAAAGCCGGCGACGAGCAGGGAAAACCTTTCGTTAGTTTTTTTTACGCTCGCACTTTTCCTTGAGGAATTGCCTTTTCCTGCAGCAAGATACCCTTTGGTATCTGAATCAGAGAGTTTTTGCGGGAAATTCGGTATGACGGGAATAAGACGATGATTTGACGGAACTGGCGAAGCGGCGGCAATTACTTTTGGTAACGGCCGCCGGTTGGAATAAAACGCAATTCCCGGCAAATATCCCGCTGGCATTGGGTGTTGATTTTGGTGATCAATACTTTTTTCAATGCGTTGAATTCCCGCAGCCAGACCGGATGAGTTACTTCAATGGTGACGACGGTTTTTTTCAAGCCGACGAAATTGGAGACGGCGGCCAGTTGTTTGCCGACCAGCTGCGGCCAGAGGACAGCCAGGTTCATCGCGTCACGGCTTTCCTGCGGCAGCAGTTGGGCGACCAGCTGTTCGGCGACTTCTCCGAGTTCCCGGGGCGGCGGGCAATGGACGCTCATTTCCCGGCTGGCTCGTTCGTCGCCATACCATTCCCGCAACAAACCGCTGACGATCCGTAATTTTCCTCGTTTGTTGAAAAAAACCATCGGCGTTTCCTGTCCTGACGAAGCGGCTATATGCCGACCCCGAAGAAACGGATCGGCAGCAGAAGGGAGTTCCAGGCCAGTTTGAACGGTGCGATGCCGCCTTGAATGACATTGCTCATACCGTGGCCGAACATGCCGAACGGGACGCCGACGGTACATTGCAGCGCTCCCCACGGCAGCAACAAAATTTCCAGAATATTGCCGCCCATCAGCAACATGCCTTTACCGCCGCTGATCAGGCCGCGAATGACGTACGGCGCGGCGATTTTGGCTGCTTTAATGGCGATCGGCGTCAGAATTGCGATCGTCACCGGGTCGATTGCTTCTGCTTTCGGCTGCGACGGAAAAATACCAAAAATAATCGTAAGCATTAGAGCCGCAATTACTAATCTTTTCATAACCAAATCTTGCTGTTCAGTCAGCCAACCCTTCTGTTATCGTGTGTAAAACAATTAAATATATATGTCGGATTTTGGAAAAACAATATTCGTTCCATAAAAAGCCGTTTTTTATTGTTTTTCCGCCCATTCCAACAATTTTTTGACGAACTTGTCGCGGTCTTTGTAATCGGGAACGCCCATTACCGCCCCGACGAAACGACGTCCATTGCGGGTGCAACTGAAAACGACGTTGTAGCCGGTAAGATTGCTTTTGCCGGTGGCCAGCCCGTCGACGCCCGGTAAACCGCCCGCTACCAGATTGTTGAAATTGGTCATTGTCTGGCGGGCCGGATTGTTTTCCGCCCGGAAATAGTCCCGTTTGGTTCCGGTCCACTCCAGCAATTGCGGATATTTCAGCAGTTGGGCCGCCAGGACAGCCAGGTCCGCGGCGGTGCTGACACTCTCTTTGCCGGATACCGGCAGGCCGTGAGAGTTGAGGAATTTCGTATTGACCATCTTCAAATCTTCCGCCCGGAAATTCATTTTTTCGACGAATTTTTCTTCGTCGCCGTCCGTCTGGCTGCAGGCGATCAGATAAGTGGAATCGTTGGCGCCGCGGATTGCCGCGCTTTTGATCAGGTCACGGAGCGGAAAGCTTTCGCCGACTTTGAGGTAAACTTTAGTGCCGCCGATTTGAGTGGCGGCACTGGTGACGCCGATGGTATCGTCCAGCGTCAGCGAACCGCCGTCGATCGCTTCAAAGGTCAGCAACAGGGTCATCAATCTGGCGATCGGCCCGATCGGGACCGGTTGATCGGCCGCTTTTTCCCACAGAACCCGGCGGTTGCCGATTTCCAGCAGGATGCCGGACTGCACCTGCTTGCTTTCATACCAGTTGTTTAAGTCGCCCTTGACCGCTTTGGTGTAATCCAGCGGCAACGGTAAGATACCGGGCGGACCCGGAGTATGCGGCGTCTTCGTTTCGGTTTCCCGGCCAGCCTGGCCGGCATCGGCAGGCAGTTGCTCCACCGGTATCCGGCTGTTGCAACTGACAAAAATCACCAGGACGATCAAATGAATGCCCAGAACTGCCGCCAGGACGATTCCGAATGTACGCCAGGCGGGGGTGGCGGCCAGGCGTTCCAACAGTTTGTTCATCGAATTACTACTCCTCAGGAAAAAAGACTAAATACTGTTTCGATTGCGTCTCAATTTGCGCAATTCTTTTTGTTTCCGATACTGGATGACCAGAAATTTGACAACGTAATAGACTATCGGCGTCAATATCAGCGCCAGCAGAATACCGCCGGTGAAAAAGGACGCGATCACTTCGCCGCTCAATTTCAGCAGCGCCGGATAATTTTTATGGCGAATCAGATCATCCAGCGCCGCTTCCACCGCTTGATAAGTCAGGTTTCCGCCGATCAACTTATTGCCGATCCAGCATTGTGCCGGATAAATGAACCAGATCGTCAGCGGATTGGTGTGAAACGTACCGAGCGTCGCGCCGATTTTGGAGCCCTTCAGCAAAAAAGACAGTGGAATCGACACCAGCAATTGTCCGCCGAGCGGAATGATTGATCCAACCGCCGCGCCCAGTGCCCAGCCGCGGGCAATATATTCCGGAGTGCCGCGATCCATGACGACTTTATAATAATAATGCCTGAAGTATTTTTTTAAAGCGGGTTTGCGCATAAAAACATTGATTTTTCAAGTTTGCGGAACTGGGGTTTCCGCCTGACGCCTGCGATGGCCGAGCAGCAGCACATCGTTCAATTGCTGCGGCGTTCGGGCTTTGTTCCACCGTTTGTCGAAGCTGCGGCTCTGAATCAATTGGGCGATGGCGGCCAGCGTGCGCAGATGGCGGTTGCGCTGATCCGGTGAGCCGAGCAATACGAAAACGGCTTTGATTTCCGGATATTCGCTGCCGAAAGAGACTCCTTCGGTGCACTTGATCAGGTAAAGCTTGAAAATATTTTTACCCTGTACGGTCAGATGGGGAACGGCGACATCCGGAGTGATGGCGGTGGAGGATTCCTCTTCCCGCTGCTTAAAGCGTTCGGCCAGCTCCGCTTCGTTCAACTGCAGTTTTGGGGCGATCCAACTGCTGAGGCGGTCGAATAGTTCGTTCATCTCAAGTTTTTCCTCGATGATGGCGGCCGGAGCCTGTTCCAGCAGGCAATCGAAATCATCCCGAATCAGACCGTCGCGTTCGCGGATGATATCGCGCAGTTCGCTTTCCAGACCGTGGGAATCAATTCGATTCCGGCTCAATCGTCCGAGCAGGTGCAGCAGGGCAAATTCCAGATTGACTTTCCGCCCGAAAACAAAGTAACATAACAAACCGATGCCGATGATCAGCAAAGACAATTGAATTGCCGTCACCCCCATCGCCAGGATCAGAGCGGCGAAAATCGCCAGATTGAACAGCGGCAGAATCGGATACCACGGCATTCGGAAGGAAGGACGGTAGTTCAGTATTTCACTTTCCCGGAGAATGATGACTGCCAGGTTGGTCAAAACATAGGAGAGCATCACCACGGTCGAAGCGGCGTTGACCAGTTCGTTGACATCCATGAATTGCACGACCGCGACCAGCGCGCCGGTCAACAGGATCGCCGGGATCGGCAGTTGGCGTTTTCCGTACACTTTTCGAAACATTCTCGGGATCAGCTTGTCGCGGCTGAGGGCGAAAGGATAACGGGCCGCCGCCATGATGCCGGCGTTGGCAGTGGTGATGTAGGCCATCAGGGCGCCGATGGTCAATACCCAGAAACCGGTTTTACCGTAATAAATTTTAGCGGCGTCCGCCAGCGGCGTAAAAGATTTGGCAAGCACTTCCGGCTCCATGATGCCGATCAACGTAATCAGAATCAGTCCGTAAAACAGTGTGACGACGATCAGAGCCAGCATCATGCCCCACGGCAAATTCCGCCGCGGATTGCGCACTTCTTCGGAGATGCTGACCACATCGAGCAGGCCGCCGAACGCGACAAAGACGAAAGCCGCCATGATGAAAACATCGCTCCAGCCTTTGTCCTCCAGGAAGAGCGGTGTCAGACGCCCCGGCCGCAGTTCCGGCACGCCGCCGACGATGAAGGCCGCCATGATTCCCAACAGGAAGATGACCATGATCAACTGCATCCAGGCAGCCGCCTGGGTGCCGATCAGGTTGACGCCGACGAAGACCAGAGTCAAACCGACCGCCCACCATTCCGGAATGCCGCCGAACAGTTGATACATCACTTCGCTCATGCCGAAAATGGCGAATGCCGTTTTGAAGGCGATGGCGCACCAGTTCAGCAATCCGGACACCGTGCCGACCATCGGCCCCAGACTGCGTTCGATATAATAGTAGATGCCGCCGGCCAGCGGCATGGCGGTTGCCAGTTCGATGGTGGCCAGCGTCCCCAGAAAAGCGAAAATGCCCGCCAGGATGTAGGCAATGTAGATGGCCGGGCCGATGTGGGAAAACGCCAGGCCTGGAAGTAAGAAAATTCCGGAACTGATCATCGCGCCGGCGGAAATACAAAAGACGTCGATGCCGCCGAGCGGTTTTTGCAATTTGGTTTCTGGCATACTGGAATCTTTCCTGAAGCTATTTCGATAATTGCTTCATTATAAAGCTGAATGATGATTTTGACGGAAAAATGACGGCTTCAGCAAATGGCGGGACCAGCTCTCACCCAACTGCCGCAACAGCGGAAAATGACGGGAAAAAGAGGGAAGAAGGTTGTCCTTTCTTCGTTCGAAACCGGAAGGGCAACGAAGGAATCGACGCCTGGCGGCAGCGAAAGATCATGATTGGTTTGCTTGTCGCCGCATTGGCGCGGCGAAGTCGGTGCGATCAGTTGATTTTGCCGTTGGGAACGGTGCCGCGGATAGAAATGACCGTCGACACAATCGGAAAGGGTTGGGGAAAAAACTTTGTTTCGGCTGCCGTCATCTGCCGCCGGGACGGACATCCAAAAGAATAATGTAATAAAAAGTGGCAGAAAAAAACGCATTCGTCACATCCTGATTTTAAACGCTGATAAGGTATTGCCGGAATCAAAAATTTACAATGTTGAAAAGGCAAAGTATTGAAAAAAAATCAAGATGGTTTACATTTTAGAGGAAGATCGAAATAAAACGTGAATGCTGGTTTGTCTGGAGGAAACGAAATGAAGATTTTGACCGGAAAATGGCCTTTTTACATTTCCGGATTGCTGTTGCCGCTTCTGGCGGTGCTGGGATTGTATCTGTTCGACGACGTACTCGGCATGAGTGATGCGGCCGTGGCTTTTTCCGGGTATTGTTCCGAAGCGATCGAAGAAAAGGCGATCGGCTCTCTGCCGGGATTGGATTGGCAGAACGGCATTTTGATCGGTTTGCTGATCGGAGCGCTGGCCGGCTCGCTCTGTTCGGGAAACTGGAAATTCCAGTTTTTTTTCGATGATCAGAAGGGGTTCGGCGCCAAGTTCGTCAAAACGATTCTTTACAGTTTCATCGGCGGTTTTTTGGTGATGCTCGGCTCCCAGTTGGCCGGAGAAACCCTTTTCGGCCAGTATGCCGCCGCGATCCAGTTGTCGGCCGGGGCCTGGATTTATCTGGTCGTTTTTTTCGTCGTCGCTTTGATTTTGTCACTGCTTTTTGAACAACATTCCGGTTCGGCGGAAAAGTAGGGGGAGAAAAAAATGTTTGCCAACGCACCGTTAGCATTGTCCGGGGATGCCAGACTGGGAGCCGCCATCCTGTTCGGCATCGTTCTCGGATTTGTTTTGATCAAGTCGGATCTCATCTGGCGCAAAAGCTGCCTTGATTTGATCAAATTGCGCAGTCCGCGGCTGTTGAAGACCATTTTGCTGGCGATTGCCGCCGGAGTGATTCTGTTTTACTTTGCCCATCAGTTCGGCTGGGTCGGCGAGCATGTCCGTCCCGGTTATTTCTGGGGCGCCTTGATCGGCGGTGCGGTCAGCGGCATTGGTTTCGCGCTGTGCGCGATGACGCCGGTTACTTCTCTGGCCAATCTGGCGGCCGGCCGGCTTTACGCGGTCTGGGCCTTGATTGGCATGTTGCTGGCCATTCCGGTCGTCAGCATTCTGGAACACTTTTTTTCTGCCGCTTTCGACCGGTCGCAGCCGCTGGCTTCGACCGCCGTTCCGGATACTTTTTTGTCCATTGGCAATCCGGTGCTCTGGGTGGCCGGTATTGCGGTCATTTTGCTGGTATTGGTGCATTTCTGCTTGCGAACCGACAGCGAAGAATGACTTTGGCGTTGCCAAAAGGCCGGGCCCGTCACCTGCAGCTCGGCCGGCGCGGAGAACGATTGGCGGCAAAGCTGCTGACCGTCAAAGGGCTGGAATTGTTGACCCGCAACTGGCGCTGCCGCAGCGGAGAACTGGACTTGGTGATGCGGGATGGCATGACGCTGGTATTCGTCGAAGTAAAAACCCGGCGGCACCGCGGCAATCGGCGGCCGGCCGCCAATCTCTCCAGCCGTCAACGGCAGCGCAATTTCCGTGCCGGTGAACTTTATTTTCGCCGGATCGGTCAGCCGAATCTAGTTTATCGTTTTGATTTGGTGGAGGTTGTCCTTGATCGCCGTCGTTTGGTCGACATCCGTCACTGGCCGAATTACTGGTCAAGTCAATTTGCCGTCATTAAATGAAAATGACGGATAAATCCGTCAAAATTGCTCAAAAATGATGTTCTGTCCGTTTGATTACCTCCAGTTGCAGTTGGGGTGAAAGACGGTTGAA
The DNA here is from genome assembly GCF_903645315.1 of Victivallis sp. Marseille-Q1083. Lineage (NCBI taxonomy): Bacteria > Pseudomonadati > Lentisphaerota > Lentisphaeria > Victivallales > Victivallaceae > Victivallis > Victivallis sp. Marseille-Q1083. Next base: position 1,683,259 of record NZ_CAHJXL010000001.1, read on the forward strand.
ATATTCGGAAAAACCGCCGATGCGGACGATCAGATTCGGAAAATTCTCCGGTTCCTGGCGGGCTTTTTCCAGCAATTCCGGATTGGAAATGGTCGGTTGCACCTGCAGGCCGCCCATTTGGAAATAGCTGTTCAACAATGCCTGCAACCGCGTTCTGGTTTCCGCCGATTGAAAAAGCGCCTGATTGAGGCGGAGGTTCAACACCGGTGTGCCGATCGCCCGCCGCTGATTCATCCGGGCTGCCGATTTCAACAGGGCGGTCGGTCCGTTCAGATCGGTTCCCTGGGTGGCGCCGAAGGAATCGGCCAGCGCTTCGCCGGCCAGGCGGCCGTCCGGCGTCGCTCCGATGTCGTCGCCGCAGGCTCCATAGATGGTGAACAGGATGACGGCCGGCAGAAAAAGATGCTTCGGCGTGGAAAATGCGGCGACCGCGGAAAAAATTTCCTCCATCATTTGTCCGGCAATCGAATCGACTGCCGGATTGTCATTGCCGTATTTCGGCAAATTGCGCAGCTCATGCAGCAAAGATTCATAACCCTGAAAGTCGGCGGCCAATGCTGCCGCCAGCGTCGAAACAGAGACCGAAAGTTTTCCGGCGAAGGCCTCTTTTACCGCGTAAACCGCATTGATCAGATTGGTCAGGCCGACGACGTTGATGACGCTGCAATAATAACGGGCGCCTCCGGCGTTGAACTCCCGGCCGCGCTCGATGCAATCGTCGAAAAACAGCGTCCGGACCGGATTCGGCAGCAAAAGAGCGGCCGCATCACGATTCCGCTTCACACACCGAATCATCAGGGCAATTTGCCGGCGGATATTGGCCAGCAACGCGGCATGGAAGGCGTCGAAATCGGCGAATTGCAATCCGGTCGTTTCCAGAATGCGCAATACGTGAATGCCGGCATCGATCGATTTGGTGTTCGACTTTCCCTGGATCATCAGCTCGGTACAGCCGCCGAAACAGAACTGTCCGGTGTCTTCCCGGGAAAATAGCTTCGTTTCGGCCAGATATTGCTCATAATTGTCTTTGGCATAAAGGCAGGGGCTTGGATTGCCGGCGCCCCAGTTTTCGAAGATGGCGTCCCAAACCGGTTGCGGCGTATGTTTATCGATCAAAATTCCGGAGTTCGGCCGGCGGAAATCGCGTTGCGCCCGAATGGCCGGAACACACAGCGAACTGCGCGGGTCAAGCAACACGTGCCAGCCGTCGTTGAGATCATAATTGCGCCACATTTCCCGGCATAAAGCGGTGATTTCTTCTTCGCTTTCCGTCTGCCGGTAGCAATCGAGAACGGCGTCGAGACGCCCTCCCGAATCGCAGCCGTCGAAATACCAGAAAAAGTTGTAGGCGAAGACCGCTTCATAAAAAGTACGGGCTCCGAATTCCGGCACCCGTTCCAGCGTTTTGATCAATGGCTCCGGTGCCAGCGGCCGCAGGAAAGCAAGGCAGCGTTTCAGATAAGCGATCATCGCTTGCAGCAGTTCGCGTAGCGCTCCGTAGAATTCCGGATTCCGGGGTAAATTCTCTTCAACCCGCTGCAGAATGCCGGTGAGCCCTTCCCGGATGAGACGCTCGTAATGGACGACGCCATGCGTCCAGCCGCGGCCGCCGAGCGCGAATTGCGGCGGAATGTCGCTTTCCCGCAGGAAGGCAAGTTCTTCGGTCGCTTTCAAAAGCTGATTGCCGCGGAAACGTTGATCGGCGTTTTGGCCGTGCAACAATTCCGCGGCTTTTTGCCGCAGACGGTCGGCGTCGAGCCGCATTCCGAAGGAGTAATCGAAACAAACCAGCAACCGGTTTTCGGGATTCCAAAGGTTGCCGGCGCCGGACGGATAGAGTTTGCCGCCTTCATAAGGAAGCAGCGGCACATTTTCCAGCGTGCGGACCAGGCCGCGGACGTTGCGTTCCAGATAGGCGGCGTTTTCATTCTCGAAAAAACCGGCAGCGAAAAATTCTCCCATCGCCCGGAAAACATCGGCTCGATTCATGATGAAAGACTCCTCATATTGTTGACCGTTCGTTTTTTTCTTCCGGTAAAAATTATTTATATATAGAATTTTGTTTTATATATAATCATATATGGGAAAAGCCGGAAAAGCAAATCCACGAACGTAAAAACCGTTGAAATATCCGTTGAAATGATAAAATCAGGTTCCGCCGGCCCAATTGATCTATTTTTCGCTGAAAATTTGAACCGCCGGCAATCGGTGCTACTTTATCGGAATTATCTTGATCGGAAAGAACAGTGTTATGACGATGGCGGAAACGATGGAGCTGACTTCGCTGAACAACCGGCGGATCTGGCGATTGACCTGGCCGGTGCTGGTCAGCTTGTTGATGCAGCATCTGGTCGGCATGACCGATACGGCATTTCTCGGCCGGGTCGGCGAAGTGGAACTCGGAGCGGCGGCGCTGGGCAGCATTTATTTCCTGGCTGTTTATATGGTCGGGTTCGGTTTCAGCGTCGGCGCCCAGATCATCATGGCGAGACGGAACGGCGAGGGGAATTTTGCCGGAATCGGCCGGATTTTCTTCTGCTGTTGTCAATTCATGGTCGTTCTGGCGGCGCTGTTGTTTCTGTTGTCCCGCTTTTTGACGCCGTTGATTTTGCGGTCAGTCATCACTTCCGAGGCGGTTTATACTGAAACGATCCGTTATCTTGATTGGCGGACCCTGGGATTTTTCGTCGTTTTTCAGGCGGTGATGTTCCGGGCTTTTTTCGTGGCGGTGACCGATACGAAGGTATTGACGCTGAGTTCCGTCGTGATGTTGTTGACCAACACAGCGCTGAATTACGTGTTGATCTTCGGCAAGTGCGGCCTGCCGGCGCTGGGTGTCGCCGGCGCGGCGGTCGCTTCGGTGATCGCGGAAGGCGCCGGGGTGATCTTTTTTATCGTTTATATCAAGTGGCGGGTGGACGCGGTCAAATATGCGTTGAACTCCGTGGGCCGGTTCAGTTGGAAACTGCTGGGCGAAATCATGAATACTTCGATCTGGACGATGCTGCAGCTTTTCATCGCGGTCGGCATCTGGTTCTGGTTTTTCCTGGCGGTCGAGCATCTCGGCGAGCAGTCGCTGGCGGTCGGAAACATCATCCGCAGCGTTTCGAGCATTTCCTTCATGATATTGAGCGCTTTTGCGACGGTGACCAGTTCGCTGGTCAGCAATCTGATCGGCGCCGGGCACTCCGATCAGGTGATCAAGCTGGTGCGCCGAATGGTGATGCTGGCATTTGTCGGCACCGGCATTTCGCTGCTGCTTTTCTGCCTCTTTCCGGTACCGGTTTTGCGAATTTTTACCGACAGCGAGGTTCTGATCGAAGCGACCCGGGCGACCACGTACGCGATCGTGATCAATACCTTGATTCAAACTGCGGCCTATATCCTGTTCAATGCGGTCACCGGCACCGGCAATACCCGGGTGGCGCTGCTGATTGAACTGGTGGCGACGGCGGTCTACGCTGCTGCGATTTATCAGGTGGTCACGGTCTGGCGCTCGAACATGGCTTGGTGCTGGCTTTGCGATTCCAGTTATGCGTTGACCGTCGGCGTCATATCATTCCTCTACCTGTGGAGCGGCAGGTGGAAAAATCGCCGGGTCTGAAGACGGCAGCACCGCCAGCATTTTCGTCTGCAAATCACGGTAGCGCTCCGGCAGCCAGGCGGGATCCGAGGCTTTCTCCGCCGGCAGCGGATGGATCCGGAAATCGTACGGTGCGATCAACAGTTGGATGGCGGACAGATCGACGTGAGCCGCCAGCATGAAAATTTCTTCGATATCCGGATTGTCGACGGCGATGCAGCCGATCGAACCGCCGCGTCCGTGCAGCATGATTGCCGATCCCAGCCGGCTGGGATCGCGCCTGTCCCGCTCGGCGACGGAATAGCGGAAAAACGGCCGACCGAAAAACGATAGACGTGACGCAGCCAGGATTCCGGCAGAAGAACGACCAGAAGAACTGCGGCGATTGCCAGAGTGAGGAGATACCGGCTCCAACGATTGTCAACGAAGCGTTTCAACTGCGGCGATGTGATTGAAAAATAAAAAAATGGCAGCCCCGTAAGGATTCGAACCTCAACAAAATGAACCAGAATCACTTGTGCTACCGTTACACCACGGGGCTGCATGAAAATTGGAGGCGTGGACCGGAATTGAACCGGTTTATAAGGTTTTGCAGACCTCCGCCTAACCTTTCGGCCACCACGCCCTGTTAACGTCTTTTACATTAGCCCGTTTTTTTATTTTGTCTAATCGGCAACGGAAAAAAAACGGAAAATGTTCAGAAATTCCAGCTATATTCTTCTTCCGGTTCTCCCTTGACTTCCAGCGGCAAATCATGGGAGACGAACGGAATCAGCAGGATTACCCAATTGGTGTAATGTGCCCGGGAGTTGACGCCGCGGATCACTTCCAATGGATGGCGGTCCGGAGTCAGAATATTGAAGGAAAAACGACCGAACGCATAACGGGTCTGCCGCAGGAAAAGCGGAATCTCCGGAATGGCGAAAGTCAAGTCGGTATAGGGAACCGGAATCGGCAGGCTTGGCGTACCCAGCAGAATTTTTTTCTGGTCGGTTGCCAGCACTCCGCTGGTCGGCTGAATGATCAATTCGGCATCCTCGGTTTGCCGGGTGACGATCAGACCGTCCTCCGCCAGCCGCAACTCCAGGTAGCCCTGCAGATAAGCCTTGTCGGTCTGCGGCTCGAGGTAGCCGTAATCCAGAAAGACTTTTTTTCCGGCATATTGACGAAATTTACTCTTTTCCATGCCGCGTTCGACCACGGCCGAGATCAATTGCTGCTCCACCGCGGAGCGACTGGTATTGGTTACCCACGGCGATGAACAACCCGCCGCCGTCAACAAAATAAGAACCAATGGAATTTTCCAGAATTTCGGCATCGTTATTTCTCCTGATTTTCTCCAAACTATTATAAAAATAACACGATTTCAGCGATTACGCAAATTTTTTTTATCGACCGCAACCGGCTGACGACGGAATTTCCGGGGCGGCCGGCGGTTCATTCGGAAAGAAGATAGGGGGTTTTCCAAAGAAAAATAAAAATTTTGACAAAAAAAGATTGGTCCAGTATTGACTTTTGTCATTTTTTTTGGTATAATTCCAATATAGGCCATGAAGGATGTCGTCAACGCGAATCCATCGGGAGCCGGAACCGCATAAGCGGTCCATTTTAAAATAATTTTATATATTCCGGTAAAATATCGTCTTCGGCGATGGGATGGAAATGGAATGGTTTGATAAAAATTGATCCAATTAGAGCCATTCTTGGTGGAAAAGAAAAATTTTCAGAAAGGAGCGCAAAACAGGCAAGAAATTTTCAGGACGAATTTTAAAAAACATCCAATCCAACCAAGGAGAAAAAAAGATGAAACGAAAGAATTTTACATTGATTGAATTGCTCGTAGTTATCGCGATCATTGCCATTTTGGCCAGTATGCTGCTGCCGGCGTTGACCAAAGCCAAAGAATCCGCCATGGCCATCAAATGCCTCAGCAATCTGAAGCAGATGGGGGTTGGCAGCATTATGTACGGCCTGGATAACAACGACTTCGCCATGCCGGTCGTGCCGCCGTATGTCTCCAAATTGAATGAGAATACCAATCTTTATAACGGCATGTTCTGCGACGCTTTCGTTGCCGATTACGGGATGAGCGAGGATTTGTTTTTCTGTCCGTCGGATTCCAATGCCAATTACGCCTGGGAAGGGGACTGGATTTTTCACGCCGATATTTCCTACGGAATCAGCTTTTATACCTTCGGTTACCATGAAACTTACGGCGATTCGGCATTCGTCAAATTCACGACGGTAGCCAATGAAGCCAAAGGCAACAATCCGCCGATGATCTCGGACATCTGGGGAGTCAATTCCGGCCGCAGCGGCACCAATGGATACGGCATGATGAATACCTTCGCCGCCAAAAACGGCGCCGCCAGCGATTTTGCCGACGGTTTTTATCCGCCGGCCACCCGTCACCGGAACAACACCTTCAACGCGGTGATGATGGACGGCAGCGCCACCGGCATTACCGGCAAGACGGCGATCACCGATCGTGAGCGGCTGATGCGTCCGGGACAGTACGGGCGCAATGTATGGCATTTCGACGACGCAATATGAAAGCAACCGGACCGGATACGGTTCCGGAATCGATGATCCGGAGCCGCTTCCGGATCATTTGCCGGCGGCGATTGCGTTGTGGTGATTTCCATGATACTGTTCGGGACAACGCGGCTTGCCGCCGCGTTTCCCCGTCGCCGCGGCGATTGGAATAAATCCGGCCGGCAAAGGACGTTTTTTTTTCCTGAAAACAACGTAGAGGCCAGTTGAAATAGAGGTTGTTCGATGAAAAGGTTGATGAAAAGATGGTTCCAGGCGGTGGTGCTGTGCAGTTGCCTGTCCGGCGCGTCGGAAACGCCGGCACCGGACACCGTCACGGTGATGTCTTACAACATCTGGTATACTTTTGATGAACAGAGGCAGTTTGAAGCCGCCGGCCGCTGGCTGAAGGAAATGAATGCCGATGTCCTCGGCTTGGAAGAGGTTTGTTATGCCGATGAAGCAACCTTCCGGCAATGGGCGAAAAATTGGGGATACGATTATGCCGAAATCCTCAAGCCCGGCACGATGTCGGTCGCGTTGTGCGCGAAGCGGCCGATCGAGGTGATCGAGAAGCGGACGGAGGATATGCACCACGGGCTGATTTTGTGCAAGGTGGATGGTATTTATTACCTGGTGACCCACCTGTCGCCGTTCCGATACGAGATGCGCCGGCGGGAAACCGGCATCATCGCCGGTTTGCTCAAACCGCTGCTGGCAAAAGGCGGGAAAGTCATCGTCATGGGGGATATGAATACCCCTTCGCCGGTCGACGCCGGTCACGTCAACGGCAATCCGGCGCTGTTGAAAACCTACCGGGACATCGACGAACAGCATCCCGATTATGTCAAAAACCTGGAAAACGGCCAATATGAATTCGCCGCGTTTCAGACATTGCTGGATCTGCCGTTGATCGATGCCGGCACCGTTTTTCCGTCGTCGCCGGCCGTCGATACCTATCCGACCCTGGCCGGAGTGCCGGACCCGGCAGAAAAGAGCCGGCAAAGCCATCGGATTGATTTCATTTTGCTCAGCCCGGGATTGTCGGCGCAGTTGGAATCCTTCGAAACGGTCATCACGCCGGAAACCGAGACCTTTTCCGATCATTATCCGGTCAAAGCGGTCTTGAAACGACAATAAAAGGAAAAAATTCATGTTGATGCGTTTGTTTTTGTGGGTTGTCCTGCTGGCCGTTTCGCTGTCGGGCCGGGCTGAATTTCCGGTCAAGGCGGCGTTTCTGGTCGGGCCGGAGCGTTACCATTCCGAGTTGGGAGCGTTGACGGAACAATGGGAGATCGAACTGTTCCAGAACCGACAACTGGCGGAATTGTCCGCCCGGCTGTCGGAATTTCAATTGATCGGCTTCGGCACTTTGGCCAATTATTATGACCCGGTCTCGCTGGCGCCCTATGCCACCGCCTGGCAAGCCTATCTGGAAGCCGGTGGGGTTCTGGTCATCTGGGACGGCAATTACGACAATTCGACCAATGATCTGCTGACTGGTTTCGGCGAAACGTTCCGGTTGGGCCGGGGATTGTGCCGATTGAAAGAGTACATCAATCAGGCGCCGCCGGTTTCTTTTGCCGCTGCCGGGACCCTGTTCGATCTGCCTTATTCGCTGCGGGAGATGCTTGGCCGGCGGCTCGGCACCTGGGGACATTTCGAAACGTTCGATGGCTACGAACCCTGGATGCGCTGTGATGAGGATTGTGCGATCATCGTCCACCGCCGGATCGGCAAGGGACATTTGTTCGTCACGACATTGGCGGATTTTTCCGCCAGCGACAGCCGCAAGGATTTGCAGCACCTGTTGCAGAATATTCTATTGTATTGCCAGCAACAGAGTACCGGCTTGGAAGTGGCGGCCGTTTCGGCGACCCGAAACACCGAAGTCCTGCAATTGTCCGGCCGACTGGTCAACCGGACGGACGAACCGGCGGAGCTGACCGGGCGGATTGCTTTGCTGCTGGGCAAAAGGGTTTTGGCGTCCGAATCGTTTCAGCAACATTGTTCCGCCGGCGAGTCGGCGGATTTTCAAGCGTCCTTCCCGCTGCCGGCGCCGGGCGGGTACCGATTGGCACTGCAACTGGCCGTACCCGGCGAACTGTCGGCCGCCGTGCCGGTGACTGTTCCGGAGCCGCTGACGCTTTCAACCCATTGCCGGTTGATCCAGCCGGCGATTCAAGCGCAGGTCCCTTTCGGCTGCACGGTGGAAAATCCGGCTGCCGAACTCAATTTGACGGTTGACGGCCAAACAACGGTTGATTTCCGTCGGCGTTCTCCGTCACTGATCGAGGTTGATTTGAGCGGAGTGCCGGCCGGCGAACATCGTTTGACCGCGATTGCCGGCGATGACCGGGCGGAATGCCGTTTTGAGGTTCTGGCCCGGAATCCGCGGTGTCATGTTGACGGCCGATCCAATTTCGTCCGGGACGGTCAGCCGCGCTTCCTGCTCGGGATGTATCATGTCTCCTGGGAGCAGAGTGCCGAAAACCGGTTGGAATGCTTGCATTTTGCCGCCCGGAATCACTTTAATTTCCTGCATGTCAGTTGTAAAAAAGGAGAGGATTTGCGGCCGTTCCTGACCGCGGCGGCGGAGCAGGGGATCATGGTGACAACCGAAGGAGTCGGCCGGGAACAGATCGCCGCCTGGCGGGAAGCGCCGGCGGTGATGGCCTGGAATGTCATGGATGAGCCGGAAATCTACGATTTGAAACCGGCCGATTTGCGGAACGATTACCTGCATTGGCGGCAAGTCGATCCGGAACATGCCGTCTATACGGTGCTGATGCGGCGGGAGTCAATCCGTTATTTCATCGACTGTGCCGATTTGATCGGTCACGATCCATATCCGGTTCCGCAGGCGCCGATTGCCGAAGTTTACTACAACCTGGCGGAACTGGCGGACGAAGCCGGCCGGTATCGCCGTTGCCCGGTCGGCGTGCTGCAGGCGTTCGGCGGCGATCAGAATGACGCCCGGTTCCGGGCGCCGACGCCGGACGAATTCCGCAATATGACTTATCAGGCGTTGGCGGCCGGCGTCAAAGGCATTATTTTTTACACCTACATCGACGGTGATTTCAAATTGACGGAACATCCGGAGTTGCTGGAAGCCGTACGGCAGGCGCCGTCGGAAATAAAGGAATTGGAGCCCTTTTTACTGAACGGCGAATATCGCCGGTTGAAGACCGGAGACCCCGACATTTTTGCCTCCGAATGGCGCCTTGGCGGCCGGCGGTTGACCATCACCGTCAATTCCGGCCGTCAACCGGCCGGAGGGCTGGAACCGCTGGCGGTCGACGTGAAGATCACATCGATGGAATCCGGCGGATAACCGATATTTTTTTAAGCTTGAGATCGGGGAAATGACGGGAAAATGACGGATTAAAAAACCGTCATTTCTGAACTTTAAAACTGATTTTCCGGCAGTACCGGCAAAGAAATGACGGTATTTTCCAAGATGGCGTTGGCCGGTTGATCGATTTCTTCCGAATCCGCCGAAACACCGAAACGGACGCTCGGATCATCGGTCAAGCCGCCGAGCGGGACACGCAGTACCGTTCCGACCGACGGTATCGGCGAGAGGGTTGCAATGAGAATATTGCCGTCGAGAGTGGCGTGCCGCAAAATGTATTGCCGGCCGCTTTCGTCGGTCAAAAGACGCTGCCGCATTTTTTCCGGACTTGAGGAGCCGAGCCGCTGATCGAAAATCAACTGGAGCGATTCTCCCTGACGGCGCAGTTCTTTTAAAACCGGCGGGGCGGTGAAAACTTCGCTGCGAAGAGCGAATTCATAATAAGTCGTGGTCGCAACGCCGGCGGCTTCGCAAGCCTGCAAGAATGTTTCTCGCCATTCCGGCTTCCGGCGGGTGGCCGCCTGCGAGCCGAAGTCGGCCTGCAGGCCGATGGCCACGTCCGGATCCGTCAGATTTTGCCGCTGTATTTTGCCCACCAGTCCGGGAATGATGCCGCGGTCGCTGATCACGCAATAGTAAACGCCGTCGAATCCGTTGACCCGCAATTCGCTGGCGATGCTTTCGTTGGAGCGGTTCCGGTAATAGGCGAAGCCGGTATCGATCTGGACGGAATGGGCGTGCCTGAGCCGTTCGACCCGTTCCTGTTTTTTCTCCGGCGTGTCGGCAAACGGTTCCTCATAAACGATGCTGTTGTTGTCGCCAAGATCCATCAAAGGCGCATTCGGTCATTGTAATCTCCGGCATACATGGCGGTCGCCAGTGAAATCTGTTTCAGATTGTTGACGCATTTGATCGATTGCGCGGCTGCTTTGGCCTTGCCCAGCGCCGGCAACAGCATGCTGGCGAGAATCGCAATGATCGCGACAACAACGAGAAGTTCAATCAATGTAAATTTTTTCATTCCTTTACCTCTTTTTTTACTGGTTGTTGTAAATCTGCTTCATGCGGCTTTTATAATAATTCAAATAATCGTCATAGAGCTTGACGGTGGATGCGCCGCCCGGCTGCAGACGGGCATCCGGCGCATTCATCAGGCCCGGATATTGGTAACAGAGAATTTTTTCAAATCCGGTGAAACTGGCCAGCTCTCCGATGATCTGCTCCAGCGGCCGCGGATACAGAGCCTGATCGTCGGTGAACAGGAAAATTTCCATATCCAGCCACAGATGAGCGCCGTTGGCGTCGGCAATTTCCTGGAAAAGAGCGATTGCCTTTTCCGGTCCGATGTCCTCCGGCGGCATCCGGTGAAAACCGAACGGGCAGATGATGTCCAGTTCCGCCGCCAGTTTTTCCCAATGCGCGCGTGCGGCCGGCACTCCGAAACAGTTCGGCGCCAGCATGACCGGCAGCGTCGGGTCGAAACGGTTTTTCCACTCCCGGAACTCCCGGAAAAAAGTGACGATCTCTTCGGCGGTGTTTTTGCCGTAATGCAGATTGCCGAACACTTCTTCGGAAATATACCAGCCGTAGAATGAACGGTGATGGCCGTAGCGCTGCCAGAGTTCGGCGGCGATTTGCCGGTGCCAGTCCAGCGAACCGGCGGTGAAATCGAACCAGGCGTACATCCCGACACCGGGCAGCACGGCCATGCCGCATTCGTCCGCCGCCGCCATGATCGCTTCGACCGGATCGGCGCAGGCGACCGGCATACGGCCGGGAAAGAGCGCCGACGGGTAAAAGGCTTTGCCGGCATAACCTTGCCGCCCGATATGGTGCTTGCCGTAATAATCCTGATTGCGGAACAGTTCCTGCAGAATGATGACATTCAATCCGGCCCGATGCATGTCGTGCACCAGCCCGGTCCAGTCTTCGGCGGTGAATCGCCGCAGCTCCGGATTCCACAACCGTCCCTCCTGTTCGCTCCAGTGATAAAGGCCGCACCAGGCGCCGTCGATCAGACCGCTGGAACGGGTCGGCGTATCCAGCACATCCAGAACCGTTTCCGCTGAACCGAACGATTTTCCTGCCGGGGATACCGCTTCGGCAAGAATCCGGTAACGTCCGGGATGGTCGCTAAAGTCCAGTTTTATCGTTCCGGACTGCCAGGTGCCGCTGGAAACCGGCCGGCCGGCCGTATGCCGGCCGGCAAAAACCTCGCCATCCCGGCAAACCGTAATACGAAAATCAAGCGCCGCTTCGCTTTCCGCCGCCAGCCGGACATCAAGCGGCACGGTGGCCGTCACCGGGGAAGGAGGCAATAATTTCATCGATAATTTCATAATTTTTGTGAACCCCGCCTGGTTGGTTTCATCATTCAAGCCCCGAACGAATCCTTCTTGCAAGGCGCGGTCGTCGCGCGCACCACCAACGGCGCATCCAGCAACCGCGAAGCCGTCGCTTTGCCCTGCAGCAAGTCGAGCAGCATATTGCCGGCCAGATGGCCGATCTCTTCTTTCGGCTGGGCGATGGTGGTCAACGGATAGAGCAATTGTTCGGCTGCAATTTCAAGATCGTCGAAACCGATTACCGACAAATCTTCCGGAATCCGATATTCCATTTTCAGCGCCGCCCGGATTGCCCCCAGCGCCGCGTAATCCGAAACGGCGAAAAGGGCGGTCAATTCCGGCGCCCGGGCAAGCAGGCGGTGCGCCGCCGTTTCGCCGCCCAGGATCGACATCTGCCCGTCTTCGATATATTCACGGCTCAATTCGTATCCGGCCTTTTTCAATTCGTCGCAGAAACCGGCCTGCCGCTGCCGGATGGGAAGCGGTTCGTCCTTGTGGCAGATCAGGCCGATCCGGCGATGGCCGAGCTCCAGCAGATGACGCGCCGCCGTCCGGGCGCCGCGATCGTTGTCCACCATGACGAAATGACTGCCCACCTCGGGAAGATGGTCCATGATTTGCACGACCGGCATCGCCGCGGCCAGTTCACAATAATCCTCGATCAAATCCTTGCCGGGAGTAATGACGACGCCGTCGATTTTGCGTTTCAGCAAATGCCGGAAAGCCTGCCGTTCGTTTTCGATACCGGGATAAAAATTGGCCAGAATCAGGGAAAAATCCCGCTCGAAAACCACATCTTCGATACCGGCGATGATGTTGGCGAAAAAACTTTTATTGATATAGGGAACTACCGCGCCGATCAGATAGCTTTTCCGCATAACCAGCGATCGGGCGACGACGTTCGGCACATAGTCCAGCTCCCGGGCGGTTGCCAGAATTTTTTCCCGGGTCGCCGCCGACAGCCGGCCGGTGCCGTTGATGCCCATCGAGACCGCCCGGCAGGAGATGCCGAGACGGCTGGCAATGTCTTTCAGCGTTGCCGGTTTTGCGGCGGGAAACATTTGTACCGGACTCCTTCCTTAAGCAATGGCTTTCACCGTTTTAGTTGCTCCATCGTTGAATCACATTTAAATTATAGCAAAAAACGGAAGTAAAGTCAATAGCGGAAATCATTTTTTTTGAAATTTTGCTCCATCGTTGAACCGCATGGATCGTTTCCGATTGTTTTTCTCCGTTCTCCGAAGTTTTTTTCGGTTATGACGGTTATATTATTGCAGTCGGGGTCCGGCCGGCCGGCAAGAGAGGGGGAAAGCGTGTCTGGATTGTTGCGACGGAATTTTGTCAGAATTTAATTGATTAATTGTAAAATTGTTATATTGTAATGAGCAAAAATGACGGATAAATGACGTTCCATTTTGTTTGCGAAAAAATCACCGGGGCGGAGGAGAAACACCATAATGATCGGTTGGAGGAATACAATCATCGGCAAAATCGGCATCGCCGAAAAGAACGGCGCCGTCAACCGGCTTTTTTTCGAGCGGATGGTTCCGGCGGACGAATCCGCCGGTGAAAGCGCATTATTGCAGGAGGCGTTCGACCAACTGAATGCTTATTTGCGCGGAGCACTGCGGCAATTCTCATTGCCGCTGGCGCCGGAAGGGACGCCGTTTCAGCAACTGGTCTGGCGGCAACTGGGACGGATCCCATATGGGCAGACGGTCACTTACCGGGAATTGGCCGTTCAGATCGGCCGTCCTGAAGCGGTCCGGGCGGTCGGTGCCGCCAATGGGCGCAATCCGATTTCGATTTTCATCCCGTGCCACCGGGTGATCGGCAGCGACGGCAAACTGACCGGTTATCTCGGCGGCCTGCCGCTCAAACGGCAGTTGCTGCAATTGGAGGCGGGACGGATTCCGGATTTCAATTCGTCCCGGTAGTCCGGATGCTGAACTCCGGCCGTTCCGGTTTACGACAGCAATTTCTGAAGTTCAGCGACCGGAACATCGCGAACCCGGCAACCATGACGCGCCGCCCAGGCCGCCGCCGCTCCGGCTCCGACACCGATGGCCATCGCAATGCGCATCACCCGGCAGCTTGCCAACGCTTCGTGCGAGGCGCTGATGCAGCGGCCGGCCAGCAACAGACCGTCGACCCGGCGCGGCAACAGCACGCCGAACGGAATGTCGTACGGTTGGACGCGGTCGGCGGTGCCGGTATCGCCGTCCGCCTGGCCGCCGCCGGACGGATTGTGGATATCGATCGCGAATTGCGCCCGGTGAACGATCGCATCGGCGAATTTCCGGCCGGCCAGACAGTCGGCCTTTTCCAGGCGGGCGATCCCCTCGAACCGGCGGGTTTCGCGGACGCCGATTGCTGCCGGCATGGCGGCGACATGAACATTTTCATAACCCGGCAGCGTCCGGCGCAGGAAGTCGGTGATGCGGAAGGCCTGTCGCCGCCCTTCGATCTCCGCCCGGGTCAGATCGGCGGAACGGCAGCCGTCCAGGTAGTTGACCTGCGCCGCGTTGACGATGCTTTCTGTTGGGCGGATGGCGTTGTAAAGGCGGATTACCGTAACCATTTCCGGCAGCTCGCCGCGTCCGGCCGCCTCTTCGACGATCGCCTCCCAACTGCGGCCGCCGACGGTAAGATGGCGCGCTTCCAGTTCCGAACAACAGGCAAACCGCCTGCCCGGATCGATGCCGCCGATCGTGTACATGATGCTCATCGGCTGGGTCAGCCGGTCGCTGTCGCGACCGGATTCGAACGGTACGCCGGCCAGAAAGGCGATGTCGCCGTCACCGGTGGCATCGATGACGCACCGGGCGTACACGTCCCGGAAGCCTTCCCGGCATTTCAGTTGAAGGCCGCCGCCCCGGTTGTTGTCGCCGAGCGGCTTTATGACCGTGGTGTGCAGCAGGATTCCGACCCGCCGGGCGGCGAGGAGTTCATAGAGATCAAGGTCCATCCGGCTGAAATCGGGACAGGTACCGCCGATGGCGGAGAGAATTTCGTCGACCATCCGGCTTTGGACCAATCCCATCAGCGGTCCGACCAGCGATTGAATTGCGGTGCCGCCGAGCCGCCCGGTCTGTTCGACCAGCAGCACTTTTGCTCCCATGCCGGCCGCGGCATAAGCCGCGCCGATACCGGCCGGCCCGCCGCCGGCGACGATGACATCGAAATTTTTGCCTTCGTTCATGAAAACCTTATCTTTTCATTTTGTTTTTTATTGAGTTACACACTGGTAATGTAGTGTGAAATCAATGACTTTCAAATGGTGTTCACAGAATCTAAATTGTGTCATATATCAATGTAATACAAGTTCCTTTGGTCTTTTTTTAAATTTCGGTTTTTTATAAAAATTCGCATAATGACCCTTGGGTTTATGTCATTTTACTATCGAGCAAGATACGCTGCGAAAAACAAAGGCGGTCACCAATGCGCGAAGGCGTTATTGCCGGGTGAGCAAATCGCCGAGAGCCAGACCACCGCGGCCGGATTCGAAAATTGTTTTAAGTTCCTCTTTGGATAGCGCCCGATTCCACATTGCGAAATCATCGAGTTTGCCGCCGTAATTAAAAGGATATTGACCAGTACCATCCTGGCCAAGGTGCCACGGCATGCCGCTGATTAATTCGGCGCGGTCGGCCGGCGCGTTAATAAAATAAAGCGTGCCGTTGGTGCTGCCTTGAGAAAGCTGTAGTGTCTGATTGGCATTTAAGGTGACCGCAAGAAACATCCATTGTTCTGGTTCGATGTCAAATTGCGCCATATCGACCCGCTGCTGGTTAGCCAGTCCGAGGTTGAGGCCGATCCCTGGTTGGCTAGCGTATTGCGCCTGTTTGGCGGCAATCAATGCGAAGCCAGGCTGCGAACCGTCGCGCCAGTCCTTGTTGGAAATCAGCAGCGCGTCGCCGAGCTGTTCCGGTGGCATTTTCACCCACATCGATATGGTGAATTCCTGCCGATCAGCAAAATAAGTCTCCGAACCGACCAGTTCCACATATTCGTGAATGCCATCGCTGCGGGGGAGCTCCAGCGCACCGTCGAATTTGCCCGGTTTGACGTTACTTTTGACGTAAGAGCCGACCTTTTTCAGTTCGGTTGGAGCAATGGCGTTGGTGAGCTCATCGGCATCGAAATCACAGTAGACGAGCAAGCCGTCAGATAGTTTATGAGGCGTTTGCGGCTGAATTTCACAGCCACGTGCCACGCCGTCGAAGGG
The DNA here is from genome assembly GCF_903645315.1 of Victivallis sp. Marseille-Q1083. Taxonomy (NCBI): domain Bacteria; kingdom Pseudomonadati; phylum Lentisphaerota; class Lentisphaeria; order Victivallales; family Victivallaceae; genus Victivallis; species Victivallis sp. Marseille-Q1083. The sequence goes on from NZ_CAHJXL010000001.1 coordinate 1,699,302, forward strand.
ATAGTCGGTCGGATTCAAACCGAAGTGGGCGAGCACGGTTGGTGCTACGTCATAATTATGCGGCGTACCGGCAAGGAATCCCTGCTCGACTGTTTTGCTACAGACCAGAAACGGAATGGTATGTGCATTGCCGTCGGTTACACCATGGCCTCTGCTGTAACCGCCATGGTCGGAGGTGATGATGATGATCCAATCTTCGGTAGCAAATTCGGAACGGGAAGAGATTGCGTCGAGCAGATTGCCGATATAACGGTCACACTGGGCAATGTTATATAAATAGGATGCAGAGTGCGGATAGAAGCCTTCGCTGTGACCGGCGTCATCAGGCAAACTTATAAAAAGCAACGTCATGTCGCCGCCATTTTTCAAAAATTCAACCGTTTGGCGGTTATTTTCCGCATCGTCGTTATAGTGATATGCGATGGCGTCCGAACCACCCCTGATTGTTCCTGATTCGTTCCAAGAGTAAAAGAAAGCGGTAGACAATTCCGGGCGGGCTTGCCGGAGATATTCCAGAAAAATCGGATAATGTTCGTAGTCACCGTCCTTCGTCTGGTCATTCTGGAATACTCTGTTTTTGGCAGCGGTGACGCCGGTAGCGATGGCGGCATGGTTGGGGCCGCTGACGGGAATGCTTTCGGCTTGGGCCCTGGCGTGATCCGCATAAGCGCCATGGTAACCGGGCTGCCATTCGCCTGCTATCAGTTTGTCGATATTTGGCGTTACCGCAGCGTCAAAGACATCGGCCCGGGTGCCATCCAGCATGATGACGAGAGCCTTAGGGGTTCCGGCCTTCAGTGGCAAAACGCCACCAAAGGTGAGGCTGCCGGCAAGCGCAGCCAGACAGTAAAAATTGAATATTTTCATATTATATTCTCATATTGACTATTTTTTCGTTTGAATACAATCAAAGATGACTTTGTGCAAAATTTTCTGAAATACACTTGTAATTCCCGACACTGCCAACAGCGTTGCCGGGAAAAATTCATATCTCATTTGCAAGTCTTTACAATACTTATTGATTGCCTTCCAACAGGTTTTGGTCCAACTTCCCTGTGAAAAAATTTTCTCCGTCCGGCCGGGGGCGCAGAATGATCCGGTCGACGAAAAGGGAAGCGCCCTGATCGGTCTTCAATGGCGCCAGGTAAACGATCATCCGCGGCCCGACTTCGACGTCTTCAATGGTCAACCAGTGGTAACCGCCTTTCAATTCCCCGAATGAATAGGTCGTGGAACGTTCGACCCGGCGCGTCCAGTCATGCAATGCGACCCGGGCGACCGGCGTGTCGTCGGACAATTCCCCTTCGGCGCGGACGCTGACGAACACATCATAATGCGGTATGGCTTCTGCCGGATCGGCCGCCGACCAGTCGGGCAGCCACAGATCGAAAGCCCGGTCGGCATGGTTGTCCGCCGTCCGCAGCGCTTTTCCGTAAGGCGAAGCCGGATCGTCGACGGTAAACGACCGGCTGCCGGGTTTTTCCTGTTCGAAATCATTGACCGAGAATTCGAACCAGGCGTCATCCGGCACTCCGGCGCAGAATTCCGGCACATCGCCGGACCGCCGAAGAAAACGCGGTCCGGCCAGCCGGCGCGGCATTTTCCAGTCCATCAGGCTGATAAGGTTCGCCTCGTTGTAGTTGGTGACCCGGTTGGCTTCGTAAATCGCCCTGATCTCCTTCCAGAGCTGGAGATTGTCCCGGTACTGCTCCTCGGACAGCGCCGGGTTCCAGCCGCAGGATTCCGCCGAGGTCAGAAAAGCGACTTCAAACGGCAGCCTGGCCCGGCGCAGCCGTTCGAGATACACCTGCCGCTCCGCTTCCGGTTCGGCGGCCAGCAACTGTTCCATTTCGGAGAAGGCCCGGAGAATTTCCTGAATCCGTTCATAGGAGAGCCAGTCGTTGGCGTCAAAGCGGTAACAGCCCAGCGACAGTCCGGTCGCTTCGAAATCGTCGCAGAGTTGATCGGTGATTTCCAGCAGCCTGGCGCCGACGGCCGGCGAATAGTAGCCGTCCAGGAATTCCCGCATCAATGCGCGCTGGTCGAGCTGCGGATTCCACAGCAGATGGCCGACAACCCAGCCTTTCAGCAGGAAATCGCCGCAGTTGCCGGTGCCGACGTCGCCCTGGGAAAAGACGGCCGCGACATGGTTGTCGGCATAAAGCCGGATGTTGTCGCCGAGGAACCGGATATTCGGATGGGGGATCATGAAATTGGTATAGTTGCCCAGATAGTCCCAGATCGCCAGTTTGTCGGCAATTTGCGGCCAGGCTTTCAGGTCATCCCGGAAGTCCGCGTTGACATCGGAGTCGTACGACCGGGAAAAATCGTTCAGGAAGGCGCACAGCCGGATCAGTACGTTGTCGCGCACTTTCAACTTCATCGGGGGATCCTGGGCGAAAAGGTAGGCCAGTGTTTCAATCAACACATCGGGATACTCTCCGGCGATCGCTCCGGCGACTTCATTGACTGCCGACACCACCGGCGCGGCCGGGGAACCGCCTTCGGCTTCCAGCGCCCGGCAGTCGTCGCATTGACAGCGCAGCCAGCCGTCCATATGGTCGATGGCGATAATCCGGGCGTCCGGATGCTTCCGCAGAATATTGCGGACGACCTCCGTCAGTTCCCGGCGCATTTCCGGATTGGTCCAGCACAGTTGTTCCGGGTTGCGTTTGCCGGATTCATCCAGCGCATACCAGTCCGGATGTTCCGCGAAGTAGCGGTTCGGCGGCAACAGGATCGTCGCCGTGTGGCAGAAGCCGTTCTGGTATTTGACCTTGCCGCCCCATTCCGGCGGAATCGCCTGATAATCGCCATTGCTCTTCAGCTTGGCGGCGAAGGCCGGATTGGTATTGGGATCGGTGAAATAGGTTTCCCGGCTGAAAAAAGGCGGCGCATAACGGTAGGCCAGGTTGTCCGGCAGTTCGAGCCGGGGAGTCGATGGCACCGACTCCTCACGGGCGCTCCAGAAACGGACGCCCCAGAAATCCTCCAGCAGCGTGTAGACGGCATAAAGCGTGCCGCGCGGCCGGTTGCCGCTGATGAAAAGATTGCCGCCGTGCACCGTCAGCAGAACCGAATCGGCCTTGTCGAGCCATTCGGCGTCAAGTGCCGGGTCTTCGGCCAGCGCCAGAAATTCCGGCGTACAGCCGAGCAGGATATTATGGCCGCTTTTCCGGGGTGTGTTGACGATCGGCAGCTTGACGCCGGCCAGTTGCTGAATGTATTTCTGCAGCTCGCCGGCGGCGGTCTTTTCCGCCGGGATGGCGTCAGCCGCCACGACGATGACATAATCGCTTCTGCCGTCTTTGACGATTTCCAGCGCCGCCGCGTTGCCGGCCAGCGACAAGCTGCCCAGCAGCAGCGCCATGGAGAACCCTTTTCTGAAACCTTTTCTCATGGGAACCTTTCAAATATTTTGTTGCGTACCTTTGATGTTCGTAATAAATTTATCCACGCCGATGACGACCGTGGAAACTGATTTTGCGTTTGCCTTCCCGGTCGTTGGACAAGGAGGGCAAACGCGATGTACTTTCTAATCTGCACAAACCTCAGGATATTATCCTTGATCGTCCGGAAGATATTCCGGATCATTTGTCGGTGCGGAGATTCCACCACGGATAATCGTTCCATTCCACGAATTGCTGTACGCTGTTTGTACTGACATGACCGTCATACCAAACAATATTGAGTCCGTTGCCCCGGCGATGACGCATCGCGTCGTCGACGAATGCTTTTTCATAGGCGTTGCCGTACATCAGTAAAGTGTATTCGTGTGCCCGGGTACCTTCCCAACCTTGCGAACCGTCAGCCAGCATGTTGAGTGTCGACGGGCCGCCTTTGGAAACCAGCGAGCTGGTGATCGCCTTGTAATAATATCCGCCATCGTAATAGCCGGCGGTAAAGCCATACAACAAACAGAAGCCGTAGCCGGTGTAATTATAAGCAGTGCTGGTTGTGAAGGCTCCGTCGTTCGGTCCCGCTCCCCAGCTTGGACATTGCAGCACTTTGCTATTGTCTGAAATAAAGCCTTCATCGGCCAGCAAGTCGGTCCAGAAGCCAAATTCATCTCCGGGAGCCAGACACGGCGTGTAGTAGTCGCTATTGCTGTCGGCATACATGATTTCGGCCAATCCCAGTTGCTTGAGGTTGTTGACGCAACTGATGTTTTGGGCGGCGTCTTTGGCTCGGCCAAGGGCCGGCAACAACATGCTGGCAAGAATTGCAATAATAGCAATCACTACTAAGAGTTCGATAAGTGTGAATTTTTTCATTTCGTACATCCTTTCTGTTCTTGTTCTGTTTTCTGTTTCGTTAATTGGTGCTTTTCGATATTTTTGAGATGCTTTAACGTCAAAGCAATTTGGAAAAATTTTTTATGGCGGACCGGTCGTCGCCCGGACCATCAGCGACGTATCCAGCAATTGCGAGGAAACATCCCGGTCCTGGAGCAGATCGAGCAGCATATTGCCGGCCAGCCGGCCGATCTCCTCTTTGGGCTGGGCGATCGTCGTCAGCGGGTAGAGCACCTGCCGGGCGGCAAGTTCGAGATCGTCGAACCCGATGATCGACAGATCCCTGGCAATGCGGCGGTTCAGCTTCAACGCCGCCTGAATCGCGCCGAGGGCGGCGAAGTCCGAGGCGGCGAACAAGGCGGTAATTTCCGGCGCCCGCCGAAGCAGCCGGACGGCCGCCGCTTCGCCGTCTTCGATCGACATTTCGCAGTCTTCGAAGTATTTTTTCGGGATTTCGAGACCGTTGGCCTTCAATTCGGCCAGAAATCCCAGATGGCGCTGGCGCATCGCCACACAGCCGGTATCATGGGTGATCATGCCGATGGCGGTATGGCCGAGCTCCAGCAGATGGCGTACGGCGGTCCGGGCGCCCCGGTAGCTGTCAACCATGACGAAATAATCGCTGACAGCCGGCAGGTATTCCATGATTTGAACGACCGGCATCGTCGCGGAAATGGCGCAGTAATCATCCTCCAGCTCCCGGCTCGGGTAGATGATAAGCCCGTCGATTTTGCGCTTCAGCACCCGCTGCAGCGCCCGCCGCTCATTGTCCGTTCCAACGTAGAAGTTGCTCAGCAGCAACGAAAAATCCCGGTCGTAAGTGACGTCTTCGATACCGGCGATGATGTTGCCGAAAAAGCTGGTGTTGATGTAGGGAACCACCGCGCCGATCAGATAACTCCGCTGGGTGACCAGCGACAGCGCCGCCGTGTTCGGCACGTAGTTCAATTCCCGGGCGGTAGCCAGAATTTTTTCCCGGGTCACCCGCGACAGGCGGCCGGTGCCGTTGATTCCCATCGACACCGCCTGGCAGGAGATACCCAACCGGCTGGCGATATCTTTGATGGTCACGGATTTTTTGGTTGCGGTGAGCACGGTTTTCTGGTCCTTTCGGAAATCTACGAGTTTTGATGATTTGCTATAACGTTAAACCACAATGAAGATTATAGCAAAACTTTTTCGGAAAGTCAATAGCCGGAAAGAATTTTTTTGAAAAAAATTGATTTTTTACCATGAAAAACCATCCATACCGCCTGAATTTTTCCGCCAATGGCGCGATATTGCCAGAATGGTGTCCGCCTGCCGGCGGAACTGGTTTATGCAGAAAATTCGCCTGCGGCATGTATCAGGTTTCCGGCGGAGTCGATTTCCGCCGGGCTTCCCGGCGGTAGAAATCGGCCATGTTCCCGTCGCCGTCCCCGGCATCGGCCGCCGGCTTGTCCGGGATTTCCGGCTCGGCGGCCGTTTGCCGCCGCCCGGCCAGCAGCAGACCGAGTTCGAAGAGCAGCCAGGTCGGAATGGCCAGCAGCAGTTGGCTGATGACGTCCGGCGGCGTCAGGACGGCTGCCAGAATCAGGATCAGCACGATGATATAGGGCCGCTGGCGGCGCAGCGTCGAAGCCTGGACGACGCCGAATTTGACCAGCAGCAGCACGAACAGTGGAAATTGGAACATCAGGCCGAACGCCAGCATCAGCCAGCCGGCCAGGTTGAGAAAATTGCTCAATCCCAGCACCGGTTTCAACTCGGGCGTCGCGAAACCGGCGGCGAAGCGCATGACCATCGGCAGAATCACGCCGGCACAGAAGGCGACTCCCGCCAGAAACAGCACGGAAGAGAAAACGATGCCCCACTTCAGCGCCCGCCGTTCTTTTTCGTAAAGTGCCGGCAGCAGAAAACGCCAGATTTGCCAGGCGCAGTAGGGATAACCGAGCGCCAGCGCCAGGATCAGCGCCAGCTTCAACCGGGCGATGAAAACCTCCATCGGCGAAAAAAAGCTCAGCGCTCCCAGTTCCGGCGGGCAGCTCCAGCGAATCAGCGCATCGATGCAGTAAGAGGTCAGCCAGTAGCCGACCGGATAGAGCAACGCCGCGGCGGCGACGCAATGCAGCAATGCGTTCCGCAGCGCTTCCAAATGGGAAATAAACGATTGTTCCGGCGCGTCAGGCATCTTTCTTCGGTGAATCGGTTCGGGATTGGTCGTCGTTTTCCGCCCGCTTTTCGGCGGCGTCCATCAGCTCCCTGGACTCCTTTTCCAGCGAATTTTTCGCTTTTTTGAATTCATAAGAGGCCCTGCCCAGCGCCCGGGCCAGTTCCGGAATCCGTTTGGCGCCGAACAGCAACAGGACGACGACCAGGATTAAAATGATTTCTGTGGCTCCGATGTGCATGATTCATACTCCTTGGGTGAATGATTCAAATGATAGTCTGCCCGGTTTTCAGGTAAAGGTCCATGCTGCCGGAACGGAATCCTTCCAGATCCAGCGCCAGGTAGCGAAACCCCAGTCTTTTGAGTTCGCCGGCAATTTCCCGGCGCTGCCGCCAGAATTCCGGCAGTTCCGGTTCGTCGATCTCGATTCTGGCGACCTCGCCGTGCAGGCGGATTCGGACGATCCGGAACCCGCGTCGTCGGATCGCTTCCTCGCCGGCTTCCACCAGTTGAAAACCGGCCGGCGTCAGTTCGGCGCCATAGGGGAAACGGGTGGCCAGACAGGGCGCGGCCGGCCGCTGCGCCACCGGAATCTCCAACCGTTCCGCCAGGCTCCGGATTTCGTTTTTGGCGATGCCGAGTTCGGCCAGCGGGCTGAGCACCGCCAACTCCTGCAGCGCCCGCCGGCCCGGCCGGTACTGCTGCAGATCGTCGAAGTTCGTACCGTCGAGCAGGTGTTGCAGTTCCGCCTCATCCGCCAATTTCCGCAGCGCTTCGAACAACTGCTTTTTACAACGGTAACAGCGGTCCGGCGGGTTGCGCCGCAATTCCGGATCGGCGAAACCGTCGACCGTCAGAATCCGGTGGCGGACCCGGCAGCCGGCGGCCAGCCGGCCGGCCAGCGCCACATCGGTTCCGGGTTGGAAATTCGATGCAAAGGTGACGGCCAGCACCCGATCCGGCTGCTGCCGGGCGAACGGCGCCAGCAGCGCCAGCAGCAGCGCGCTGTCGACACCGCCGGAAAGAGCCAGACAAATTCCCGCCGGAATGCGTTCCGCCAGATAGCGCCTTAATTCTTCCAATCGATCGGCGCCGACATTTTCCTGCCTCATAATGTTCCTTTCCGGCGAAATCAGCGATCCTGCCGGGCCGCTTCGGTTTGCGCCTCGCTGTACAGCGCCGGAAAGGCGATACCGGTCGCTTCGGCCAGCCGCTTGACACTCTCGTATTCCGGATAATAGAACGATTCGTTGCCGAATGTGCATTTCTTGACCGCCACCTCGCCGCCGGGGAGCTGGACGGTTCGCGATTCCCGCCTCAGACAACTGCGTTCGACCCGGTAGCGCCGGATGCCGATCGTCGTCGTCGTCCGGAAAATCACCGCCTCCAGCGCAGTCAGGTCGGCGGCGTCGGCGATGACCCGCAGCAGCCAGCCGGGCCGATTTTTCTTCATGAATACCGGCAGATAGTGGACATCCAGTGCGCCGGTCGTGAACAATTGCTCCATGGCCAGCCCCAGCGCCTCGCCGCTGCAATCGTCCAGGTTGGTTTCCAGAATCCATTTGCCGTCGTCATCGCCGGCCGCCGGTGGGGCGGTCGCTTCCAGCAGCATCGCCCGCAGCAGATTCGGCCGGCCGAAATCGCGTTTTCCGGCTCCCAAGCCGATTTTGCGGATCGTGAAATTCTCCGGCCGCGCCGGCCGGTTGCGCAGCGCGGCGGCGATGGCGGCGCCGGTCGGCGTCACCATCTCGCCGTTGACTTCGGTGATGGCCAGCGGCAACTGGTAGGCGGCGGCGATTTCCGCCACCGCCGGCACCGGCACCGGCAATTCGCCGTGCTGACAGCACACGAAACCGCTGCCTTCAGTCAAGGTCGAAACGACCGTTTCTTCAATGCCCAGATCGTCGATGCAGACCGCTGCCGCGACGATGTCGACGATCGAGTCGATGGCGCCGACTTCATGAAAGTGAACTTCGTCGACCGTCACTCCGTGCGCTTTGGCTTCCGCGACTGCGACGATATGGAAGATTTTTTTGGCTAGGGCGTTGGCCCGGGGCGACAGCGCGCCGCGGTCGATGATGGCCTGAATGTCACGCCAGTTCCGGTGGACATGGCGGCGGCTTTCCGGGTCGTGGTGATGATGGTGGTGATGGTCGTGGTCGTCAGCCAGCGAGACCGTGAAATCGCAGGCGCGCATGCCGTGGCGGCGGACGGTGGAGACGGTGTAGGAATAGCCCGGCAATTGCAGACTCGCCAACGCGCGGTCCAATTTTTCGCGGTCGGCTCCGAGGTCGAGCAGCGCCGCGACGGTCATATCGCCGCTGATGCCGGAATGGCACTCCAGATACAGAATCATATTTCCTTCTTTCGGTTGATCAAACGATTGATTTGACCGGCCAGATAGCCGGCGCCGAAGCCATTGTCGATATTGACCACCGCCATCCCTTCGGCACAGGAATTCAACATGGTCAGCAGCGGCGCGATACCGCCGAACGACGCTCCATAACCGACCGAAGTCGGCACCGCGATGACCGGGACTTCCACCAACCCGGCCAAAACACCGCCCAGCGCCCCTTCCATGCCGGCGACGGCGACGATGGCGCTGGCATGGCGAATCGTTTCCAGCCTGGCGAACAGCCGGTGAATGCCGGCGACGCCGATATCGTAGACGCGTTCGACCCGGCTGCCGAAGAATTCGGCCACCTGCGCCGCCTCTTCCGCCACCGGCAGGTCTCCGGTTCCGCCGGTGCAAACGGCGACCAGGCCGACTGCGGCGGCCGGCTGCTCCGGCGCGACGGTCAGTACGCGCGACACCGGATCGAAGGCGGCGAGGGGGCACGCCGCTTTCACCGCTTCAAATTGCGTTTCGGTCGCCCGGGTGCCGAGCACACCGGTACCGGCGGCCTGAAAATGACGGACGATTTCGACCAATTGGCCGGCCGTCTTGCCGGGACAATAGATCACTTCGCCGTAGCCGGTGCGCAACTGGCGGTGATGGTCCAGTTTGGCGAAGCCCAGCTCTTCAAACGGCAGTTGCCGCAGTCGTTGCGTTGCTTCGTCGATGGACAACCGGCCCTCTTTCACCTGTTGCAGAAACTGTGGAACGTCCATATGCGATACTTTCGATTTGGTCAGATCAGCCATTCGCCGCCGGCCTGGTCGGCCGGAGTTTCGACTTTCGGCGCATTTTCCCGGAAGAATTGAACCGGGTCGGCCGCCTCGACCTGAATCGGCACCGGAAATACCCGGATCGCTTTGACCGGCCGGACCGGACAGGGGTATTCGCAACTGCCGCAGCCGATGCAGAGCTCTGCGGTCAACTGCGGGATTCTGACCCCGGCAGCGCCCGCTTTCATCCGCAACGCCCCGGTCGGACAATGCTCGGCGCAAGCGCCGCAATCGGTACCGTCCTGGACGGCGACGCAGCAGGATGGATCGAATTGAGCCAGCCCGATCCGGCAACGCTGCTTGGCGGCCAGCGTCAGCGGCAGCAGTGCCCCGGTCGGACAGACTTCTCCGCAGCGGTTGCAGTTGAATTCGCACATGCCGCGGTCGAATTCCAGGTGGATGGCTCCGTGCTGAATGCCGGCCGGCCGCAGGACGTTGCCGCGGCAATTGGTGACGCAAAGCTGGCAGGAGGTGCATTTCGAGGCGAACCGCGCCGCCGAACCGGCTCCCGGCGGATAGATGGAAGTTGCCGTTTCCGGCTGCAGCCTGCTTCCGGGCCTGGCTGCCCAGCCGGCACCGGCGCCGAGCAGCGCAAGGGCGCCGACCGTGCCGCCGACCAGAAAGTCACGGCGGGAAGGATCGATAGTTGACGCCGCTCCGGCCGGTCTGCCGTAGCGGATGGCGCGCGGCCGGCAGGCGGCCAGACAATTCAGGCAGCGCAGACAGCGTTCGTTGTCGAGCGCGCCGTTGGCCGGATCGATGCAGCCGGCCGGGCAGACCTCGACGCATTGGCCGCACTTGACGCAACGCTCGGTCAGGCGCAATTGCAGCAGGCCGCGGGCGGAACAAAGCCCGAGCAGCGTGCCGACCGGGCAGATGGCCGTGCAGTAGAACCGCTTGCGCCAGAGCACCAGGGCGAACAGCGCCGCCAGCGGGATCAGCCCGGTCAGCAGCGACAGCAGCGTCACCGGCCGGATGATCAACATCCGGTCCGGGAACAGCCAGTTATACAACTGCGTGTAGAGCGGGGAAAACACCGCGGCGGTGATGGCGCCGAAGTTGGAAAATGGTTCGAGCAGCCGGAAGGCAATCGCCCAGCCGCCGATCAGCAATCCGAAGGCCAACGCGGCAATGCCGTAACGCAGTTTGCGGTAATTCGGCACCGGATGTGCCCGCCGCCGGGAAAGCCAGCCGAGGAAATCCTGCAGAATGCCCAGCGGGCAGATCACGGCGCAGTAAAAACGGCCGAACAGAAAAGTGCCGGCCAGCAGCAGCAGTGCCGCCGCCAGAATGCCGATCGAAAATGCCGCGAACAGCCGGGCGATGTCGGCGCCGAGCTGCAGCGCCAGCAGACCGGCCAGCGCCTCCATTCCGGTTCCGAAAGCCAGTGCGGCCAGCAGGATCGAGATGGTTGCGACGACGATGCGCCCGTAACGCGGCAGCCGTTCTTTGCGCATACGGTCAGACCTCCAAGCGGATGACGTTCAGCTTGGCCGGATCGGAGAAGCCCAACCCCATTTTTTCCGCCAGTTCGATATACGGCACATTCGCCAGTGGGTAGCCGATCAGTTTGGTCGCCATCGCGTCGATGGCGACGATATCGCGCGACAGCAATTGATATTGCAGCAGCCGGACATCCTCGGTGGAGACGCCGCGCGGGCCGTTGGAAACCATAATCCGGTAGGCGTCGACGATATTCAGATCCGGCTGCCGGTAAAGAACGGCGTCGGCGATCGACTGCGGCAGGTTGTTGCCGTGCATGAACTGCCGGTTCCAGACCAGCCCCATGAAATTTTTCATCGCGGCGGTCATCTGGGCGCCGCCGTGGTGCTTGAGAATCGGCACGTTGATAAAGACGTCGGCGTCGAGGATCGCCTGGTGGATTTTGGCTTTTTTCATGCTCAGCGCCGCCGGGCGGTCCACTTCGCGGTAATGCGATTCCAGATGAGCCGGCAGCATCTTGCCGCCGGCATCGGTGACGGCTTTCTCAATGCCGCTGTTTTTATAACAACTGCTCCATTCGTTACAGGTGTGGTCGAACACTTCCACCCCGGAAGCACCGGCGGCCAGCGCCTGCCGGACGATTTCAGCGACCAGTTCCGGATTGGTGTTGGCCGCCTCCTCCGGGGTGCGGTCCCAGCCGATATTCGGCTTGACGACGACGCTCTGGCCCGGCTTGACGAAGGAAGCCATGCCGCCCAGCGCTTCAATGCCGCGCCGGAACATTGCGACCGGCTCGCCGTTGCGGACGGCCACCAGATCGGTTTTTCCGGCCGTTTCCGTTTCGGAGGCAATCAGTTTGCCGCCCGGCAGTTTGGTGGCGATGGCGGCGAAGGCGGCAGTGGCGGCGGCGGTTTTCAGAAATTCACGTCTGTCCATGGTTTTACTCCTCGCAGGTTGTTTTGCTGACAATCGGGCAAACACCCTTGTTCCGGTCGCATGACACCGGAACAAAAGAAAAATATCCGTTTGGAAGATATTTGTCAATACTTTCAACCACATTTTGGTGAAAATAACTTTGCAAAAACATTGGACGAATTGTATAATCAAACGGATGGTTCCGGTCCGGAGCATTTTCGGCGCCGGGCCGGATCTTCGGCATGAAAAAATTGAAGTCCGTTTTTGGGAGAACAGACCATGACATTAGATGACACGAACCGGGTGAGCACCCGGGTGGAACCGGTTTGCGGCCGCGAAGTTCCGCTGCTGGGATTTGGCGGCATGCGGTTGCCGACTGTGGCGGAAGGCAAAGAGGAAATTGACGAAGCCAAGGCGTTGGAGATGGTCGATTATGCCTATCGGCATGGCGTCAATTATTTCGATACCGCCCGGCCGTATCACGGCGGGTTGTCGGAGCCGTTTTTCGGACGGGCGTTGTCGCGTTATCGGCGGGAAAGTTTTTTCCTGGCGACCAAGATGTCGAGTTGGATGATGAAGCAGCCGGCCGAAGCGGAGGCATTTTTCGACGCGCAGCTCGAAAGCTGCCGGACGGAATATTTCGATTTTTATCTGCTGCACTCGTTGTCCAGCCAGGCCGACTATGAAGCTTTTTATGAAGCCGGCGGCGCGCTGACTTATCTGCAGCGCCAGAAAGCCGCCGGCCGTATCCGCCGCCTGGGTTTTTCCTTTCACGGTTCGATTGCCTTCCTGGAGTATCTGCTGGCCAAACGGCAGTGGGATTTTGTCCAGATTCAGCTCAATTATCTCGACTGGGATTTGCACGAGGCGAAACGCCTGTACGAGTTGCTTGAAGAGCATCATGTGCCGTGCATCGTCATGGAGCCGGTGCGCGGCGGCGCGCTGGCCGGGTTGAACGCCGAGGCGGCGGCGGTGCTGCGGCAGGCGGCGCCGGACAGCAGCACTGCTTCCTGGGCGATCCGGTTTGTCGCCTCGCTGCCGAATGTGCTGACCGTACTGAGCGGCATGAGCACTCTGGCGCAGGTCGAGGACAATGTCCGGACGCTGGCTGATTTCCGACCGTTGAGCGCCGTAGAACATGAGGCGCTGCGAAAAGCGCTGCAGCTTTATTTGCTGGGACGGCCGATCCCCTGCACCGCCTGCCGCTATTGCCTGCCCTGCCCGTTCGGCGTGGACATTCCCAAAGTCTTCGCCGCTTACAACGAGGCGGCCGGCGCGGAAGGAATACCGGATTTGGCGGCGCCGCGCGATGAATTGTTCCAGCGCCGCAAGGAGGGATTCCTCTGGCGCTGCAACAGCATCCCGGAGCCGAACCGTTCCTCGCACTGTACCGCCTGCGGCCATTGCGTCAAAGCCTGTCCGCAGCAGATTCCGATTCCGGATAAGATGGCGCAGATTGCCGGGTTGATTCAGGCGCTGCAATGATCGTCAGCGCCAGCCGGCGGACCGATATCCCGGCCTTTTTCGGCGACTGGCTGTTCCGCCGGCTGGGGGATGGTTACTATCTGGTCCGCCACCCGCGCAATCCGCAATTGGTGCGCAAAGTGACGTTGACGCCGGAAGCGGTCGACTGTCTGGTGTTCTGGACCAAGAATCCGCAGCCGCTGCTGGAGCGCTTGCCGGAACTCGACCGGTGGGGGAGACCCTATTATTTTTTGTTCACCCTGACGCCGTATGACCGGCATATCGAACCGCATTTGCCGGCAAAACGTGAACTGCTGCGCTGCTTTGCCGCGCTGGCGGACCGGATCGGGCCGGATCGGGTCGTCTGGCGTTATGACCCGATCCTGTTTGCCGGGCCGATCGACAGCGCCTGGCATATCGGACAATTTTCCCGCCTGGCGCGTCAATTGGCGCCGCATACCCGGAAGTGCATCATCAGTTTTCTGGATCTGGTGCCGAAATGCCGGAGCCGGATTGCCGGTATCGGAGGTTATGATCCGGCGGATTCGGTAAAAATCGAACTGGCCGGACATCTGGCGTCAATTGCCGGAGCATATGGGCTGCCGGTGGAAAGCTGCGCCGAGCCATTGCCCCTGGCTGCCGGCGGGGTTCAGCCCTGCAGTTGCATCGACCGCCGGCTGATTGCCCGGCTCTGCGGCGCCGAAGTGGCGGCGGATAAAGACAAAAATCAGCGCCGGGAATGCGGCTGTCTGGAAAGTCTGGACATCGGCGCGTATGATACTTGCCGGCACGGGTGTTTGTACTGTTATGCCGCTTCCCGTCAACTGCCATTGGATGATTGCGATCCGGCTTCGCCGTTTTTAAGCGGCAACGCCCGGCCGGATGACCGGATTGTCGCGGCCCCGACCGGGAGTTGCTTGTGTTTTCAGCCGGATTTAGGAATTTAACGGCATAATGACGACTATTTGACGGGTAGGGTTTTTCCTGGTGTAATGCCGATCAGCCGGACGTCCCGGGCCGGAATGTCGATGGTGATTTTGCCGTCATTCACCGGCAGGTCCCGCCGCCATTCCATTTCGGCGGCGGAGAAGGTGTTGCCCGGAAATTGCAGCAGCGCCGGATCGATTTCCACCGAAACACTTTGCGGTTCGTCCGTCAAATTGCCGACGACGGCCAACGCCGATTCTCCCGCATTCAAATACAGACTGCAGACGATCCGCGGATCCTGCGGCGAAAGCCGGACCTGCCGCCGGTTGTGCCAATACGGCAGCCATTCGGCGTTTTCACAATTCATCCGGTCGAAAATCCGCCAGACCGGCACCAGTCCCTCCAGGGCGGGAAGCGTATAGGCACTGTAATTGATGTCGTGCAGCAGCGTGTATGCCAGTCCTTCCCGGAATTGGAACGGGTTGTTCAAATAGACCAGGAATTCCACCGGCGCACCGAATTGCCGTCCGTAGAATTTGGCGCGGAAATCCGGCAGGTCGACCTGGAAGCCCGGTTGGTGAATCATGTACTCCTCGCCGAGCAGCAGCCGATGGCTCCAGGCGCCGGCCAGCGGCATCAGGTTGCCGGAATAGTGGTTGAAGATCAAGCCGTCCGCTTGACGCGACATCAGAATCTGATAGAGACGTTTGCCGTGCCGATGGAGTTTGCGCAGCGGGAAGCTGTCGCGTAAATTGCCGTCTCGGTCGATCCAGCCGCAGCCGTGGGCGGTGTTGCGGCAATCGCCGGAGAACATCGCGCCTTCATAATAATCGCCGTCGGTGCCAAATTCCCGGATCATTTTGTGGGCATGAAAGGCGATGAAATCCGTCCAGCAATCCGCGCCGACGCAACTGGCGGAAAAGGCGGGATCGAGGTAATTGATCCAACCGCTGTTCCAGTTGGAATCCGGCCCCCAGCGGCTGTCCGGTTCCGACACCCACAGTTCGTGGAAGTAACGGCTCATCGGCGCGTTGTCGCCGACTCCACCGCCGTAATAGAGCCCGAGCTGGCCGCCGCGGCGGTGGAAGTGGTCGACCAGTTCATGCAACGCTTTGATGCGCCGTTCATCGGCCGGGTAGGGATCGCCGTAGTTTTTACCCCAGTCCTGATGCATATTAGCGTAGCGCGCGCCGCTGCCGAGCCGGTAATCGGTGAAGGTGTTGAACAGTTGCCAGCACTTGACGCCGTCGATTTCGACTTCGGAGAGCACGCCGAACCGTTCGCCGCCGCCGGGCGTCCGGTATTGCTGAAATGCCGCGCCGGCATTTTCGCAGAGGACGACGCCGGCGGTGTCCGGCGAGAGCTCCTGCCATGCCGCCGGTTCAGTCGTCCGGTTGAACAGCGCCAGGTCGCGCAATTGAAAGCTGCTGTCGGCCTGTACTTTGGTCGTGCCGAAGCAGAGCCGGATTTCGGTATTTTCCGCCGGGCGGCCGAACAGGCCGCTGGCCGCGGCCTGGCCGATTTCCCGGCCGTTCTCGTAAAGCCGGACCGTCCCGGCATCCCAGCAGAGCGCCAGCTGCGTCCACTGTCGGTTGATTCGATCGGCCGGCAGGCCGAGGTCCGCCGTATCGAACAGCAATTTGTCCCCGTCTGGCGTGGTCTGTTCGCCGACCCAACTGCCGGTGCCGCCCTGCCGGAACAGCCGGAACAGGCTGCCGTGGGAGTCGGAAACGGAGAAGATTTCCGTATTGCCGCCGGGGAATTCCGGCCGCAGCGTCATGACCAGCGTTCCGGCTTCCGGATTGAACTTTTCGGCGGGGGTGTAGACCAGGGCGCCGGTGCCGAGGTGGTCGCGAAGGTTTTCGTCGTAACCGGCCCAATGGGTCAGCCGGCGGCGGCGTTCCCGCGCGTCATATGGCTTCGGCGGGGTGATCTGCAGGCCGAAACCGATCTTCAGCGGCCGGTCGATGACGGTCGGCTGATCGATCAGGGCGACGCTGAATACGCTGCCCTCTGCAGTCGGGCGCAATTGCAGCGGTTCGGCGGCGGCGCAATTCCAATTTTCCATCGATTCGGCATACCAGGCCAGGCCGCGGTCGTCGTTGTAAACCGTGACGACCGGTCTGAAGGCGGAATGCCAGTCGCCGTCCAGCGTCCGGGCGTAATTGTTCCAGGTGAAATCGATCGGATAGATGTATTCGGCAATTTCCGGG
Organism: Victivallis sp. Marseille-Q1083; assembly: GCF_903645315.1. Taxonomy (NCBI): domain Bacteria; kingdom Pseudomonadati; phylum Lentisphaerota; class Lentisphaeria; order Victivallales; family Victivallaceae; genus Victivallis; species Victivallis sp. Marseille-Q1083. Next base: position 1,715,876 of record NZ_CAHJXL010000001.1, read on the forward strand.
CGGAACGGAATCTGCAGCGCCAGGCGGTCCAGGGTCTGCGGCCGGTCCGGCAGGAGGGTCAATTCATACCAGAGAAAACCGTCCTCCTCCATCGACAGTTCCGCCCGGTAGGCCAGGCCGTCTATCGCGTTGGAGCCGGCCAGTTCGATCCGGTCCTCGGCGGCCTCGCCGGGCTGAAGTCTGCCGGCGGACAGGTCGATTGTGGCGCCGTTCCGGTCGGCCAGCAGTTGAATCGGAGCGGCCAGCAGCGGGACGCCTTCGCTGCTGATCTGGGTCGGCAGATTGGTGTTCCCAAACTGGTAACTGCCGGCCAGGCAGTGCAGCGCCTCGCCGGTGAACGTCACCGGCGTATAGGGCGGCATGACCTGATGGGCCAGTCCGCACTGGTTGCCGAGCCATTCCGGGTTTTTCAGCACCGGCAGCTCCTGGGAGAACGTCGCCGGGGAACCGTCCGGCAGCACCGCTTCCGCCTGCAGCCGGTAGTCGCCCCCTTCGGTCACGGTGACGGCGAATTCGGTTTCCCCATTGTGGTTGCGGACGGTGAAATCGCCTTCGGCCGCCGTTTGGCCGGAAGGGGTCAGCAACCGGTAGGCGACGACGGTCTCGTCGGGCAGCCGGCTGGAGGCGATCAGCCGGCAGCGGCCGGCCGGCAGATAGTTTTTCGCAACCAGCGAAATCGGGTAGTCCGGCAGATATTCCAGCGGCGCTTGGTAATAGAAAACTTCCCGGTTGCCGGTCAGGTCGGTCAGCGAGAGTCTGGCTTCGACCGGTTCGCTGAGCTTCAATTGCGGGGACAGTTCCAGTTGGGCGGTGCCGTGCGGTTCGACCGTCACCTCCCGGGTGATCGGCGGATAATCGTCGCGGATGATGCCGCTGCGGACGAAATCCAATGTGGCCCGCGCGGCGTGAGGACGGTCGTCCGTATTGCGGAGCTGCCAGGTCAACTGCGGCATTTCATCGGCAAAAGTGACCGGCTCCAGGCTGCCGGTCAGGCCTCCGGCATTAAAGGCAACGGACGGATAAGCGGTGATATTGTGGAAATTGGTCAAAGGCTGACTCCAGGTGTAGCTGCTGATTCCGCTGTCGGTCGTCGCATTGTGGACCACCAGCATCCTGGCGGTATCCGCCGGCGGCGATTCCAGGCCGAGCGAAGACCACGGAATGCTCAATTCCAGATTCCAGCCTTGCTCGTTGAGGGAGGTGCGAACTTGCCAGTCGCCGTTCCAGGCGACATCGTTGCCGCGCTTGTCGAAAATGATTCCGGCCGGATTGACGACCAGTTGGATTTTGTGTTCCGCCGTTCCATCGAAGGCGAGGTGCAGTTCCATTGATTCTTCGGAATAAATTGCGGCGTCGCGTTCGGTCAGCGAAGTCGATATTTTGGTCGGATTCTGGCCGGAGGTTTGAAACGCGAGATAGAACCGTTCGGCATCGGCGGTCAGCCAGGCCCGCTGGCGTACCGCGCCGGCCGGCCGGGTGGAACGGTCGGCCGGCCGGAACGCGTTCAGTTGGCCGGATACCTCCCATTCGCCGGGAGAAAGTGTCCCGTCGATTGTCGGTGGTTGCGGTAAAGTCGGAATGCTCAAGAAGTTGTCGGCAGCTTTGGCGGTGATGCCGCCCAGCATCAGCAGGGCGGCGATTCGGCAGGCAATGTTTGTCATGATTGATAAACCTGATCGTTGTTTGAAAGGTCGGAAGATTGGGGAAAAACGTTGGTCCTGAAATTCAAATGCCGTCACAGTCGGCATCCCACGGGATCAGCAGTCCCCCGTTGGAAGCGTCCGAAGCGCCCTGATTGAATGATTGGACGCTGCCGTCAACGTGTGAACCGGTTGCCCGCTGACCGTGGGCGTCATAGGCGGCGGAGCCGGTGGTGGCGACATGCTTCAGGCTGGTGCTGTAGTCCGGATCGGTGTCGGCAATGTCGTTGTTATGGGTTTCGATGAAGTAAAGTTGGCCGGAAGGATTCCTGACCGCTGAAAATTTGCCCGGATAAGCATTATCGAACCAGAGGCTACTGAAATAACTGTCCAGTGCCCAGTTGACGCCGTAGCCCGGACCGGAACACATCTTTTTGCCGTCGACCGGCACGCCCCAGTTGTATTTCCTTGCGGTGCTATCCATCCAGTCGTAAGTGACCGGACACCAGAATACTTCCGCGGTAGTAGCCTGCATTCCCTGCAGAAACAGGTCATCGCTGTTGCCGCCGACGTAACTGCTCAGATAATACGGGTAATATAACGCGCCGCCGGTCGTGTTGTCCCAGTAACTGTTGGCCGGGAAACGGTCGTCGTTGTCACCGCCGTACATATGCGCCCCCAGCGTCACCTGCTTGAGGTTGCCGACGCATTTGATGGCGATCGCCTTGGCTTTGGCTTTGCCCAGCGCCGGCAGCAGCATGCTGGCAAGAATGGCGATGATGGCGATCACGACCAGCAGTTCGATCAATGTGAAATTCTTTTTTGTCATTTTTTGTCCTCCGGGTTGATAAAATTTCTTTTACTTGCAACAATTTCCAAACTGCCGTGAACACGGCGATGGTTTCACTTGCGGATGCCATGCGGTTTGTTTTTCGTGCTCCTGTCCTGGTTTCGTCAAGCCGTATTTGATCCCGATAATTATAGTATAATCGATTTTTGCGCTTTTGACTACGCATAAAAAATCATAAAATGAGCAGAAACAACCATCAGGGAAGAATTTTTGGGTTGAAGAATGGATTACAACCCTGTTTCAGAAATTTTGAAGTAAAATTTATGCTGATTTGACCAAAAGGCCGGTCAAGCTCGACGAAGATCGGAATCTTTTCAATCGGACGGTTCGGCATGAAGCAGAACCGGATTCCGCCGGAGCAGCCGGTCGCCGATTTCCAGCAGTCCGCCGCCATCGATCAGCAGCGTTTCCGCCGTTCCGAGTTTTCCTGAATTCAAAGCCCTGCCATTGATCAACGGCTGCCGCAATCGTTCGAAATCATAGGTGAACGGTTTGACGCCGAATGAAGGCAACGGGCGAATGACGCCCTCTTTCTGATAACGGGCATCGGGACGCGGCACGAATTCGACGTAAGGCACCCGGCAATGTTCTTCGATGACATGGATTGCCGTACAGGTGTTGAGCGAAACGCCGATCAGCAGGATTTTGCCGTTGCGGCGCAGGAATTTTCCGAGCGGCGACTCCCAGCCGCAAGGCGTCATTTCCAGCGGGTGTGCCGTCAATTCCCGGCTGAGTGGCCCCCGGGCCGAAAAAGAATGGGTGAAATGAATGCTGCGATATTCGCCATATTGCTGCCGGAAGAGTTCGCTGAGAATGCCGACGCAGGACGGTGTCTCTTCGTAAATCCATAACGGGTCGTTGATTGCCGCCAAACTGAAAGTAAATGACGGCAAAATGACGGTTCCGGTCGGACCGACGGTCTGCAACAACGCTTTCAGTACTGTACCCGGTCCGCCGTCGACCGGCCCGATCCTTTTGAACGAACTGTGCGCCGTCACCAAATCGCCGGCCCGGATGCCCAGGCGGCGGAACATTTCCTGCAATTCGCCTTCGTTCAATCCCATCGCTTCCTCCCGATTATTTTCGCCGCCGGCTTGATTTTTATCAATTTCAGCGGTAATTTCATAATTTATATGAATTGCGTTTTTTTGCAATCCTGCATTCAGGAACAGTCTTTCATTTCGGAGTATGCGATGAATCTGCCAGAGCTGGAAAAATTCGACCGTGAACACGTATGGCATCCCTATACCTCGATGCGGCATCCTCCAGTCACCTTTCCGGTGGCCTCCGCCTTCGGGACGCGTCTGACCTTGGCGGACGGCCGGACTTTGATCGACGGAGTCAGCTCCTGGTGGTCGGCCTGCCACGGTTACAACCATCCGGCCATCAACCAGGCGCTTCACCGGCAACTCGACCAATTGCCGCATGTGATGTTCGGCGGGCTGACCCATCAGCCGGCGGTGGAGCTGGCGGCCCGGCTGCTGGAGCTGGCGCCGGAAGGGCTGACGAAACTGTTTTTTGCCGATTCCGGCTCGATCAGCGTCGAAGTGGCGATCAAGATGGCGATGCAGTATCAGCTCGGCAGCGGCCGGGCCGAGCGGCGGCGATTGTTGACGGTGCGGGGCGGATATCACGGCGATACGCTCGGCACGATGGCGTTGTGCGATCCGACCGAAGGGATGCACGCTTTTTTCGGCGGCGTGCTAGCTGAACATTTTTTCGCTCCGGCGCCGGCCTGCCCTTTCGAGGCGCCATGCCGGGAAAAGGACATTGCCGAACTTGCGGCCCTGCTGGAGCGGCACCAGCACGAAATTGCCGCCGTCATTCTGGAGCCGGTGCTGCAGGGGGCCGGCGGCATGCGGATTTATTCGCCGCAATATCTGGTCAGACTCCGTGAACTGTGCGACCGTTACGACATCCTGTTGATTCTGGATGAGATTGCGACCGGTTTCGGCCGGACCGGCCGGCTGTTCGCTGCCCAGTATGCCGGGATTGCGCCGGACATCATGTGCGTCGGCAAAGGCTTGACCGGCGGGTTTCTGACTTTGGCGGCGACGCTGTGCAGCGACCGGGTGGCCGCCGGCATCGCGGCCGGGCCGGTCGGGGCGCTGATGCACGGACCGACATTCATGGCCAATGCGCTGGCTTCCGCCGCGGCGTTGGCCTCTTTGAAACTTTTCGGCGAATATGACTGGCAGAGCCGGGTGAAAGCAATCGAACGGCAGTTGAAAACGGAATTGGCGGCCGCGGTGCAATCGCCGGCGGTAAAGGAAGTCCGGGTGCTTGGCGCGGTCGGCGTCATCGAAATGCGTTCTCCGGTGGATGCGCCGGCGCTCCAGCAGTTCAGCGTCGACCACGGGGTTTGGCTGCGGCCGTTCGGTTCGGTGATTTATACGATGCCGCAATTCGTCATCGAACCGGAAGAGCTCAGCCGGATCACGGCAGTCATGTGTCTGGCTGCCGCGGCGGAAGCGGCAAAGAAGCCGGAGCGTTCTTTCTGTTGAAAAGAACTGAAATTTTTGATCCGTCCATTGTCCGTCAGAAATCCGTCAGTCCAGTGGTAACCCGGTTGATTTTCAACCTGTTTTTTTTAATTTCCAATTCAGGAGAGTGAAGAATGATTCATGTCATTGCCCGCATCGAAGTGAAGGAAGGGAAACTTGACGAATTCCTGGCGATCTTCAAGGCCAATATTCCAAATGTCATCGCCGAAAAGGGGTGTCATGGTTACACGCCGTGCCTTGACGTCGCCACCGGTTTGCCGCCGCAAGTCAATTACAATGCCGGCTGCGTCACCATCCTGGAATGCTGGGAGTCCCGGGAGCATCTTGCCGCTCATCTCGCTACGCCGCATATGATCCGCTATGGCGAAGCGGTGAAGGAGCTGGTCAAAAACATGGAGCTGACCGTAGTCACGCCGGCCTGACGCGGGAATTACCGGCCTTTGCCGACGGCTGACGCCCCGGAATTGCGGAGAGCACGCCGGGGCGTCGTTTTTTGAAATGCTTCAGATGCCGATGGGATCGTCGGTGAAAACGACGCCGCCGTCGTAGGTCAGATTGGCGTTCGGTTTCCGATTGTTGGTGCGCAAGGCTTCTTCGATGGCGCTCTGCAGCATGTTCAAATAGTAGTTGGCGTTGCCCGGCGGCATCAGCACATTGTAGAGCCGGCTGTCCTTGTAAAACAGTTTGAGTTGAATGGCATCGGTCTGGGAGATCCGGATGGCGACGATTCGGAAATCACCGAAATTCATCAGCGCTTCACTGATCACTTCCAGCACCGGCTGCAGTTGCGGCAGCCGGGTGCCGGGGGTAACTCCTTCGGTGGGATGGCCGAAAATCACCGGCATGCGGGGATTGATTTCGACACACTCGTCTTTGGACATCACCATGCCGCTGAAATCCAGCACCAAATTGGACTGGGAATTGCCGAGAAAGGCGCGGGGGATTCGCTCGGAAATCGTCAGCTTCAGCGTGTCCGGCAGGATGCGCTCCACCTGGGCACTTTCGATGCTCGGGATGGAACAGAGCAACTGGCGCAATTTAGGCAGTTGATAAGAGAAGAGATTGTCTTCTTTGACGTTGAGTTGCAGTTTGCTGAGCAGCCGGTTGCGGCTGTCCTCTGTCTTGCCCCACCAGCCCGGGCTGTCGATGACGACCCGCCGCAGCAGGAAATGATCGTTATGCTCGAACAGCAGTTTTTTGAACTGCCAGCAACCGAGCGCCAGCAATCCGAAGCAGCAGAAAACCACGGCGATCAGAATGATGCCGCGCAGATAGCGTTTATTTTCCCGTTTGACGGCGGGAGCCGTCGTTTTGGCAGCAGTTCTGGCCATAAATATTCAATCGTTGTTTTCGTTCATAATCGGAAATGTAATATAGCAAGTTTCCGGCTGTTGTACAGTCGGCAATGATTGGAAAATGAGAAAAAATAATATTTTCTTGATGAATCGAAGCGGTTCTCTCGCTCGGCGGGATCTCTGATTCCGGAAATGTCCGGATGAAAAAGAATAATCCAAAAAGATGGATTAAACCATAATTTTCATTTTGGTTGATATTTGAGATATTTGTTGTTTTATTTGTTTAAAATTAATGAATTATATATAATCAAAATGGCGTTGTTGAAGATGATTTTTTAAAGAAACAAGAAAAAATACAAAAAAATGCGTGGATATGGTTGACTTGTTAAAAAAAATTTGCTATACTTATAATATGGTTTACAATGATTGAAGCGTCTGGAAATGTTTGCCATGGTGAAGCGAATATGCAATATCTCCGAATTTGATGAGATGAACAACAGGAAAGGAAGAGGCGATGAAACGAAATTTTACACTGATTGAACTTTTGGTTGTGATCGCTATTATTGCGATTCTTGCCAGTATGCTGTTGCCGGCCCTGGGCAAAGCGAAGGCCAGGGCGGTCGCCATCAAATGCACCGGCAATCTCAAACAGATCGGACTGGCCGTATTCATGTATTCGGATGATTCGGACGACTGGTTTCCGGCTGCGAATGAAAAAGACAACTGGCGTTCTCCGTGGCCGGTGACGTTCATGGACAATCAGTATTTGACGGCGGTGGAGGCGATGCAGTGTCCGGCGGCGGCGAAACATGTTCAAAAAGACGATGACAACTGGAATGATTTCATTTCCGGCGGTCAGACACCCAGCTACGGGCTCAACTGGCGCTCATTCGGCTACAACCACGGTTTTCCGAACAATCTGGAGTGGCTGGGATGCAAGCGCAGTCAGATCGGTTCGTTTGGCAGCGAGAGCAGTTTGATTCTGATCGGTGACGGCATCAATCAATCCGAAGCGCCCGGAATGACGGACAACAGCCACGTCATCGCCTGGGGCAGTGTCTGGCCGTATGGCGATCATGGGGAGTGGTATATGCCGCATACCCGCCACGGCGTGCATGCCAATTTCGTCTTTGCCGACGGGCACGCCGACAAGTTGGTCACCGATGAAATCATGCAGGCGGACCAATATTGGAATCCCTGCCGCAACCGTCAGGGCGTGTTCTGCAATTTCTATTGATCGGAGAATCTACGGAATGATAAAGTCTGCGACAATCAGCCTGCTGCTGGGAATGCTGTTGACGGGGGCGGCCGGCGAATCGGGCTGGCGCGAAGGATTTGAAAATGGCGTTGGCGACTGGCTGCTGCCGCCGTCGTCGGCCATTTCCCGGGAACAGGCCTTTGCCGGAAAAAACAGTCTGTGCCTGAGCGGCGAAGCGCCGCTGGAGGCATTCGTTCCCCTTGCGTTGGAAGCTGGAAAGCGTTATTGGGTTTCCATGCGGGTGAAAACGGCGGACTGGCGGCCGAGCGGCCGGAATTTTTCCTTCCAGGTCCATTGGGATGACTCGGTACAGGGGTTTGGCGACGATGGCGATTGGCGTCTGTTGCGTTATTTGACCGGAGCGATGCCGGCGGATACTTCCGGTATGGGATTGCGGCTGTTTTTCGATGCGGAATCGGCCGGAACTGTCTGGGTCGATGACATTGTGGTGACGCCGATGGAAAAAGAGCCGCTGCAATTGGCGGTCGAGCCGCGCGACGCGGTGGGATCCGACAACTCCCCGCCGTGGCGGGTGACATTGCCGGAAGCTCCGGCACCGGACGAACTGAAACAGTGGACGGTCAGCGTCAAACTGACTTCGCCGCCGTGGCAGCATGTGCTTCAGGAGGCGGAACTGTCGGCGGACCGGGTGACGGCCGAGTTCGACACGACGGCGCTGCCGCCCGGCAAGTACAACATTCTTTACACCGTTCTGACCGGCGATGGCCGGCCGCTGGGACAGGATTGGTCGGTAAGCGTCTGGAAGAAGGCGCCGATCGAGTGCCGGCCGGTTCCGCACAGCGGTATCGTGGCGGTTCGAGATCTGCCGCTGTCGATTCAGCTCCGGGCGAATGCCGCCGGAAAGGCGGTTGTTTCTCTGACGGATGAATCCGGCCGGGTGGCGGCGGAGACTGTCGAACCGCTGATGGCCGGGGAACGGAAAAATCTGGTTCTGGCCGATCAGGTGCCGCCCGGCCAGTATCGGCTGACGGCGACGCTCGACGGGCAATATCCGGTGGAGCAGGTGATCAATGTCCGATCGGAAGAAGCGGTGCGGCAGGCGATGTATCTGGCGCCGGACGGTTTCTTCTACCGGCTCGGGGAACGTTATTTCCCGTTGATCGTCTACGTCCACACCTGCGGCGAACCGGTGGCCTGGGAAGGGGAGTTCGATCATCGCAACTGGCCGTTGGCGGAAAAGATTCTCGATGATTTGACCGGCACCCCGTTCGGTTTGCTTGATTACGGCACTCCGACCGGCGGTTTGGAGGACACCCGCCGCTTCCTGGCCGAATGCGCCAACCGGAATATTCCGGTGGTCCTGGCGTTGAAGGATCTTTACGAACGGCATCCGTCCAACTTTTTCCGCTTGAAACAACATGCCTACGGAGAGCTGTCCTCTTTGCAGATCGCTGAACAGGTGCTCGAAATGGTCAAGACGGACCCGAATGTGCTGGCCTACTATATCAATGATGAATTGAGTTCGGATTTTTTCTGCGACATGTACCGGATGCGCGAACTGTGCCACCGGATCGATCCCGGCAAACCGGTATTGCAGGTACATTATCTGTTCGACTGCGCCGATGAACTGGCGCAAAGCTATGATATCTGGGGAACGGAACAATATCCGTGGGGTGCGTTCGACAGCATTACGACGATGGCGGAATGGGCCAGGGACAGCATTGCTTTACTGCCCGCCGGCGCTCAGTATTGGGGCTGTTTGAAAATTTTGCTCGGCGAGCGGGCGAATGAACGCCAGCGGGCGCTGGCTTACAGTTCAATTGCCGAAGGGGCCAAAGGGTTGTTGTTCTACAGTTGGTTCGATATTCTGGGATATGATCCGGAACCGGAAGCCCGCTGGCGGGAGTTTGTCGCCATCGGACGGGAGTTGGAACGGGATCTGCCGATCTTTTTATTGGATGATGCCCGGGAACCGGCCGTTTCGGCGACCGGAGAATTGTCGATTCGGACCTTTGAGGGTGATGAAGGCCGTTTTTTACTGCTGGTAAACACTTCGGACCGCGAAAATGAAGCCGCTTTAACGATTCCCGCAACGGGCAAAGCAATTGACCGGGACGGCAATGTATTCGCGACGGACGAAAACGGCAGATTGCAGTTGAAACTCAATCCTTTGGAGGTAAAACTATTGAGCCTGGACGGCGCGCCGTTTCCAGTCGGTGAATAGAAAAAAGGGTTCCGGAGCGCCAGGCAGATTTGACAAAAGCCGGAAGCCGGTTACATTTCAGGATGTATGAATTTACCGGCCCGGAAGCTCGGAGGAAAGTTGGAGTGAGTTATGACCGACAAAGAGAATTTTGACGCGGAGCGTTTTTTTCATCCGGCCATTTCACTGGATTCCGGGAGCCGCGAGCCCAGGCCGGAGCAATTGTTCCGGCAATTGTCTACCCAATTGAAGCGGCTGGGGCCGGCCGGGGCCGGGCGGCCGCTTCTGCCGGAACGGCGGCTGGCGGAAGAATTGAAAGTGGACCGTACGCTGGTCCACAAAATCTATCAGAAACTGCAGGCGGAAGGTTTGCTGGAGCGGCCGCCCGGCGGCCGGCGTTACCTGATCGTGCCCTCCCCGTGTACCGAAGCGGTGCCGAAAGCATTGGGAATTTTGTTGCCGCGGCCGTTTTCGGAATATTTCAACGGGGCGATCAACTGGTATATGCGGCGCTGTTTCTACAGCGGGATTGTCGACCGGGCGACGGAATTGGCTTATTCGTTGCGCATTCTGTCACTGCCGCGCGGCGAAGTGTTGCAGCCGGAAGCGATGCGGACGGTGCGGGCGATCCGAAACGAAGTGCGCGGCGTCGTCCATTTCGGTGAATTGAGCTACGAGCGGGAAGTCGGATTCGAAACGTTGCTGGCGGAACGGGAGTTGCCGCAGGTGTTTCTGGCGGCGGAGTGCCGTCAGGAACATGTCGGCGTGGTCGGTTATGACGAGGAGCAGTTTCTGAATGAGCTGGTGCAGTATTTGAAGGAAACCGCCCACCGGCGGCTGGCGCTGGTGCAGCCACTGTACGAGCGCCACCATATTTACTGCCATTATGATTTGGGAAACCTGCTGGAATACGTGGAACCGCTGCGTGCCCGCGGGGTGGAAATCCGGGACGAATGGCTGCTGCATTTCAATGATTTCTGCGCCGGTAAGAAATTGGCCGATATGATTCGCCGGGCGATCGACCAGCCGAAGGGGCCGACCATTTTTCTGTGTCACGACGATGAAACCGCTTTTGAAGTGATCAAAATTCTGGGAGAGGAGCGGGTGCCGCGGGATTTTTCGGTCATCGGTATTTTCGATCAGCCGGAGTGCCGGACTTCGGAACCGTCGCTGACCTCTTTTCAATTGCCGTTTTACGAATGCGGCCGCCGGGCGGTGGAAATGCTGCACGACGGCTGGCAAAACGGGATTCCGCCGGAAAAACGCCGGCTCAAACTGCCGGTTCGGCTGATGACCCGGGCGTCGGTGGCGTCGCTGCGGCCGATTCTGGCGCTGGTGCAGTAGGTTTTGGCTGCCATAAAATATTTATTGTAAAAAATAAACAATGTGATTGGTTGACTTTCTCGTTGAGGGATGAAGCCGGTTCATACGGAATCGGCGATCAACAATTTACTCCAGAGGAAGTCATCAATCATGACCGACAACATTTCCCTGCGTTCGTCGAGTTCCGCGCCGGCTAACGGCGCCGAATTCGTCCCCGCCTACAACAGTTTGCTGGAAGGCTTTCAAGCCCGTGGTTTTCTGACCGACCGTACGGCAAAACAGGACGGCGATACCGTTTCCCAAACGGACTTGAAAAATCTTCGGACCGCGTTGAACAATATGTGTTCAAGTTTCGTCAATTGGGACGAAATTGAACCGCTGCTGAATGGTCCGTATCCCAATTTGTTCAATGAGCATCCGATGAAAATCAATGACGGCAAAGGCTTTCTGGCTGTCCCCGCCGAATACAACAGTGGCAAGGTGGATCTTTATACCAGCGATGGAGTCAATATCGACAATTTGCCGATCCTGGAGGAACATCTGCAGGATATCTGTAAGAATTTGAATAAAATGCAATACCAAAAGGTAGCCAGCCAGCAGAAGCGCGAAATTTCCAACCATCGTACTTACCACAATTACAGTGGTGAGTTATATGTTTCCACGGTAATTCCGCCGACTCCTAAAGAAGAAAACCTGAGTGATACAGCCGATATTATCTATCAATTTGGTAATTATTCTATCCCAATGCAGGCTTACCAAGGAGGCATTTGGGATAGCAAAGTTATCAATGAATCGACTGAAAAATTACAGTCATATCTTTTTCATGCTCATACTGTTCAAGAGATGCTGCAGCCAGATTCAAAATGGTTGAGTATCGGGCAAGGGGCAACGATGTCATTCAATGGCTCACCAATTACCAACTATCCGCAATTGCAACCGCCGACTACTACGATTACTTATACTGTTTGTCAGATGGTTTCTTTGAAATACCATTCCAAGTCGGTTTCTATTCCTTCGGTCGACAAAATGCTGGACAGTTCCGACAACGACCTGACCAAGCCCGGCTGCCTGCCGTGTACCTTGCGCAGCATTAAAGAACAATTCGACCTCGACGGCCAGGCGGCGCAGTGGCCGCTGGGCATTTCCAATGGCAGCGAGGGATTGAAGGCTTACGCTTATTATACCGATTGGACATTTGCCGGCTTTTCCGGAACACATTTGAGCTTGGATACCGTCTTTACGCCGAATGTGCAAAACGGCCAGGCGACCAAGGACGGCCAGACTGTTTACTGGAAGTTTTCCCGGCTGCAGCGGCCGCAGGGCGCCCGGCCGCTGATGTACTGGGATGACTGGACCGGTTCGACGCCGGCTTGTGCCAAGACGGTCAATGGCGGCAGTTACACATTGAGTCTGGTGACCAACGACAGCAATCAAGCGCAGAAATACGACGTGAAATTTGCCGATGAGGTGCATCATGTTTTTAACGCGGCCGGCACTTTTGTGGAAGCCTGGCAGAAAGTCAAGGATGAAATCCTGCGGGTTTCGAGCAGTTTTCCCGGTTTGAGCACTTCGGCGACCAACAACGATGGTTTCGTCAACGACGTTTCCTGTCCACTGGGCCGGACCGTCGTCAATTATACGCCGGCGGAATATTCGACGATGGGCAAGCTCATTCAGCCGTTGAAAATCACTTCGCTGGACAGTTACGATCCGAACGGTAATCCGCTGGGGCTGGTGAACCGTTCCGATCGGACGGAAACGGATCCGGTCACCGGAATCACACGGAATCGACGCATCCATGAAGTTCGGGACGGTTCCAACCTTTTGATCGAGAAGTACGGTACGATGAAGGACCCGGAATCCGGCGCCGTGGTGCATACGGTTTATCAGCCGTCCGCACCGGAAACCGTTTATCAGACGACGACGATTTTGCCGCGGGTGTTTGAAGAATCCGGCAACTATTATGAAGATGAAACCCGGATGGTCGGCAGCGACAGTCAGACGACCCGCCGGGTTTACCGCCGTTATCCGTGGGGCGATGAGTTGTTTCAGGAAATCCGCGATGCCGGCGGTGAGACGGAACGATCCGTCAAACAGGAATATTATACCGACAGTACGGTGCCGGCAGCTTATCACCAGTTGCGTTACCGGCAGGAAGCCGACGGTTCCTGGCAGTATTTCCAATATGACGGCCAGGGACGGCAGGCGAAGGTCATTTCGCCGTTCGGCAATTACGCATTGCCGGTCGACGAGTCCGGCGCCGTGTTGGTTCCGGATCCGGCGCACTGCCAGGTGGTCGAATACGATTATGCGCTGCTGGACAGCGACGAAGAAACCTATGCCGGGGACAACCGTCCACGGCGGATCGTACGAAAAATCTGCGGTGTTGAAGTCGGCCGGAGCTATGCGCTCTATTTTACCAACGAGGCGCATGACATCGTCTGCCGCGCCGCCGGGGCGGCTTGGAATGCGGCCGGCAACCTGGTGACCAAACGCTTTTCGTCTGTTTCCGGCGATTTTGCCGGGCGGCACTGGAAAACCGAATTTCCGGACGGCCAGTTGGAGCTGACGACTTATGAAGCGGTGGCCGGCGGCGGCCGCCGGGAAACCGTCGTGCAGGGTATCGCCAACGCGGCGAAAACGGCGGTGACCGATGGCATTCGCACGGTGACGACTTTCGACGGCAACGACGATGTCATCCGCCGGCAGCGCTTCGATATCGTTTCCGGTCTGGCTCTGTCGGATGAAACTTATACGCTCGACCATCTCGGCCGGGTTTCCAGAGTCGATTATTTGGACGGCAGCTTCGAGGTGACCGAATACGGCTGTTGCGGCCCGGTGTCGCTAACCGACCGCGACGGGGTGGTGACGAACTACGGTTATACGCCGGATAAGCGGCGCGACTGGGAGAGCCGGGACGGCCTGATTACTTTCTATACCTACAACGCCGACGGCCGGGTGCTGACGACGACGGTGCGGAAAGCGGTCGGCGTTGAACTGGTGACGGCCAACAGTTACAACGCGGCCGGAGAGCTGGTGTCGGTAACCCAGCCGGACGGCGCAGTGACCGGCTATGCCGAAAGCCGGGTGAACGGCAATCGGACGGTGACGACGACCGACGCAACCGGCGGCACCCGGATCGAAACCTACAACCGGGACGGCAGTCCGGCCTCGGTAAGCGGTACGGCGGTCCATCCGGTCCGTTATGAATACGGAGTGGAAAACGACGAACTCTTCACCAAGGAGATCCGCCTGGGAGAGAACGATGCGGCGGGCGAATGGATGAAGCAGTATCGGAATTTCAACGGTCAGGTTTACAAAACGCTCCATGCCGACGGTCGGGAGGAATTGGTCGAATTCGACGCCTGGAACCGTCCGGTCAAACAGACCGGCGCCGACGGTGTAGTGACCTTAACGGTCTACAATGCCAAAGGCGAGGTTTTCCGGCAGGGGATCGATCTGGACGGCGACGGGGGACTGTCATTGTCCGGTAGCGACCGGATTACCGAAATCGTCAACGAGGTGGCGACCAAAAACGGGGACACAGTACGGCGGCAGACGGTGAAAGTCTATCCGACGGCGAACAGCAATGCTGTGCAAACGGTGAGCATTCGCGAGCAGTCGGTCGACGGCCTGCGGCAGTGGAACACCGTTTACGGCCGGACGACGCAGACGGCAATGACCCGCAACGGCAGCGGCCGGGTGACAACGGTGACGACAAATCCGGACGGTTCGACGTCGACCGAAGTGAAATTGAACGGCCGGATCCTGAGCGTCAATCATAGCGTACTCGGCCTGACCACCTACGGATACGATAATTTCAACCGGATCGCTTCGGCCACTCATACGGAAAACGGCGTCAGCCGGGTGCTGAGTTACACTTATGATGCCGCCGGCCGGGTGTTGACCGAAACGGAGACGGCCGGAACCTCCAGCCGGATGACGACGAAAAGTTACGATGCGCAGGGCCGGGTCAGCTCGGAAACCAGGCCGGGCGGCCGGACGGTCGAATACGACTATTTTGCCACCGGCGAGCTGAAAGCGGTCAGCGGTGCGGAAACCTATCCGCAGAGCTATAGCTATGACCGGCAGGGCCGGATCAAGACGTTGACGACCTACCGCAACCACCCGGCACAGCCGGAGGTGACCACCTGGCATTACCATGCGGCCAGCGGCCAACTGATTTCGAAGACTTATGCCGACGGCAGCGCGGTCTCTTACCAGTACAATAGCCAGGGCCGGTTGAGCAAACGGACCTGGGCGCGCGGTGTCGAAACGAGTTATACTTATAACGAAGCCGGCGAACTCGGCTCGGTGAGCTATTCGGACGGCACCGCCGGCGTCAGCTACAGTTATGACCGGCAGGGTCGCCGGAGTACGATCACCGATGCGGCCGGGACGAGGAATTTCCAATATAATTTGGATCACACGCTTGCAAGTGAAGAAATCCCTTATATCAGTAACAATACGCTGCTGACTCGCAACTATGACGCGCAGGGAAGGAATTCCGAAATGAAACTGTCGGCCGGAACTACCGGATATATCCAGGCGACTTATGCCTATGACGACATGAGCCGATTGTCGCAGGTGTCGGCGTTCGGACAGACGGCGGTTTACAGCCGGGTGAGCGGCGCGAACCGCCTGGCGTCGACGGTGTTCCAGGCCGGCTCGGCAACGGTGTTCACAGCGTTGCGCAGTTATGACAACTTCAACCGTCTGACCTCGGTTGGCGGTTACGGTTATGTCTATGACGACCGGGACCAACGTGCCAGGTTGACCTTGCCGGACAGCCAGAACTGGAATTACACTTACGACCAACTCGGTCAGGTGACCGGCGGAGTGAAGAAAACGGCGGCCGGCACGGCGGTCAGCGGTCAGAATTACGCTTACGCTTTCGACACGATCGGCAACCGTCAAACGATGACGGCAAACGGAACGGCGACCGCTTACACGGCGAATGATGTCAACCAGTACACGGCGATCGGCAGCGTAACGCCGAGTTACGACCAGGACGGCAATCTGTTGACCGGCTACAACGACTGGATGCTGGAATGGAATGGCGAAAACTGCCTGAAAGCCATCTACAATGCTTCGACGAAGCTGGAATTCGACTACGACTACAACGGTCGGCGCTTCAGCAAAAAGGTTTACGCGAAGAGCGGCGGCAACTGGGTCTTGAGCAAGGAGTCGCTGTTCGTTTACGACAACTTCAAGCAGATCGCCGAATTCACGGTAAGCGGCGGAGCAAAAACATTGGCGAAAAGCTATGTCTGGCAGCCGGAAACGAGTGGCGATTTCGATGTGCCGCTGTGGCAGAAGGTCGACGGTAATGTCTATACCTGTGTGGTTGACGGCAACAAGAACGTCCGTCGGTTGTTGAACACCGCCGGCACGGAAGTGGCCAATTACGATTACGATCCGTTCGGCAGCGTGACCGCTTCCGGCACGGCATCCGCCGGCAACGCGTTTCGTTTCAGCAGCGAATTCCTTGATGAGGAAACCGGCCTGGTATACTACAACTATCGCTACTACAGCCCAACCCTCGGCAGATGGATCAGCAGGGACTTTATAAACGAATTAGTCTTTATAAGGCAGGAATATGTATATAACGAAAGTATTAATTTACTTTTGAAGAGAAAGAGTTTTTTTCCTGATTATCTATTTTTGTGTAACAATACAATTAATGATATTGATTTTCTAGGATTGGATAGATGGATTAATGAAGCATTTCATGTATCAGTTAGTGTCGATGTCTGGTCTGATGATTGTACTCAAAAAATTGGTGTAGAAAGTATTGAATTTGGACCAGATCACGGCAATATAGGTATTCCAATTCCATTGCTAGGTACTGTTTCAGAATTGGAAATTATCGCGAAAGGCTTTTGGGTTAGGGGTCTTGTAACAATTACGGAAGGAGAAGCTATTGGAGTTGATATACTATATCTTGAGACTTGCTGTATAGACGATAAAGCTCTTGCTACGTGGGCTAGAGAGCAGCTAGTCGATGCCAGAATGGGAGATTTAAAATATAATATGTATGCCTATAATTGTTATCATTTTGCATTCGATGCCGTTATGATAATGGGATTTGGAATTTAGTACCAGATTATCAAAAGCAAAATCAGTTAAGCTGTTGTCTGAATTGAAACTAGCGGTAAAACTCAAAAAGGATCATAGCTACTGATTTTGTTTTTAGCAGAAAGAAAAAAATACTATGAAATTTATATCATCATCAATTGAAATTATACTGTCAATATTTGAGGTTTTAACGAAAATAGTTATTGCCACGATGTTGATGATATTTTATATGCTGCTTTATGATAGTTTTGGTTTTCAAAAATATGTTTCTATCTTTAATAGTTTAGAAATGAATTTTTTTTACTATATGGAGTATGCTGTTTATATGGCATTTTTGCTGCTTCCAATCTGTGGTATCTATATTTACTGGTTATTTTACAAGAAATTGCTTTTTGCTTATTTGATTTGTGCCATTATGATACTGGGGATTATTTCAAACTACGTTGTTATCGGTATTGCAAAGACGGAAATTATCTCAGTCAATCTTGTTCCCGATACTACTTTTGCTCAAATTGATAAATTACGGGAAGAAATTAATTTTCCAATCTTCCTGATGATTGAATCTTTTCGAGGAACAACGGTTATGTATCGAAAAACTGGTGATCCGCAACTGGATCATACAAGAAAAGAAAAAATATACGAATTAATCAATGAAAAGTAATGTTACTGCCGGTGGAATTTCCAATATAATTTGGACCACACGCTTGCAAGTGAAGAATTCCCTTATATCAGTAACAATACACTGCTGACTCGTAGCTATGATGCGCAAGGGAGAAATTCCGAAATGAAGCTTTCGGCCGGAACAACCGAATATGTCCAGGCAGCTTACGGCTATGACGGCATGAGCCGTCTGTCGCAGGTGTCGGCGTTCGGACAGACGGCGGTTTACAGCCGGGTGAGCGGCGCGAACCGCCTGGCGTCGACGGTGTTCACAGCGTCGCGCAGTTATGACAACTTCAATCGTCTGACCTCGGTTGGCGGTTACGGTTATGTCTATGACGACCGGGATCAACGTACCAGGTTGACCTTGCCGGACAGCCAGAACTGGAATCATATTTACGGCCAACCAGCCATCGGCAAATGGATCAGCAGGGATCCCATTGAAGACCAGGGTGGTGTGAATCTGTATGGATTTTTAGGTAATGACGATTTAAGTCATTATGATATATTGGGGGTCTGAATGGACTGTAAACCAATCTTGTTCTAACCTATTGGAGCATGAGATTATCTGATGCTTTGGAACGAAGAGGATTCTTTGTCATTATGATGAGAGAAGATGTAGGATTTTCAAGAGAAGATATTGTGAGAGAATTTCATGCAGATTATACTTGGGGCTATGCTGTGTTTGGTCATGGATATCGTGATGCTTGGTGGCGTGGAGTAAAAACAAATCTCAATGGAGGATTTACTTGGAATAATGAAGATGCAATAATTATTCCGGGAGAAATTCGTGCTGGTAAACGCTTTAAATTTGGATTAGGAATAAATTATCATTGTTACGCTAATGATGCGGATTGGAAGAGTTTATCTATTACGTATTACGGTGCAGACGGTATGCTTTCAGCTCTTTCTGGTCCACGAGGTATTGGCTATTGGGGAAGTTGGGCAGGGTTAGTAGATTCTGCATTAAAAAATAATAAATAATGAATATGCGATCATTCAAGCCATAATTGAATGATCGCATATAGTCGTCTTTTCTTTAAAAATCAAGGGTAATTTTGTTTTAGGAGAAGTCATGTTTATGAAAAAAATCTACCATATAATTATTGTTTTTATGGTTATTTTTATTATAATTTTAGTAGCACTTTATATTAAGCACCAAAATAAAAAAACGCAAATGATTTACGCTTATAACTATTTTTATTTGCTTAATTTCAATGTTCAACTTTATTATGATGAGTACATGGCTCTTCCTTCTTCAGAATTTATTACTAGTTATCTTGATCATCCTGAAAATGAATATATAAAAAATAATTTTGATCTCTATTATTTCCCTGCTGGGTGGGATATCAAACCGAAAATAAAATGGCATTTGGTTGGGTTTGATCATATCACAAAGACTTTTTGGTGTGGCAGAGTTGGAAAACTATCAAAAAAAATCGAAATGATTGATGTAATGAATCAAGAATATTTTCATCAAAGACTTTCATCAACCAATCAAAATCCTATCAATTTAGCATTCAGTAAAGATGGTCAATAAATTTTACTTCTCTGAATTTGATAGTATTCCTGAATATATTCAAGAAATTCATGTCTATGACGACATGAGCCGATTGTCGCAGGTATTGGCATTCGGACAGACGGCGGCTTACAGCCGGGTGAGCGGCGCGAACCGCATGATTGGCAACCGTCAAACGATGACGGCGACCGCTTACACGGCGAATGATGTCAACCAGTACACGGCGATCGGCAGCGTAACGCCGAGTTACGACCAGGACGGCTACAACGGTCGGCGCTTCAGCAAAAAGGTTTACGCGAAGAGCGGCGGCAACTGGGTCTTGAGCAAGGAGTCGCTGTTCGTTTACGACAACTTCAAGCAGATCGCCGAATTCACGGTGAGCGGCGGAGCAAAGACATTGGCGAAAAGTTATGTCTGGCAGCCGGAAACGAGCGGCGATTTCGATGTGCCGCTGTGGCAGAAGGCCGGCGGTAATGTCTATACCTGTGTGGTTGACGGCAACAAAAACGTCCGTCGGTTGTTGAACACCGCCGGCACGGAAGTGGCCAATTACGATTACGATCCGTTCGGCGGCGTGACCGCTTCCGGCACGGCGTCCGCCGGCAATCCGTTTCGCTTCAGCAGCGAATTCCTCGATGAAGAAACCGGCCTGGTGTATTACAATTATCGCTACTACAGTCCAGCCCTCGGCAGGTGGATCAGCAGAGATCCGAGTGGGGAACAGAATAGTAAGCTTCTCTATTGTTTTCTAAATAACAGAGTAATGCTGGAATATGATCAATTAGGCTATTGGGGAGAGTCGATACATAAACAAAAAACGATTGAATGGGCAATTGAATTGGAATATGAACGACAAGCTGCTCTTGCCATTGGTAAAGCAGATAATGACGTAGATAGCCTTTTAAATCCTGATACCAACTTTTTGCCTGGAATTGGTCAGAAATATCATTTCATATCTCAGGGAACTGACTATCGTCAAGAACTTTATAGGTCACATTTTAATCAAGCGGTAGAATTCTGTAAAAAAAATTCCCCTAAAGAAGCGGCAAAAGAACTCGGAATTGGCTTGCATCCATTACAGGATATCGTTGCGCATGGCGCATATGGCTCTCTGAATCAAGGGCATATTTATATTCATCACAATGCGTATAGCCCTCAACAGGACTTTGGATCTCCTGGGTTTTACCCGGATGATGAAACTCTCGATGCTGTTGGTTCTGGAGGAAATGGCATTCCTGATAGCAAAGCATTAAAATATATATCAGATGTCGACTATGCGGCGGAAGTACATTTTGGAAAAGCAGATTATGCCATTTATATTCATGGAAATCAGCGTTACCAAAAAGTACATTATGATACAGTATGGGCTTTGGCTAGTTTTAAACAAATACTAAAAGCCAATCAATCATACAGTGATTGTCGCTGTTACTTTTTAGGAATTAGTTGATATGAGAAGAATGATCATCAGAAGATTAATGAAGTATTTTGGCTGGGGAACCGCTATCACATTAATTAATATTTTAGGTATATTTCTATGGGGACATACGTCCCCATATTACTTGGAATCATCAATAGAAAAACCTTTTATGGTTCACTTATTGATAGATATTCCTGGCAATTGGTTATTGGGAATTAGTGGTGCTATTATTGGCAAAGATATGACTGCCTTTGAACTTGGAATTCATGGAATTTACTATCAGCCAATTGCAGTAATTCTTTTATTTTTATTTTATAGTTCCTGTGGAATTTTCGTGATTACTTGGTGGTATAAGAATATTTTTAAATGTAAAAATTGGCATCAGGTAATCAAAAGTCAATTCCATACTTTAATGGCTGTTCATGCTTTTGGTTATGGAGTTGCTTTTCTAGCGATAACAGCACTTTTTGCCATTTGCAGTAGCCGTTTGCTGCTTTGGCTTTATTCGGAATTTGAGCCAATTGGTTTTTTTATGAGCTTATTATTCAGTTTCCCTGCGGCATTGCTTGCTTGGCTTGTGGAATGTGGACTTCCTTTCTTACTGCCGCCAGTACAGACTTATTTTGAAATTAATTTTTTACCAGCGATTGCCTGTTTGAGTGCTTGCGAAGGCGGTTTGATTGCTTATTTGTTTATGAGGAAATTCCGAAATAAAATTCCGATATGGATTATTATTACAATTTCAATGATTTTCATTATTTCTATTGGACAACTCAATAGTCCGGAAATTTGTCGTAAAACAGAAAATTTTATTCAAAATCGTCTTTCTGAGCAATCCAAAAATTCTGATAATTCTACGCTTTACCCTATTAGATCAAGAATGCAAATTAATTATGCATATACCTATTTCCTTATGCTCAGTTGGAATGTTCAATTTTATTTCAATGAACACGCAATTCTTCCTCCGTCAGAATTTATTGTTAACTATCTCAATCAACCAGAAAATGAATATATAAGAAGTAATTTTGATCTCTATTATTTCCCGACTGGCTTGGTTGTTGAATCGAAAATACAGTGGCATCTGGTTGGTTTTGATCATGTCACGAAAACATTTTGGTGTGGCAGAATTGGAGAAGCATTGGAGGCAATTGATATGATAGATACAACGAGACTGGAATATTTTTACCAAATACTTTCAGCAACTAACCAGAATCCTATTCACTCCGCTTCCGGTAAAGATAGGTAATAAACTTCATTCTTCTGAATTTGAAAGTATGTCTGAATATATCCAAGTAACTTACGCTTATGACGGCATGAGCCGTCTGTCGCAGGTGTCGGCGTCCGGGCAGACGGCGGCGTACAGCCGGGTGAGCGGCGCGAACCGCTTGGCCTCGACGGTATTCCAGGCCGGCACGGCATTGGTGTTCACGGCATCGCGGAATTACGACCACTTCAACCGTCTGACCACGATTGGCGGTTACAGTTACGTCTACAACGACCAGGATCAACGCACCAGGCTGACCTTGCCGGACAGCCGGAACTGGAATTACACTTACGACGAGCTTGGCCAGGTGACCGGCGGCGAGAAGAGAACGGCGGCCGGCGTGGCGGTGACGGGGCAGAATTACGCTTACGCCTTCGACACGATCGGCAACCGCCAGACGATGACGGCAAACGGAACGGCGACCGCTTACACGGCGAATGACGTCAACCAGTATACCGCGATCGGCAGCGTAACGCCGAGTTACGACCAGGACGGCAATCTGTTGACCGGCTACAACGACTGGACGCTGGAATGGAATGGCGAAAACCGCCTGAAAGCCATCTACAATGCTTCGACGAAGCTGGAATTCGACTACGACTACAACGGTCGGCGCTTCAGCAAAAAGGTTTACGCGAAGAGCGGCGGCAACTGGGTCTTGAGCAAGGAGTCGCTGTTCGTTTACGACAACTTCAAGCAGATCGCCGAATTCACGGTAAGCGGCGGAGCAAAAACATTGGCGAAAAGCTATGTCTGGCAGCCGGAAACGAGTGGCGATTTCGATGTGCCGCTGTGGCAGAAGGTCGACGGTAATGTCTATACCTGTGTGGTTGACGGCAACAAGAACGTCCGTCGGTTGTTGAACACCGCCGGCACGGAAGTGGCCAATTACGACTACGATCCGTTCGGCGGCGTGACCGCTTCCGGCACGGCATCCGCCGGCAACCCGTTTCGTTTCAGCAGCGAATTCCTCGATGAGGAAACCGGCCTGGTATACTACAACTATCGCTACTACAGCCCAACCCTCGGCAGATGGATCAGCAGGGATCCGATCGGAGAAAAAGGGGGGCTGAACTTATATGGTTTTATAAGAAATTCTATACCCTTACTAACTGATAAGCAAGGCTTGAAAGTAGCAGAAGGATGTTGTGGCGTTGATGTGACTGCAAAATTGGTTAGATTGATGCAAAATGTTGAGAAAGTTATAGCAATACCTGGAGTCTTTGACAAGGTTTGTAAGAAAAATAACATATATGATCCCAATTATGGTTGGGATATTGTTGAGTTTTTTGAAGCAGGGCAGGCAATAAATCCTAATACATTTAGCTGTAATAAGAAAAAAGAAGGACACGAATGCGAGAAAACTGTTACATATCTGGGTGGTTGCCATAAGGTTTTTGCTATAAATTACTTACTTTGGGGCGTTGCCAATCGGGCATGTAAATTGGATTCTCAAGATGCATTAGATGCCGTACCCTCTTATCGTGTTGTATCTATCGGACGCACAGATGCTTCAGAGAATGAGTCTTGGATTCAAGGAACCAATTCCCGTTACAATTGGGCTGTTGTTGGAATAAAAGGAGAATATCATAAGCCCCCCGAGGCTACAAGCAAAAATTGTACTCCTTGTACCCAAAAGTATGTAGGTACTTTGACGGCTCGTCTAAGGTTTTCTGCAACTCAGCATATATTTATTACAAGTGATACATTATATAATCGTCCCGAAATGCATCTGATTGATACTAGTACAGATTATCCTCCTCGTGAAAGGTTTGGGGAAAAATGAGATAAATAATATATTAAAATTTTGTATTATTCGACAGAGCCTGTATTTGAGATTGCAAGGGGATTTCAAATACACTCTGTCGTTTAATAAAATCAAGATTATATTTTACTAAAAATATCATTGTTTGATATCAGAAAAGTATCATCAAAAATGAAAAAATATATATATCTTTTTAGTTCTATAATAATAATTGTTATCGGATGTTTTTTTATTAGGCAAGCTTTAGGATTGGTTTTCTGGTCAACTTCCCATGGACGTGGTCTGGAGGTGATTATGGAAATTATGAGTTTACCTGAAAATACAGGACTAAAGCAATCGTTGATTAGTAGGTTTAAAGATGAAGATAAGATTGTTTATTATGGACCGGTTCCGCGAGAGTCATTGGTTAAGGTTAATTCGATTATATATAAAACAAATAGTTCTCTGACAGAAGAAGAGAAAATCTCTTTTCCTGATAAAGTTACTCTTGCGGAAGATCTTTATATGCGATCAAATGTTAAGGTTAATATGGCATCCATAAATTCTGTGTATATCGACACTATTGTAAATTCCATTTTTTTACCTACAACAATTGCATATCTACTCTGTAGTTTTATAGTTTTTTTCCAAAAGAGAAAAGTTTTATATTATATCGCTATTTCAATTTTTGTCAATATATACTTATGCTGCTATCAAAAGGTTTTTTTGATTCATTCAGCTGGGTATATCGTGCTGAAAAAATATAGCGAGATAAGAGATATTTTCTATGAAGCGCTATTTTGGACGGTCTTTTTACAAGGATTAATAATATTTACAACATTTTTGGTATTGAAATATGCGAAGAAGAAAAAATCTAGATTATTCTAGATCAATAATGTTGGCCCAATCTATAATATCAACGATAACCCGTTGCCCGGTGAAAACCAATTGAAAGCCATCTACAACGCTTCGACGAAGCTGGAATTTGCCTACGACTACAACGGCCGGCGATTCAACAAAAAGGTTTATGCGAAGAGCGGCGGCAACTGGGTCTTGAGCAAGGAGTCGCTGTTCGTTTACGACAACTTCAAGCAGATCGCCGAATTCACGGTAAGCGGCGGAGCAAAAACATTGGCGAAAAGCTATGTCTGGCAGCCGGAAGCGAGCGGCGATTTCGATGTGCCGTTGTGGCAGAAGGTCGGCGGTAATGTCTATACCTGCGTGGTCGACGGCAACAAGAACGTCCGTCGGTTGTTGAACACCGCCTGCACGGAGGTGGCCAATTACGACTACGATCCGTTCGGCGGCGTGACCGCTTCCGGCACGGCGTCCGCCGGCAACCCGTTTCGTTTCAGCAGCGAATTCCTCGATGAGGAAACCGGCCTGGTATACTACAACTATCGCTACTACAGCCCAACCCTCGGCAGATGGATCAGCAGGGATTCCATTGAAGAACAGGGGGGAGTGAATTTGTATGTGATCGTTGGAAACTCTATAGTAAGTAATTGTGATCGATTGGGACAAAGTTGGTTGTCAGAACTTTGGGAATATCTTTGGACTGGTATTTCTACAGCGTTTTCCCCAACAGGCTTTGGTGAGGCTGTGGGAGCTACGGAAGCTGTTACTTCATTAATGACAGATTTTGGCCATTATGTTGCCAGAGCAAAATCGTTAGCCGGGTTGTTGAGAAATGCAGGAGAAGATGAACTAGCACTTGAATATTTGTTGCGAATCAATGACTGTAATACAAATCGTGATATGCAATGTCTGATCTGTGTTATGAATGAATTAAGAAGAGAGCTTGATAAGAGAGGAATTAATTATGATCGTTTCTTTTTGGATATTTAGTTAATAAAAATTTCCACCCTTTCAAATTATAATTTGAAAGGGTGGAGTAAAATGGAAGTAGTATCATGAAATTTCGAAAATTTTATAAAGCTATAATAATACTTTTGTTTTTATTATTATTGCCAGCAAATTTTGTATTATTATCACAAATTATCACAGGCTTCCAATTGAGTCGAATTACGGAAAAATATTGTAGCGCAATGGGAGTTAAATTTCTTTTTTCCAAGCCACCTTTTGTTTTATTTACAAATGAAGGGCCAAAAAAGCATGATATTGTTTTAGGTATTGTGCATCAAGAAAAGGAGAATATTACAACAGAATATTTAAGTAGAATAAGTCTGGAAGATTATGTAAATATCACATATAATAGATTTAATAATGGGCAAGAGAGGTATTCTTTTTCTTGGCAGGAGTCTACAAATGGAGGACGGATATTTGATCATGGAAATATAATATTATATGATTATAATAATGATGATATTTGGGATGTAAGGATCGTTTTGGGAGATAAGGTGGCAACTAAACAAATATTTATGGATGGTGCTTGGCTCGAATGTCATGATTTAAATTTAAAAGAGAAAGAGGGGCATTTAAAAGATCATGTTGCTGTTCACTGGAATTTAGAAAAAGGAAACTGGGAAAACAATAAATAATGAAATTGTAGCATTGTTTATTAAATTATACGATTGCATTTTTACGTTTTAAATAGTTTTTTGAAGGGAATATTCCGATTTACCATAAATTTAATGAAAAAATATTCTAAAGTGACGCTTCCTGCCGGAATAATTATAGTAAAGCGACTTACGCCTTCGACACGATTGGCAACCATTAACGATGACGACAATCGAAACGGTGAAAACTGCCTGAAGGCCATCTACGGTACTTCGACGAAGCTGGAATTTGCCTACGATTACAACGGCCGGCGATTCAACAAAAAGGTTTACGCGAAGAGCGGCGGCAACTGGGTCTTGAGCAGGGAGTCGCTGTTCGTTTACGACAACTTCAAGCAGATCGCCGAATTCACGGTAAGCGGCAGTGCAAAAACATTGGCGAAAAGCTATGCCTGGCAGCCGGAAGCGAGCGGCGATTTCGATGTGCCGTTGTGGCAGAAGGTCGGCGGTAATGTCTATACCTGCGTGGTTGACGGCAACAAAAACGTCCGTCGGTTGTTGAACACCGCCGGCACGGAAGTGGCCAATTACGATTACGATCCGTTCGGCGGCGTGACCGCTTCCGGCACGGCGTCCGCCGGCAATCCGTTTCGCTTCAGCAGCGAATTCCTCGATGAAGAAACCGGCTTGGTGTATTACAATTATCGTTACTATAGCCCAGCCCTCGGCCGATGGATCAGCAGAGATCCGAGTGGGGAACAAGGCGGAGTGAATTTATATGCAGTAATTGGAAATATAATTACTAAATTTTTTGATCGATTAGGTCTTGTCGGATGTTGCGGAAAAGACGTTACAGATCAACTTCTTCGATTGTTTAAGAATATTAGAAAAGCTTTACATATTAGTGTTACTCTCAAAGACGCAGTATGTTCAGTAAGTAATCTTTATGACCCAGAATGGGGATGGGATATTATTGAATTCTATAAAGCAGGAGGAAATGATCTTGCTGCCACATATTCAGGAGATCCCTTTCGCTGTACATCGACTCGTCATCCAGTTTGTAATAGAACGGTAGGGTATAAAGGAGGATGCTATAAGGTTTGGGCTATTAATTATGCTTTATGGGGGAACATGAATCGTTATTGTGGCATTAGTCGCATTCAAGCGCTAAAAGCAGTTTCTACTTATAGAGGAATTGCATATGATCCTTCTGAGGGGGAAACCAAGGAAGAAGGATCCCTATCTCGAGCGGCTTGGGCTGCCGCAGGATATGATTCTTTCGCTATTACACCACCACCGACAATGGCGAAATATAGTAGATGCCAAAAATGCCCTGACTCATATAAGGGAGAGTTGCATGTTAGACTACGATATGATGTTGGACGTCACTTTCTTATATCATCAAAAGATGGTGACAGCGGAAGTGTTGTTGCGACTCCGATGCTACCTCCACGAAGGGGATTTGGTAGGTAAATATGATTTTATAAAATAATTAATATTTTCTCTGCATTCTTTTTATTAAGAATGCAGAGAAATTGTTTTTTTTACAATATATATATTTTTAATACTGGAGGATTTTATGTTAAAATCGTTCTCTATAAACTTAATTGTATTTCTTATTTTTCTTGCTTATATTATATTTCTATGGGGAATAAATTTAGGTCCACAAATCAATCTTAGCCTGAATATTGCGTAAATTTTCAAAAACAAAGAGGCAGATTCTCGACTAACGTATTATATTGTAATATCTTACATCACAATATAACGCCGAGGTCTGCCAATGACAAAATGTAATGTTTCGATTCCGGTCTTTCAAGGTCCGAAAAGCAGAAAAATTGAATTCAATTTCGCCGGTGGAGATATCAGCAGTGACGGCGGGTTGCTTTTTGTGAAAGAATTCGACCGCAAACTCGGTTTGACCCGGCGCGCCGGTAACCTGCTGGATTCTTTTGATCTTCGACAGCCCGGAAAAGTTGAGCATTCCTATCTGAGCATGCTTCGTCAACGAGTTTTTGGTTTGGTTGCCGGCCATGAAGATCTCAATGACCATCATGAATTGCGAACTGATCCGCTGATTCAAACTGTTGTCGGTCGTGATCGTCAACTCGCCACTCCAAGCACTTTATGTCGATTCGAAAATGGAATCGATCGTCGTGCTTGCGTAGATTTGAGCCGATTGTTTGTCGAATTCTTTATCGAAAGTTTTTCCACGCCGCCTCGAGAATTGATTCTTGATTTCGATGCTACCGATGACCTCACTTACGGGATGCAGGAAAATCGCTTTTTTCATGGCTATTATGACCACTATTGCTTTTTGCCGTTGTATGTTTTCTGCGGGGATCAATTGCTTGTGGCTTATTTGCGTCCATCAAAAATTGATGCGGCCAAGCATGCTTGGGCGATTCTCTCGCTACTGGTAAAGCGCTTTCGGCAGAAATGGCCGAAGGTTAAGATTATTTTCCGGGGAGACAGTGGCTTTTGTCGGCAGAAAATGCTGAACTGGTGTGATAAAAATGAGGTCAAATATATTGTCGGATTGGCGAAAAATCCACGTTTGCTGGAATTATCAAAAGATCTTCAAGTGAAAGCGGAAGCACTTTACAACGAAACACATGAAAAAGCAAAACTGTTTACTCAGTTCGAATATGCGGCAGGAACTTGGAAATACCCGCGCCGGGTGATTGCCAAAGCGGAATTCAACTCCCCCGGACCGAATAATCGTTTTATCGTCACCAATCTTGATGATGATGGACAATATCTTTATGAAAAAGTCTATTGCGCCCGAGGTGAGATGGAAAACAGGATCAAGGAACAGCAGCTGGATCTTTTCGCTGATCGGACGAGCTGCCATGACTTTGCGGCAAATCAATTCCGGCTTCTGCTTTCAAGTTTGGCTTATATTCTCATGGAACGGTTTCGGGCATTGTTGTTGACAGGAACTCAATTTGCCGAGGCTACCTGCGGCAGCATTCGCTTATACCTGGTGAAAATCGGTGCCATTATTCGGCGGAATACCAGAAAAATTTATGTTGCTCTTTCAAGTGCTTGTCCAAATCAGGAACTCCTCCGCTTGATCGCTGCGAAAATCATCGCTTGGGAATAAAACCTTGGAGAGCTGTCCCCGGCTCGCCGAACAACAACGGGGGAAAGGGGGAATATGCTCAATTTGCAAAAAAACGACAATATCCGACTCTGAAAATAAAAACTTCCGAATCTTCTGAACATTTCTCGACGATTCGAAAGTTTCATGCAACATTCAGGTTAGTTCCGTTGCAGAGTTGGGGATTGATCAAGCAATTGACGGTTATAAAAAATTGAATTATGGCAATTTAGATCATCAACAATTTTTAGTAAGTAATTGGCAATACGATCAAGATGGTGGTACAATTTCGACATCTATTACACCGGAAAGAACTAGCTATGGTTTTATTGAAGTATCAAAAAACTCTGTACAGTTAGAAAAAAAAGAAAATTCAGGAGATAGTTTTTTATGGCAAAATGGAAATGTTGTTTTTTTTGTTAATTATTCATATTATTCAGCTTATATTTTAGAACGCTTAATAAAGTGGCCGGTATTCTATATTTATATTCCATGTTTGCTATTTTCCATTATTTTTACCATTATTTTTAAATGTCATTTTCCTAAAATTAAACAGCATTATATAAAATTAATTTATTCAATATTTTTTATGTTTCTTTGTTTAAGCGTTTGTTTTTTCTGGGGAAAATTCTTTGGTGAATATGCATGGGGATCTATTTCTCTATTTTCTCAAATGAATCGATATAATGATGAATGGAAACAAGAAAATAACAACAGTTCAAAAATTAAAATTGCACCAAAAGAATTATTTAAATATTCTTATGGGGTTATTCAGATTACTTCTTTTAAATATTTGATTTTTTCTGATGATATCAATAATATTACGCAAATTAACCCGATCGTATCATCGAAACAGATCAACTCTAATAGTTGGTTAATCACTTATTCCAAATGGAATGCAATTCAGTTCTGGGGATGCCTGTTAGGCGGAGCTGTTTGTTTGGCCATTTGCACCATTTGGTTTTATTGTTTTGGAAGTGAATTAAAACATAAAAAATTATTACCTTTTAAGCCGATATGTTTGAAATTGATTTCTTTATTTTTATTAATTACGAATTGCGTTCTGATAGGATGATCTTTCGTTGATCAGGTTATTCGAGAATGCAGAACTCAGTTCGGTGAGCTATTCGGATGGTACTCCCGGCGTCAGCTACAGCTATGACCGGCAGGGACACCGGAATACGATCACCGATGCGGCCGGGACGAGGAATTTCCAATATAATTTGGATCACACGATTGCTAGATTGGGCAGACGCAATGCAGGAGGATTCTTCTCCATATACATTTTGGGGATTTAATTGTCATTGGTTTATATTATATGGATGGGAAATAGGATGCGAAGAATAGTTGTCTTTTTTTCAAATATTATAGAAGTTCTAGTATTTAAGCATATTATTTCATTATTTTTAATTATGCTTTTATGGAGTATCTCTGGAATGTTTTTTCATGAGACGGTTAGTGAGTCTATTAATAAAATGAACCGGATTGATAAAACAATATTATATTTATCATTTTGTACTCTATGTATATGCGTTTTGGGATATATCTACAGTGTCGCAAAAAGAAAATTAAAGCAAGTTAAAATCTGGAGTGTGTGTTTTATTGTATTATATATTTTATTTGGAATATTGTTAAAATTTTTGAATATAATACAATAATATTATAGTAATTATAATCTGCTGGATAATTGTATTCGGCAGATTATTGTTGGGAGGCCATGAAAAAATATTTAACCATTTTATAGCTAGTCGATGATGAAAAAACTTTTAATTACTTGATGTTCAATGGAAATATTTGTGATTTCGTGGTATATTCTTGCCAGAAAGAGTATTCGTAACGAAAGAACTCTAGATTTATCCTTCTCGTATCGGGATTTTGCATAGCTGACTATTTATTCAGGAGGATAACTTATTTATGATTTGCATGAGCAATACCGTTCTATTCGCGAATGAGTTAAAAGTTGGCTCGAGGCTTAAAGTGACATAGAAGGTGATAGAATAAATCAGAAAGATTTAGAAATGTCTCCTTTTATTGTTCCTATACAGGATTGGATTGCACAGGCTGATTATGGTATCACTAAGCCTGAAGGCAACCTCTTGTCTGTACATAATTCCGCCAGTAATCAGACAGACTACGGTATAATTTGACTCGGAATAAGACATTAGATACCTTAAATGATTTTAAAAATTTTTTAGAAACTAATCAACCTTGGTTTTATTGTCGATATATGTTTTTAAATAAGATATAATTTGAGAAAATAGTTATGAATTATAAGAAGATATTGTTTAATAGTTTGTGGGGGATTCCATTTGTATTTCTTATATTTTTTATTTTAATTTTTTTAAATTTAAAATATATTGCGATCATTTTTTGTTATCCTGTTTTATCTGTAATAAATTTTTTACTTGTAATGAAAGATGATATTCCAACTGCAATAAATTTATTTATCTTGTTAGGTGCACTATACGGATATTGTTTGGCGTTAATAGTTTTTCTGATTTTAAATATATTGAAACGGAAGAAGTAAAATTTATATTCATTTATATATAAATTGGAATACTTTAGACAATTAAAGATAAAAGTAATTACAGTTTTTATATGGTACGGTTTCAATATCTATTACGATGGCGGCTAAACAAATATTTATGGATGGCACTTGGGGCAAATGCGCCGATTTGAATTTGGTTCATAAGAAGGGTTGGGCAAATGTCTTGCTTTTTGTAATTAAACCGAACTTCACATTCTTTCAAGTGCAAATAGAAGGTTTTTTTCGAAATACCTTTAAATTTGCTAAGCCTGGTTTTTGCCAACCCCAGCTTCATCTCCTTGCTCACATGCTTTTTGATAATCAGGTAAAGCTCTTGGGCCGAACAGTTTTCGATAACCTGCGTATAGACCTTTCCGCCTCGTTTAATCAAACCGGATACAATGAATATAAAGGAAAGAATGGGACGTTTGGGCAAGGTGATAGGCTTTCTCTTTGTCAGGATTCGCTTTGCGGCAGCAGAACTGCTCGCGAACGGGATGTTGTGCTTCTGGTCGCCGGTTGTCATGTTTGAGGAAACTGCTTCAAAAAAACTGCCCGACGCAATTTTTATTAAAAAAACTGCAAAATTGGTAAAAACACGGTTGACTTTTGTAAATCGGTTTACTATACTAATGGATGTGGATGAAGAAAAACGATGAACCGATGTAAAAACTGGAGTGCAAATGAAATTTTGGTCGGCTCTGATGATGATGGCGGTAACCTGGAGCGCCATGGCGTTCGATGATTTTGAGAATTATCCGGACAGCGGGGCGATGCGGCAGGTTTACCGGGAATTCGATGCCAACAATCCCTATCCCGACCGGCTGGAGCTGGGGGAACGCGACGGCAACCATTTCATGCTGATGGAAAATCGCGACCGGAATTATTCGGTTGTTTTTCGTGAAGTGGTATTGCCGGAAGGGGAACGCCATTCGGCGATTCGTTTCCGGGTGCGCGGCGGCAATGATCAGGGAACGCCCCAGACTTTCAACGTCGTTCTGCGTCCCCGCAATGGCATGCCGGACAGTGTCGGCCAGACGATCGAATTGACCGATGCGTGGCAGACTGTGACGGTCGGCGACCTTGAGCTGGCCGAGCTGGACCGTTTTATTCTGGTTTTCGGCCTGCATAAACAGCCGGGAGAGGCCATGTTCGTCGAAGTGGACGATCTGGAATTTGCCGAGGATCCCGCCTGGCAATGGGTGCAGGAAGACCGGAAGCGTTTGCTGGACGACTACGGCGCTTATTCGGATGCCGCTGCGCTGCGGCAGAAGTATTTGACCCGGGAGACGGAAGCGGCGGCGCCGGTGCTCGATTTGACGACGTATGACAACCGGGCGGCGCTGCAGCTTGATTCCGGCCCGGAAGCGATGGAGACGATCTGTTTGCGGGAATATGCCAATCCGTTCGGCGCCGCGGCGGCCGGGGTTGAAATCGACGTTGCCGATGTTTCCCGGCAGCCGGAAAGCGGCCTGGTCTATGTGGCGGTCCGAGCGACGCCGGACGGTCCGGATTTGGGCCGGGTGAAAATCGATGAGTTGCCGCGCGGATTTGAAACTTACCGGGTTCTGGCGCCCGGGCTCGGCAAATTGGATAAATTCTTCCTGGTGTTGCAGACGGCCCGGCGTGACCGGGAGGAATATGCCGAAATGAAATATTTGAATGATTTCTGCGGGGTGCCTTCCGTGCCGGTCAGCACGAAAATCGGTTATCCGGTTTCGGCGGCCTTCGCCTCGCCGCGGTTGATGCTGAAGGAGCAGATGGTCAATATCATCCCGGCGGTAAAGGAGTTGGAAATCGGCGACGGACTTTTTCAATTGCTGCCGAAGAGCGCCATCGTGTTGAGCGACGGCAGCGAAGCCGCCCGGCCGGTTGCCGAACAGTTGCGGGCGCTGCTGGCTCCGTCGACCGGTTTTACGCTGCCGATCGTCGATCCGGTGCGCGGTGCCAGTTATCCCAGGCGGATCGTCTTGACGCTGGCGCCGGAACAGGCCGGGACGACCGGCAAAGAGGGATACGAGCTGGAAGTTGCTGCCGATACGATCCGGTTGACGGCGGCGGAAAATGCCGGTCTGTTCTATGCGATGCAGAGTTTGCGCCAACTGTTCCGGCCGGAAATCGAAAGCCGGCAGTTCCGTTATCTGGACTGGGTCATTCCGCAGGTGAAAATTGTCGACCGGCCGGAATATACCTGGCGGAGCGTGCACTTCGATACTGCGCGCCATTTTTTCCCGAAAGAATATCTTTTCCGCCTGATCGATTTACTGGCGCTGCAGAAACTCAACACCTTCCACTGGCATTACAATGACGGTACCGCCTGGCGGGTGGAGAGCGATGCTTTCCCGAAATTGACGGAAGTCGGCGCCTGGTGGGGTGATTCCGCCGGCGGCTTCTATACGAAAGAAGATGTCAAAGCGATTGTCGATTACGCCCGCGAACGCTTTATCACGGTCGTCCCGGAGGTGGAAATGCCGGCTCATGCCAACGCGGCGTTGTACGCCTATCCGGACAATGCCTGCCAGAAAGAACAACTGCTGGAAGGCAAACACGGCGATGCCAATACCGCGTCCTGGTTCCTCCGGCCCTATTGGGTGGCGACTTACTGCGCCAGCCGGGAAGAAACGTATGATTTCATCGACCGGCTGATCGCCGAAACCGTCGAACTGTTTCCGGACAGCAAAATCATCCACATCGGCGGCGACGAGCTGCCGAGCGGCGCCTGGGAAGCCTGTCCGCGCTGCAAAGCGTTCATGCAGGAGAAGGGGTTTGCCGGCGAAGTGGAACTGCAGAACTATTTCACCCGCCGGGTTGAGGAAATCGTCGCGCGACATGGCCGGCGGGCGCTGGGCTGGGAGCAGGTCATGGCCGACAATTTGCGGCCGGATACGATGATTCATGCCTACTTGAGCCAGGAGATGGTGGCCCGGGCGGCGGCGGCCGGTTACGAAGTGTTCAGCAACAATGCCGGCTGCAACTATTTCGATTATTATCAGGGCAGCCAGGCGGATGAACCGCTGGCGATCACCAGCGGCATGACGACGGTCAAACAGACCTATACCTTTGATCCGATGGCGCGGGTGCCGGAGGAGCTGCGCTCGAAGGTGCTGGGCGGCCAGGGGGCGCTGTGGACGGAGTTCATCTCCACCCCGGCCCAGGCGGATTACATGTTCTTCCCGCGGATGACGGCGATGAGCGAAAAAGTCTGGTCGGCGCCGGAACGGTGCGGCTGGCAGGAATTCGAACGGCGTTTGAATTTCTTTTATCCGCGCCTGAGTCAGTTTGACGTTCATTATAAGGATTATCGCAAATAAGTTGCCGCCGCTGCGGCAAAATAAAAAGGTCAGCGCTCCGGTTCCGCCGGAGCGGAGCCAACGCCGGAAAATGCCGTATTGCCAGCGTTTTCCATCCGGTTGTTCCGCGGCGCTTTGCCGTGTAATGAGGCCGTTTTCCCAATCGGGGAAAACGGCCTCGGATTGTTTGAAGGGAACTTTTTGGCCACTTTTTCTGAAAAATCGTTACAAGGGGGGATTGACTTTGGCAAGTTTTTTTGCTATACTATCTCTAGCGATTATACTCAGTTTTAAAAATCATTAATCCTCAACCGTAACCGTTTTTATTGTTTTTTGTTTATGGTTATCGATAAAAAAAATCCGCGTCCGCTTTATCTGCAGTTGAAGTCTCTGCTGGAAGAAAAGATCGTTTCCGGCCAGTTCAAAGCCCATCAGGCGCTGCCTTCCGAACGGGAATTGTGCCGGAATTACCACGTCAGTCAAATTACCGTCCGGCAGGCGCTGAAAGAGCTGGAAAATCTGGGCCTGGTCCTGCGGGTGCCGGGCAAAGGCACTTTTGCGGCCGAGCACCTGCGGCTTGAACACGATAAAGCCCGGCAGATGATCGGCTTGATTACCGGAACAAGCGACAGCGATTTGGAAAATTCCTATTGGATGCAACTGGTCGGCGGGATAAAAATCGTCCTTCATCATCAGCAAACCGGATTCATGTTGTTTCTGGAGAGTGAAACTTCTTTCCGTGAATTGGCCGCCCAGGGCGCCCTGCAAGGGTTGATCGTTTCCAATCCGAGTTTGAATTTCGCCATTTTCCAGGAGCTGGAGGAACATCACGTGCCGGTCGTGGTGATCGGCCGGCCCGAATCCCGCAACCGCTATTCGGTGGACAGCGACAATGTGGCGGTCGGCTACCTGTTGACGCGGCATTTGCTGGATTCCGGCTACCGCAAAATCGGCTTTCTCGGTTTTGATCCCGGCTTTCCGGTGGTTGCCGACCGGGTTGCCGGCTACAAGAGTGCTCTGCATGAAGCGGGCATTCCCGCCAAGCGGGCCTGGCAGGTTTTTGCCGATTATTCACCGGCGCTCGGCCGGGAACAGGCGGAGGAATTGTATTCGGCCGGAGTGGATGCGGTCGTCTGTGTGGATGACCTGATCGCCATGAATGTCTTGAAGCGACTGGGGGAACTGGGGGTGGCGGTGCCGCAGGAGATTGGAGTGGCCGGCTGCAACAATTCGATTCTGGCCCGTTTCGCCCATCCGGCGCTGACTTCGATGGAACTTTTTCCGGAACAGCTCGGCGTCTTGGCGGCGCAAAAGCTGCTCGCGTTGATGCAGCAGCAGCCGACCGAGAGACGGACCGTCGTCGATGTTCAACTGCAGATCCGCGCCTCCTCGGTGCGGGCGCCGGCGTAAGCGGCGTCATGATGGTACCATGATCCGGCAATGTGAACGAGAAGTTTTGAGTCACCGGTGAGTTAATATTCGGAAACCAATCAAAGGAGAAAAAACGAAAATGAAACAGGGAAAAAAATTCACATTGATTGAATTGCTGGTCGTTATTGCGATTATTGCCATTCTTGCTAGCATGTTGTTGCCGGCATTGGGTAAAGCGAAAGCGAAGGCGATCCAGATCAAGTGCGTAGCCAACTTCAAACAATTGGGTCTGGCCAATGCGATGTATGGTTCGGATTACGATGATTGTCTGGTGCCGGCAGTGATGGATTTGGACCGTGCCGCGCTTGGTAATTACCTATCGCGCAACATGTGGGTCGGCCAGATGTCGCCGTACACAGGCGGCGATGCCGAATATGACGATACTGATGCTCGGGCTTACAAGGATCAGATTGGTATTTTCCATTGTCCGGCGACCAGCCGCGACGGA
Source organism: Victivallis sp. Marseille-Q1083 (assembly GCF_903645315.1). Taxonomy (NCBI): domain Bacteria; kingdom Pseudomonadati; phylum Lentisphaerota; class Lentisphaeria; order Victivallales; family Victivallaceae; genus Victivallis; species Victivallis sp. Marseille-Q1083. The sequence continues at coordinate 1,752,844 of NZ_CAHJXL010000001.1, forward strand.
GTGGGATGGTGCAATGGGAACAGTTCCTATTTTGGCAACATGAATGTTATGGGTTGGGATTCCAGCAGGCCGGGCCATAAGGCAAGCGCGATTTATTATCCGACCCAGTGCTGGATGATACGCGATAATTGCAGTGGCGGCTACGGTCCGGCCGGTGCGTGCGACGAGGGATTTTCCGGGACAGAAGGCGATCGGGGGGACTGGCATCCGGGCGTCAGCACCAATCTGCTGTGGGTAGACGGCCATGCCGGCAACGTCAAGTGGCATGAGTTGTATGATCAGCGTTACGTCTGGGGATTAAATCAGAAATGAAACATCTCTTGCTGTTGCTTTTACTGGTACTGACTGCCTGGACAGCCAGAGCCGGAGTTTATGTCGACTCATTCGAGGACGCTTCCGGCCTGGATTCCGCCTGGTGGCAGGCGGAGGCCGGCGCCGTGCAGTTTGAGGACGGCCGGTTGCTGCTCAGCGGCCGCGCCGACGGTCCGCGGGGAATCCTGGAATTTCAGCCGGTGCTGCCGGATGACTATGAACTGCAGTTGGAATTTCAACCGTCCGCTTCCCACTTCGACGGCTATGGTTTTACCGTCAGTGCCCGATCCGAAGATTGCCAACATCCCGGTTGGTATGTCGAATTTCTCGGCGGTCAGGTGGCGTTTTGGGGACAGCGTGATGGCAACTGGGAACATTTCAGCGGCGCCAGAATCGACGATTGGCCGGAGCGTCTCCTCCGGCTGAGCGTCCGTAACCTCGGCGACCGGGTGGAAATCTGGGTGGAAAAGCTGCCGTCGGCAGGCGAAGACGCCGACGACAGCGATATTTTCGAATACCGGCCGGAAGGACAGGAGGATACCGCCCGGATCGTCTGCCGGACAACGTTCCGCCACGATACCGGAGCCGGAACCCGCCTGACGCTGGAATGCAGGAATGCGGTCGATATGACCGCCTATCTGGACAATTTCAAATTCGGAGGAAAATTGGTGAACGATTCCGCACATTTGCCGCAACCGGCAGCTGCGTCGGCCGGTCAGATCGCCTCGTCGCAAATCGAAGCGCAATTGCAGCCGGACGGCCGGATTTTCTTAAGTAGGCCGGGTGCGGAAAAACCGTTCGGCAGCCTGTTGCCGGAAATGCAGTCTCTTCCGGATTTCGCGGCGTTGCCGATGGTATTGACCGAAAACCGGGTGGCCGATGGCCGGATCGAACAGCGCTGGCAATCCGGTGCGTTCGAATTGCGTTTGACTGCCGTCGCCGAGGAACAGCCCTGGGTGAAAATCTCCACTGCGGTGGCCAATCTGACCGATCAGGCCGGCCGGGTCCGGGTCATTTACCGGTTTACGCCGACACCGGAAAGCGGTCTGATGACCGATTTGATCGCCTTCCGCAAAAAGTGGATTCATTATACGCTGCCGATCGCCGATAAAATCGGCATCTTGCGCCGGATTCATGAGTGGACCTGGGGAACGGTGGCGTTCAGTTATCCGGAAGAGATGATTCACGACCAGGATATTTATGAAACCGATCCGATTACCGGCGCACTGGTGCAGGCGGCCCGGACGCCGGTCGATGCCTATGTGCCGCTGGCGGCGGTGCACAATGACCACAGCGGACTGGTCATGACGGTCGACCCGCGTTCGGCATTCCTGTTCGACGCCGGAGCAGAGGGGATTTCGGTCGGGCACATCTATTATCTGCCGGCGGAGCAGGGTTTCGTCGATGACGGATTTTTCGACGGCAGCGGAGAAGCGACTTATACCGTCTATGCCGGTTATCCGGTTGCCAATGACTGGGGGCGCCTGTGGCGTGACTACTATTGCGCCCAGAACGAGTGGCTGCGTTCCGGGCCGGAACCGGTGACGCTGATTACCGGCGAAGAATTTCCGGATGCCGACCAGTCGGCCTATGCCGGCATGCTGCGTCGCGCCGGCGTCAACAGCATCGGGACCGGAGTGGTCAACATGTTCAGGCATGAAGAAAAGGTGGCGGATTTCATCGCCGCCGGAACGATCGCTGAGGCACAGCAGCAGGGCTACCTGGTACCGCTGTGGACCAATATTTTCATGGCACCGGATTTGGACGGCCATGGTAAACATTGGGACCCGCAGCTGGATTACCGCAATTTCAAGGACGCCTGGGTACTGGGCGCCGACGGCAAGCCGCTGCCGAACTGGGACGGCTTCCTGTGTACGCCGTCGCCGAAGTATTCGTTCGGGCAATTTGAATTCAAGCGGCTGACCGACTGGATGACAAAATACCATTTCGACGGCATATTCCTGGATCTTTACGCCTTCAATCCGGATGTCGACTGGGGCCGGCGTTACGAACACTTCCCGTTCTATCCGCTGCAGGTAGCGACGATCGAATATTGCAGGCAGCTCTCCGACTGGTGCATCGCCAACGGCAGGATTTTCATCCTGAACTGTCCGCATCCGTCGATGATGGTCTGGCATCTGGCCCATAATTTCCAGGGCGACACGCTGGGGATTCGCGGTCATATGTCGATCGTTGAAAAACTCGCCTGTGCCGCTGCCGGACGGTCGCATACCCTGCTCGGCGTCATTGAGAGCGGCAACGGTTCCGGCCAGTGGCTGAAGGAGTCGATCGGCGCGGTGTTCTACGGGGAAACGCCGTCGCCGTGGCGGCTGCTCAAGGACCAGTCCGACGCCGAACTGGCCGTCATCGGTGAATTGTTCGGGCGCAACCGGCGGTTGATCGACTGGGTCGGGCATGCCGATATCCGTGGCGGCGACCTGGACCGGGCGCTGTGGTTTGCCGGTCCGGAAGGGCGAAGCGGTTATGTGACTTTGGCAAACCGTTCGACCGATCTTGCCGTCCGGCAGGTATCGCTCGGCGAGCGGGTCGAATTGGCGCCGGGCCGTTACCAGGCGGTACTGTGGGATTTGGTTTCGCCGCCGGTAGTGCTGGCCGAAGGGGACGAGTCGCTGGCGTCACGGAAGTTCGAAGTGATCCTGGCCCCTGAGGCGGTGCAGGTCCTCTGCTTTGTCACGCCGGAAATGGCCGGACAGTTGATCGCCGCCGGTCGGTGACGGGCGAGAAAATCAATCACGGTCCGGCGGCAGCCGGGCCGATCGAGAGAAAAAGTATGAAGATTATTTATGTTTGGTTTGTCTGCATCCTCCTATGGGGTAGTACGAGTGGCGGCACCGATTTTCCGGCTCCGGATGGGAAAGCGGCCGGCGTCGTTTCTTCAACGCGGATCGAAGCGCATTTGCAGCCGGACGGCCGGATCTTTCTGGCCAGACCGGGCGAGACGCCGTTCGGCAGTCTGTCGCCGGTTATGCAGTTGTCGCCGGATGCCGAAGCGGAAAAATTGCAGTTGGTCGCCAATGCGGCGACCCGACAGGGAATCGAACAGCGCTGGCGCGATGCCGGCGGCCGGTATGAATTGCAGCTCTCGCTGGCGGTACCGGATCAGCCGTGGGTGAAAATAACCACGGCGGTAAAAAATCTGACGGCGGAAGCCGGCCGGGTGCGGGTGGTCTGGCAACTGGTACCGACTCCGGAACTGGGAACCCTTACCGACTACATCGCCTTTCGCAAGAAATGGCTGAAGGAGGTGCCGACTATCGCCGGAACGTTCGCCGGGGCCGTCCGGGAATCGTTCAACTGGACCTGGGGAACCGATCTGTTCTGTTGTTTCGCCGAAGAGTTCGGCCGGGAAAATGTTTATGAAACCGACCCGATTACCGGGGCGATGGTCTTGACGCCGCGTTCCGGCGAAGAGGGCATTCTGCCGCTGGCCGCGGTCGGCAACGAACGGGGCGGGCTGGTGCTCTCCGGCAATCCGCGCGCCGGTTTTCTCTTCGGCGCGTCTACCGGCGGCCTGTCGGCCGGCCACATTTATTACCTGCCGGCGGAAAAGGAGTTTGTCGACGGCGGTTTTTTCGATGGCGACGCCGAGGTGACTTACGACCTCTATGCCGGGTACCCGGAACGATTCGACTGGGCTTATCTGTGGAAACAGTATTATTGCCGGCAGAACGAATGGCTGCGTTCCGGTCCGGAACCGGTGACATTGGTGACTGCCGAGGAGCTGCCGACTCCGGCACAGCCGGCGTATGCGGCGGCGATCGAATTTGCCGGTGTCAACAACCTGGGAACCGGCGTGTTGAATATGTTCAATCGGGAAGAACAGTTGGCTTCCGTCGCCCAATCCGGTGCGATCCGGGCGGTGCAGCAGGCCGGTTACCGGGTGCCGCTGTGGACCAATATCTTCATGGCGCCGGATCTGGACGGCCATGGCCGCCATTCCGACCCGGCGCTGGATTACCGCAATTTCAGGGATTCCTGGATAGTCGACAGTGCCGGCAAGCCGCTGCCGAACTGGGACGGTTTCATGTGTACGCCGTCGCCGCGCTACTCCTTCGCCCGGTTTGAGTTCAAACGGCTGACCGACTGGGTGCTGAAATACGACCTGGACGGCATTTTCGTCGATTTTTATGCGACCAGCACCGGTGTCGACGAAAGCCGGAAATATGCGCATTTCCCATTTTATCCGCTGCAGGTGGCGATGATCGAATATACCAGACTGCTGTCCGACTGGTGTGTTGCCAACGGCAAGATGCTGATTCTGAATTGTCCGCATCCATCGCTGATGGTCTGGCATCTCGGCAATAATTTTCAGGGCGATACCGCCGGCGTCACAAGCCGGATGGCGTTGGTGGAGAAGTTCGCTGCCGCCTCGGCCGGCCGGACTCATACGCTGCTCGGACCGCTTCGCAACGAGAACGCCGGCTCCGGCGAATGGCTTTACGGTTCGATCAACGAGATTTTCAACGGCAACATTCCCAGCCCGTGGCGGCGTCTGGCCGGTCAGCCGCCGGAAGAGCTGGCCGTCATCGGCTGGCTGTTCGGCCGCAACCGCAATCTGGCCGAAGCGGTGGGGACCGCTGAGCTGGCCGGCGGCGATCTGGATCGCAAACTCTGGTACGCCGGCCGGGATGGTCGGAGCGGCTTCATCACCCTGCGCAATTTGACGCCGAATGTTGTTCAGGAGACGGTGAAGCTGGCCGAACGGGTGACGCTGCCGCCCGGCAATTACCGGGTGATCCTGTGGGATCCGGTTTCGCCGCCGGTGGTGCTCGACAGCGGCGATGAAACGGTGGCGCAGCGGGAATACCGGCTGCTGATTCCGCCGGACCGGTTGAAAGTGCTCTGTTTTGTCGAAACGGATACGGCCGCCGGATGGCTGGAATCCGGCCGGCAGCCGGTTCCGGCATTCGGCAAACTGGCCGAACCGGCCAAAATGCCGAATTGACGGGATTTATGGAGTTCTTGCAATCAATGGAAAATAAAAGGCTGGCGAAAAGGAGCGATAACGAGGAAAAAAGATGGCGCAATGAATCAAAATGGACCCGGTGCAGTTCGCCGCCGATGGCCGTGCCGCGGTGCGGATCAGCGCGACACCGCAAACCGTAACCGGAAAAAAGACCGGTCTGCTGCCGGTGTCGGTCAATAAATCCGCTCCGGGCTTAGAAATTATCCTTAAATAACCGCAAGTTTCTATAAATAATCACGCATGCCGCCAGTTGAAGCAAGGCTTCATATGCGGCATGTGTTTTTTCAAAACGCCCCAGAAGTTTTCTGAAGCGATTGAACCATGAATGGGCCACTTCCACAATCCAACGTCGAGTTTTATAACCTTAGCTTGATTGCAATTCTCTCTTCTCCCCGCGGTCTGATGTGCGGAATATATCGGTACGCCTTCATAACTTCTCCAGAGCCGGTATAACCGGCATCCGCACAAAGATTCTGCTTGGTTCTTCTTCGCGGCTTTCTCATTCTTGCGCTCAAAATGGCATTCACTTGCGTAACATCATTCCGATTTGCTCCGGTTACGACTATTGACAACGGGATGCCACGCTCGTCTACGAGAACGTGACGTTTGGTCCCATTTTTTCCCCTTGTCAGTGGGATTGGGACCTACTGCTTCCCGGGCCAATGGGGCTTTGTTCATTGCTCCGTCGATACTTTGCCAACGCCAGGAAATCCCTTCCAACTCATCGTATTCCGCCAAACCTTTCTTCCACAATTTTTGAAACAATCCGGCTTTCGACCAGCGCTGAAAATAACGATGTATGCTGCTTGAACTCCCGTATTCGCGTGGAAGCGCCTTCCATTGTATTCCCGTTCGCAAAACATACACGATACCCTCAAACACTCGACGCGCTTCCAACGGTTTGCGTCCCGCTCCGCGACGACGCTGATACTCTTGATTGCTATCACGCCTTGCACGGGGAATCAAAGGTTCGACCTTCGACCAAAAAGCATCAGAGACTTCCCACGAATTCATTGCCATATTCACCTTCCTAGTGTTTGATGATAACATAGCAATATTTTTCATGTTTCAAATGTTATTTAGGGATAAGTTATTAGCACAACTCGCTCGGCCTCGGTGAGATTGGCGCCGTTCCTTGACTCAATCAGTAACTGACAGTATTCGTGTTCCGCCGAAGATGTAATATAGTATTGCTTCCTCAATACGCACTTGAATTCATCCGAACAGCCGTTGCAGACATAAGGCGGCTGGGATAATTTCGGACAAATCTCCTCATGAAACCCGGGACAAACATGATTGCAGATCTTGCCGGCACTGCATCTTCGCCGGCACCTTCTGCCGCTGCACAAATGCCAAACATCACAATTCAGGCGGTGAATGCAGCGATTCGATATACGCCCTGACGCTCCTTTTTCACTCGCTTGACGGTGCTTCAACACTTCGCGGGAAATTGTTGTTCGCGACTTGCCCAACTGCCGGGCAATCTGCTGAAGAGATCGTCCCTGGTGAAGCCAGGCTTCAATCTTCAGACGATCCGATTCTGTTAGATGCGACACTTTCTTTTTCCTCCTGATTCTGCTTGTTACGCCATCGCATTTGTCAAACTAAACGCTCCCCCTCCCCGGGGAAGGGGGGAATGCGTGGCCTTTTTGACAATATCAAAAGGATCATTATCTGTAAAACTCTTTTCCGGCAGACTAAACGCAATTTATTCTATTTGTCAAACTGAATGCAGCCTCCTTCTTTGCGACAAACTAAATGCAACCTGTCTATTTTCTGCGGTGCGTTTACTTTTTCAATTGACCCATTAAAAAAAATTTTGTTTTTTTCAGTTTGCCTATTGCTTTTTTTTCTTTTTTTTGCTATACTTGTATTTAGTAAAACGTTTCACTGAAAATCCGGCGTCCTTTTCAGAGAAAACGGTTGGATGGAGTTGGTAAAACGTTTCACTGATTGTCGGCGGTTGTGCGGTCCATAAACATGGTGGTAGTTGTCAAACAAAGTAAAAGGAGTGCCAAAATGAAAAAGAGATTCACACTTATAGAATTGCTGGTAGTGATTGCTATTATCGCAATTCTTGCTTCGATGCTGTTGCCGGCATTGGGAAAGGCGAAGGGCAAAGCGATGGCAATAAAATGCCTGTCTAACTTGAAACAGATCGGTTTGTCGTCTATACTTTACAGTGACGACAATAACGACAATCTGATCCAGACCCAGGCGGTCGGCGAATATCTCGATATGTGGGCCGCCTATCTCTGCCGGGAATACGGTGCGAGCGAGGAGCTGATGCAATGCCCGACGGCGGCCGGCGACAATATGTGGGGCTGGAAGGAGAATCCGAGCAAGGCTTATATCAAGGATTGGAAATTGAACACGGTCGGCGGCGGTTACGGCGCGCCGGAATATGCGGGTTACGCGCTCAGCGCCCGGGCGGGCGGGCGCAAGATGTCGAGTCCGCCGGACAATGGTTACGGCCCGTCGGAAATCTGTTATCTGATGGAGGGCAAGCTGTGGTATTTTCAGGTCTATAGCGCCGAGCAGGCCCAGGGTTGGTTCGAGGATGTCGACGTCCGGCACGACCGGCAGCAGGGGATGCTGTTCCTTGATGGCCATGCCGACCGCGACAAATACTCGGGCGATTGGGGATATGTCGGGCGTTATTGCCTGGAGACTCTGTGACCGGAAGCGAATGAACAGTTGACCGCCGGGGGCGGAGATGGAATGTCGATTTCGTGCCCGGCCTTCAAAATACGGGAATGGCAGTGTCCGGTTGCGGGGGATGAAACCGCCCCAGGAGAAATTGTTATGGAGCTTCCTCGGCCGCCGGGCGGGATGGGAGCAGGAACGCGAGATGTGAGAGGAGTTTTTTCGGTTGTGAACGTCACAGTGGAAAATCCGCAGAAGAAAGTCAGCATCGTTGATATCGCCCGGCTGAGCGGCGTATCGATCGCCGCGGTGTCGGCGGTATTGAATGACCGGCCGAATGTCTGCCAGGCGACCCGGGATCGGGTCAAGGAAATCATCCGGCGTTATCAATACGTGCCGCGCTCGGCGGCCAGGGCGTTGTCCAGCAAGCGAACCTACCAGATCGGTTTCCTGTTGTCGTGCAAAGTGACGCTCGGCTTGTCCAACAATTATTTTTCGACGATGCTTTCCGGCGTTTACGATGTTTGCCGCAAGCGCAAGTACAATGTCACCGTCGCGACCTATGATATGACCAATATCCGGGATTTTATCATCCCGACGACGATCCGGCAGCATGACTTGGACGGCGTCATCATCGCCGGCATTGCCGACTTGCAGATTCTGCGTGAAATCCAGCGGACCAACCTGCCGTTCCTGACCATTGAAGGGGATTATCCGGAGGATATCCTGTGCGTCAAGAATGACGATGCGGTCGTTTTCAGCAATGTCCTGTCGTTTTTTTATGATTTGGGCCACCGAAAGCTGGCGGTGCCGTTTTTCTATCCGGAGACCAAGCGGGTTTATCTGGATGCCCAGGCGCGGGGATTGGCGGAGGGCAGGCTTGCGGATTTGGAGCTCGAATACTATCGTTACCGGGGAGATGACTTTGCCTGCGGCAGCGAACTGGCCGACGCCTGGCTGGAGACCGACCGGCGGACCCGTTTTTCCGCCATCGTCGGCAGCGATCAGTATTGCGCCGGCTTTCTCGGCCGAATCATCCGCCGGGGAGCGCGTTGCCCGGAGGATATCAGCATTTTGGCGACGGAGACGTCATTGAGCCGTTATTGCACGATTCCGATGACGACTTGCGATGCCAATGTATTCGGCCTCGGCCAGGAGGCGGCGACCCATCTGCTGAACTTGATCGAGAAGAAGAATTCCGTCAACAAGATAAAATCGCTGTTGCGGAGCAACCGCTTTTCCGGCAGGATTATCATCCGCGATTCGACGGCGCCTTATCTGCCGTTGGCGGAAGCCGCCCGATAATTTTCATGACGCTTGCCGAGGTGCCGTCCGGAAAGACGGCGGTATGATTTTTTACTAAAAATAAATGGAGTAATATTTTGAAAAAGTATTTTTTCCCGGCATGGTTCGCCGGTTTTCTATTGTGTCTGTTCTGTGCCGCCGGCGGCGACTATGCGGTGACGCTCGATGCCCGCGGTGCCGGTATCGCCTATTGGACGGATTTGTCGTTATTTTCCCGGTTGATCGTAACCGAACCGCCGTGGGGAAAAGAGCACTATTTTTATTCATGGACGACGCCGACGACGGTGACGCGCAACGAACTGCCCGGCGGCGCCTGTCGCCTGACGATGAAGCCGCTCCGGGAAAATGAAGTTTTCCGCCTGGAAGAATATTCGGCCGAAGTGCAACCCGACCGGGTGATCATTCGCGTCGAGGGAGAACTGTTGCGGGAAGAGCCGGTACTGGTTGAATATTCGATGCTGATGATCCCGGTCCTGCTGATGCGCGGTGCAACTTTTGACGGCATCCGGGCGGACGGTCGGCCAATCGAGGGGAAAATTCCGCCGGAAATTCAGCCGTATCCGGTCAAGCTGGCCGAAAATTTGCGCACGCTGAATCTGCATAGTGAACTCGGCGAACTGCAGATCAATGTGAAGCACGGGGTGCCGTTCGACCTGAGTGACCGGCGCGGATACGGGTTCGACGTCAATTCCGAGACGGCGACGCAGGGATTGTTGGTCATCAAGCAGTCGGAAGTGGAAGCGGGTGAACGCTACTCCCATGAGCTTGAAGTGAGTTTCCGGCCGTCACCGGGGTTGCGGCTGGCGTCGCCGTTGGAGCCGCAGAGTGCCGAAGCGTTGCCGGCGCAGCCGGAAAAAGCATTGGTCACAGTGCCGGAGCGCCGGCCGCCGCTGCTGCCCGGCCCGAAACAGTGGACGAAGACGGCCGGCGTCTATCGGCCGGCGTCCGGTGACGGACTGCGGCTCTTCGGCGACGGCCAGACAACGGAAGAGAGACGGAAGCTGGCGCGGGCGGCGGAACGAATCCTGGTGCGGGACCTGGGACTGCCGTTGTCGGCCGGCGGCCGGGGCGGGGTGGAAATTCATCTGACCGACCGGCCGGTGGCCGGTTTGACGGCGCCGGAGCAACCGGAAGGTTATGCGCTGCGCGTCGGCGAGGATGGCGTGATCGTCGTCTCGCGCAGTGACCGGGGGGCGTTCTACGGACTCCAGACGTTGCGCAAACTATACCGTGACGGCGGTTTTCCGGGCGCCGAAATCATCGATTGGCCGGATCTGGCTTGGCGGGGCGTGCTGATCATGGTCGACGAACATTCACCGCGCGTTCATGGCGAATTGATTGAGAAGGTCCTGGCGCCGATGCATTTCAACCAGTTGTACATCGAGTGCGAATACGCCGCCTGGGATGCCACCGCCGCGGTCCGGCAGCCATGGGCCATCGGCAAGGAAGATCTGCGGAAGCTGGTCGAACTGGCCGAGGAGAATTATTTGGAAGTGATTCCGCTTTTTCAGACCCTGGGGCACTGTGAATGGCTGTTCAAAGGCGGCCGGAATCTGGAAATGGCCGAAGATCCGGCCCGGCCGAATGTCTACGATCCGTCGCATCCCGGCGTTTATCCGCTGATGGAGGCCGCATTGGAGGAAGTGCTGAACGTTTTCGGTCAACCGAAATTTCTGCACATCGGTCATGACGAGGTTGGTCAGGAGTATGCTTATCCGACCCGGCCGCACAATATCGCCAAAGGCGGTGCGCAGGTCATTCTGGACGATGTGAAATTCTATTATGACTTCTGCCGGAAACACGACCTCCGGATGATGATGTGGCAGGATATGTTTGTTGCAAGTTACTACACTGAAGACGGGAAACGGGATGACGGCTTCTTTGGGTTGGGCAAACGTCTTGAAGAGCTGCCGAAGGACATCGTTTTCGCCTTTTGGAATTACGAGACGACGATCAAGGAAGAGAATATGTCGAAATTGCGCCGGCTCGGCTTCGACGTTGTCGGCAGCACCTGGTTCGGGCGGGAGAACAACAGGGTGATGGCGGAAGCCTGCCGGCGGACCGGCGCGCTGGGAATCATGGTCACCACCTGGGCCGGTTATCATGGCTTCGACCGCTTGTATGAAGAAGCGTTCGAGCAGGTGGCCGGTTATCTCTACGGCGGTGCCCGGAGTTGGAATCTGGCGCCGGAGGCCAACGATTTTGCCGGCGGAGAGGTGTTGTACGATCTGCTACAATTGCCGCCGGATCCGGCAGCGCCCGGCGTGACTTTCGACCTGTCCGGGGTCGCCAATCTGGCTTTGAATGCCGACAATCGGCCGTTTCTGCTCGATCCGATACTCGGTTTCGACCGGCTGCTGAAGGTCGATCCGTCCGGCTGCAACGTCAAATTCCATCTGTCGGAGCGGGACGGACAGCCGGCGGCGGTGGCGCTGCGTTCCCGCTGTAATCCGCCGTTTCCGGAAACTTCCGGCGCCATTCCGGTCGGTCGCCGGATCGGAAAATTCTTCTGGCTGCATACGTTCCGCGATCTCGGCAGGAACATCGCCGCCGGCACGCCGGTCGCCGAATACGTGATCTGTTATGAAGACGGCGAAACGGTGACGTTGCCGGTGCGCTACCGCCGGGAAATCGGATTGCCCACCGAGGATTGCAATCTTTTCCTGCCGCCGGCGCATGCCCTGCAATGGCCGGCGGACGGTGAAACGGTGCGCTGCTGGTATATGAGCTGGGAGAATCCGCATCCCGAAAAGGCGGTTCAATCATTCGAATTGCGGGCGGTTCCGGATCATTATCCGTTTTATCTGTTAGCGGTCAGTGCGGCGGACGCGCCGGGCCGGTAAACTGCGGCGCTGCCGGAATGGTTTCCGGCAGCGTTTTTTTTTGTCCGAAGAAGCGCGGAAGAACGGTTCTCCCCGGCGAGGCTTCAGCGGTTCAACCGGGCCACCAGCCCCGGGATCGCCGGTTCGAATTCGACGCCATACCAGGCGTGGCCGGGGGAATTCATGGTGCCTTCGATGCAGTCAACCGTATAATCGGCCGCCAGCGCCAGCGCCCGTTCGAGTGAAAAGCCGCGCATCAGCGCGCCCACCGCGGTGCTGGAAAAGATGTCGCCGGTCCCGTGGAAGGAAACCTCGATTTTCCGGTGGAAGTAGCTGAAGAATTCGTCTTTTTCGGCATGATAGCCCATCACGCCGAGCTCGTCCGGTCGGAAGCTCACACCGGTCAATACCACGCTCCTGGCGCCCAGTCCGGCCAGACGTTTGAGCCGCTCCCGGATATAGTTTTCGTCGTAGCCGCCGGCCTGGTAAGGGAGGTCGAGCAGGAAGGCCGCTTCGGTCAGGTTCGGGACGATCACGTCGGCCCGGCCGCAGAGTCCGGCCATCGCCCGGGCAAACTCCGGTGTGAAGCCGGTATAAAGTTTGCCGTTGTCGGCCATGACCGGATCGATGAAAACCAGAGTGCCCGGCGTTTTGAAATTGTCGATGAATTCCGAGATCAGCTTCAGTTGTTCGAACGAGCCGAGATAGCCGGTGTAAATGGCGTCAAAGCCGATTTTTTCCGCCTGCCAGTGGGCGGCGATCGGCCGGATGTCGTCGGTAAGGTCGCGGAAGGTGAAGTCGGGAAACATCGTGTGAGTCGAGAGCACTGCCGTCGGCAGCACGGCACATTCGACGCCCATCGCCGAAATAATCGGCAGCGCCACCGTCAGCGAACATTTGCCGACGCAGGAAATATCCTGGATGGTAACAATTCTTTTCATTTTAGCTTCCTCTCCTGAGCTTTTAGTATATCATTCCAATTCGACCGATGCAAATGCTGAGAAAGCAAAGCCGGCAAGCAGGCGCGGCGGTTTTACCGGTCTGAAGGTTTTAGCTGGAATTCCAGTTGGCAGTCGCATGGCTCCGCCGCCGCCAGCCGGGAGTTATATTCCTCCGCCTCCTTGCAGCCCATTGCCCGGTAAAACGCCTGGGTTTCCCGGGCGGAATGGGCGGAAATATAAAGTTTGTCTGCGCCGCGCCGTTCCGCTTCGCCGCCAATCCGGCGGAACAGTTCCCTGCCGATTCCGCCGCCGCGTTTGGGATAGGTGACATGGAGGCTTGACAATTGCAAATAGCGGCGGTTCCTGCCGAATAACTCGTTTTCCAGCGCGGCAAAACCGACAAGCTGATTTTCCTCAAAGGCGCCAATCACGGCGCCGCCGGTCCGGACGGTATTCGACAGGCATTTGACCAGAACGTCGATATGCTTCGGCTCCCAGTCGTCGATAAAGGCGATGTCTTTCAGTATCCAGGTGTTATTTTCCTGGCGCCAGCATTGTTTGACTTCCTGGTAACGGTCGAAATGTGCGAACAGCGACGGTATCAGTTGCGCCGCGGTCAGATGACGATAGCTGATCATACGATGTCCTGAAATTGGTAAAGCTCTCTGAAGTGACGACGGGAGATAATATAGCGCCGAAACCGGAAAAGTCGATGGAACGATTGGAAATCCGGACCAGACCGGACTGCCTGAAGATTCTGGTCGAATGATTTGATTCACGCTTGAGAACCAGATATGACGATATTGAAAGACATTGCCGGTTCCCGTCCGGATTTTCTGCCGATTTCGCTGTCGTTCCGGCCGCCAGCTTTGGGCGTGAAAATGATATCGCCGGTTGAAATCCACTGGTCTGGCAGAGCATCTTCCGCAAAGCCAAACCAACCACTTTCAAGCTCAAAAGCCAGTGTGTTCATCATACTTGTGTTTCGAAAAGAATAGCAATCAACCGGATGATCCTTGCCATCGGCGACAGTTGTTAAAGAAGACTTAACGACTGAATCGCTCTCCAATTCATTGTCTTTCAGTATCTTTGACGCATGGCTGCTAATATTGGCGACGGAGGTGGCAAAAAGTTCTGCAATCTGTCTTTGGTTCAGCCGAACCTTGCCGTCACGGGAATAGAGACGAATATCGCTCGCCCCATCCGCCCTATGATAAAGAATGATTCCGTTTGCCGGAATGTCTTTCATGATACCTTGTTTTCGCGTTTGAGTTTTCCTGTTAATATCGTTAACTTCAATTGATATCGGCATTCGATTACTTCAAGCCCTCTTTGTCCAGCATTCCGATGAATTTACGGCGTGGTTTGTATTGCAGGCGAATAGCGAGGATTTCCTGTTGAAAACGTTCTCTTTCTCCGGCTGCCGTCAGATATTTCTGATAGAGTTTCAGCAAACGCACCGATTCGGCATAAAAACGGTCGCCGACCTGAGGCAAATATTGGTCAAGCGGCCTTTTGATCAACCGCGCCGAGGCTTCCGGCCGGGTTTCCGCTATAGCGTCCGCCAAACAGTAAAGGGTCTGATGCGCACACAGGCCACCTTCCGCAACTTCCAGCGCCTGCGGATAGTCTTTTTCACCAATCAGGATGTTCACCATCTCCGTACGGGCGCTGATCGCCTGATCGCCTGAAGCGAGACGGTTGCGCAGAAAATCCAACGCTTTGGCCAAATAAACTTTACTCTTATGGCAGTAACGGGCGGTCGAACGCAAAAACTCGTAACCGTATCGGCAATCGGGGTAACGTTCAAAACAGTTCCATGCCAAGGCAAGCGCTTCTTCTTTCCGGTCGCATCGGATGAGTTCGTTCACCAGAGCATTCAAGATATCATGATCTCCTTTGAAGTGATCATGTGCTTTTTGCAGCAACGGCAGTATCTCGTCGTAACGATCCAGACGGAACAACTGCCTGCTCAAGGCTAAAACCTGTTCCGGAGAACTTTGATTTTTCTGCAAAATTTTCAATTCCAGTTCTTTATCGCAATTAATCCTGGTACGTTGCAGCAACCGCTTTTCAATCAATTCCCGCTTATGGGAGGTTCGCGCTCCCATCGGCAGTTCCGGCATTTCTTTCCACTGGCGTTGCGCGATTTTTTCCCAGGCATTGACAATCCGTTGGGGCGCGTCCATGAAATAACGTCCGATTTTTCCAAGCGCTCCCCATGGATTTGCCGCTTCCCATTCAATCATATTTTCCACAATTTCCAGAGGTTTGCCAGCACCTTTCGTTACCGCGTCGAAATAGAACGGCAACAGCTCGCCGATCAATTCATCGAGTCCATTTTCGTCATCACCGCCTTCCCGCTTAAGCGCCTCTTTGATCGCATATTCCGCTAACTCCAGCATCAATGACGAAGGCACACGCTTCATCGTTTGGGTCAGTTGTCCGAGTTCCTGCCGAAGCTGTTCGAAATTTTCATCGATTTCATCTCCTTCGTCACCATAGCAGTCGACATAACTGCATTCTTCCGCCAGCTCCAGCAGATGGTCGATCTTCTGCAACAACTCCCGGCGCAGGGAGTCTGGATCGTCCGGCAGATAACTCATCCGGAAAAACTCCAGTAAATCGGGATGAAGCTTTGCCGCTTCGCTAAGCAACGTCATCAACTCCTCTTTGCTCTGTGCTTTCAGAAACGCGGCAAGATCGAATTTACTGCGTTTCCCGCTGGTCGGCTGCGGCGTTTCAAATCCTTCGATAAAAGCCAGTCCGAGTGCGACCAGATGCTTGCAGAATTCACCGTCGTCACCGAGCGGACAACTGCATTCTCCGGAAAACCAGCCGTTCCCATCCGACTCAATCGAACAATGATAGAACCGGCTCCCGGCCACCTTGCCCTCAATACGTCCATCATTCAAATGCAGCGTTTGCACTTGCCCGGCTTTAAAATAGTCCAGCCCACGCTTGAAATAGACGTCTCCAGCTTCCTTCCGCAGATTCTGCCGGGTAATCAATTCTTTCAAATTATCATGTTCACGGCTCATAAATTATCTTCTTTATCTTGATGCATTTGCTCTTGAATCCGAATCTTTTCCAGTTGTTCTTCGAAATACTTGTCGGTCAATACGGCACCGTCATGTTTCGCGCGCTCCGCATCCGTGCCCGGCTTTTGATCGTGTACTGCTCCCCGCTCTCCGGCGGCCCGCCGCTGGAAGCGACATAGGTCAAATACGCTGCAGCGGAAGTGCGAATTGTCACCGCTTTTTTCATTTTTTATTCACTTGAAAACCCTGTTGTAATCATTTTTTTTTTGCCTTCCACTCAGGCAAGGAATGGCCTTCTTACAGAAATCGGCCGCTGGGTATATTTGTCATAGCACCACTCCACTGCGTCACTTTCCTTCTGGACGGTCAACCTCCCTTGGGATATGGTGTATGGCAAAATCGAATTCCATCTCCCGAAATTCCCCGAGATGTTTCTTTGGGCGCAATCTTTTATTCATAACATACAAAACTCTTTTGGTCGCCAGTAGCGGCATATCTCCATTTGGGGACAATTGCCGGAAACCAGTTTATGTTTGGCAGCTTATCTCGGATACAATACCATGTGATTGGCATTTTTTAAGCGACTTTCGGCAATTTGGCAATAAATTGTCCGGTAATTTGGCACGCTTCCTAAAAACGGATCGTGTCGCTTTGGGTGAAAAAAGATAGTTGCCGTGTTCGGTAGCGTCCGTTATTTTGCGCACATTAATTTGCGTTTCAAACGGTAACGTCCGCAAGCGGGGAACACGAAGTTCCACTTCTCCGGCTTTCGTCAGGAGTTTACGCTTGTAACTTCCCGCCCGCGTATCCTGACGATCCGGACTGCGCTGATACTTCGATGCCTGACAGATCGCATCAGCTTCTGCGTTTAACAATGCATTCAGCGTGCTTCAACGGATTGACGCACCAACCTGTCCAAATGATCCCGGATCCCTTTTCCATCAATTTTGATTGTTTCACAGATTGCCTTTTCGTTTTCAGGCGCTATTGTTTTCCTTTCTTTTGATTAAAGTTTGGTCATTATAATCAATCAGAGAACAGGCCGCTTTTCAAATTTTCCAACTTTCAAATGTGCGCAATTTTCCGGACGTTATCCACAAATTTTAAACAATCAAGTCTTTATTTTTTTTGATTTGATGTTAAAAATTGTTATTTTTGCTCATTACGGAAAATATAAAAAACGTACAATAATGTCAATACTAAATTAATAGTATATGGATAAATAGATAAAAACAACGAATTGATAACAAACGTAAATCTGTAAAAAAAGAATACAAAATTGACGAAAAAGAGAATAGCATCAGACAAATTAAAAAAGAATACAAATATGAATATAAGAATATTATTACGAATGATTTTAATATGTTTATCTTTTTGCTTTTTTGAATCATTGTATAAGTTAATAAAGCAATGATCAGTAAAATATTTTGCATCATCCCATAATGTTTTGGAATATAATTATTGACCGAAAAAACCGGTTGTGTTTTTATTAAAATTAAAAAACAAGCAAAGATAAATAATAATTTCACTTTAGACTGATATATTTCTCCAATCAGTTTAAAATCAATGATAAAGTATTTCATTATATATTACCTCAAAAATTCAAGGAAAAATAATTCTGTCAAGGACCAGTATGTTACTCCCATTCAAGGGTTTTCTGGATGATTTATGGGGGAACACATTCTTCAATTATTTGCTGAAAATAATATAGGTACAGCATTAAAACCAATAGTGACTGGCAAATCAAACGTTTCTACTACTTCTACTCGCTGACCAATAAAAGTACTCATTGCCCCCATAGATGCATCGCTGAAAGGACAAACAGCCTGTGCCTATAACAGCTTGAATATTGCATAAATTATTCCAGAACAAAGAGATAAAACCTCGATAAAGTATTATATTGTAATAGCTTAAGTTACATTATACCCCCGAGGTCTGCCTGCAACAAAATGTAGTGCATCAAGTCCGTTCTTTCAAGGTCCGGCAAGGAGAAAAATAGAATTCAACTTCGATGGCGGCAATATCAGCAGCGATGGTGGGTTGCTTTTTATGAAGGAATTTGATCGCAAGTTCGACTTGATGCGCCGCGCGGGGAACTTATTGACCTCTTTCGATATTCGACAGTCCGGCAAAGTGAAACACTCTTTTCCGGACCTGCTTCGGTAAAGAGTGTTTGCGCTGGTTGCGGGCAATGAAGATTTCAATGTCCATCATGAATTACGAAACAATCCGTTGATTCAGACCATTGTCGGTCGTGACCGGCCACTCGCCGCCCCGAGCACTTTGTGTCGATTTGAAAACGGAATGGGAAGCCTTGTTCCCGGCGCAGTTTCACGAATGCGTTTCCCGACAGCTTCACTGTCCGGCAGTTCTGTCTTTGCCATGACAGTCTCCTGTATTATCGTTGTCGTTCGGGATTAATATGCCATCGTTTGATCGATGGTCAAATGTTTTCTTCCCGCTCGGGATTTGTTTTATGGCGTGTTCGGTTGGTTATAACGTTTTCATTCGGCTGTTTGTTAATCGCAAGGATGCCGCAGAAAGTGTTTTCACAGGATCGACACCTGACAAAATTGACAGAAGGCGATAAGACGCAAGTTTGAATCTCGTCTGCGGCTCCGTTCATATTGTTTTTATAATGACCGGAATGGCAGAGAATAACATTGCTGATTATTAGTAATTTACGACCTGTGCCTAAAATCGGAGGTGACACAGGTCGTTTCCAAAAAATCTGAGCAGTTGAGCAGATTTGGCGGTAGAAGGGTGTCGGCAGTACCTACATCCTTGCGATTTTGAGTAGGTTTGAGCTCAAAGTGTAGGGCGGAAAACAAAAAAGCCAGTCACCTGGACTGGCGTATATACAAAAAATGGTGGCAAGACCCAGAATCGAACTGGGGACACAAGGATTTTCAGTCCTCTGCTCTACCGACTGAGCTATCTCGCCACCGGAATCGAAATCAACAGTTCGCTGTTGACG
This sequence comes from Victivallis sp. Marseille-Q1083, assembly GCF_903645315.1. NCBI lineage: Bacteria > Pseudomonadati > Lentisphaerota > Lentisphaeria > Victivallales > Victivallaceae > Victivallis > Victivallis sp. Marseille-Q1083. Next base: position 1,771,875 of record NZ_CAHJXL010000001.1, read on the forward strand.
TTTTTTAATAAACATCGAAAATGGCGAAAAGCAAATTTTGATGATGAAAAAAACAGTTTTTTTTGAGGCTATTCACGCTTTCCAGGCCGTTTTCTTGCTTTCGCGGTTGCTTTCAGCGGCCGGGAGGGTAATTTATAAATCTATATGTAAACAGTGATGCAACCGGAAATGTCGGGAATGGTCGAGAGGGACAGGCTGCACATGTCGAGCCGTGAATTTTTTGAGAATCTGGAACAATATTTTTTGAAGCTGATCATGGGGCGGCAACGCCGCAGCTATACGGATTATGCAATGATTGGGGTGATGTTTTTCGCCTCGCGTTTCTACCGGATGGCGACTCAGTTCCGCATCTGGCTGTATGACAAGCGCATCGTCCGCAACCGGGCGATCGGCTGCCTGGTCGTCAGCATCGGCAACCTGAGCTGCGGCGGCACCGGCAAAACGCCGGTCGTCGAAGTATTCGCCCGGACTTTGAGCCAGAAGGGACGCCGGGTGGCGATCCTGAGCCGCGGCTACCGCAGCAAAAAACGGACCTGGCGGGAGAAAATCCGGCAGAAATTCAGTTCCGAAAAGATGGAAGTGCCGCCGAAGGTGGTTTCCGACGGGGAGAAGCTGTTGCTTGATTCGGCTTACGCCGGGGACGAACCGTATATGCTGGCCCGCAATTTGAAAGGCGTCGTCGTCCTGGTGGACAAGGACCGGGTGAAGTCGGGGCTTTACGCGATTGACGAATTCGAGACGGACACGCTGATTCTGGATGACGGTTTCCAGTATTTGCGCCTGAAGCCGCACATCAACATCGTTCTGGTCGACACCACCAGTCCGTTCGGCAACCATCATGTGCTGCCGAGGGGAACGTTGCGGGAACCGGTGAAAAATATCCGGCGCGCCGATTATATTTTTCTGACCAAGTCGAACGGCGGCAATCAACTGCGTCATTTGAAATCGTTTCTGCGCCGGCACAATCATCGGGCGGAAATCATCGAATGCTGCCACATGCCGCAATATCTGGAACACGCTTTCCAGCCCGACGACAAACTGGAACTGGAGCATCTGAAGAATCTGAAAGTAGCGGCGATTTCGGCGATCGCCAATCCGTTGAGTTTCGAAAATTTTCTCGAGGGGTTCGGCGCCAAATTGACATTGCGGGAGCATTATGCCGACCATCACCGTTATTCCGAGACGGAAATTGAGATTTTTGCGCATCAGGCGAAGCTTTCCGGCGCCAGAATGATCGTCACGACGGAAAAGGACGCCGTCCGGATTCCGGCATCGGTAAAAACGGAGTTGCCGATCTATTTTCTGCGGATCAAAATCGATATCCTGAGTGGGCAGGAAAATTTCGATCAGTGCATTTCCCGCATTTGTTTTCTGTCGGACTGATCAATCCTGCAGTGCTTTCGGCTTGTCGAGGATGAGCTGCAGTTTCATTGCCGTGCGCCGGTGATGTCGCAGAAAGTCGGCCGTACTGCCGCCGTACGACTCTTCCGTCATTTTGTCGTCAACCGGTGAGAAGGCTGACGATGGAGGCGAGGTCCTGAACGGCGAAGCCTGCAACTGCTCCAATTGATCCTGCAGTGCAACCGTTTGATTTTCAATGTCGTCGATGGCTTCCTGGGCGACCTCCGGCTCGATGGCGTCCCAATCCGGCTCCTCCGTCATTTCCAGCGGCCAGGCCGTCCCGGCCTCCTGTTCGTATTCGTAAGACGGTTCGTCGGTTGCCGCATCGGTCCAATTGCCGTCGGTTTGATCGTCATTGGCGGACTGGGCTTGCCGTTCGTGCTGGCGCTCTTCCAGTCCCTTCTGGTATTCCCGGCGTTCTTTGTATTTGCGGTGCCATTCGTAAAGTTTGTAGGCGCCGATTGCCACCACCACCAGAAAGCTGACTAGTTCTTCCATTGTATGCTGATCGGGACTCTTTGCCCCGCCTTCCATTGGTTAGGATGAATTATTTGGCTTTGACGCCCTTGTCGGATTCCAGGGCGATGGACTGGCGCATATCGGTGTCGGCCATGATATTTTTCATCCGGTAGTAATCCATGATGCCCATCCGGCCTTCCAGCAGTGCTTCGGCGATCGATTGCGGAATGGCGGATTGGGCTTTGACCAGCTCCGCTTCCATTTCGCGGATTTTCGCCTTCATTTCCTGGTCGCGGGCGACGGCCATCGCCCGGCGCTCTTCCGCTTTGGCCTGGGCGATATCCTTGTCGGCGTTGGCCTGCGCCATCTGCAGTTCGGCGCCGATGTTCTTGCCGACGTCGACATCGGCGATGTCGATCGACAGAATTTCAAAGGCGGTCCCGGAATCCAATCCCTTGGCCAGCACCGTCTTGGAAATGATGTCCGGATTTTCCAGGACATCTTTGTGCTTGGTTGCCGACCCGATCGTCGAAACGATGCCTTCGCCGACCCGCGCCAGGACGGTCTCTTCGCCGGCACCGCCGACCAGCCGGTTGATGTTGGCCCGCACCGTGACCCGGGCGATCGCTTTCAACTGGATGCCGTCTTTGGCCATCGCCGCAACCATCGGCGTTTCAATCACTTTCGGATTGACGCTCATCTTGACCGCCTCAAGCACATCGCGGCCGGCCAGGTCGATGGCGGTCGCCCGCTGCAGCGACAGTTCGATGTTGGCCTTGTCGGCGGCGATCAACGCCAGGACGACGCGAAAGACGTTGCCGCCGGCCAGGTAATGCGCTTCCAGCGCGTTGGAATCGACGGTGATGCCGGCTTTCTTCGATTGAATCAGGGCCGACAGGATCACTTGCGGCGGCACCCGCCGCATCCGCATGCCGACCAGCGAGCCGACGCTGACCCGCACTCCGGACAGCAGGGCCGCCACCCACAGCGGAATCGGGATGATGACCACCAGAAGAAGCACGATAAAAATGCCGACGATGACCAGGCCGATCAACAGTGCCAGAGAGAAATCCATGGTTTGTTTCCTTATCGATAAAAATTCATTATTTGCTTTCCAGAATGAACTGGCCGTCCCGGAAGGCCTTGGCGATCGCCAGTGGCACCTGCGCCTCCGTTTCGATCAATTTGGCCCGCATTTCGCTGATCTGGGCGGTCATCTCCTGCTCGTGGGCGACGGCCATCGCCCGGCGCTCTTCCGCTTTGGCCTGGGCGATGTTCTTGTCGGCGTTGGCCTGGTCGGTCTGCAGTTGGGCGCCGATGTTCTTGCCGATGTTGACGTCGGCGATATCGATCGACAGAATTTCGAAGGCGGTGCCGGCGTCCAGGCCTTTGGCCAGCACCGTCTTGGAGATGGTGTCCGGATTTTCCAGCACTTTCTTGTGGCTGTCGGAGGAGCCGATCGTCGTGACGATGCCCTCGCCGACCCGGGCCAGAATAGTCTGTTCGCCGGCGCCGCCGATCAACCGGTCGATGTTGGCCCGCACCGTGACCCGGGCGATCGCCTTGACCTGAATGCCATCCTTGGCCATCGCCGCCACTTCCGGCGTTTCGATCACTTTCGGGTTGACGCTCATCTTGACCGCTTCGAGCACGTCGCGGCCGGCCAGGTCGATGGCGGTCGCCCGCTGGACGGACAATTCGATGCTCGCCTTGTCCGCCGCGACCAGGGCCTGCACCACCCGGTCGACGTTGCCGCCGGCCAGATAATGCGCTTCGAGCACGTCGGACGGCACCAGGATGCCGGCTTTGTGGGCCTGGATCATTGCGTCGACGATGATCTGCGGCGGCCCCTGCCGCAGCCGCATGCCGATCAGGGCGCCGATGCTGACCGGCACCTGGGCGAAAACGGCCGCCAGCCAGTGCCGGAACGGGATGAAAAAGAAGATGACGTACAACCCGAACAACATCAGGATGATGGCCAGAATGATCGGAACCCACTGCATTTTTTTTCTTCTCCTATTTGATGCGTTTGACCACTAATTGAAAGCCGTTGCATTTAATGACCACGACGTTGGAACCGGCTTCGATCAGCTCTCCGTCGCTGACCGCGTCGTAACGTTTGTCGCCGATGACGATGACGCCGGCCGGCCGCAACTGGGCCGCCACCTGGCCGACTTTGCCGATCAGGGTGTTGTCCGCCTCGACTGAGACATAGCCGTCGGAACTGTTCTCGTTGGTTTTCAAGGTCAATGGATTGAGCAGGCGGCTCTTGGGCAGGACGTAGACGATCAGGGCGATGATGATGCCCAGCGCCACCAGCAATGAAACCGCCACCACCTGGCTGCCGAACAGCAGCTGTTCCCAGCCGAAGGCCAGGCAGAAGGAGATGATCATACAGCCGCCGCCGAGAATGCCGACGATGCCGAATCCCGGAATGACGAAAATTTCCAGCAGCAGCAACAGCAAACCGACGAAGAAGATGACGATCGGCCCCCAGTCGGAGGCCCCGCTGGCCACGTGTCCCAGGAAGAACAGCGTCAGCGCCGTCAGGCCGAGGATACCGGGGACGCCGAATCCCGGCGTCTTGATCTCAATGAAAATGCCGACGATGCCGAGCACCAGCAACGCGCCGGCCAGCACCGGATGGGACAGGAACTGGACGACTTGCTCCCAGGCGGTCCGGCGGATTTCCTGCACCTGCGCATCGCCGAGATTCAGCTGGGTCAGCAAATCGCTGCGGTTTTTGGCCAGATAATCGACCACTCCGAGTTTGGCCGCTTCCCGGCCTCCCAGCGTCAGCGGCGAAACTTCCGTATGGGCGATGCCGTCGGCCTCTTCGGTCAACTGCACATAGGGATCGGCCATCGCCCGGACGATTTTAACCGGCCGGCCGTTTTTTTCCGCCAGCACCTGCAGCGCCTTGAAGAAGACGGTCAGAAATTTCTGATCCGTCAAAGACCGGTCGGTATGACGGTTCGGTGCCGCTTCCGGCCGGTCGATTTGTTCGCTTAACTCCTTGGCTTCTTCGACGATGGATTCAGCCGTCGTTTTCTCGTCATTTGCCGTTTCCGACGTTTTTTCCGCCGGCGGCGCGGTAATCGGCCGCACGCCTTCGATGGTGATCTCCAATGGCATGGCATCGCCGATCAAGCCATCCGGATTGATCGCGATCCGGTCGGCCGCCAAGGCGACGACCATCCCGGCGGAAATCCCCTGCGGGTTGACATAAGCGATGACCGGCACTTTGGATTTCAACAAAATGGAGACATATTTCAAAGCGACGTCGATCCGGCCGCCCGGCGTGTTGAGTTCGAAAATCACCGCCTTGACCTGTTCTTCGGCCGCCCGGTCCAGGGTTTTTTTCAGAAAGCGCATTTCACTTTCGCTGATCTCTTCGAATTCGAGAAATTGCGGCAGGTAATAAACGACGTTCTGCGCGTCGGCAACGTATTCCGGCGGCGGTTTGGCGGCAGTGTTGAACAACCAGGCCGCCAGGGCCAGGCACAGCAGCGGAATTACCGGCGCCAGACGTTTCAATCGCAAAATCATCGGTTCGATCCTTTCCCCGCTTCGCCCCCGTAAACTTTTTTTTGCGGGTGGCGCTTTCCTTTTTCTAAAAGATAAGACATTAATTGGAAAAATGCAACAATTCAATTCGCCGAAAGGGGTTTTATCCATTATATTTTCATCTCCGGATGATGCCGGAAGGCGGACCGGTGCGACGGCAGTGGATTGCCGGGCGGAAGATTTGGACGGCAAAGCGTAAGGATTGAATTGACGATATGAGCAGGATTGCCCGGGTGATCGTGGATTTGTCGCTGGACAAGGCGTTCGATTATCTGATTCCGCCGCCATTGGCGGCCCGGATCGTCATCGGGGTCCGGGTCCGGGTGCCGTTCGGCAACTCGTTCCGGCTCGGCTATGTTCTCGCTTTGTCCGATCACTCCGACTTCGAAGAGCAATTGAAGACGATCGAATCGCTGGGTGACGGCCGGACCCAGTTGCCGGAAGCGCTGATCAAACTCGGCAGCTGGATGGCCGAATATTACTGCTGCACTCAGGAGCAGGCGATTCGGTCGCTGCTGCCCGGCGCCGTCCGCCTTGGACGGATCAAACCGAAAACCTTGACGGTTTACCGGGTGGCCGAGCCGGAAAAAGCCCGTCAATACATCGAAGCCAATGCCGGCCGGGAGAAGGCGCAGGGACGGGTCAATCTGTTGAAGGTACTGCTCGAGCAGCCTGGGCTGGCGGCCGATGTCCTGCTCAATCTGGCGGAAACGACCGTTTCTCCGCTGCAGGGGCTGGTGAAAAATGGATTGGTTGCCAAATCGGAACAACTGCTGCGGCGCAATCCGTTCAGCGATTCGACGGTGCTGCCGAGCGCGCCGTTGCCGGCCAATGCCGAACAGCAGGCGGCGCTGGAACGGGTGCGGGCCATGCTGGAGGGACGCGAAAAACGGCATGTCATGCTGCTGCACGGCGTCACCAACAGCGGCAAAACCGAAGTCTATCTGCAGAGCATTGCGATGGCGTTGGAATTGAACAGGTCCGCCATCGTGCTGGTACCGGAAATTTCCCTGACGCCGCAGACGGTCCGCCGCTTCCGGGCCCGTTTCGGTGATAAAATCAGCGTGCTGCACAGCCGGTTGTCGGACGGGGAACGGTTCGACGAATGGAACCGGATCAATGACGGGATCGTGCAGATTGTCGTCGGGGCGCGTTCGGCGCTGTTTGCGCCGTTCCGTAATCTCGGTTTGATCATCGTCGACGAAGAACACGAGGCCAGCTACAAACAGTCTGAGGCGCCGCGCTATCATGCCCGTGATGTCGCGGTGATGCGCGGATTGCTGGAGCAGGCGGCGGTGATTCTCGGTTCGGCGACGCCGTCGTTCGAATCGTACCGCAACGCGCTGGAAAAACGGTATGTGCTGGTCGAAATGCTTCACCGGGTCGATGACAAACTGCTGCCGTCGGTCAAGGTGGTCGACCTGCGGCTCGGTGCGCCGGAACCGGGCGAGAAAAAATCCGGATTGTTCACCAAAATATTGATCCAGGCCATTCAGGAACGCCTGCAACTGGGCGAACAGACGATTCTCTTTCTGAACCGCCGCGGCTTCGCCCGGCAGATGCTCTGCGAAAGCTGCGGCTATGTCGCCGGCTGTCCATCCTGTTCGGTGCCCTATACCTACCACCGCAAAGAAGAGATGCTCTCCTGTCACCTCTGCGGTTCGATGATCGAAGCGCCGGAATGCTGTCCATCCTGCGGGGCGGCCGAAATCCGCTATTCGGGCAGCGGCACCGAGAAGATCGAAAGCCTGGCCGCGGCGATTTTCCGGGGCGCCAAGGTGGTCAGGATGGATTCCGATTCGATTCGGGCCGGCAATTCGCACGAGGCGATCCTCGATCGTTTCCGCAAGGGCGAGATCGATATTTTGATCGGTACTCAGATGATCGCCAAAGGGCTGCATTTCCCGAACGTCACGCTGGTCGGCATCATCAACGCCGATCAGGGGCTTTATCTGCCGGATTTCCGTGCTTGCGAGCGGACCTTTCAACTGTTGACCCAGGTGGCCGGCCGGGCCGGTCGCGGTGATGTGCGCGGCGAAGTGATCATCCAGACGTTCAGTCCGGCCAACGATACGATCCGTTTTGCGGTCAGTCAGGATTTCAAGGCGTTTTATCAGTACGACATGACGGTGCGGGAAGCGCTGCATTATCCGCCGGACGGTCATTTGATGGTGTTGAATTTCCGCAGCCTGGATGCAGAGGCCGGAATGCAGTATGCGGCGAGGTGCATGGAGTTGCTCCGGCCGTTCTGTCATGATGAAATCATCGTCTCGGAGCCGGCGCCGGCGCCGATCGAAAAGATCAAAACCAAATACCGCTTTCAAATCATTTTCCGCGGCCGGAAATTGAAGCAATTGCGGCAGGCGCTGCGCGAATTGACTTTGCGCCGGCGGCATCCGGACGGGATCGAACTTTACCTCGACATCGATGCGCAGAGTCTGTTGTAAAACATCCGGCGGTCAACCGGCGGTTTCCGTCGGCGGCAGTGTGTTTTTGACGAATTGGCGATCGGCCGCTTCGGTATCGAACAAAATCTGCAGTTGCAGATTCTGTTCGGAAAAAGCATTCACTTCCCGCAGCCGTTCCAGGATGCGTTCGATGGTGCGGTATTCAGCCATCGGCGGAATCGGTTCCGGTCCGCTGCTCAGGTTGTCCAGGCGGTCCAGCACCTCGGCAATCGTCAATTTTTCCAGCGGCATTGCCGGCAGGAAGCCGAATTTGCCGATCCCCTGTTCGTCGACCGCCCGGCAGAGAATTTTTGCCAGGGTCAATTGATACAGCAGATCCTCCGTCAACCGGAACGGAATTTCACAGCGCCGCGCCAGTTCTTCGCTGGTCGGCGGCGTGGCGCCTTCCTTGAAATCTTTGACGACCAGCGTGGCGAGCAGCAGGCTGACCGCCCGCCGCAGCCGGATGCTCGGCCTGGAGGCGCCGGGCTCGAATTCAATGTTGTCGACATTTTGCAGCACGAAGGCCAATTCGGTGCCGAAAAGGACGATCACCCAACTGTACTGCATCCACAGCAGGAACAGCGGCAGCGCCGACAAACTGCCGTAGATGGCGTTGTAACTGGACAATTTGACCTGAATGCCGATATACAGCATCTGCCAGAGCTGGTAAACCGTCCCGCTGATGATGCCGGAGAGCAGAGCCGCCTTGAATTGCACCCGGGTGTTCGGCATGAACCGGTAGATCAGCGTGAAAATGAGCCAGCTCATCACAAACGGCAGCAGCCGGATCGAAAAGGCGCTCATCGGCTGGGCCAGCGCCTCCAGCCAGGCGCCTTCGGCGGTGAAGCGCCGGAAAAGTGTGTTGACGCCGGCGGTGCTGATCAGGAAGATCGGACAGACCAGCAGCAAAGAGGTGTAGTCGGTGAATTTCCGAAACCAGCTCCGGTTGATTTTGACGCTCCAGATGTGGTTGAAGGAGCTCTCGATATTGCCGATCATTTTCAGAATTGTGAACAGCAGTACGACGACGCCGATGCCGGCGATCAATCCGCCGCGGGTGTGTTCCAGCGTCCGTTCGGCGAAATTGTAGATGTGCTGAATCACCACTTGCTGGTCGGAAAATTTCTCCATCAGCGTGGTGTAGAGTTTCGTCTCCAGCCCGAACCCCTTGGCGATGCCGAACAGCAGCGCGGCCAGCGGCACCACCGCGAAGATGGAATAAAAGGTCAGCGCCGACGCCCGCAGATAGCAACTGTCCGCTTTCAAATTGGAGAACAGCAGCATCGCCACTTTCAATGCCCGGAACAACAGGCGCTTGGTTCGGGGCAGCGGCTGAAAATTCATGAACCAGATGTCGCTGAACAGAAAATTGCGGGCCCGGGTCGCCCGTTCTTTCCACGGTTTGAGATCCATATTTCAATTGCTCCTTAAAAAATGCTTCTGGAAATCGACTTTCGGGATGCTTGCAGTAATGTAACTCCTCGAAGCGGCTTTGCCCAATCGTGATTGCCGAAAAAAATGATGCCGGCGCCGGACAGTGGGCCGGCTGGAAGTGCAAAGACCGTTTCGGCGGCGGTTCAACGGGAATTTGACGGATGAAATTTCGGCCGGCGGCGACAGACGGCAAAGTGACGGACTGCTGAAACAGAGGCTTTTGCCGGAGGAAAATGAGAAATCCCTGTTGCGCTGGGAATGGATGACGTTTATATTATCGGGAAATAAGGAAAATACCCTTTCCGGGGAGGTGGATGTGATGAAAATTACCGATGATATTCTGAAGGCGCTGCAGAAATCGATCAATTCTTTCGGGTCGATGAGTGAATTTTCGCGCCGTACCAATGTCCGTATTGAGACGTTGAGCCGTTTTTTATCCCGCAAAACCCTGTCGATCCGTCAGGAGACCTGGGATAAACTTTATCCGTTGTTGCAACCCCATCTGAACACGCCACGGGAGATTACGAACGAAATGAAAGCCGAACCTCCGCAGTACATGCCGCCTGACCGCCCGCGCATGAGTCACGACCTGGCGTCGCTGAACAGCGATGAAAAGATTCTGCTTGATGCTTTTGCCGCCTTGCCGAAAGAACTGCAGAACCGCAAATTGTTGGAAATCGTCGAATTGGCCAAACAGCAGCTGCAGTCGGAAAAGAATTGACCGGAGGATGTTTGTCATGAAAAAATTGCTGTTTCTGCTGGGGCTGGTGTTGGCTGTCGGTTTGTCGGCGGCGGAGCAGAAGATTGCCGTCATCGACATGGAGAAGGTGTTCCGCGGTTTTTACAAAACCAAAATCGCCGAAACTTACCTGCAGCAGCAGCAGGATGTCTATATCGGTTATTTGAACCGGCTGAAAGAGTCTTACACGAAGATCGAAAATGAATATGTGCTGTTGCGCGACGCCTCCCAGAATCTCGCCCTCAGTCCGACCGAACGGGAAAGCAAGCGGCTGGAGGCGCAGAAGAAATATCAGGACATGCAGGCCAAACGCGCCGAGATCGAACAGTATGCGATGTCCAGCCAGAAGCAGTTCAGCGAGCTTGAACGCAAAAAAAATGACGAAATCGTTACGGAGATCAAAACCGAGGTGACCAAACGGGCGGCGGTATCCGGTTACACCTTTGTTCTGGATTGCTCCGGCAAGAACAGCAACGCTGTGACGGCGGTGGTTTACTTCGATCCGGCCACCGATATTACCGACGCGGTTCTGGAAGCGCTCAATCGCGGCAACCAGCCCCGGGAAGCGAAAGACGACAATACAGCAACGGAACAAAAATAAAACCCGATGGAGCAGTCATGAAACAAATTTCCGCGCAAAAGATCGCCGAACTGGTCAATGGAAAAATCGTAGGCAACCCGAGCCGCATCGTCATCGGGGTCTCTTCGCTGAAAGACGCCACCGTCGACCAGGTGTCGTTTGTCGGCAACAAAAAGTATCAACATCAACTGGATACCTCCAGGGCCGGCATCGTTCTGGTCTGCCCCGATCTGGCCGATGAACCGTTGAATGACCGTACCTTCATCGTTTGCGACAACGTCGATTACGCCTTCTCCAAAGTGATCATGGTGTTTGCGCCGGAGCCGGTCAAATATGCCCCCGGCGTTCATCCGAGTGCCGTCGTCGATCCGACGGTGAAAATCGGCGCCGGCGTTCATATCGGCGCCAATGCGGTCGTCGAGGCCGAAGCGGTGATCGGAGACAATACGGTGATCGGCGCCGGTTGTTATATCGGTCCGAATGTGACCATCGGCTGCAATTGCCTGATCTATCCGAATGTGACGATCATGGCCCGCTGCCATATCGGCAACAAGAATATTTTTCATCCCGGCGTCGTCATCGGAGCCGACGGCTTCGGTTTCGTGCCCGGTCCGAACGGGTTGGTCAAAGTGCCGCAGACCGGTATCGTGCAGATTGATGACGATGTCGAAATCGGTGCCAATACCACGGTCGACCGGGCCCGGTTCGGCAAGACCTGGATCAAGAGCAATGTCAAAATTGACAATCAGGTCATGGTGGCCCACAACGTGATCATCGGCGAGAGTTCCATTCTGGTCGCCCAGTGCGGCATTGCCGGCAGCGCCGAGCTGGGCCGCGGCGTTATTCTGGCGGCCAAATCCGGCGTCAACGGCCATATCACCCTTGGTGACGGCGTTCAGGTCGCCGGCACCTCCGGCGTCGTCAAAAGTTTGCCGGCCGGGGCGATTGCGGTGGGAACGCCGGCGGAAACGCAACGTGAATTCATGGCCCGGATGGCGCTGCCGCGCAAAGTCGAGAAATTGACTGCCAGGCTCGAAGAGTTGAAGGCGCAGCTGGCCGAACTCCAAGCGGAAAAATGAGATGTCCCGGCTGGAATGCCCTGGGCCGTCCAGCTCTGGTTTGCGGTTTGACGCTATCGCTCTGGCTGGGAATGGCGGTGGTCGACGGGGCGGAGGAAGCGCCGGCCGACCCGTTGCGCCAGGCGGCGTTGGACGGTGAAATTCCGGCCATGCTCAAACTGGCCGATGAGTATTTCAACGGCGTCAATCGGCCGCGCAACCGGACGGTGGCGGCCCACTGGTTCCGGAAAGCGGCGGAGCAGAATTCCGACGCCGGCATTTACAACCTGGCGATCTGCTATCAGCAGGGGTTTGGGGTTGATCGGAACGACTATCGGGCATTCGAATGGTTTCAGAAAGCGGCTGACCGCTTAAATCCGGCCAAGTTTCAGTTGGCCGGGTATTTTCTGAGCGGCATTGAACCGGAGTTGACCGGTTCGGCGCCGACGCCCGGTTTGCCGGCCGACCCGGAGCGGGGAACGGCACTGCTGCGGGAGTTGGCGGCCGCCGATTATATTCCGGCAGTGCGCGAATTGGGGCGTCTCGGCCTGCAGGAGCCGGAAACGTCGGTTGAGGCGGTGAAGTTACTGCGCCGTGCGGCGGCGGCCGACGATTCGGCGGCGTTGCGGTTGCTGGCGGACTGTTGTTTCAGCGGGCAGGGCATGGAGACGGACGAAAAAGCCGGATTCGACTATCTGTCCAGGGCGGAATCGCTTGGCGATCTGGAGGCCAAGGGAAAATTGGCCTATTGCTATGAATTGGGAATCGGCGTGGCGCCGGATGCCGGAAAAGCGTTTCAACTGGTGCGGGAAGCGGCGGCGGCCGGTCTGGCGATGGCGCAGGTCAAGCTGGGCGAACATTATTTGAACGGTATTTTAATCGATCAGGACCCGGTCAAGGCGGTGGAGTATTTCAGGGCCGGAGCCGAACAGGGCAGCGCCGGCGGATTTTACCAGTTGGGCGTGTGTTACAGCGGAGGATTCGGCGTTGAAGCCGACCCGGCGCGGGGATTTGAATATTTCCTCGAGGCGGCCCGCCGGAATCATCCGGCCGCGCAATTGAAGGTGGGGCAGCTTTACCGGGAAGGCAAAGCGACGCCGGAAGATCCGGCCGCCGCTTTTTACTGGTTCAAGCGGGCGGCGGAATTGAACTATCCGGCCGGCCAGCGGGAGTTGGCGTTGTGCTATTTAGGTGCCTATGGCACCGGCAGGGACCAGCAAACCGGGATGGAATATCTGTTGCTGGCGGCGGAACAGGGCGACCCGGAAGCCCGGGCGCTTTTGCGGCCGCCGGACAACTAATTTTGTGGAGAAAGAGGAGACGAGCGACTATGAAACCGTATTTCGAAAAATTATTCCGGCTGAAGGAAAATAATACCACCATCGGGACGGAGGTCATCGCCGGACTGGTCACTTTTGCGACGATGTCCTACATCACCTGTGTGCAGCCGGCGATTCTTTCCGGCCGTTTTTTCGGCATCAGCACCAACATGCCGTTCGACGCGCTGTTGACGACGACTTGCCTGACGGCGGCTCTCGGCTGTTTTCTGATGGGACTCTATGCCAACTATCCGATTGCGCTGGCGGCCGGCATGGGAGAGAATATCCTGATGGTGATCACGTTGATTCCGGCCTGCTCGGTGCTGGTCGGCTCGGAAGCCGGGCCGGATGCCGCCTGGCAATTGGCGTTGGGGGTGGTTTTCATCGCCGGTCTCGTCTTCCTGATCCTTTCTTTTCTGAATATCCGCAAATTGCTGATCGGCGCAGTCAGCAACAGCATGAAAAATGCCATCGCCGTCGGGATCGGATTGTTCATTGCCTTGCTGGGATTGGAAAATGGTAAAATGATCATCGGCGCTTCCGGTCATTATATCCTGAATCCGCTTCATTCGACGGAAACCTTCATCTTTCTGGTCGGTTTGACGGTTATCGCCGTGTTGCAGGTCCGCCGGATCCGCGGCGCCATCCTGCTCGGCATGCTGTTTTCCACGTTGGTGGCGTTGCTGCTGGGGGTCATCCGGCCGACGGCGCTGCTCGGCTGGCCGGCCAATCCGCTGCCGGTCATCGGCCAGGCGGATATCGCCGGCGTGTTCAGCCATTTTGCCGATCTGCTGCCGTTATTGATCATTTTCATCTACATGGATGTATTCGACACCTTGGGAACGGTGATCGGGGTCGGCGCCCGGGCCGGACTGCTGAAAAATGGCCATCTGCCGCGGGTGGAGCGGGTTTTTTCCGTCGATGCGCTCAGTACCGTGGTCGGAGCGGCGGCCGGCATGAGTACGGTAACTTGTTTTGTCGAAAGTTCCGCCGGCGTGGAATCCGGAGGGCGTACCGGACTGACCGCGGTGGTTTGCGGGCTGGCATTTCTTCTGGTGTTGTTTTTTACCCCGTTGTTGCAGACGATCATCGGGTATACGCCGATTACCGCGCCGGCGTTGGTGATCGTCGGCGCGATGATGGTGCAGAATGTCACGTTGATCGATTGGCAGGATTACAGCGAGGCGATTCCATCGTTTCTGATCATCATCGGCATCCCGTTCAGCTACAGCATTGCCGACGGAATGCTGCTGGGATTCATCAGTTATCCGGTTATCAAATTGCTGGCCGGCCGCGGCCGGAACGTCGGTTGGCTGAGTTATCTGCTGGCAGCGCTGCTGGCGGCTTATCTGTTTTTCCTGAAACGCTGATTTGGTTTGAAGGTAAGGAGTGTTAGGGATGGAAAATGATTCGAAAGGACCGGCCGTCCGGCCGGTGGAGCAGTTGAATTTGTACGCGGATACCGTTGCCGGCGACTTCCAGCCTTATCTGGAGACTTATTTGCTGGACGACGGCCGGGAGCATGGCCTGGTTGCGGTGTTGCCGGGCGGCGCTTACATGTGCCGGGCGGATCATGAAGGCAGACCGGTGGCCGAACGGTACAACGCTTTGGGATTTCATGCCGTCGTCATCCAGTACCGAACCGCGCCGAACCGTTTTCCGTCGCCGCAGTTGGATGCGATGCGGGCGATTCAGTTGGTGCGGGAACGGGCGGCGCGCTGGCGGGTCAAGAGCGATAAAATTGCGTTGTTGGGCTTTTCGGCCGGCGGCCATCTGGCGGCCAGCGTCGGGACGATCGGTCAGGAGCTTCAGCTGCCGGACAGCGAACGGTTTTCACCGCTGCCGAATGCGTTGATTCTCTGCTATCCGGTCATTTCCGGCGGCGAGTACGGCCATCGGGGATCTTTCCTGAACTTGTTCGGAGATGAGGTCTCCGCTGAAATCGTCGATTATTACAGCCTGGAAAAGCGGGTGACGCCGGCGACGCCTCCGGCGTTTCTCTGGCATACCGCCAGCGATGAAAGTGTGCCGGTGGCCAACAGCCTTTTGTTTGCCAAAGCGCTGGGCGATGCCGATGTGCCGTTTGAACTGCATGTCTTTCCCCGCGGGCCGCACGGGATCGGATTGGCGGACGCATTTCCGGAAGCGGCCGTCTGGCCGGATTTGTCCGCCGTCTGGTTGGCCGGCCGGGGGTTTTGAAAGTTTCCCATGACGCAGCCGGAGCTGAGTGTCGTCGTCCCCTGTTTTAACGAAGAAGCAACCATTGCAATGGTTGCTTCCGCCGTTCTGGCGGAATGCCGGGAACGCCGTTGGCAGTTGATTGTCGTGGATGACGGCTCGACCGATCGTTCCGTCGACCGTCTCCAGCCGTTGCTGGCGCCGGACTGGCAATTGATCCGCCACGGGCGGAACCGCGGTTACGGCGCGGCGGTCAAAAGCGGCATCCGGGCGGCGGACGGCGCCTGGGTCGTCACGTTCGATGCCGACGGCCAGCACCATATCGCCGATCTGGCCAGGTTGTGGCGGCGGGCCAGGGCGGAAAAGGCCGACCTGGTGGTCGGTTCACGGCAGGGAATGCCGGAAGCTTCGGCTTGCCGGAAATTCGCCAAAGCCGTCATCCGGAAATTTGCCGGCCTGGTCGTGCCCGGCAATCCGGTTTACGACATCAATTCCGGCATGCGCCTCTGCCGGCGGGAGGCGGCGCTGGCCAAACTGGACGATTGCCCGAACGGGATGAGCTTTTGCGATATCATGGTGCTGCTGTTTGTCCGGGATGGCGGCAAGGTGCTGGAGGAGCCGATTCAAATCCGGCCGCGGCAGGGCGGCACCAGTTCGGCGTCGTTGTTGACTGCGCTGGAAACGCTTTACGAGATTGCCAATATCATCAAGCTGTTGAAGAGATGAGCCGTCGGCGTCAGCGGTACAGCCGGTATTTCTGGCTTTTTTGTTTGAACGCGGCGTTGGGTTTTTCCCATTCGGCACAAATTTCCTGATAGCTTTTGCGTTGCAGGATCAGTTCGCGGACCCGTGACGTCCCCATCGCCAGATCGAAACTATGCAAGCCCGCTTCGGTCGTCGGCCAGCGGAATTCCGAATAGTTATCCTGCAGGTAGCAGAGCATCGCCACGCCGATTGTCGATGGTTTCAACACGGTCGGATCCAGTACGTGGATCTGAACGCCGTGAACATCCTCCCCCTGATAATTGCCGGCCAGCGGGCGAAAGTGAATCGGCCGGAAGCGGACGCCGGCAAATTTCTGATCGTTCAGATAAGCCGCCATCTTATCGGCGTCGATCCACGGCGTCGCCAGCACCTGGAAGGGCAGCGTGTAACCGATGCCGATGTTGACGGAATCCATCGTGCCGATCACCCCGGTGATCGGATAACAGTAGGCCGATTGTGCCGACGGAATTTGCGGTGAGGTGGGCACCCAGGTCAACCCGGTGTCTTCCCAGCTGGTTTCCCGCGAGTAATTGCCCATCGGAATGATTTGCAGCCGGCAGTTGATTTTTTCCTCCCCTTTCAGATAACGGGCCAGCTCGCCGGCGGTCAGCGCATAGGTGTAGGGAATCGGATAGAGGCCGATGAAGGATTTGAATGATTCCTCCCGGATCGGCCCGTCGATTTGTCCCGGACCGAACGGGTTGGGCACATCCAGGATGATCATCGTCTTGTCCGCCTCGGCGGCGGCGCTCATGCATTCGGCCATGTGCCAGATATAAGTGTAAGTCCGGCTGCCGATGTCCTGGATGTAGTAAATGAGCACGTCGATATTTTTCAACGCTTCCGGCGAAGGGCGGTGGCCCTGCGGTCCGTACAGCGAATAAACCGGCAAGCCGGTCTGCGGGTCCGGCAGCAGATTGAATTCGACACCGGCCTGAAAATTGCCGCGGATACCGTGTTCCGGCGCGAACAACGCCACCAGGTTGATCCGTTTGTCGGCGTTCATGATATCGATGACCGACTGAAGATTGCGGTCGACGCCGGTCGGATTGGTGACTAACCCGACCCGTTTTCCGGCGACCAGGTGGGTATAGCTGGCCAGAAAATTTTCCAGGCTCGATTTGAATGCCGGTTGGGCGGCGGCGAAAACGCCTGCCGGAACAACCAGCGGTAAAATGACGAAAAATAGGGCCAGCAATCTACTTCGCATGCAACAATCCTTTCCGGTATGACGGGTTTTTATGAATTAAAAATACCATTGCAGTTTGCAAATCGCCAGTCTGGAACTATTTTAATTATTGTTTTTTTGAAAACAACCGGCGATACAGGCCCCATTTATCAGAAATGCTTGACACCTGTATTCTGGCAAAAAATCAAAATTGTCAACGAAAGGGATATTTCATGACAACAGCAAGTCGAGCAAAGCACAAATTCTGCCGTCGGATCGGGCAGTGCTTGTGGAATGATCCGAAGTGTCCGAGCGCCAAGCGTCCCTATCCGGCCGGCCCGCACGGCAAAGGCCGCCGCTCCAAACTGTCCACCTATGGTGAACTGTTGCTGGAAAAGCAGAAATTGCGGCTGCATTACGCGATCAGCGAGAAACAACTGCAGATTGCTTACGCCAAAGCCAAGCAGGGGGAAGGCCAGGCCCATGAGAAATTGTTCCGCAGCCTGGAGCAGCGTTTGGATGCGCTGGTGTTCCGCGCCGGTTTTGCGCCGACGATTTTCGCGGCGAAGCAGTATGTTTCCCACGGCCACATCTATGTGGACGGCAAACGGGTTGACCGTGCTTCGTACAAGGTGAAAGAAGGCTCGGTCATTTCGATCAAAGCCGACAAATCGCCGGCTGTCGCCGAAACCGCCAAGAAGAGCAATTGTGTCGTGCCGCCCTATATGGAGGTCGATCGTGAAGCTTTGACCGCCACCCTTACCCGGGTGCCGCAGGTCGAAGAAATTCCGGTCAGCGTCCAGATCATGAGCGTCATCGAGTACTATGCCCGTTAAAATTTAACGGTGCATTGTGTTTCTGAAGAATCCCCGGTTGAGTCAATCGGGGATTTTTTGTGGTTTTGCGGATCGAATTTGTCGAAAATAGCGATTTTCAGCCGATTAGAGGAACAAAAGTTGTGAAAAATCGGACAGATATATTTGCAAGAACAGAAAAATGGTATAGATTAAAACTCATGCGCTCGGAGTTCCGGTATGCTGAAGCCGATTTCCGGTGAAGGCGAGAGGTGGAGCCGAGCGGTTGGTTGAGAAAAAACTTTCCGGAAAACTTGCGAAAATGATTTGCAAGCGCCGGGAAATGGGTTAAATTAAAAACCTGTCGCCTTAATGGAGGCGGCAAACGCCAGAAACGGTGAGTTGTTTGAAAATTGAATAGTGCGATGTAACCGATCAAGAAATTTGATTGAAAAATGTAGTTCAAAATGAATACAGCAATCAAACGTTCGTAAAAGAGAAAAACATTGGGGGCTTCGGTTTCTGATGTGAAAATTTATTTACGGAGAGTTTGATCCTGGCTCAGAACGAACGCTGGCGGCATGGATTAGGCATGCAAGTCGAACGCATACCTTCGGGTATGAGTGGCGAAAGGGTGAGGAACACGTGAGTAACCTGCCCTCAAGTTGGGAATAACATCTGGAAACGGGTGCTAATACCGAATGTGGTTGTGATTTCGCATGGGATTGCAACGAAAGATTTATCGCTTGAGGATGGGCTCGCGTCCCATTAGCTAGTTGGTGAGGTAACGGCCCACCAAGGCAACGATGGGTAGCTGGTCTGAGAGGATGGTCAGCCACACTGGGACTGAGACACTGCCCAGACTCCTACGGGAGGCTGCAGTCGAGAATCTTCCGCAATGCGCGAAAGCGTGACGGAGCAATGCCGCGTGCCGGATGAAGGTCTTCGGATTGTAAACGGCTGTCACTCGGGACGAAAAACTGACGGTACCGAGGGAGGAAGCCACGGCTAACTACGTGCCAGCAGCCGCGGTAATACGTAGGTGGCGAGCGTTGTTCGGATTTATTGGGCGTAAAGGGTCCGTAGGAGGTTTGTTAAATTCGGAGTGAAATCCGGGAGCTCAACTCCCGACCTGCCCTGAAGCCTGATGGACGGGGGTGCTGGGGGGGTAAGCGGAATTCCAGGTGTAGCGGTGGAATGCGTAGATATCTGGAAGAACACCGAAAGCGAAGGCAGCTTACTGGGCAGCAACCGCCTCTGAAGGACGAAAGCGTGGGGAGCAAACAGGATTAGATGCCCTGGTAGTCCACGCCGTAAACGTTGTCAACTTGATGTGGGAGGATTTAGTCCCTTCCGTATCGAAGCAAACGCGTTAAGTTGACCGCCTGGGGACTACGGCCGCAAGGCTAAAACTCAAAGGAATTGACGGGGGCCCGCACAAGCGGTGGAGCATGTGGCTTAATTCGAGGCAACGCGAAGAACCTTACCTGGGCTTGAAATATACCTGACGGATTGTGAAAGCATTCTTCCCTTCGGGGCGGGTATACAGGTGCTGCATGGCTGTCGTCAGCTCGTGCCGTGAGGTGTTCGGTTAAGTCCGGCAACGAGCGCAACCCGTGTCATCATTTACCAACAGGTTAAGCTGGGGACTCTGATGAGACTGCCTGTGTTAAGCAGGAGGAAGGCGCGGATGATGTCAAGTCAGTATGGCCCTTATGTCCAGGGCTGCACACGTGCTACAATGGCCGGTACAATGAGAAGCAAACTCGCGAGGGGGAGCGAATCTACAAAACCGGTCTTAGTTCAGATTGCAGTCTGCAACTCGACTGCATGAAGTTGGAATCGCTAGTAAAGGCGTATCAGCTACGACGCCTTGAATACGTTCCCGGGCCTTGTACACACCGCCCGTCACATCATGGGAGTTGATTGCACCCGAAATCGTTGACTCAACCTGCAAAGGAGAGAGGCGCCTAAGGTGTGGTTAATGACTGGGATGAAGTCGTAACAAGGTAGCCGTAGGGGAACCTGCGGCTGGATCACCTCCTTTCTAAGGAGCAATCATTGGCGAGTCCGGTAAATCACCGGGCGTTTGAGCCGAATGATAAGGCTAAACGTATGACGCAAGTCATATGGATCCGGTAAAACGGATCGAGAAAAGAAGTTACATCGCACTATTCAGTTTTCAGACGTTGCGCGGCAGCGCAGGGTTGGTTAAAAAAAAGATGGTAGTTCTGGAAGAAATTCCAGGGATGAAGATTGGAATTGAAAGTTTTTCATTCTGTTCGCCGGAAACGATTTCCATTCAAAACGGAGCTCGAATTGCGTAGCAAGTCGAGCGTATAGAAGTTTTTGAAAAGGAAGAAGGGGTTCGGGGAAGAGGGGAAAAGCTTTTTTCAAAAAGTTTTCCTCTCTTCCCCGTTTCCCCATGCAGAATTGGGGCTGTAGCTCAGTTGGCTAGAGCACCTGCCTTGCACGCAGGGGGTCAAGGGTTCAAGTCCCTTTAGCTCCACCATAAAAAGATTTACCAGAGAAGCCGGGAAGCTCGGCGACGGGCGTATAGCTCAGTTGGTTAGAGCGCGTCCCTGATAAGGACGAGGTCCTTGGTTCAAATCCAAGTACGCCCACCATAACTCCTCTGGTTCAGGCAGCGAAAGCTGCCGGTTGTTTGACAATTGAAGAAGAGTCTTGAAGAAAAGCCGCAAAAAATATGTATTAACAACTTAGTCGAGAACAAGAAATTGTTTTTCTTGGTGGTTAAGCTACTAAGGGCACATGAAGGATGCCTTGGCACTGGCAGGCGATGAAGGACGTGGTAAGCTGCGAAAAGCTTCGGTGAGCCGCACTCAGGCTGTGACCCGAAGATGTCCGAATGGGGCAACCCGGCTGGAGTAATGTCCAGTCATCGGCAACTGAATAAATAGGTTGTCGAAGCGATACTCAGGGAAGTGAAACATCTCAGTACCTGAAGGAAAAGAAATCAACCGAGATTGCGCAAGTAGTGGCGAGCGAACGCGCAATAGCCTAAACCGAGAAGTTTACTTTTCGGGGTTGCGGGACTCCGTCTGGAGAGAACGATGGTTAGCAGAAGGAACTGGAAAGTTCCGCCATAGAGGGTGAAAGCCCCGTAAGCGAAAATGATCGAGTATCCAGGAGTATCCCAAGTAGGTCGAAACACGTGAAACTTTGACTGAATCCGGGGGGACCACCCTCCAAGGCTAAATACTAGCCAGTGACCGATAGCGAATAGTACCGTGAGGGAAAGGTGAAAAAGCACCCCTGTTAGGGGAGTGAAAAGTTCCTGAAATCATGTGTCTACAAAGTGTGGGAGCGCAAGCGACCGCATGCCTTTTGCATAATGAGCCTGCGACTTACTCTAACGAGCGAGGTTAAGTTAAGAACGGAGCCGAAGCGAAAGCGAGTGTGAATAGCGCGACTAGTTCGTTGGAGTAGACCCGAAGCTGGGTGATCTATCCATGGCCAGGTTGAACCTCCGGTAACACGGAGTGGAGGACCGAACCAGTTCATGTTGAAAAATGTTTGGATGAGCTGTGGATAGGGGTGAAAGGCCAATCAAACCCAGTGATAGCTGGTTCTCTTCGAAATATCTTTAGGGATAGCCTTGCGCAATAATTTACGGGGGTAGATCACTGACTGTTCGCGGGCCCTTACCGGGGTACCAACAACTATCAAAATCCGAATACCGTAAATCGTACCGCAGGAGTCAGACAGTGGGGGATAAGCTTCATTGTCGAAAGGGAGACAGCCCAGACCGCCGGTTAAGGTCCCAAATTTAAGCTTAGTGGTTGAAGGATGTGGAGTTGCATAAACAGCCAGGATGTTGGCTTAGAGGCAGCCATCATTTAAAGAGTGCGTAATAGCTCACTGGTCGAGTGATTCTGCGCCGAAGATGATCGGGACTGAAGCTTAAAACCGAAGCCGCGGATTGTAACAATTGTTACAGTGGTAGAAGAGCGTTGTATATGGGTAGAAGCCGATGAGAGATCGGAGGTGGACTTTATACAAGTGACCATGCAGGCATGAGTAGCGAAAAACCGGATGAGAATTCCGGTCACCGAAAACCTAAGGATTCCTGGGGAAGGTTCGTCCGCCCAGGGTTAGTCGGACCCTAAGGCGAGGCCGAAAGGCGTAGTCGATGGACAACAGGTTAATATTCCTGTACTATCTGATCGTAGTGATGGAGCGACGCAGTATGCTAGATGAGCCAACGATTGAAAGTGTTGGTCGAAGCCATTAAGGCGTGATACAGTCAAATGCGTATCACATATGCCCCAGAGGTGTAAGGTAGTTGGAACGCAAGTTTCGACGAATTTATCGATGCTACGCTGACGAGAAAAACTTCTAAGCGTTTGATGATCAGGTATCCGTACCGTAAACCGACACAGGTAGGTGAGGCGAGAAGCCTAAGGTGCGCGAGAGAAACCACGTTAAGGAACTCGGCAAATTGACCCCGTAACTTCGGAATAAGGGGTGCCGTCATGGTGTAGGGACTTGCTCCCCAAGCCTGCGACGGTTGCAACAAAGAGGCTGGTGCGACTGTTTAACAAAAACACAGCTCTCTGCTAACTCGTAAGAGGATGTATAGGGAGTGACACGTGACCAATGCCAAAAGGTCAAGGGGAGAGGTTAGCGCAAGCGAAGCTTCAAACTGAAGCCCTGGTGAATGTCGGCCGTAACTATAACGGTCCTAAGGTAGCGAAATTCCTTGTCGGGTAAGTTCCGACCTGCACGAATCGTGTAACGATGCCAGCACTGTCTCAACGTGGATCTCGGCGAAGTTGTAATTCCGGTGAAAATGCCGGATACCTGCGGAAGGACGGAAAGACCCCATGAACCTTTACTGTAATCTGATATTGGTATTTGGTTATGATTGTGTAGCATAGGTGGGAGGCTGTGAAGCCGCTACGCCAGTACCGGTGGAGCCACAGGTGAAATACCACCCTGTTGTAATTGAATATCTAACCCCGAACCGTGAAGCCGGTCAGGGAACAGTGTCAGAGGGTCAGTTTGACTGGGGCGGTTTCCTCCTAAATCATAACGGAGGAGCCCGAAGGTACACTCAACACGGTTGGCAATCGTGTGCAGAGCGTAAGGGTAGAAGTGTGCTTTACTGTAAGACCGACAGGTCGAACAGTTGCGAAAGCAGGGCCTAGTGATCCAGCGATGGAATGTGGAATCGTCGTTGCTTAACGGATAAAAGGTACTCTGGGGATAACAGGCTGATAGCGGCCAAGCGTCCATAGCGACGCCGCTGTTTGGCACCTCGATGTCGACTCATCACATCCTGGGGCTGTAGAAGGTCCCAAGGGTTCGGCTGTTCGCCGATTAAAGTGGTACGCGAGTTGGGTTCAGAACGTCGTAAGACAGTTCGGTCCTTATCCTCCGCAGGCGCAGGATATTTGACGGGAGCATTCCTTAGTACGAGAGGACCGGGAATGACTAACCTCTGGTGTTCCGATTGTCGCGTCAGCGGCACTGTCGGGTAGCTATGTTGGGAACGGATAAGCGCTGAAAGCATCTAAGCGCCAAGCCCGCCCGAAGACAAGATATCCCTTCTTTTAGACTGAAGGCAGGTTGAAGACTACAACCTCGATAGGCTGCAGGTGTAAGCTCAGCAATGAGTTCAGCTTAGCAGTACTAATCAGCCGTGAGGCTTAACCACCTTTTTCTTCATCGTTTCCCTTTCAAAAAAAAGGGGAGCTATGCCGAAAAAGTTGCAAGACTCAGTTGTTTATATGAGTTGCTCGCTTCATTCAGACTCTTCTTAAATTGATTTTTTATTCCGGCGCCCATAGCGAAGTTGAAACACACGTTCCCTTCCCGAACACGGTAGTTAAGGGCTTCTGCGGCGATGGTACTGCACATACGAGTGTGGGAGAGTAGCACGACGCCGGATCTTTATCTTACCCCCTTTGGCATTACGGTCGCACCCGGCATGCATAAGGGGGTCTTTTCGTTTCGACATTCCAAAAAAAACTGGACGCCACACGACGCTCGGCTAGTAAAACCGAATGGAGACTTTCTTTTTCCCCCAAGTGGCGATATCTTATAGGAAAAATTGAAACGTTTGGATAGTGAATGAATACGGTCGATACGATTTCCGCAATTGCTACCGGGATTGGCGGGGCCATCGCCGTCGTGCGCATTGCCGGACCGGAGGCGCTGGCGGTCGGTTGCCGGGTCTGGAGCGGCCGGGTGACGCCCGGGCCGGGACATGCCCGGAAAATGCTGTTGGGCGCCCTGGTGACTGCCGGGAGCGCCGGAGAGCCGGTCTTGCTGGTTTACATGCCGGGCCCGAACAGCTATACCGGCGATGATGTGGTCGAATTGCATTGCCACGGCGGGGCGCGCGCGGCGAAACGCGCCTGGGATTGTACGCTGGCGGCCGGCTGCCGCGCCGCGGAGCCGGGGGAATTCACCTTCCGGGCTTTTCTCAACGGCAAACTGGATTTGACCCAGGCGGAGGCGGTCTGTGATTTGATCAATGCCCATAGCGATACGGCGCTGCATCTGGCGGAACGCCAGTTGGCCGGCGCTTTGAGCCGGCAGATCGGGGCGGTCCGGCGGGAGTTGGTCGATTTATTGGCGGAATGCGAATCCCGGTTGGATTTCCCGGAGGAGGAACTGGACTGGCGTTCGCCGGAGGAGTGCAGCATTCGGTTGCAGGAGATGCGTGCGAACCTGCAACGCCTTTGTGACGGTGGCCGATCCGGCCGTATTCTGCGCGATGGCGTCCGGGTGGTGCTGGCCGGCAAGCCCAATGCCGGCAAATCCAGCCTGCTGAATTTGTTGCTCGGACAGGACCGGGCGATTGTAACCGATATTCCGGGGACCACCCGCGATACGCTGGAAGAACAGGTGGTGCTGCGCAATATTCCGGTGCGTCTGACCGATACCGCCGGCATTCGCGAGACGGTCGATCCGATCGAAAAATTCGGCGTCGACCGTTCCCGCCAGTCCTTGGAGCAGGCGCAGATCGTTTTCTGGCTGCTTGATGCCGCCGACGCCGACCCGCAGCAGGAGCTGGCGGAATTGACGCGGCAGGTCGGCCGGATGAGCCGGGTAATCGCCGTCTGGAACAAGATCGATTTGGTGCCGGAGCGGGAGCTGCCCGGGGCCGGGGTGCCGACGGTGCGGATTTCCGTTACCGCCGGCCGTAACATCGCTGCGCTGCTCGACGCTTTTGAAGAGCTGGTCTGGCAGGGAAGGCACGACGAAGAACCGGAGGTGGCGGTCAATGCCCGCCAACAGCATCTGCTGGAGAATGCCGTCGCCCTGCTGCCGGAAGCGGTCCGGGAGTTGGAGCGGGGCTGCTGGGAATTGGCCGGTGTCCAATTGCGTGCGGTCATCGATGAATTGGGCGCGGTGACCGGGGAGCAGGCCGACCCGGATATTCTGGAAAATATCTTCAGCCGTTTTTGTATCGGCAAGTGAGTAAAAATTTCACAGGAATGGGCATATGCGTCGAAAAATCGGTTTGATTTTGTGTGTGCTGCTGATTTTGCTCGGGGCGCTGGCACTTTTTTTCAAAACCAGCGAAGCGATGAATTTGAGCGGCAACAATCTCGGTGTCGCCATTCCGCAATACCAGCACCAGTTGGTGCGCGAACAGGAGCTGCTGCAGGATTTGCAGAGCAACGTTCAGTCCCAGGCGGAGCTGCTCAGAAGTTATTGCCGGGAGGTGGAGAACAAGATCGACTATCTGCAATTCAAAATCGATACTTATTCCAACGCCGACGTGTTGGATATCACGCTGATCGGCCAGCAGGTCTACGATTTGAAAGAGGAATTCGACGCGACCCGTTCGCTGCTGGCGATTTTGAACAGCGAACTGCTGTCGATGGCGAGCCGGGCCGCCAATTTGACGACGGTATTGGAAACTTTCGGCAACCGGCAACTGTCGCCGGAACGGGAAAGCATCCGGCTGGATTGTCTGGCGCAGTTGAACCGCTTCAAACTTGAGATTGCCGACAGCCGGAAACTGTTGACGGAATTCGAAGCGCTTACCAAACCGATTTCCCTGCGTCTGGACGCCTTGTTCGAGACGAGCGAAAAAAATCGGCTCCGGGCGATCAATGAAGTGTTTTCCACGCCGCAGGAAGGGTTTTTCAGCACATTGCCCTACACGATCATGACGATGAAATTCTGGCTGCTGTCGCTGCCGGAATTGGTGCCGACGCTGGTGCCGACCAGCTATGAGTTCTGGAGTTATTTCGTGCTGCTGGCGCTGCTGGTCAATTTGCCGATGCTGCTGCTGGGCCGGCGGTACGTCTATCCGTGGCTGCTGCAGCAGACTCCGTTTCCGGACAAATACCGGAAGTTGCGCGCTTTTGCCGTTGGCTGGTTTTTGCTCGGCGCTTCGCTGTCGTTTGCATTGGCCAGGAATTTGCTCGGCAATGCGACCGGCGCGCCGTTTCAGCAGGTCAGCGTGTTGCTCGGCTCGCTGGCGCTGCTGATTTTCGCGATGGCCTTCCGCATCGACCGCGAAGCGATGCGCCGCTGTTACCGGCTTTATTTTCCGGTATTCCTGGGCAACACGTTCGCCATCTTATTGTATATTCTGCTGATTCCCTACCGGCCGCTGGTGTTGGTCTTGCCGCCTTTGTGCCTGGCGGTCATGCTCTGGACGGCGATCAAATTGTGCCGCAACTCGTTTCCGCTGCTGGATACGGTGATCGGCTGGCTGACCATCGTCGTCAACGGCATCGCCGGTTATCTGGCCGTCATCGGACTGCCTTACATCGGTTTTACGATGATTTTGCTGTGGTTCACGATCATCGCCCAGTTCCTGACCGGTATTGCCGCCACGGAAATGGTCATCCGGGTCCGGCATGCCCATCTGGAGCGGAAATTTCTGAACAATGCCCTGTCCCACCTGGGGTTGCCGCTCCTGTGGCTCTCTTTGTTTTACAATATCATTTCGATGGTAACCACCACCTATCATTTGCAGGACTGGGTGCAGAACTATCTGGAACGCGATTTGCCGCTGCCGCCGGATGTCTGCCGTTTCAGTTTCCAGGAACTGGTGATCGCCGTCATCGCGGTTTTCGTCGTACGCTTTCTGATTTCCTTCTGCAAGCAGCTGGTGCGCAATATCTATAAGGAAGCGGCCGATTTCGGCGTCGTGCCTTCTTTCGTCACCTTGGGAACTTATCTGGCTTGGGCGTTTTATGTGTTGTTCGTCATGCTGTTGATCCGGATCAACTATTCCAGCATCCTGGTGGTGCTCGGCGGCTTGAGCATGGGAATCGGTTTCGCGATGAAAGAGGTGCTGGAAAATTTCATCAGCGGCATCATCCTGCTGGTCGGGCAGCAGGTGCGGCCCGGCGATGTCATCGAATTCGACGGTATTTTCGGCAAGATCAAAACGGTGAGCTTCCGGGCCACCGTGGTGGAAACCTGGGACGGCTCGGTCATCACGCTGCCGAATACCCGGGTGTTGTCCAAGGATTTCCGCAACTGGACCCGCAACAATACTTTGATGCGCCGCGATATCGTCATCGGCGTCAGCTACGATTCCGACCTCAAGCAGGTGCGGGATATCCTACTGGAAGCGGCAGGCGAAATCAAAATGATTCAGCCGTATCCGGCGCCGGAAGTGCTGTGCAGCGAGTTCGCCGCCAGCAGCGTCAATTTCACCGTCCGCGTCTGGCTGCCGGCGCTGCTGTGCACCGAGGTCTGTTCCCAATACCGGGAAAAGGTCTTTGCGTTGTTTCGGGAACGGGGCGTTTCCATCCCGTTTGATCAACTGGACGTCAATCTCAATTTGCCTGGCGGCCAAAGTCAGAGTATATTGACCGGAAACTAAAGGAGAATCATATTTATGCAGCATCTCAACATTCCGCCGGCCGATCATGTCAAGGTTCTGAACGGCCAGGGGTGGGTCGGCCTGATCGATCACCTCGGCAACGAAGCGACGATCGTCAATGCCGCGCGCGTTTCTTTCGGCAAATTGAAGCAGGAGATGGAAGAGCGTGACGTCACGCTGCTCCACTACCTGATCGCCAACAAACACACCAGTCCGCTGGAACATGTCGTCTTCACCTTCAGCATCCACTGCCCGCTGTTCGTTCGCGGCCAGTGGCATCGCCACCGGACCTGGAGCTACAACGAAATTTCCCGGCGCTATACTGAAATCGACCTGGAATTCTATACCCCTCCGACCCTTCGCCGTCAGGCCGAAGTCAACCGTCAGGCATCCGTCAATGATCCGTCATTTGACGACGGCGCTCTGATTGAGCAGATTCGCCGCCACAACCAGACCAGTTTGGCGCTTTATGAAAAACTGCTGACTGCCGGCGTCTGCCGCGAACAGGCCCGCGGCGTGCTGCCGCAAAATATGATGGTCACTTTCTGGGGAACGGTCGATTTGAGCAATTTGCTGCATTTCCTGGAATTGCGCGACAGCGAACATGCCCAATGGGAAATCCGGGAATATGCCGTCGCCATCAAACGGTTGATCAAACCGATCGTCCCGAATGTCGCCGCTTATTTTGGCTGGTAAGCCGGCGTTCAACTGAGCGGCACCGCATCGGAAACCGGCTGCTGGCCGGGATACTCGCGGCTCAGGCGCTGTTCGTCGCCGGCTTCCAGCGACCAGCCCAGCGCCGCCAGGTTGGCCTGCTGGTGCTCCCGGCTGCGCATGGTCGAAATGGTGACGACATTGGGCTGCCGCACCAGCCAGTTCAAGGCGATCTGGGCCGGCGTTTTGCCGTATCGGGCCGCCAGTTCGGTCAACAGCGGCGCGGCCGCGCCGCTCAACATTCCTTTCTGCAGCGGCCGCCAGGCAATCAGCATGACATCCTGCTGGCGGCAGTAGTCGGTCAGCCCGGATACTTCGGCTTCCCGGACCGTCAGATTGTAATGAACCTGATTGGCCACCAACGGGTGGGAAGAGAGTTGCTGGGCCCGCTTGAGGCGGGTAACCGCAAAATTGCTGACGCCGATGTGTTTCACCAGTCCGTCGTCGATCAGCCTGTTCAGTGCCCGGATGGTGTCGGACAGCGGCATTTCCGGCGCGACCTGGTGGATCAGGTAAAGATCCAGATAGTCGGTTTCAAGCCGCCGCAGCGATGCTTCCGCTGCTTTTAAAACGGCATCGTAAGCCAGATGGGTTTTCCACACTTTCGAGGTGAGGAAAAGTTCTTCGCGCCGAAATCCCTGAATGGCCCGTCCGACGAGTTTTTCGGCGAAACCGGCCGCATACATTTCCGCCGTGTCGATGTGCCGGTAGCCCGATTCCAGCCCGGCGCGCAACGACGCCTCCGCCGCTTCCCCGCCGTCATGGCAATCGCGGCTTTCCCCGCCGCCCAGCATCCAGGTGCCCAGGCCGAGCACCGGCATCGAAAAACCGTTCTTCAGCGTTTTCCAGGGAATTGTCATCTTCAATTCCTTTCCGTTGTTTCGTCGATCATTCCGGCCGGTGGCCCGGAAGCCTGATTCAGGATGATTTCATGCGTATGGCTGCTGCGGCTGGTTTTCAACAACTCCTCCCGGGCGGCCAGGCGGTGCAGTCGCTTCAATTCATGCCGCATAATGAAGAAAGCGATGACGAAAGCCAGCGTGTCGCTGACCGGGCCGGACAGAATGACGCCGTTGTAGGCGAAGAATTGCGGCAGCAGGAATGTCAGCGGCAACTGCAGCAGGAGCTGCCGGAGCATGGCGATCAACAGGGCGACCGGCGCCCGGCCGATGCTCTGGAAATATTGTGACACCAGGATCGTTCCGCAGCCGAGCGGCATCAGCAGCAGAAACCGGCGCATCGAGTAAACGCCGATTTTCAGCAGTTCCGGGTCCTGATTCTGGTCGGTGAACAGCCGGATCACCAGTTCGGCGAATATCTGGACGAAAATATAGGGGCCGATGGCGAAGATTGCCGAAAGCCCGATGGATTTATAGAAGGTTTCCAACACCCGCTTGTATTTTCCCGCTCCGGTGTTGTAGCCGATGATCGGCTGCATACCCATGCAGATGCCGAACAGCGGGGTGAAGAGGAACTGATTGACGGTCAGGATGATGCCGAATGCCGCCATCGCCAGTTCTCCGCCGTAGGTGACCAGCATCCGGTTCTGGACCGCCCAGATGACGCTGCCGGCGACATTGATGGCGAACGGCGAACAGCCGTTGTACAAAACCAGGTAAAGCCGTTTCCAGCCGAAAAATTGAATGTATTTCCATTTTAGGCTGACGACGCTGCGGCCGCTCCAGAAGAAATACATGACCCAGAGTGCAGAAACGCCCTGCGAGATGACCGTCGCCGTCGCCGCGCCGGACATTCCCCAGTTGAAATGCCAGACGAAGAAATAGTCCAGCACCACGTTCAGGCCGGCGCCGATCAACTGCGTCATCATCGCCAGTCCGGAAAAGCCTTCCGCCCGGATCAGGTTGTTTTGAAACCCCAGCATGATGAACAGCGTGCCCAGCAGTGAAATCGACAGGTAGCTTCTGCCGTAGCTGAGGACCGCGTCGGTGGCGCCGAAAAAGTAGAGCAGATCGTCCAGAAAAAGCAGGCCGCCGACGGTGATCAGCAGTGAGGCGCTCAAAAAAAGCGCCATGCTCAAGCCGAATAATTTCTGCGCTTCTCCGTATTTGCGCGCTCCGAGGGCGATCGAGTAGAGCACGGAGCTGCCGCGCCCGATCAAAATGGCGATGGCGAAAATGATCATCGAAATCGGCATCGTCGCATTCATCGCCGCCAGACCCAGCGAGCCGACTGCCTGGCCGACGAAAATGCGGTTGAAAATCAAATATAAATTGCTGATCAGCAGGCCGGCCAGCGACGGCAGCGCCAGATTCAGCAGCAGCGGGGTGATCGGCTCCCGCCCCAGCCGTTCGGTTTTATTGGGCATGGTCTTTCATCGTTTGAAATTTATTAATGAATTTCGAATTATAATATAGCATTGATAATTCGGATTACTTTAATGTTGGTTCACATTTCGATAAAAATTTATCGAAACAGGCGGCCGGGAATCGATGAATTTGTCGGAAGTGTGTTTGTATGTCCCTGGTAACATGGCTATATTTAAGCTCAAACTTTTCATTTGTCCAAATTCGGAGGGAAGAATGACCGATTGCATGTTGTTACCGCGCCCGACGGAGTTTCAGGCATTGGCGGAGAACTGGGAACCCGCCGGCGGGTCGAAAATTATCGCGCCGGCGGAACTGGAGCCGGAAGCCGCGCTGCTGGCGGAATATTTGTCCGCCGCCACCGGCCGGGAATGGCGGATCGATTCCGGAAAGGCGGCGGCCGGCGATGTGATTCTGGAAGCCGCCGACCTCGTAGCCGCGGCAAATTGGCCGTCGGAACATTATCGGCTGCGGGTGGCTGCCGACGGCATCCGTTTGACCGGCGATACGCCGCAGGCGGTCGCCCGCGGCGTGCAGGTTTTGCGTCAGATGTTGATGGACAGTTCCGAAGGCCGACTGCCGGGCTGCGCCATCGATGACAAACCGCTCTGTCGCTGGCGGGGCATGCATTTCGATGTTTCCCGTCATTTTTTCACGGTCTCGGAAGTATGCCGGCTGCTTGATTTGATGGCGCTGCATCGCCTGAACGTGCTGCACTGGCATTTGACCGACGACCAGGGCTGGCGGCTGGAGATCAAACGGTATCCCCGCCTGACTGAAGTCGGCTCCAGGCGGGCTTATACGCTGCGCGGCAGTTTTTATGCCCGTCCGCGCCGGTACGACGATACGCCGCATGGCGGTTTCTACACGCAGGAGGAGATTCGCACTGTCCTTGAATACGCTGCCCGCCGCCGCATCCTCGTCGTCCCGGCGATCGATATGCCGGGCCATATGCAGGCGGCGGTCGCCGCTTATCCGGAATTGGGCAACTACCCGGAGCGGCGGCATGAAGTGCGCTGCATCTGGGGCATCAGCAGCCATATTCTGTTCCCGGGCGAGGAGACCATTGCTTTCATCGAAAATGTGCTGCAGGAAGTGATGGAGCTTTTCCCGTCGCCTTATATCCACCTGGGCGCCGACGAAGCGGCCAAAGCGGAATGGGAGGAGTGCCGCCGGGTTCAGGAGCGGATGGCCGAATTGGGTCTGCGCAGCGAGAGTGAGCTGCAGAGCTATTTCATTCGGCGGATCAAGAATTTCGTCTGCCGGCACGGCCGGCGGATCATCGGCTGGGACGAGGTGCTCGAAGGCGGCATTTCACCGGAAGAGGTGATCGTCAGTTGGCGTAATCCGGAGTGCGGCGAAGAGGCGATGGCGCGGGGATTTGAAACGATCGTCTGCAATGCTTACTACGCTTATCTGGATTATTGCCAGGGCAACCCGGAAACCGAGCCGCTGAACATCGGCGGTGATCTGCCGCTGGAGAAAGCGTATCAGTTGGAAGTGTTTCCGGCCGGTGCGACGCCGGAGATGACGGAAAAAATCCTCGGCGGCCAGGGGCAGCTCTGGACCGAATATATCGCCGACCAGGATCAGTTGGATTATATGGCTTTTCCGCGCGGCTGCGCGTTGGCGGAGCGGCTGTGGACGCCGGCGGTTCATTGTCGCTGGGAAGAGTTTCAGACGCGTTTGCGGCATCATCTGGGCCGGCTGGATCGTCTCGGCGTGAAATACCGGCCGCTGGATTGATGGCCGGGTGCGTCTGTTGCCGCGAAAAATCCCGGAAAATGACGGATTTTTCCGTCATTTTCCGGGATTCAAGTTCAAAGCAGGCCGTCAAAACGGTCCCTGGTAGAGATGCAACGGGATTTCCACCGCTCCGGATTTGCCGTGCAAGCCGAGCTGCAGGCGGTAGCGGCCGCCGGGCAGATGCCGCAGCTCGAACTGCAGTTTGCTTTTGCCGGGCGGCAACGGCAGCGTTTCGGCGGCGACCGGCTGGCCGGCGGCATCCAGCAGCGTTGCCGTCAGCGGCGACCGGGCCAATTCCAGCTCTCCGACGCAGGGTTGGATGGTCAATTCGGCACTTTCGGCGGAGACCATCGTCAGAGCATCCGGAGTTACCGCCAGGGCGGTCGGCGCCGGATTGATGATCACCGGAACGGCGGCAATCTGTCGATCGCCGGCCAGGAGTGCCACTCGCCAGTTTTGAACGGCGGTGATCGTCTCCGGCACCTGGAACGGCAGCGCGATGTCCGGTTGCGCCGGATCGAACGGCTGGGAAGCGACCTGATTGTTGGCCGGATCGAACAGAGCCAGAGTCAAATTCTCCTCCGTTTCGGGTGTTTTCAGTTCGATTGTGCCGGCCAGCCGGTTGCGGCCCGGATAGAAGCCGGAGTTGAGCCGGAATTCCGCCGCGCCGTCCGCGGCCGGACCGGCGAAAGCCAGTTGACCGTCGGCCAGTCCGAAACTGTCTTCGAATTGCGCCCAGGAACTCAGTTCGTTGCGCGTGTGGAACGCACGGCAGACGTTGAATTGCCACAGCGTTCCCTTTGATGGCGGTTCCGACAGACCGAAATCCGTCCATGGAATGAAGATTTCCATACCGACGCCGCCGCTCGGGTTCAACGGGGCGGCGGTAACGACCCGCGTGCCCGATTTCTGTACCTGACCGTCGCGCAACATCACCCGTTTGCCGCTGACCGAGACGATC
Source organism: Victivallis sp. Marseille-Q1083 (assembly GCF_903645315.1). Lineage (NCBI taxonomy): Bacteria > Pseudomonadati > Lentisphaerota > Lentisphaeria > Victivallales > Victivallaceae > Victivallis > Victivallis sp. Marseille-Q1083. The sequence continues at coordinate 1,805,358 of NZ_CAHJXL010000001.1, forward strand.
AGATGATAAATGGGTTTGCTTTTATCCGAACGGAAAAAAAATTCAAAGTTATTTTCCGACCACAGATTCGGATCGTCGTCGTCCAGGGAACAATTCTTCTGGTCGACATGGTTGCCGCCGGCCCAGAGGTAGAGTCCCCGGTCGTCATAGGCGACTGCGCAGTTGGCGCCGCTCGGCGGTTCCATTCGCTGAAACTCTTCTTCCGACGAGGCCAACGCCCGCATCTGGGCTTCCTTTGCCTTGCTCCAGCGGAAACGGTCGGTTTGATTTTCCCGGCGCTGCCAGATGTTTTCCTGCCGCCTGCCGTCCAGGTTGATCGCCTGATCCATTTCAACGGCTTGAAGCAGGCGGCCGCCGGGATCGACATTCTGATGCAACGGCGTCAGGCGGCAGGTTAACTGCGGCTTGGCCGCCGGAGGATTGGTCGTCCAGATTGCCGGCTCCCCCAGCGCAAGCCGGGCTTGATTGATCGCTTCAACACATTGCCAGCGATAGCGGTCCAGCACCTGATCGGTCAAGCCGGTTGCCGTGGTGGCGTATTCGATGGAATTTACCGGCCGGGTGGTGAACAGTTCATCATACAGTTTCTGCAGTTCGGCGGCAACCGGCAAGCCGGCCGCCCGGCAGCGGGCCAGGTAGCGTTCCAGCTCCCGGAAGTAAAAGAGATCGCTCAGCCCTTCCGCCGTACGCTCAATGCCAATGGAGGGCGACAGGCCGTCGGCGCCGATCACCGTCTCAATCCACGGTCCGCCGGTTTGCCAGGCGTCCGCCCATTGGTGGTAGGCGGTCGCGCCGATCCGAATCAGATAAATGGCGAAATTTCGATTCCAGCCGCCGTTGTAGTACCAGATATGCGCCTGATCGCGGCGGGCATTTTCCAACCCTTCTTCGGTCCAGTTGTTGTAGGAACGGATTCGCAGATGGTCGCGGGCGCCGCGGTCGATCGAATCGAACGCATAACCGATCGCGTTGTCGATCAGGAAAGTGTCCTCATCGCCGACCACGGCGCGCAGCGTCGGATTGAAGGCCTCATAACCGATGGTTTTGATGGTTGGATAACCGATTTCCTCTTCCGCGCAGTAGATGAAACGCGGCCAGTCGTGTTCGCGGTGCTGCCGGACCAGTTCGTGCAGGAAGGCGGCGAAAATCTTTTTGCTCGATTCCGGATAATCCTTTTCGCCGGTATGACCGATATTGAGCCCGTCCGGGCCGTAAATGCCGAGATCGCCATCCACTTGCTCGACGCCGAGCGCATTCAGTTTGCGGGCTGCCGCGTAGGCGTACCAGCTGATATTGCGCACATCGACGCCGAGCGGTCCGGTCATCCGGTATTTGGTCATCAAATCGGCGATCCGTTCCAGAAAAGGCAGTTTCAGGCGCGGTTGATTGTCCACCCAGGCCATTTCCCCGTAAAGGTGGAACAGCACCGGACTGTTGAAACCGCGGCTTTTCAAATAGCGGATGTAGAGCTCCAGATTTTCCGCCGTCCACCATTCCGGCGCCATGTTTTTGAATTCGCCGCGATCCGGACCGTAAAAGTCGCCGGGAATATACATGCCCCAGGCTCCTTCCGGAGTCTGGTAATCCCAATCCAGCACCGCCAGCTCCACCGGGACCGGCGCCGTCCGCCCGTCCGCCGTGACGGTGAATTCCCCACGGTACAGGCCGGATTGCGCCGCTTCCGGAACGTACAAGTTGACCAGGATAAACAAAGTATCGCCAGTTTTCAGCCGCCACGGCTGGTCGGCGGTCAGAAAAATCATCCGGCTGTCTTCCCAACGGTCCCGGTCGCCGTAATGTCCCGCCCGCTGGAAGAAGAAATTCTCGGCCGTGATTTCCCGGCCGTTTCCGTTGCGAAGCGTGCCGGCTTGTACATTTACCTGGTCGAAATCCTCCAGCCCGCGCAGAACCAGAAAACAGCGGCGCAATTCCCCTTTGGCCTGAAAGGAACGGATCGAGGGCGCTTCCGGTGGTTCCGGCCAGTCGAAATCCGGCTGCGGCGTGGTGCTGATGCCGGTTACTCCGAGACGGAAGCCGCGTTCGGCCTCCGTCGCGTTCGGCGTCACCGGAACTGCTGCCGGCCGGCGTTCCGGCTGTCGGCCGGCCGGCCAGCTGCAATGGGTTGCCAGTGTTTGATATACTTCCGGCTCCTGGGCGCCGAGGAACAGGGTGCCGCCGCAGAGAAGCGTTGCCAATATCTTTTTCATCCGTCGAAACCTTTGTCGAATAATCAGATTCTTCAATCGTTGCTGTTGGGCGCTTGTCAATTGGTCACGCTGCCCCAGTCGCTGAGGATGTCCGTGTCGGTATTGCCGTCCACATAGAAGCCGATTTCCCGCGACCATTTATCGACATGGCCATCGACGAAGAGCACATTGGAAACCCGGCCGTTGCCGTGACGGCGGACATAACCGGCATCCGGCTGGGCGGTATTGTTGGTCATCACCGGAACCCCGTCTCCCTCGAACAGGTAACCGCGTTCGGACGGCTTGGTCACCCGGGTCAGCGGCACTCCGGCCGCAGTCAGGTTGCCGGACGGATCGACTTCCCCGCAGATATAATAGTTGATCGCATAACTGAGACCGTAATAATCGGTGCGGCCGGTTCCGCCGACAAAGGTCGGGCAGTAAAATGGCGTCTGTTGAATCTGCGGATCGGTAAAACTCAATTGCGGCACGCCGAGGGTCGGCGCCAATTCATAGTAATAATAGGCGCCGGAGTCTTTAAATTTGCCGAGCGGCCCGTAGTCGTCGTTTTCATCGGCGTACATCAGGGCCGCCAGACCGATCTGTTTCAGGTTGCTGGTACATTTGATCGCCATGGCGGCGGCTTTCGCTTTGCTCAGCGCCGGCAGCAGCATGCTGGCCAATATGGCAATAATCGCGATGACGACGAGCAGTTCGATCAGTGTGAATTTTTTCTTTTGGTTCATTTTCAACAGCTCCTTTTTCTTAAGTTCAGATTATTTTTTTTTAACCGGGTAAAAACCATTATCGTTTGAGACAAGAATTGCCCAGCACCAACCGGCCCGGAATATTTTCCTGGACCAGCCATTTTCCTTCCTGTTCGCCCCGCTTGGCGTTGTGGCAGACCACTTCGACGGCCCGGCGGGCAATTTCCTGGTGGCGGTTGTCAATCGAAGTGATTTCCGGCGTGATTCCCATGCTCAGCGAACCGAAATCCATGCTGAGGATGGAAAGGTCTTCCGGTATTCTCAAGCCGCGCTGCCGCAATCCTTTCATCGTCCAGATGACCGCTTCGTCGTTGCCGAGAATCAAGGCGTCCGGCCGCTGCGGCAGCAGTTCGTCGAGCAGGCGGTCGACGACCGGCAGCGCATTCAGGAACGGCAGCGGCTTGGAATAAATCAGCGTCTCGTCCGGGAGCAGGCCGAGCTCCAAATGGGCGTCCCGGTAAGCCTTCGCCCGCAGCCGGCAGTCGATTGTGTCGTAATTGGATTTGACGAAAATGATCCGGCGGTGGCCGAGTTGCAGCAGATACCGCATCGCTTCCAGAAAGTTATGGTAATAATCCGGCGAGACAAACGCATAACGGTTGTCGCTGGACGGCTGGCTGATGAACAGTGCGTCGTCGAACGGATCGAAGAGGGGCAGGACCTGGTCGCTGAATTCGTAGGAGTGGGCGAAGCAGAGCACATTCTCGATGCCGTAACCCAGAAAATCGTCGACATACTGTTTGATCGCTTCGAAGCGGTCGTGTACCATGCCGACCTGGAGACGAAGCCCCGCTTCGAAGGTCAGCCGTTCCACTTCGGCCATGATGTTCTTATAGATATGGCTGGCCTCGGTGTCGATCACCAGCCCGATGATGTCGGTGCGCCGGCTGACCAGTCGCTGGGCGAACAGATTGGGGCGATAACCCATCTCCTTGGCTGCCGCCAGAACTTTATTGCGGGTATGAGTCGAAACCCGGACCGAATTGGGACGGGGATTCAGCGCCTGCGAAACCGTCATCAAAGAGACTCCGGTCGCTTCGGCGATATCGATCAATCTGGTTCGTTTCGTTGGCATCTTCATTTTGATTTTCTTGATATAGCGTTCTTGATATAACGTTATAAGTATAGTGGATTCCGTGAAAAAAAGCAATAGGCAAACTGAAAAAAAACAAAATTTTTTTTAATAAAATCAAAATCGGTCATTTTTTTCCGGCCGGCCGGCAGCGGCGGGAGGAGATTCTGTTGTGCGAAAAAAACACTTGCGAAAACAGTCCTGCAGCCGGAATTTTAGGAAAATCGCCGGAGTGTTGATGTGATAATTACACAATAGAACTCTAAAATTCAGCAAAAAAACTGCACATATCATTTTTTTGTGTAAAAATAATTAAAATAATTTCAACACAGGTATTGACATTTTCTCTTTTTTTTGCTATACTAATAATCAAACCACGAAATATCGGGAAATTCGACAGATGGGTGTACAACTGAAAAGACGTCAGATGGCTGAACAATATGTTCTGGCCCTCTATCACTCCTTGAATCATGGCGAGGCGCTGCCGCCGATTCGAACCATGGTGGAAGAGAGCGGGCTCGGCCGCAGCCTGATTGAGAAGGCCATTCAGGATCTGGTTCAGCGCGGTTTGCTGGAAAGCCGGGAGCGTTCCGGCATCTACCGGACCATGATGGAACAGAAGGACGTGCCGATGGAACGGATCGTCGATGTGGTTGCCTGCAGCGAAATCGATTATATGAGCGATTCGCGGTCTTTTATCCCGGTGCTGGTCAGCAAGCTGGTCGCGTACGGCACCACGCTGCACTACGCGATGCGGGTGCACCGGGTCAACTATTTCGCCAGGTTGTCGGCTTACGAGCAGTTGATCGATAAGCAGAATTTGCAGAAGGCGTTCCTGCTGGTGCCGCATACGGAAGAAATCGTCCGTATTTTCCGGGACAGACAGGTCGGGAATGTCGTGCTGCTGCCGCGTTATTATCCCTCGCAGGGGCCGGCGGTGATCGATCCGCCGAATCTGGTCGAACGGCAATTGAAATATCTGATGGAACAGGGACACCGGAGAATCGCCTATATCCATGCCGTCGACCTGGGGTTTCCGTCGCTGTTCGCGCTGTTGTGGCGGGAGAGCTACTACCGGATGATGGCGGAAAACCAGTTGCCGGTATGTCCGGGCTGGGTGGTGCACCACTCTTTCGAAGAGAAAGTCATGTTCAAACGGCTGGACGGCTTGTTCTCCACCACTCCGCCGCCGACTGCGGTGGTGTGTCACGAGTCGAGTCTGGTCGCGCTGTATCACTATTGTGCGATGCGCCGGTTGCGGGTCGGTCAGGACATTTCGCTGGTCTCGACCGAAGGACTGGTGTCCGACGGTCTGTATCCCCAACCGACGGTGGTGGTGCAGAGCACGACCGCGACGGTGGAAATGGCCTGGAACTTCCTGCTCGAAGCCGGTGATCAGAAATTCAATCCGATCAATTATATCGATTTGACGGTCCGGGAAGGCAGTTCGGTGATAAAGAAACCTAAAAAGGAAGACGCCAGAGTTTTCGCTGAAGTTTTCAGTTGAAGTTGAACCGATAAAAAACCTTAAAAAAAAGGAGATGGTCCATGTGGAAAAAATTTACGTTGATTGAACTGTTGGTAGTGATTGCTATCATCGCGATTCTTGCCAGCATGCTGCTGCCGGCACTGGGCAAAGCCAAACAGGCCGCTTTGAATATCAAATGTGTGAACAATTTGAAAACGCTGGGCCTGATGTCAGTGCTTTACAGCAATGATAACGACGAATACCTGCTGGCCGCCTATTATCCACAGGGCGTCTGGCTCTGGATGCTGAACGAAGAATATAACCTCGGTTACGAGGCGACGATGTGTCCGGCTTCCGACGGCATGCTGTTCGACGATGCCAAGACCGGCCGGGAAAAAAGTCATTGCTGGTCCTATGGGATCAATTACATGTCGACCGGGGCCTCGTGCAATGCAACGGAGCAGCCGCGGAAATGGGCGATACTCGAACAGAACGGCGGTTCTACAGCCTCGACCATCTACTTTGGCGACTCTGAACCGGACCCGAACGGCTCAAAGTCGATTCAGGACAACAGTGCCTTGATCACGTTCAACTCCTATTGGGGAGCCGGTTATTCCGACTCGACCTGGTATCCGGTCGGTTTGCGGCACAACCGGAAAGCGAATTTTGCATTCTTTGACGGTCACGCCGGGCAGGCCGGCGTCGGCGAACTGACCGAAGATTCCAATCGGATTTGGAAACCCTATTATATGTGGGGCGGCTGGTTCCGGCCGGATGGTTCGGTCGTCGTCAATTGAGTTGCTGGAAAAGTAAGGAATTGAAAAATAATGAAACTGAAACCGGCATTTTATCTGGGGGCGTTTTTCCTGACTTCGGCTTTGTCGGCCGATCGCTGGGACTTGAGCGGCTGGAATGTGGTCGACAGGCAGAAAATAAAGGCCACGCCGGTCAACTTGCTGGTCAACGGCAGTTTTGAAGACGGCGTGACGGCCTGGAACGGTATCGACGGCCTTCGGGCCAAGGTGGATCGCAGCGGCATTAATCAGACCGGCGGGTTGTATTACGAACGAACCGATCCGGCCGACTATCTGCAGGTCGGCCAGGAGGTCGCGCTGAAACCGGGCTTCCATTATCGATTCGGCGCCATGATTCGCAGCGAAGGGGTCACCGGCGAAGGAGCGACATTGTATATCGAAGGATACGACCGGGAGGGAAACTATCTTGGCGGCAGTTATCCGGGCGGTTTGACCGGTGATCGGGACTGGACGCTGGTGGAAGGCTCTTTCGTGGTGCCGAATGTGGAAGGCGCCACCTTTTCACTGGGGCTCTATCTGCGGCAGAAAGCCGTGGGAAAAGCCTGGTTCGATGACGTCTATCTGCGGGAAGTGGAACCGGCCTGGCAGTTGAACCTGGTCTATCCGACCCATCATACCGCTTATCCGGGACAGACGCTGGAATTTTATACCCGGATTGACGGTGCCGGCCTGGAGGGGCGCCGGAACGAGGTGCTGTTTCTCCGGCTGAAGGGAGAGGAGGAGGGCAAAAATTTCGCGATGGATGAATCTTTGCTGAAATTCCGGCCGGCAAAGATACCGGAGGGGGAATTCACCGTCCAGGCTTACTGGCTGGATCCGGATCGTCGGGAAATCCTCAATTCGCAGGAAATTGTCATCCAGGGCATTCCGAAACCGGCCGCACTGCCGGACTATGCCGCTGTCATCGACGAACATCGCCGGCTGCAGGTCGGCGGCGAACCTTATCTACCGGTGGGCTTGTATTTGCTGGGCGCCACCAGGCAGGATATCGATATCATTGCCGACAGTCCATTCAACTGCATCATGCCGTACGGCAGTCCGCATTTGTCGTTTCACGGCGGTTATGAGGATTCCACTTTGGATTCGGTCCGGGAAGTGCTGGATTATTGCGACGAAAAAGGGTTGAAAGTCATCTATTCGCTCAAAGACATTTATGATGATTTCCGGCCATACTGGAATCCTGAGCTCGAACCGGATGACACGGCGGCACTGCTGGTCAATACCTTCAAAGACCACCCGGCGATTCTGGCCTGGTATATCTGCGATGAATCCGCCGTGGAGAAAATTCCGGCGATCGCCGCCCGGCGGCAGATGATCAATCGACTGGACCCGCTTCATCCCACCTGGTCGGTCTATTACCAGGTCCCGGACTTCAAACATTACATTCCGGCCCAGGATGTTTTCGGAAACGATCCTTATCCGATTAACTGGTGGAAGGACAACCATATCCTCGGCGTCGATAATTCGACCCGGGAAGCGGAAAAATTGCACATGCCGTTGTGGGCGGTGCCGCAAATTCACAATACCGGTTTTTACAATCCGAAATGGCAGGAAGATCCCTCTGAATATTTCACCGTCCAGCGGCCGCCTACCGAGACGGAAACGATGACGATGAGCTTATTCGAAGCAATGCGCGGCGCCCGCGGTTTTATCATGTATTCTTATTTTGACCTGAACCTGGGACCGGATAAACTGCAATTCGAACGGCGGTGGCCGGAGGTGTGCCGGGTGGCGGCCAAGCTGCAGGAGTTGGGCCCGTATCTGCTCAGCACGGCAACGGCGCCGGAAGTGAAGTTGACCGTCCGGAGCGGTACGGCGTATGCCCGGGCTTTTGCCGCCGAAAACGGCGACCTGCGGGTACTGATTGTCTCGCCGGGTCCCGGAATTGTCGACGCCGAACTGGAAGTGGGCGGCAAGATCGCCAATCTGGTGTCGGAACGCGGCCGGACTTACGAGAAGGCGCCGGGAGTTTACCGGTTTTATGGCGAAAATACCTGTTACGATATTTTGCGCCTGGAATAGGGATCATACCGCTCGATTGCTGAAAAATCCATCCTCTCCAGTGACGAATCGGCAAAGGCTCACTCGAGAGGACTCTTTTTTCTGCCTTTCAAACGTTGACCAGACCGGGCAGGCGAAAAAAGGTTTGGAAAAGGAAGAGCGCGAGAAGGAAAAAACCTTTCCTCAAAAGGTTTTTCCTTCTCGCACCGGACTTTTGCATAACTGGCTAAATAGGGGAAAAATGCAGGCCGAAAACCTGGCGGGCAAGTTACCGGGCCGGTGTCGCTCAATTCGATTCCGCCAGGCGATGCCGATGCGCCAGCGCGGTCGTTTCCAGCCCTTCGTATTCCTCATCCATTCCGGCCCGGCGTTCGAAATAATAAAGCAGCAGAGCCAGAGCGGTCATGATGATCTTGGTTGCCAGCAACGCCGCCCAGACGCCGTTCAGCCCGAGGTAGACCGGCAGCAGGAACAGGCTCAGCGGCATGATGATCAGGCAATCGCCGTAGATCAGCAGCGAGGCCGCCAGCGAAATTTGCCGGGCCTGGAAATAGGCGGCAAACGTCAGGGTAAAACCGTGCAGCAGCAACGCCGGCGCGGTCAGCAGCAGGCCGGTCGCGGTATAAACCGCCACCGAACCGGAAGCGTTGAAGATCGCCGGCAGCCAATCCCGGCCGATCACCGCCGCGGCCGCCGCCAAACCGCCGGCCGCCAATACGGTCAGGTTGCCGTAGCGGAAAATCAAATTCATCCGCTTCCGCAGTCCGGCGCCGTGGTAGTAACTGATCAGCGGTTGGATGCCGAGCGCAATTCCTTCATTGAGCAGCACCACCGGCGTCGTCACATACGAGATGATCGCATAGGCGGCCACCGCCGCCAGACCGCCGTAGCTCAGGGCCTGAACGTTGTACAGCACCAGCAATAACGCCGCGGTCAACTGCAATCCCAGCGACGGCAGCCCGGTCAACAGCGTCCGCCCCATGATGTCCCAGTAAGGCCGCAGATAACGCTTGTGAAACCGGAAGGTCATCCGGCCGTGCCGGAAGTAATTGATCGCCAATATACTGGTGATCACCTGCGCCGCCACCGTCGCCCAGGCGGAACCGGCGGCTCCCCACGGAATGACGATGACCAGCAGATAGTCCAAAACGATGTTCGCCGCCAAACCGACCAGCATCAGGCGCATCGCCGGAAATTGTGCCCGATCGTGACGCATGACCGCCACCAGCGCGTTGGTGATGATCGGAAATGCCGCTCCTACCCCGATGATCAACGCATATTCCCTGGCCACCGGCACGATTTCCGGTGAGGCGCCCATATAGGCGACCAGCCGGCTCAACAGCGGCGCCGCCAATGCCAGCAATATGCCCAGCGGCAGCAGCAATGTCAAAAGGTTGCCGAAAAATAATCCGGCCGCCCGCGGTTTGTTCCGGCCCCGGCAGTAACCGATGGTGATCGCCGTGCCGTTGCCGAGCATATCGCCCAATCCCATGAAGAGACAGAGAAACGGAAATGCCACATTGATCGCCGCCAGCGCGTCCGAACCGGCGCCCCAGCCGACGAAAAGCCCGTCGATCAGCGTGTAAACGCCGGCCAGCAGCATGCTGACGGTGGAAGGAATGATATAACTGAAAAATTTTCTGCCGTCCGGCAGTCTGAAAATCCTTTGCAATTTCATGTTAACACCTGCAGATACATTTCGTCCGCCCCTGGGGCGAACACGACAAACGGAACCGCAATCCCGGCGACCGCGGTGATTTTTCAAAATTTTCTCTGCAAATGTTACGCTAACAGGGCTGTTCGAGCTCGCTTGCCGCCCGGCAGCGGCTGGCATATCCGGCCGGCCGGACCGCAACCCGGCCGCGACGGCGGTAAAGCCATTCCCGCTCCTGCAATGAAAGGAACAGCAACCGAGCGGTCCGGCTCCAAGACGAAACAAATTCCATCCCGGTCATGACACACCTCCGTCTGCTTACCTTGAATCTGAAACTCTCTCAATACTATATACTATACGCACTGCATTAGACCGAGACCGGAGCCGTTTTGTTCCGTCGCTTCGGCAAATTCCGAGAAAAAAAACGGCGGCCAGCTAATGTTCAGCCGGTCGCCGTTTCGCGCGTCCTTTGATCAATCCTGGTTGATTTTCAGCGTGTATTCCACTCTGAACTCACCAGTTTTCGGCGCCGGCACTCCATTGGTCAGCAAATCCTTCAACAACACCCGTACCGATTCATCCATCGCCGGCACTCCGCTGCCTTTTAAAATTTTCGCGGCCCGGACTTTGCCATCGGCGTTGACCTCGAGATAAATTTTCACTTCCGGCTTGCGGCCGCCCAATTGATTCTCCTCCGGCGGATTCCAGCGGCCATAGATGAAATTTTTCAACCGGCCGTTATAATTCGGATCGACTGTTCCCTGACTGCCGAGGCCGTTGCTGTTGCTCGGATTTACCGGCCCGTTGCCGGAATTGTTGTTTTTACTGCTGTTCTGCAGGCTTGCCAGCGTATCTTTCCGAATCCGGTCCGCTTCCGCTTTTTGTCTGGCGGCTTCCGCTTCCGCTTCGGCTTTGCGTCTGGCCGCCTCGGCAGCGGCTTTCCGCTTGGCGGCTTCCTCCTCGGCTTTGCGCTTGGCCGCCTCGGCTTTCCGTTTCGCCGCTTCCTCCTCGGCTTTGCGCTTGGCCGCCTCGGCTTTCCGTTTCGCCGCTTCCTCCTCGGCTTTGCGCTTGGCCGCCTCAGCAGCCTGCTGCTTGATCTTTTCCTTCTGAATCCGGTCCGCTTCCAATTTTTTGAAATCGATCAGCGGTTCGGCTTCGGATGGCGGAACCGGGTCGTCATCCGGCTCCTCGACTGCCGGCTGCTCCACCGGCGTCTCTTCCACCGGTTCTTCCCGGACCGGATCTTCCGGCGCGGCAACGGCCGGCGTACCGTCTCCGACCGGTCCGCCGGCGTCCGGCTCATGATAATCCGGCGACACCAGGTTGACCGAGACGAATTGTTCGAGCGGTTTTTTGAACCAGCCGCTGACAATCAACGCGGCCATCGGCAAAAAGATGAACAACAAATGTCCGACTACCACACCGTTGAAAATCCGCCGCCGCACCCGGGGCGTCGTCAGATCATCCGCCGTAATTCGATTGGACAATTTTTTTTTCATGCCACATTTCCTCCCATAATAATCGTGAAACGCTTCCGTCAATGCCGTCCCACATCTACTCCAGCCGTTTGTCCGCTTTGAAATTCACCGGTTTTCGACGCCGTACGCCGTCTATACTCAAATGCCGGCGTCCCGTTGGCTTCCAAAACTCTCGCGACCCGGATCTTGCCGCCGACATTGAGCTTCCGGCGGACTTGATCGGCGGCCGGCTTTCATATCGTTACCTTTCCGGCAGGTGCCGCGCCGGCCCTATTGTCCGTTATCCGTTGCCGTCGTCACCAGGTTGACACTTTCAAATCCCGCCTTGCGAATTGCTCCCATCAATTCGATGACCTCCTTGTAACGCCGGCCTTCGTCCGCCCGGAGAAAAATCACCGTTTCCGGTTGCTGCGCATACAAAATACGCAGTTCCTCAAGCAATTGTTCCTGGCTCATCGGCACTTTGTCGAATGAAATCTGGCCGTTGTTGTCGATATTGATACTCCGGCTGTTCTTCTCATCGGTTTGAAACGGTGTGGCGTCCATCTTCGGCGGCCGCACATTGACGGCGTTTTCCATCAGAGGCGTCGTGATCATGAAAATGATCAACAAGGTAAATGTCAAATCGATCAACGGCGTCATATTGATTTCGTCAATCGAACTGAGCTGCGATTTTCTGCGCTTGGCCATCATTGTTCTCCCGGCTTGGACCGCCTATTCCCGCGGCGGCTGGTCATCCCCGACAAACTGTTGCCAGCCGTTATTGGCCACCGGCGTACCGTCGTCATTATAGTTCGGATTGCGCCAGGTTTTTTCGGCCTCTGCCGCTTCCGGCGCCACCCCGGCGCCATCGCCCCCGGCAGCCGGCTGTCCCGGCATCGGCGTCGGCCGGAATGGACTGGACGGTGCCGGCGTTGCCGTTCCGGCCGGCCGGTAATAGGGATTGGCCGGCCGGGCCGCCGGTGCGGGGACCGCCGATGACGTGTTCGGGCGATAATAAGGATTGCCGGCCGGACGATTGGCCGGAGCCGCCGCCGGAGCGGCTGACGCGTTGGGATAATTCGGCACATTTGACGGGATCTGCGCCGCCGGCTGCGGTGCGGGGGCCGCCGGCACGGCGGAAGAGACCGGAGTGCTCGGCATCGAGGCCGCCGCGGTATAATTCGGTACATTCGCCGGGATTTGCGCCGCCGGGATTGCCGGCCGATTCGTCGGAGTCGGCGAGACCGGCGCAACAGCAGCCGGCATAGCCGCATTATAATTCGGCACATTGGCCGGAATTGGCGCCGCCGTTGCCGGACGTTCAATCGTGGGCCGGGAAGCCGGAGCCGCCGTATTGTAATTCACAAATGCCGCCGCGGAAGAAACCATTGCCGGCGTTTGCGGCGGCGTCATTTCCGGCCGGACGGATTCTCCGGCAACCGGAGTCGGCGGCGCTGACGGGGCGGCCGTATAGGCGGCTGCCGGCGTCGCCGCTCCCGTCGTTGGCGTGGCGTAAACCGGCGCTGCTTGAACCGGGGAGGCGGCATACGTCAGCGGGGAAACCGCCGGCGCCGGAGCCGCCGGCGGGACATTGGCGGGAATCTGGGCGGCGGGCACCACGGCGGGGACCGGAGTGGCCGGACGCGGTTCCGGACGGGCGGGCGTTGCCGGCTCCGGCTCGTCTTCCGCCACTGTCAACTGCTCCAATTTGATTTGAGTCATGAATGCTTCGACGAAGTTATCCATATAAATGGTGACTTTGCGAATCGTATTGTTCAAGATATTATAGCCGATCAACGACGGAATCGCGACGATCAAGCCGACGACGGTGGTCAGCAGCGCGCCGCTGACGCCCGGCGCCAGCGCGGAAATCACCACATGACCTTCGATTGCGACGCCGCAGAACGCGAGCATTACCCCCCAGACCGTTCCAAACAGGCCGAAAAATGGACTGGCGCTGACCGCCGTGCCCAGCAAACCGATCCGTTCCTCCAGTTTCAGTATCTGGTTGGAAACTTCACGCTCCAGCACCGTCCGGATCGCCTCCTGCTGGGCGATGGTCAACCGGCGGATCTGCGGCGGCCGGCCGCCGGAAAACAGATCGCTTTCACCGGCGACGGACGTCCCCTGCATGTAGAACTCCAGCAACTGGCTGACGCCGGCGGAATAGATCTGGGCGATCGGTCCCGGGTCGTTCTGGGCCTCGCGGACCAGTGAAGTCACGCTCTTTTTCTGCCGGAACAACGCGGTGAAATTCTCGGAAAGCTTTCTGGCCCGATGCAGCGACAGTCCTTTGTCCAGCATGATCGTCCAGGTCAACACCGACCCCAGCAACAGAAAAATGACGATGAATTTGCCGACCGCGTCACTTTGCTCGTAAGCGTAATACGCACCGCTGCTGGCAAACAGTACAGGCAACGAAAAAATCATCTCGAACGCTCTCCTTAGGAAGCAATTGGGTTTCAAAACGCCCCGTCCCGACGGCAGGCTACAATCCACCCGGCGTCATCACGGAAATTGTAAAAAAAATTACATCAAGTTCTTATCTGAAGCAGCCGGCCTTCATTCCGCCGGGTTCCATCAATCCTGCAATTCTATCCACTTATTTCTCAAAATGCTGCTTTATTAATTGCGTTAGAAGATTATATTCCTTCAACTATTTTTTTCAATCAAAATTCCATAAAAAAAGGAGATATTTTCATGCAGGAAGTCCTGAACCTGATCGGATATGACATCGGGGGCACCAAAATCGGCATCGGCATCGGCAACAGCAATGGTGAAATTTATGCCAAGGCCCGGATCGAAAATAAGGACACCAAGCCTGAAACTGTTTTGCCGCAAATGGTTACTACGACGCTGGATCTTTTGAACAAAGCCAATCTGGCGATCAAGGATATCAAAGCGTTCGGCATTTCTTCGCCGTCACCGGCGGACATTCCCAACGGCATCATGATCGCGCCGCCCAACAACCCGTACTGGCGGGATGTCCATATCAAGGAATTTCTGCAAAACGCGCTGGGAATCGAAGGCTTTTTCGAGAACGACGCCAACTGCGGCATGCTGGCGGAGGGGTTTTTCGGAGCCGGCCGCGGCAGCCGTGACGCTGTTTATTTGACGATGTCCACCGGCATCGGCGGCGGTATCGTCGCCAACGGGCGGCTGGTGCACGGCAAGGGGTTTCTGGCCGGTGAAATCGGCCATGCCGTGTTGGATCCCGGCGGTCCGAAATGCAATTGCGGGCTGACCGGCTGTTATGAGGCGTTCTGCGGCGGCCGGGCGCTGGCCCAGCGCATGCAGCGGGAGCTGGCGGATTGGCCGGATCATCCGATCATCCGTTTCGCCGGCGGCAAATTGGAGGACATCGACCTGGTCGCCCTGGAAAAAGCGGTGCGGATCAATGACGAATATGCGGTAAAATTGTGGGATGAAATGTGTTTGCGCAACGCTCAGGCATTCGGTATCCTGCTCAACACGCTCAATCCGGAAAAAATTATTCTCGGTACGCTGGCCTGGGCGGCCGGAGACCTTTTCATGGAACCGGTCCGGCGCTATTTGCCGCGATTCGCCTGGAAGGAGTGCATCGAAGCCTGTGAACTGGTCCCCAGCGCATTGAAACGCGAAATCGGTTCCTATGCCGGTCTGGCCGGAGCCTTGAATGCGCTTTACGAGCGCGGCCGCTATCAGTTGCCGTGGTGATGTGAGTTTATTTTTTCCGTCGGCCGAATTCAAAATCGGCTTGGACTGCCGTTCCGTACCCCGGAGCGGCAGTATTTTGTATGTTCAAGAGGTTTTCCATGGGATGATTCCAGCCGATTCGTTGCTATGCTACTGCCGCAAACCATATGCTAAAGATTGCAATATGCAATCTTTATTGCTTGAAAAAAAATCGCTCCCGTGCCGATTTTGGATGGAGTTATCGTTGGGCAAAACTTCCCGTTTCATCCACAGCTTGTGAGCCGGAACCGCCGCCGAAGGCTCAACGCCGACCCGGCGAATCATCCGCAAGACATCGAGATTGACCAGGCGGTTGCCGAGGTTCCCGCCTGCGGCGTCGAAGTGATTGCCGTGTTGGCGATCACTGAAAGGGACTTTTCGGGCGTAAAAATGGTACCCGGAGCGGGGCTCGAACCCGCACGTCCTATCGGACAACGGATTTTAAGTCCGTTGCGTCTGCCATTCCGCCACCCGGGCACCGGAATTTCTCCTAACTATAGTTGCGAAACGGTAAAAATCTATCGGCCAAGAATGAAAACTTCTCATTTTTCAAAACGCTTTCCCTGCAAATTTTTTCTTTGTCATACCCTTTTGGCCACTTGAAAAAGTAAACGCACGTTTGTCAAATTAACTGGCCCCATCCTCAAAAATTTGTGCATTCAGTTAGAACTTATTCTATTTGTCAAACTGAATGCGCCCCCTTCTTTGCGACAAACTAAATGCAACCTGTCTATTTTCTGCGGTGCGTTTACTTTTTCAATTGACCCCGGTCGAAAAAACCATCTTTTTTCTCGATTGCCTATTGACATCATCGATTTTTTTTGCTATACTATCCTTGTAACTCCTGTGATAATCATATAAGTTGATCGCAATCCGGAATGAGATATCATCGAAAATGAGCAGTCGGAACCGAGTTTTGTCAAAAACAATCAATCGGAAAGGATAGACGATGAAACGGCTTCAACTTTTCACACTTATAGAATTGCTGGTAGTGATCGCAATTATAGCGATTCTTGCCTCCATGCTGCTGCCGGCGCTCAGCAAGGCCAAAGCCGCAGCGGTCCGGATTAAATGCACGTCCCAGCAGAAGCAGATCGGTCTGGGTCTGATCATCTACGGCAGTGACAACCGGGAGGATTTGCCATCCTGCAACAGTTATAATTACCGTTATGCCAAAGTCACGGCGGAAGAACGTTTCCTCGACCTGGTTTGCGGCAGAGTTTTCTATGACCGCGGCGAAACCGGCGATCACGACGACTGTAATCTGATTGAGCCGGCCCTGCTTTATTGCCCGGGCAATGGTGGCGCGATCCGGTCCGGCGGCGATTTGCCGTACAACCAGATCAGCTACATCACCTTCCACGGTTCGGCCTATGATCTTTATTCCCCGCTCAAACTGACCGACGATCCGGGGATGCTGCTGCTGGCCGACCTGGTGGTGAAGGATGAACAACTGCTGGGCGCCAACTGGGAAAGTTACCTCAATCATGGCGGCCTGGGCAGCAACGCACTTTATCTGGACGGTCATGTCGAATGGCACAACCGGGGTGAATTGAAGGTCGGATTCGATCCCTACGATCACTATTGGGCGATTCCGGAACGGCGGAAACGGTGATTTTTTTCGAGAGATTCGGTTCTCCGCACGTTGACGGTTCCGGCGGGGGACGATATCTTGTCGCCTTCGACAGTGCGGCAGAAACGACGAACCGGGAACGGAGATGACGATGAAAAAGAAATTAATGGCATTGACCAAAGCACAGCAGATAGAAGCGGCGATTCGGGATGGAATCGTATCGGGGCGCTGGCCGGTGGGCAGCAGGCTGCCCGGCGAGACTTCGCTGATGGAGGAGTTCGGGATCGGCCGTTCCACCTTCCGGGAAGCGATGAGCGCGCTGGCCAAGGAGGGGCTGCTGGTCAGCCGTCACGGCAAGGGAACTTTCATCACCGGGATGCCGGCGGCGCGGTCCATTGCCATCTGTACCCGGGTGAATCTCTTTTCCGCCTATCAGGCGCATTGGGGTGTCCGGCTGCTGGAACGGATGCGGAACGTGGTCGAAACGCACGGTTACCGGGCGTTGACCGTGGTGGCCCACGGCGATACCGTGGCGGAGCAGCAGGCTTCGATCAATTTCACCGATCCGAATGTGATCAAAGACATCGACGGCGTGATTGCCCTGAACGGCACCCGTTTCATCTATGATCGTATTCACGAGGCCGGAATCAAGCTGGTCAGCATCACCCGCCCGGTGCCGGAGGAGAGAGGATTTTCGGTCGTGCTGGATTACGCCGCTTTGACCGCCCGGGCGGCCGGAATTCTGGCTGCCCAGGGGCATGACGATTTCGCGGTGATCTACTATCGCCGGCCGAAGGAGCGCAGAACGGTCGACGAAGATTACTATGAGGAATTCGAAGGGCTGGTGCGAAACGCAGTCAATGGCGATGAAGCGCGGCTGATCGGTTTGGACCGGGAATTCTCCTATGAGACGGTAAAAGAGGCATTTTTGCGATGGTGGGAACGGCCGGGACGTGGGCGGGCGCTGCTGGTTTACGACGATTCGATCTGTGAAATTCTGTGCGCGCTTTTTCTGGTGCTGGGCATCCGGGTGCCGGAAGATCTGTCGGTGATTACGCAGGGCGGCAGGGAGCGGGATTTCTTTTTTCCGCTGGCCTTTACCCGGATCGGTTTCGACCCGCAGCGGACGGCGCTGGCCGCCTGGCAACTGCTGGAAGCGCAGTGGAATGCGCCGGACGAGCTGCCCGGCACCTATGTGAAAGTGGCCCCGGAACTGTTTCCGGGAAACAGCGTGGCGGGTCGGGACAGCCACGCCGGATATCGGGAGCGGTGATGATTTTCAGAATTCTTCTCTTCGGCTGGCTTTGTCTGGCGGCCTCCGGCGCGGTTGCCGCGACGTTGACCAATGAACGAATCAAGGTCACCGTTTCCGATCTGGATGGGTCGGTCATCGGCCTGGAAGCGTCGGACGGCGGCAAAATTTTCCGCCGGATCGGCGAACGCCGCCGCCTGGAAACCGCCGACAGGGAAAAAAACTGGGACGAGTCGCTGGATGAAGTGCTCTCGTCCGAGGCGCCGGAAGCTGGCGTGCTGCGCCTGGAATGCCGCAACCCGGCGGCGGCGGAGATCGACCGGATTGTCAAAATTTACACGTTGCGCCCCGGCGATGACTTTGTGAGCCGGGAAATTCGGATCATGCCGTGCGGGCAGGCCTTTATCGAGATCCGTACCGAAGCCGTGCTCGATTCCGCATTCCGCCGCAACGGTTTTTATACCGCTCCTTTTCCGGTTTGCGCCGCGCCGTTGCCGGCCGGAGAGGTTGCCGACCCCCGGCCGCTTTTCAGCACGGTTTATCTGTTGCTTTCGGCGGCGGCGGCGGAGATGTACAATCCGGCGCGCAACCAGACCGCGGCAACCTGGCTGATCGAGCGGAACGGCCGTTATTGTTATTGGGGGTTTTTCATTCCGGATGAAAAGGAGGTCGCGCGGCAGACAATTCTGGCGACGCCGGAAGGCTGGGAACATCTGACCAACCGCGATGCGCTCAGGCCGGGCAGGGAAAATCGCTGGACGGTGCGCTACTCGCTGCTGGAAGGCGATTCTTCGCTGCTGCCGCGCCGGATGCTGGAATCGGAGCCGCGCCGAATGATGACCGATGTTTCCGGCGTGCCGGACTGGCTGACCCGGGTCAAGCTGATGATGTTTCTGGTTCAGGCCGACCATCGGTTTTCGCCGGAAACGGTGGCGATCTGGAAACGGATTGCCGAATTGCCGGGGCCGCCGGGATTCCTGATGCCGATGTTCGATCTGTGGGGTCATCAGGGAGGCGATTGTCCGACCGGTACCGAAGAGGCGAAACGGGCCATCGAAATGGCGGCGCTGACCAAACGGGAAATTCCACAGGCCAGAGTCGGCACTTACACCATCCTGTTGGCCGATCAGGCCAGCGAATTGATGCGGCGGCTGCCGGAGATTGCCGTGAAAGACCGTCAGGGCGGCTATCCGATGGCGGATTTTCCCGGCCGCCGGATGATTCAACTGCACAACCCCCGGGCGGTCGATTATTTTGTGGACAACTGGAGTCGGCTGATGGAGGAGACCGGCTGCGACTTCTGGTATCTGGACGGCGGCGAGGGAAACGCTTTCGAGTGCATGGATTATGGCGCGATGGAGGTTTCCGGCTACGGCGAGCGCCATGATTTTCTGCGGCGGCTGAAAACGCGAATCCGCAATTCCGGCCGGGAACGGGCCGTTTTTTTCAATTCACCGGCGCCGTTGCTGGCGGATGCCTGTTTCCAGGAGCTTGGGGTAGGACAGTGGACCAACGAGGAGTGGTGGACGACGCACACCGGTTCAAACTGGTGTACTTTGAGCGATGCGCTGTATTATGCCAAGCTGGCGACGCGCTACCGGCCCGGTACTTGGTGCAGTCATCTGTATCCTTATGTGCCGCAACGTTATTTTTCGATGATGCTGGCCCTGGCCTTGAAACCGAACAATTGTCCGATTACGGAGGAGGATTTCGCCGTCTACCGGGATGTATGGCTGCCTTTCGTCAATGCCGCCTTTGAAATCCGGGCGTTCCAGATCGCCGACCGGGAGGTATCGCCGAACTGGCGGCGGGAAAAGACTGATTGGGATCTGTTTGCGCTGGAGTCCGGCAGTCAATTGATGGTGAGCGCCGTCAACCACGGCCAACACGAGGCGATCGTGGAGGCGAAACTAGAAACGCTGCCGCCGCAGTGGTTGAATCGGCCGCTGTATGTCCGGTTTCACCGGATGAATCCGCCCGGCGGCAGCGAACCGGGGAAAACGGCGGTGGTCGCCGGTGGCCCGGAGGTCCGGACGGGCGAAAATCCGCTCGTTCTGCCTTTTCGGCTGCCGCCGGAAACGGCCGGCGCCTGGATTTTGACCGATTTTCCGGTCTGGATCCGGCGTCTGGGCGAATATCCGCTGCAATACCGGCTGAACCGGGCGCTGGAGGTGTCGGTCGTGCCGCAAAAACTGGACGCCGGGAAAGAATTGTGTTTTTCGGTCGATTCCCCGGATAAGGTGGAATTGGAAGCGCTGATTCCGGACGCCGCCGAAACGGTCGTGCGCCTTGACGGCGTGCCGGCGGAGTATTCAGTCGAGACGGGAGCGGCCGGGCGGTTGGCGGTCTTTTCCTGTCCGGCGGGTGTTCACCGGATTGAAGTGCGGTCCGAGCCGGGGGACCGATGATCGGTAAAAAGAATGGGCAGGGAGCAGGAAGTGACAAAAAGAAAAATGTGGTTGGATTTTTTTCCGTACGGAACCCAGTATTACCGTTTCCCCACTCCCCGGCCGGAAGAGTGGGAAAAAGATTTGCGCAAGCTTGCCGCAATCGGTTATACCCATGTTCAGTTCCGGCCGCAGTGGCGTTCGCACGAACGGATTCGCGGGCATTACGAGTGGGACGACATCGACCGGCTTTTCGAACTGGCGGAGCGAAACCGCTTGCGGGTGGTGCTCAAACCGCTGCTGGAGTGTGCGCCCGATTGGATTTTCCGGGACTGCGGCGGCACCCGGATCGGCTTTGGCGGAATGCCGCTGCCGCCGATCGCCCACGGCGCTTTTTATGTCGGCGGCTGGCTGCCCTGTTTCGATCATCCGGAGGTGATGGCGGCCGGCGCCGCCTTCGCCCGGGCCGCCGCGGAACGCTACAAGGGCCATGCCGCCCTCTGGTTTTACGATGCCTGGAATGAGCCGCGCAGCCGGCCGGCCGGGCAGTGTCACTGCGTCCATTCGGTTGCCTCCTACCGTCATTGGCTGGCGGATCGTTTCGGCTCGATCGAAGCGTTGAATCAGGCGTTCGGCAAAGCGTGGACCGGCTTCGACTATGTGATGCCGCCGGAATCGGCCAACGATTACGCCGAAATGTTCCTCTGGCGTCAATGGGCGGCCTGGGCGGTTGCCGAACAGGTCCGGCAGGTCGGCGAAGCGATTCACCGCGCCGACCCGGACCGGGCGGTACTGAACCACATCGGCGGTTCTTCGGTCCAGGCCGACAGCGTGTTCGACTCCTCGGATGATCTGCTGAATGCGGCGGCGACCGATTTTTACGGTTGTTCCTTTCCGGTACCGCTGCATCCGGCCGATCCGGTGGAGGAGGATTGCTCCGACCTGATCGGCGACTGGTTGCGTCGAGTCGATCCGGAATTCTGGATTCATGAGTTCTATCCGTCCTGGGGCGGCTGGAGCCGGCCCTGCGAACCGGAGACTTTGAACCGGCTGCTGTGGCAGGCGTTGGCTTCCGGTACACAGGGATTCACGTTTTGGCAGTATCGTTCCGAACGGGTGGGCAACGAATGTAACGGCTTTGCGATGCGGGAGATCAATGGCGATGAGACGCCGCGCAGCCGGATTTGCGACAAAATGGCGGAAATGATCCGGCAGCGGGGCGGCCGGCTGATCGGAACCCGGCGGCCGCGCAGCCGGGTCGCCCAGTTGTATAACAAGGAGTCGGACCTGATTTCCCGGATTCAGGCTTGTGGAAAACATTTCATGAGCGAGGAACAGCCGGAGACCGCGAATGATTTTTATAAACGGATGATCGCGGCCGGTCATGCACTCTACGACCGCTTGCCGGACGGCGTCGACTTCGTGGTGCCGGCCGACGACTTTGCCGGCTATGAGTTTCTGGTACTGATCGGCGAGGAAATGGTGTCGGAAGCGACGGCGCGCAAACTGGAAGCCTTTGTCGCCGCCGGCGGCACGCTGGTAGTGGAGTATCCCTTCGCCTGCCGGGAGCCCAACACCTGGATCTTCGCCGACCGGCCGGGTTGGGGATTGGAACGTTTGACCGGTTTCCGGGAACAGCTGCGCTTGACTCCGACCGGCGAAACCGCGCGGCTTTTCGGCCGGGAATTCGGCAGTCAGCGCTGGGTCATCACCGGCGAGGTCGCCGGTGACGCCGAGGTGATCGGCTACTGGTCGACCGGAGAACCGGCGGCGCTGCGGCGGAAATACGGCAAGGGAGAGGTGTTTACGTTGGCGGCGTCGCCCTCGTATGCTTATGCCGGAACATTTTCCGCCGCAGCGGAAACGGTAGCGGCGGAATTGCTGGAGACGCGTTTCCCGGGCGAGCTGCTGCCGTCCGGGCTGTCGTTGAAATTCCGGCTTGGAAAGGACGGGCGGAAGATTGCTTTCCTTTTCAACCTGGGGCGTCAAAAACACACCTGGCCGTTACCGGCGATGGAGATCTGGGATTGCGGCCGTTGCCGGCTTGACGGAACGGCGGTTGAAATGGAGCCGGGCGGTTTTCTGGTGGGCGAAGTGGAAAGGGAGGCGCGATGAACTTGGTGAAAAAACGGCTGCAGGGGCGGTTGGAGGAACTCTATTTCAATACGCTGAAGAGCCTGTTTGAACGGATCGAACCGGATGGTTTTTTTGCCGAATCGCTGACCGGGACCTATTGCGGAGAATTTCCCCGGACGGTAGGAGCGTTGGTGCCGCTGTGCCTGGAACTGGGGCGGTTCGAAGCGGCGGAACGCCTGTTGGCGCTGGCGATCGAAGTGATGCGGCGCGGCGGCCAGGGATATGCGCCGCATGTGTTCCTGCCCCGGAGTCGCCGGGAGGATGGCTCCGAATTCTATCCCTGGCATTGCGATCTCCTGCAGTTGGATGCTCAGGCGCATCTGCTGGCGGCCTGGGCGCGGCTGGCGCTGGCCGGCCGGCGGGCCGGTTTTGAAGAACACACCTGGCCGGAGATGGCGCGATTGATGGCGCGCTGCAGCGGCCGCAATCTGTTGGCGTCCGGCCGGGTGCAGTTGTACGATCCCGAACGCGGCGGCTTCCGCATTTATGAGGGGGAAGGCTGGTCGATCGATCACGGCCTGGCCCGGAACCCGGCTTTCGAGCATTCGCGGGAAGGACGCATGTGGGACACCTGCGATCTGCTGACCCAGTGTTTTCTCGGCGCAGCGCTCGAAACGATGGCGCGAGTGGCGGAACGGCGCGGCGAACTGTCGCATTCGGCATTGTGGCGTGCCCGGCTTGAAGCGTTGCGCCGTGGCATTGCGGAACAGCTGACGCTGCCGACGGCAACCGGGCTCCGTTATCTGGAGATGCGCTTGCCGGATTCTTCAGGCGGCCGGATTTTCCCCGAAGTCAGTTGGGTTTGCCTGGCCCCGGTTGCCGCCCAATGGGAACCATTGGCGCCGGAGGTGCTGCGCCGGACCGTGGCCGAACTGCGCCGTCGGGCTTTGCGGCGGACCGGAGATGGCCTGGTTTGGCTGGCCGGGGACGTCGGGACGGACGGCCGCCGGAGCAATCTGGTGTTGGGCAAGGCGTTGGGCTGGGAGATCGAATTCGCCCGCCGGGAAGGCGAACGCGAGCGGCTGGTGCAATTGCTGGATTTTATCGAACGGGTCCATCGGGATGCTTCGATTTATATGGAATGGGCGCATCGGAGCTTTGCCGGTTCATGCCGGGGCCGGCGGTGGGAAAGCCGGGATTATTTGCCCCGTTTCTCCGACGCGGAAGAGACGGAACTGGAGTCGTGCGCCGCCGGCTGGCGGCTGCGGGATTGCGGCAACGGGGAACAGGGGGCCTGGTGGTGCTGGGCGATGGCCCGGCTGCGCCGTGAAGCCGGGCTTCCGGTACAGCCCGCCGTCCCCGGAGATTGATTTCCGGTTCCCGCGCCGGTCGGGTATGGGATGGCGGCGAAATTCTGGCGCTTGATTTTGCCGTAAATGGAACATCAATTGGATGGAAGAGAGCGACAATCGGGTCCCGTCAACGCAGGACGACTTCCCGAATGACCAGCTCCTCCGCCAGTTCCGCGGGGAAACGGAGCCGGATGGCCCGCCAGTCGTGCCCCGGCAGGGAACATTCGGCCCGACGGGCGTTGACCGTACCGACCCGGACAAAATTTTCGCCGTCCCGGGACGCTTCGATCGCGGCGCCGTACGGCACACCGTAGGTTTCCTCGGTCTTGCCGAAACGCAATACCAGAGTTGCGGCCGGCCGTGCCTCCGGCCAGAAAATCGCGAAATACGAAGCCGCCGCCGGCTTCTCCGCACTCCAGGAATAGCAGTAACGGCTCGGAGTCAGGGCTTTTTCCGGAGGGAAGCCCGGATAATGCTTCAAATTGGTGTCGATGACCGCCTGCGGGATAACCGACTGGAACGGCCGTTCCGACAGTGGTTTGGCATAATGGATACCCAGCGAGTTGAAGTAGGGTTCCAGCCGGTCGGTTTTGGCTTTGAAACGATCGTAATCGTGCGGCGTTTCCGGCGGTTGCCACTGGTTTTCGGCGACGGCAAGCAGCCGGGGAAACATATATTGGTCGATTTCATAGGATTCGACCCAACTGGTCCACAGCGGTGCTTCGGTGCCAAGCAGTTGCGGCAGTTCTTCCGGGGCAAGCGTCGGTTCCGGCCGGTATTCGTAAACTTTACGCAGATTCATTTCCGGCAGCCATTCGATGCCCTGCATATGCGCATACGGATAATAGTCCAGATAAAAATACGGATTGTCGCTGCAGATGACCGGCCGTCCGGCGGCGGCGGCCAGTTTGGTTTCCGGGCCGCGCCACCCCTGGACAATGGCGTAATCGGGAATGCCGCGCTCCGGATTTTCCGCCCACATGATCGGCGTTTTGCCGAGTTTGTGCACTTTCCGGCAGATCCGGTTCATGAAATAAAGCTGCAGCATGATTTCGTCCGGCAGTTCTTCTTCCGCCATCCGCTGCCGGCAATGCGGACACTTCGACCAGAGGTCGCGCACCCGCTCGTCGCCGCCGACATGCAGCCACGGGCCGGGGAACAGCGCCGCGGTTTCTTCCAGAATGTGATCGAGCATTTCAAAAACCAGCTCCTTGCCGGCACACAGATTGCGCACATCGTCGGTCTGCCCGGTGAAGTGATAATGCCCCTGCGCGATTTCCCGGTTGCCCAGCGGCGTCCCCTGGCAGGAAAGCTCCGGATAACAATAGATGATGGCGTTGCTGTGGGCCGGCATTTCAATTTCCGGAATGATGGTGATGCCGCGCTCCGCCGCATAAGCGACAATGGTCCGGATGTCATCCCGGGAGTAAAAACCCCCTTCCACTTCGGTCCCCTCGCCGCGGACGGAGCCGACTTCCGTCAGCCGGGGATAACGTTTGATTTCCAGCCGCCAGGCCTGCGTATCGACCAGATGCCAGTGAAAACGGTTGATTTTGATCGCCGCCAGCCAGTCGAGGCACAGTTTGATCCGTTCGACGGACTGGAAATTGCGGGCGGAATCGAGCATGAAGCCGCGCCATTGGAAATGGGGGCAGTCTTCGATGCGTCCGGTCGGCAGCCGGTTGCCGTCCTGCTGCGCCAGCAGTTGGCGCAGAGTCTGCACCGCATAAAGGTAACCGGCGCCGGAAGAAGCCCGGATCAGAAGCCGGCCGGTTTCCAGATCGATGACATAGGCTTCCGGGGCCAGGGAATCGTCCGGTTGGAACCGTACGGCTGCCGCCGGCTGGCCGGTTGCGACCGGACCGGCGACTGCGCGGCGCAGTTCGGTGGCCGCAAATTCGGCTTCCGGCGGAAATTGATAGGAGTCCCGGTCGGTCAGTTGCAGCGTGCCGGCATCGAATGTACAGGATTGCGGGGTCGGCAGCAGGCTGTAGGTTTCCGGTGAAATGCGGTTCATGATCATCCTTTCGGTTGAAGGTTCAGCCGGTGCGGCGGTCAGCAACAGACCAGTCAACTCACCGGCATCATGATGAAAGTGGTTGTAATATTCCTCAATTGGCGGTAAAGGCGATGATGCGTACCGCGTTACCCCGGCAGCCGGCATTGCCGGCAATACGCATGATCAGACGGTGATCGCCGTCCAACAACTGATCGGCCAGTGTGGCGGTATAAGGATAATGCAGTGATTCGCTGAACGGATGCCGGAGTTCCAGCCGCTGCCAGTGGCCGTTGTCGATGCGGTATTCCACCATTCCGGCATCCGGGCCGGCCAGCAGATAAAGGCCGATGGCCCGGCCGGTAAAATCCAGCGCCAACTCGGCGCCCGGCACGTCCGCCGCCAACAACCGCAACTGCCTGAACCGGTCGCGACAGGAACCGGGAAGCGCGGCCCAATCCGGAATTGCGAGCTGCCAATTGCCGTCGGTTTCAGCAAGCGTCGCCGGCAGCAGCCGGCCGTTGTCCAAAGCAAACGGGTCCAGCCGTTCCGGCATCGGCGCCGCTGCCGGCTGCTCTCCGGCGTCAAGGCCGGCGTATTGTGCCCTCAGCAATTCCGTGACGTCGTCGGCATAGAGGGCCGCACCGAACGGAGCGGGATGAACGCCGCCGAAGGTTTCCCAGTCGAATTCGCCGAACGCAATGCGTTCGGCGACATCGGCGGCGAAGTTGACCGACGGCAGACCGTAAGCGTCGGCAATTGCTTCATTGGCGCTGATCTCCTGCGGGGTCTTGCCTTGCCGATAACCGGCGAGGTGCGATTCATTGGCGCAGTAGAGCAGTACGATATCGATCAACGGATTATGGCGTCTGGCCCGGCGGATGATGCCTTCGACGGCGCGCCGTGTCTTTTCCGGCGGGAAGTGGCCGTCCTGGTTGTCATTGACGGCAAATTCAACGAACAGCAGGTCGACTTTGCCGTTTTGAAGAATATCGCTGTCCAGCCGGTAGGCTCCGGTGTCGGAACAGGTCGATCCGATACCGGCATTGATGAAATCGAACCGGCAGTCCGGAAACAATTTCTGCAGGGAAGCTTCAATCCCGGCGCTGTAACCGTTCATTTCAGTGATTGATCCCCCGAGAAACGCCACGCGCCCGGTCGGGTTCCGGAGGAACTGCAGTCCGGAATTGCGCAGTCCCCGCCGCGGCTTGAGAAAGTCGTTTTCACCGAGCGCCCGGCCCTTCAGGAAGTTGACGATGACGGAAGGATTCGGCAGACTGTGCGGATGATGGCCGACTCCGGGCTTGCGGATCACTCTGATACGGCCGCCCAGTTCCCGGTAGCGCCGCTCCAGCAGGTCGGAATTTTCCGTCATCGGCACCACGGTGTCCGCCGTCCCGCAGACATGGAGAAGCGGCACGTCCGCCGCCGCCAGTCCTTCCAGGCCGTCGATCGGATTGTTGTCGAAATGCGGCAGTTCCTCAGCTGTCAGGTTGTATTGCTTCAGCGCGTTGGCCAGGTCGGCCGGCGAACCTTCTCCCTCGCCGAGGCCGCCTGGCCAACTGGCCAGATTGCAAACCGGCGCATCGGCGTAAACGGCGGCAACTTTGTCCGGATTCTGCTTGGCCCAGTTGTAGACGATCAGGCCGCCGCGGCTCATGCCTTCAAGGACCGGCTTGCGGCCAAGGTCGAGTTTTTCGGTCAGGAATCGGTAATAATCATTCCAGTAGCCGACTGCCTCCGGCGATCCGAACAGGTCGGCGACGTCGATGTAAGCCAGGTGCCAGCCGGCCTTCAGCAGGGCAATATCGGTTTGCGGTTCATGGCCAAAAAAACGCGCCCGCCAGATCCACGGCCGGCTGGGAGCCGTTTCGGCGGGAACCGCCAGCAGCGCCGCCCGCCCGGACAGACGGAAGCGATACAGGGGAAAGCCGTGGAAATCGTCGTTTTCGACCGGCTGCGGCAATGTCGAAGCAAGCGTTTGGGGCATGGTGGTATCTCCTGCAGATATTGAGGCGGTGATGACGAGTATTCCGGTAAAACAGCAATGGAAGAAAGGAAGCGACATTTCAGAACAAATCCTTTGGTTGATCAAATCAATCGGGGAAACGGCTATCGGAACATTTTTCGCTTCAGAATTCGGTCGGATAACGAGTTGCTTTTTAAGTAACTTTACTTTTGTCATTATATTAAAGCATTTTTACTCAATTTTGTCAAGCTAGTTTGGCTTATTTTGTGAAAAATGTCAAAAATAAACAATTTATATCAAGTCATTCAGATTACTTTTTAAACTTAAATTAAAGTGATATTTTTACTTTATTAAATTATTTTTTTAAAGTTTTTTCATTCGGGGTATTGACTTCTTTGAAATAATTTGCTATAATTTCCATAAGCTTCAGTGAACGGTACCGGAAAACAAATTAATAAGCATCGGTAAGGAGAATCAGGATGAACACATTGAAAAGAAATTTTACCTTGATTGAACTGTTGGTTGTGATCGCGATTATTGCCATTCTCGCCAGTATGTTATTGCCGGCGCTGGGCAAAGCCAAACAGGCAGCAATGAATATTTCCTGCGTCAATAACGTCAAACAGTGGGGAACGGCGTTGACCATGTATTCCATGGACAATGACGACTGCACCCCCGGTTATCCGAGCGGCTGGATGTGGCCGTATGTGACCACCCCTTTCTTCAAGGATATGGGCATGTTCAATCCGACCAGCGAAACGACCAAAACGCAAAAAGGACCGATGCTCTGCCCGTCGTTTTCTTATCAGGGCGGCCTAGATTCGACCTGGGGACGTGAAGGCGGCTACGACACCTATTTTGTCGCCGACGGTTTTATCGGCTCTTATGCCGTCAACGGGACAAGCGTGAACAGCAAGTTGTCCAAATTGCGTCCGCAAGCGGTCATGACCGGAGAAACCAACCACGTTTACGGCGTCTGTGCCGCTTATTGGAACGGGATGGATTTCTTTGAGGACAATGCGCCGCTGAATCGCCACGGCAATAAGATCAATTATGGCTTCGTCGATACCCATGCGGAAACCTGGACTCTGGCCAAAGCGAAACAGGAAAATACGGAATGGGATGGTCTGTTCAATGCCGATACGACCGCCAATCAGAAATATGATTGAGCTTTTCCAGGCCGGTTCTCTATCGTCTGTTGAAATTTTGCCGCCCGGCAGGGCATTCCGTTCTGCCGGGCGGCGCGGTCAAAAATGAGTTCGTATGCAACGAAAGCAGTGAAATGAAGTTATCCCATAAAATTTTTATCGCCGCTGGCATGATTTTCTGCCAGTCGGCGGCAGTGAAGGCCGCAGAAGCGCATCGGGTCAACGGCGAAATCGTCGACCTTTATCTTGGCAATGACTGGAAAATGCTGGAAGCGGCGGAAGCACCGGAAAACTGGATGAAACCGGAATTCGACGACCGGAATTTTACTGCCGGCTCCCTGACGGACGGCGTTTACTATGCGGCCGGCAACCGGAATTGCGAGACTCCGACCTTTTACCGTCAGCAGGTGGAAATTCCGGCGGAATGGCAGAATCGCCAGTATACGCTGCAGTTACAGTTGCCGGAGGGGGCCCGGCTCTATATTGATGGTGTCGCGGTTGACTCGGCGGCCAATGCCGCCAGAGTGGAATTGAACGACTGGATCAGGCCGGGCGAGAACGGTCTGATTGCCGTGTGTTATCCAGCCGGCAATCGCCGGTTGTACAACTACCGGAATGTTATCCGCCTGACGGCTCCGGAAGTTACCGTCGGCCTGTCGACGCCGCTGCCTCGGAAAGGTCAACCGGTGACGGTTCGTCGCCTGAATGCTTCCCGGCCGGATTTGACGATTACCGCGCCGTCCGGACAGCGGCAGCAATTGACATTCAAGTCCGGCAATGCTATCGTATGGACGCCGCTGGAGTACGGGCTCTATACGCTGTCGGACGGCGAGAAGCAAACCGAAGTGTTCGTCACTGCCACGCCTTTGCAACTGCATCTCTGGGACGGAACGATTTATTCCCGTTACGCCACGACGGTAATGGGGGATCCGCAGGCGCCTGATAATCAAAGTTACCGGCAGCGGGGAGTCAAACTGGTGGCTTGGGCGGGCGGCGAATACCTGGGGCGGGAATCGCTGGGCGCCGAACGCCTGCTGGTTCCGGAGCAATGGGTGGAAAATTGGAAATCGACGCTGGATTATGACGGCATGGCATTGGACGAACTCTATCTGGGGGTCGAGGACAGCCATCATATCCTGCCGACTCTGGCGTTGCCTTTGTTCGAAGAACTGGTGCCGGAGGATTATGAGTTCGGCGTGTACTTTTGCGGTGTGGAGCCGGCGGCGGTGGCCGGCGGCTGGCTGATCCGTTCGATGCTCGACGACCGGGTGGTGTTGTTGGAAGAGTGTTATTCGTTCGGCTATCCGGTCTGGTGGAAGCGGTGGAGCGACATCAGTATGCAGCGGTTCGAGCAATCCACGCTGCTGTCGCTGGCAACCGGCATTCTGCTGGACAAGCCGGAGCCGGTCGACAATGCGACCTATACGGTTGACAAACTGCGGGAAACGGTGGCGATGGCCCGCCGCATTGCGCCGCACATGGCGGGAATTTCTTTCTTCAACGCGTATAACCGGGGCGACCTGGATGCTTGGATCGATCAAGTTTTTGAAGAGTATTTCCTGGGCGCGGTGGTTTATTTCGAACCGCATGGCGGGCAACTGCGGGTCTGGAATATCGGCCAGAGCGATGCCGGAGACGTGACAATTCTGTTTCAGGATGAAAGTGGAACGGTCTTGAACCGCCAGGTGCTGAACCGTTTGACGCCTGACGAGTTCGTGACGTTGACGGTGCCTCCGCAGGCCGGGCAGGTCGGCATCGAACAGCCGGAAAAAATGACGTCGCTGTATGCCGGAAATGTATTCCGGCTGCCGGCCGATCTGGATCCGCTGCAGGTGGAATATTCTTCCATCGCCAACGGCTCAACGCTGGAACGGCTCGATGGCAATGTCCGGCTGGCGTTCCGGTTCAGCAAACCGCTTGATCCGGCCACGGTCAAGAGTGAAAACGTGTCATTGAACGGCGCGGCCACCGGACCGGCGGCGGTGACGGTGGAATACGATCCGGCGACCTTGACGCTGGTGGTTGCCGGAAAATTACCGGAAGATTATTACTCGTTGTTCCTGCGGGGCGGCGAAACCGGATTGCGCGCTGAAGACGGCAGCCGGCTGGACGGCTCCGGAAACGGTTTTATCGAAATGGAACCGGAATGCTATTTGGGCGTAGACGACTATCCGCTGCACTTTATTTTTCGGCATCGGATTTAATTTGACGACTTAGGAAGAGGATCATCCCATGAATCGGTTACGGTTTCGCCAGGTACATCTGGATGCGCACACCTCGGAATTCATTCCCGGGGTCGGCAGCGGTTTCGACAAACGGCAATGGCAGGAAACGCTGCAGCGTGCGATGGTCGATTCCATCACCTGCTTTTCCTGCTGCCACCACGGTTGGAGCTATCATCCCACCGCAGTTGGCTGCCGGCATCCGCAACTGACGACCAATCTGCTGCGCCTGCAGATGGATGCCTGCCATGAAATTGGCGTCAATGTGCCGATTTACCTGACGGCCGGACTGAACAATTATGCGGCGGCGCAACATCCGGAATGGCGGGAAATTACCGCCGACGGGCAATATGCCGGTTGGGCTTCCGGGCCGCTGCAGCCCGGTTTCCACAAGATGTGTTTCAACACGCCGTATCTGGATTACCTGGTGCGCCTGATCGAAGAAGCCGTGACGATGTTTCCGGACGCCGACGGGGTTTTCCTTGATATCATTCATCAGGGGGAATGCTGCTGTCCGAAATGCATGGCCGACATGCTTGCCGGCGGCTATGATCCGTCCGATCCGTCCGACCGGCGGTTGTTTGCCGCCGGCATCCTTGAACGCTACTTTGCCCGATCCACTGCCGCGGCCCGCAGCCGGAACAGCCAGATGCCGATTTTCCACAACAGCGGCCACGTCAGTCCGGCCTGGCTGCCGAAATTGCGCTATTTCAGTCATCTGGAACTGGAAAGCCTGCCGACCGGCGGCTGGGGGTATGACCATTTCCCGCAGACGGCGGCCTTTGCTGCGTTGACCGGAATGGATTACCTGGGCATGACCGGGAAATTTCACTCCAGCTGGGGTGAATTCGGCGGCTTCAAGCATCCGAACGCCCTGCGCTACGAATGCGGCGCCATGCTGGCGGTCGGCGCCCGCTGCAGCATCGGCGACCAACTGCATCCGACCGCCCGGCTCAATGAAAGCACCTACGAACTTATCGGCGCCGCGTACCGCGAGGTTGCGGCTAAAGAACCGTGGTGCGCCGATTCGCAGAAATGTTCGGAAGTCGGCGTATTGACGCTGGAGGGATTTTCCGATTCGATCCGGGCTTTAAACGCGCCCGGCGACATCGGAGCCGGCCGACTGCTGCTGGAAGCCCAACTGCAATTCGATATCCTGGCGCCTTCGATGAATTTCGACGGCTACCGGCTGTTGATTCTGCCGGATGAAATCCCGGTGGACGAAACATTGCGGGCCCGGTTGAACACCTATCTGGCCCGGGGCGGCAAGCTGCTGTTGTCCGGGGACAGCGTCCTGCGGGAGGACGGTAACGGCTTCTGGCTGGATATCGGCGCGAAAGACGGCGGGCCCGGTGAATTCAATCCGACCTATCTGTGGCCGGAGCAAGCGCTGCAGCCGGATTTCTGCCACGAACCTTTCGTCGTCTACGGCGCCGCCCGCCAATTGCACTTGACCGACGGCGAAGAGCTGAGCCGGATCGTCGAACCGTATTTCAACCGTGATTACCGTCATTTCAGTTCGCATCAGCATACGCCGAACCGTCTGGAAGCTTCCGGCCTGAGCGGCGCGGTACGCAAGGGGAATGTGGTTTATCTGGCCCATAAGCTGTTCGGAATTTACCGGCAGGTCGGCGCGGTAACGATCCGGCAGCACCTGACCAAAGTGGTGCGCCAACTGCTCGGCGAAGCGCTGCTGGAAACCTCGCTGCCGTCCTTGGGGCGGGCGACGTTGCGGCGGCAGCCGGCGGAGAACCGCCTGATCGTCCATCTGCTTTACGCCGATCGGGCAATCCGGGGCGGCAGTGCTCCGGACAATCCCTGCTTCGCCGATCCGGTGGAGGTGATCGAAGAACTGCTGCCGGTGTTCGGCATCGATTGTTCGGTCGCGGTTGGCGGACCGGTCCGGGCGGTCCGGCTGGTGCCGGAAAAACGGGAGCTGCCGTTTGAATGCTCGGCGGGCCGTTGCCGGTTCACGGTCCCGAAAATACTGGGGCATCAGATGATAGCCATTGAACTAGGTTGAAACGCGGCCGAAAAAATGTGGCAAAAACAAGGGCGATGTCATTTTCAATTTGCAACTTTAGTGTTAAAGTAGAACAGGGTTTAAGAGAACTTTATTTTGAAGAAAGAAACATAAAATGCCGAAAAAGCGAGCCACATTGTCCGACATTGCCAAAATAGCGGGAGTGACGCCGACCGCTGTTTCGATGGTATTCCGTAATAAGCCGGGCGTTTCCAAACAGATGCGCCAGCGTATCCTGACGCTGGGCCGGGAATTGCAGTATGTGCCGCTCCAGCAGAACACTCCGGCATTTGAAGAAGAACGTTCGGAATTTTATCAGCTCGGTTTCGTATCCACCTCGCAGGATGAACCGAAATTGAGCGGCCGGGGCAGCAGTTATCTGAACACCATTCTGAACGGCTGTCTGTCCAAGGCCGAAGAACTGCACTGCAGTGTAACCCTGATTACCGCCAGCTCCGCGCAGATTCAGGCGGGAGTCCTGCCGGTGGCGCTGCGCAGCCGGCAGTTGGACGGTTTGATCGTCCGCAGCTTTTTGGAGCCGGAAGTCATGGAAATGCTGAAAGCGCAGCAGTTGCCGGTCGTCCTGCTTGACTGCTGCCGGCCGTATCCAATGTTCTCTCAGATCAACATCAACAATTTTCACGGTATGATGCTGCTGGTCAATCATCTGAAAGAACGCGGCGCGCAACGGCTGGCCGTAATCACCGGCGACATGGAACACCTGAATTCCCAGGAGCGGCTGGCCGGACTGCAGTTCCATGCCTGGTCGGCCGGGCTGGAGTTGCCGCCGGAAAATATTATCATCGAACACGGTTACGGCGAAACCTCCGGCCAGCGCGGCGTTCAGCAATTGCTCGACAACGGCTGCCGGTTCGATACCCTGCTCGGCCAGAACGACTTGATTGCCATCGGCGCGCTGGAAACATTGCGCCGCAACGGCCTGAAGATTCCGCAGGATATCCGGCTGGCCGGTTTCGACAATATGGAATTTTCGGAGCTGCTGCCGCGTTTGACCGGCGTCGACAGTCAAGCCGCCGAAATGGGGGCGACCGCCGTCTACCAGTTGTATAATATGCTGCGCAACCGCAATTCGATGCCGTTTCAGATCCGGGTCATGCCGAGCCTGGTGGTCGGGCAGACCACCTGATGGCGTTGGCTTAAATCTTTTTCCGGCCGAATTTTTCCGGCACTTTTCTGAATTTCCCCGACCGGTGGAAATTCGGCGCTCGATTGCCGTCTTGAAATCCGATTGTTTCATATTGAAATATATTATTCCCATTGATGAATGAACCCAAACAACAAGGATGCAGAATCATGGCGATTACAAAGAATCCGTCACACCGCTTCTCTCCCCGACTGGTGGTCAAACGGCGGACCGACCGGTTGATGGAACTGGCGGAGTGTATGGATACCCATCGACACGCTCAGCGCGTTTGGTCCAATCCAGGCAGGTGGCAACTGGCTGGAATTTCAGGCCTGGCGGCGGCGGCATGGTCGGCATTTTTTACAGAAAAGGAGACAGAATGATGAATTTATTGCAAGTTGCTCTGGGGGCCGTGCTGCTGGGCGGCCTGTCGGTCAAGGCCGATGAATTTTACCGCGACACCGTATTTCCGAAAGTGGATCAGCCGTTCAAACTGGTTTACCAGGCTGACGAGCCGACCGGGACGGTCGTGCTGAAGGTGGTGGATTTGAAGGGACAGCCGGTGGCGGAGCAGACGGTCGAACTGACCGATGGCCGCGGCGAATGGGAATTGCAGTTCGATCGTACCGCCCAGTATCGGGCAACGGCCGAACATGACGGCCGGAAGCATGAAATTATGTTGCCGGTGGTAACGCCGAAACGGGAGTTGAATTTCGTCTATTTCGGTTTTGGCGAAAGCGACAATCCGCTGGATTGGCAGGAGTTTGCCACCTTGTATACCGTTGTGCCCCGGGCGGTGCAGGAACCGCTCCGGGCGCGCGGAATCAAAGCGTTGAAATGGAGTTACGGCGGCAATTACATCAGCCTCGAAGCAGAAAAGAAATTGGGGGAAGCCGGCGTGTCGGTCTCGCCGGAAGTGGCGCGCGAATTGGGCAAGAAAATAATGCTGCAGAATTTCGATGCCGCTCGGGCCGAAGGCTGGGATGGTTACGGCATGGATGAATTCGGCGGCTACATCGGTTCGAAATCTGAGGCGCAGAACATCGGTTTTCTCCACGGCATCGCCGATGCGAATTTGCCGAAGGAGTTTATTTTGGCCGCCTGGCAGGCCGGCTGTCCCAGCGCCGAACTGCTGGGAACTTACAAGGATAAGGTCGATTTCCTGCTGCTGGAATCTTATGTCCTGGAAATTGTGCCGGAACAACTGGGACTGGAACGGATGGATCACGACCTGGCCGGCCGGCTGGCCGATGCCCGGATGCTGGACCTGTTCACGGCACCGTATGACAGCCGCTGTCGCGTGTTGCCAACCATCGAATTGACGGACAGTCTGCCGGTGCGGGAATATGAAAACTACCTGCGGCTGCAGCGCCGGGAATTTCCGGAAGTACGCGGCGTCGGCTTTTTCAACATCCTCAAGGAGAAGAAAGATCATTACAAGCTGGTCGACCGGATGTGCTACGATTATTTTGTGCGGCCGGTGTTGACATTCCAGCCGGATGCGCTGGTGTTCGACCGGTATGGTTCGGGCAAAGTGGTGGCTGCCGTCAGCAATATCGGTGCGATCGACAGCGGCGAAGTTTCCCTGCGGCTGCTGGCCGACGGCCAGGAAGTCGCCAGAGCCGCCGTACCGCAGGTGCCGGCCGGTTACAGCCGCCTGGACAACCGTAGCGCGGTAGAGTTCGACTGGAGTCCGGAACCGGGCCTGCACCAGGTGCGGGCGGAATTGGTTTCGGCTCCCGACTGCACGGTAATCGATCCGGCCGTCGAACTGGAAATCTGGAATTGAAAAAAACAAACAGGAACGGTCGCCAAAATGATGGAACGAGCTGCATGGATGAGCGGGAAGTACGGTTTAATGGTACATTCTCTGCTTACCGGAAGTGTTGTGGAATCCGACCGGAAAGCCGCCGATATCAATCCGGCGGCGGAAGCGGCCACCTGGAATCTGGGGATTTTTTCCAAAATCGGCGCCTTGGGATTGCTACAGCAAATTGAGCATCAATGGGATGGAAAAGAGCGACAATACGGTGGTGACGACGATCGCCTGACCGGCGAAATCGGTACAGCCGCCGTAACGCTGGGTGATCAGGACCGAGCTGGAAGAAACCGGCATCAGCGCGACGACGAAGGTTACTTCGTAGACCTCCCGCGGCAGCGGCAGCAGTTTCAGCGCCAGGACGATCAGCAGCGGCAGCAGCACCAGCCGGACGGCCGACAGATAGAAAACGTCGAATTTGTAATGGAAAATTTTGCCGGCGCTGTTGTAGATGGCCGCACCGATCAGCAGCAGCATGACCGGCACCGAGGCGTCGCCGATGCTGCGGGCGGTGTTGGCCAGCACCGTCGGAATCGGGAGACCGAGAAAGGAGACGAACAGCGCGGCGGCCACCGCCAGCAGATTGATCGAAAAAATATTCTTGATCGATTGACTCAGGCCGCTGCCGCCGAGGGTCAGAACCCCGATCGTCCAGAAGCCGATCGTCGAACCGACGTTCATCAGCAGCAACAGTGATACGTAATGTTCGCCCCAGATTTTGTCGAGCACGATCAGCGGCAGAAAGACGTAGTTGTTGACCGCGCAGAAATGGTGAAACGTCGCCAGCCGCGCCGGCGTCCGGCCGCGCATGCCCCGGCGCAGCCCGAATCCGGCCAGCGCGCCGAACGCCATCAGTGCGAAGCCGAGCACCGGCATCAGCCACAGATCGTTGAGCCGGGAAGGATCGAAATTGCGGGTGATCGATGAAAATACCATCAGCGGAAACATCAGATCAAGGGTGAGACGGCCCAGTCGCGGCAGATCGCCCGGCTGCAGAAATTGGTAGCGCATCGCCAGCGCGCCGAGTCCGAAGGCCAGAAACGTTTCGACGATCGCCAGGAAAACATTCAACATCAAATCCATGAAAACGATAACTCCAGCGAACCAAAAGCCCGCCCGGAGGTTTGACTTTCCGGGCGCCTGACTGTTCCGACCGGCCGCTTCAGCCGAGATATGGCTTCAGGTATTGTCCGGTATGGGATTTTTTGCATCTGGCTAGCTCCTCCGGCGTTCCCGCCTTGATCAGCCGGCCGCCGGCCGCCCCGCCTTCCGGGCCCATGTCGATGACGTAATCGGCCGTCTTGATGACGTCCAGATTGTGTTCGATGACCAGGATGGTGTTGCCGAGATCCCGCAGGTGCAGCAGCACCTTCAGCAACTGGTCGATGTCGGCCAGGTGCAAGCCGGTGGTCGGTTCATCCAGGATATAGATGGTGTGACCGCGCGGAATCCTGGCCAGCTCGGTCGCCAGCTTGACCCGCTGCGCTTCGCCGCCGGACAGCGTCGTCGCCGGCTGTCCGAGGTGGATATAACCCAACCCGACTTCCTGCAGCGTCCTGAATTTCCGCATCAGCGGCGGCACCGCCTCGAAAAATTCCACCGCCTGGTTGACGGTCAGATCGAGCACCTCGGCGATGTTCAGCTTCTTGTAACGCACACTCAAGGTTTCCGCGTTGAATCGCTTGCCGCCGCAACTGGCGCACTCGACGTAAACGTCGGAGAGGAACTGCATTTCGATCTTCTTGATGCCGTCGCCCCTGCACTCTTCACAACGGCCGCCTTTGACGTTGAAACTGAACCGGCCGGGCTGGTAACCGCGCACTTTGGATTCCGGCAGCTCGGCATAAAGTTTGCGGATCAGTCCGAACGCTTCGGTGTAAGTCGCCGGATTGGAACGCGGCGTCCGGCCGATCGGCGTCTGGTCGATGACGATCGCCTTGTCGATAAACTCCAGTCCTTCGATGGCATCGTGGTCGCCGGGTTCGGCGTCCAGCAGGCCCATCCGTTTGTTCAAAGCCCGGACCAGAATTTCGTTGACCAGCGAACTTTTGCCGGAACCGGAGACGCCGGTGACGCAGCAGAATGTCCCCAGCGGAATGCTGACGTCGATATTTTTCAGATTGTTCTGCCGGGCGCCGCGGATCGTCAGGCGTTTGCCGTTGCCGGTCTGCCGTTGCGCCGGCACCGGGATGAACCGCCGCCCGGACAGGTAATCGCCGGTCAGCGACTGCGGCGCCGCGGCGATCGCTTCCGGCGGACCGGCGGCCACCAGTTCGCCGCCGTGCCGTCCGGCGCCGGGACCGATGTCCAGCACGTAATCCGCCGCCCGGATGGTATCCAGATCGTGTTCGACAACGACGACGGTATTGCCCAGGTCGCGCAATTGCTTCAAGGTCGCCAGCAGCCGGTCGTTGTCGCGCTGATGCAGCCCGATGCTCGGTTCGTCGAGGATATACAGCACGCCGACCAGCGCGCAGCCCAGCTGGGTGGCCAGCCGGATGCGCTGCGCCTCGCCGCCGGACAGCGTGCCGCTGACCCGGTTCAGCGCCAGGTAGGACAAGCCGACATCCTGGAGGAATTGCAAGCGCGAACCGATTTCCCGCAGGGCTTCTTCGGCGATTTTGCGCTCCTCGACGCCCAACCGGATGTGGCGGATGAACTCCAGCGCATCGTCGACCGGCAGGGCGTTGAATTTGTCGATGGCCATGCCGTCGACCGTTACCGCCAGGCTGACCGGATTGAGCCGGGCGCCGTGGCAGACCGGACAGGGGCGCGGCGACAGATAACTCTGCAGCCGCTCCCGCACCGAATCGCTCTCGGTTTCGCCGAGCCGCCGCTGCAGATTGGCCAGAACTCCTTCGAACGGCTTGCTCCAGTGGAATTTGCGGCCACGGATGTGGTAGTCGAATTCGAGCGGCTTGCTGCCGCTGCCGTAAAGGATCAGGTGCTGGATGGCTTCCGGCAGCTTTTCGAACGGCGTTGTCAGCATTTTCGGCTCATTCCAGGCTTCCGCCAGCTTGCGGAGCAGCAGATTGTAATAGATGATCAGATGCCGGGGGCCGCGCCGCCAGCCGGGGATGGCGCCGTCCTTGATCGACAGCGAACGGTCCGGGATGACCAGTTGAGGGTCCATGACCATCTGGACGCCGAGGCCGTTGCAGGCCGGGCAGGCGCCGTACGGGCTGTTGAACGAGAAGTTGCGCGGCAGCAATTGGCCGAAGCTGATTCCGCATTCCAGACAGGCCAGGTGTTCGCTCAACTGCTCTTCCAGCCAGGCCGGTCCGTCCGCTTCCGGATTTTCCTGCAGAAGGGTGAGGACCCCTTCGCCGTGTTTCAGCGCCAGTTCCACCGAATCGCTCAGACGAATCCGGTCGATCTGGCCCGACACCAGCCGGTCGACGACGGCCTCGATCGTATGTTTTCTGGTCTTTTCCAGCGCCGGAATTTCCTCTTCGAGCAGCCGTATTTCACCGTCGACCCGGGCCCGGACGAAACCTTCGGCACGCATCTTTTCAAAGATGTCCCTGTGTTCCCCTTTGCGGCCGGCGACGAACGGAGCCAGCAGCATCAGTTTCCGGCCGGCCGGCAGCGCCTCGATGGTGTCGCAGATCGCTTGGGCCGATTGCGGTTTCAGCTTGCGGTCGCAATGCGGACAGTGCGGCACTCCGACATGGGCGTAGAGGAGGCGCAGGTAGTCGTAAATTTCGGTGACGGTGGCGACGGTCGACCGCGGTGAAGCCCCGGCGGACCGCTGTTCGATGGCGATGGCCGGTGACAATCCTTCGATATGATCGACTTTCGGCTTCTGCAGCCGGTCGAGAAACTGCCTGGCATACGCCGACAGACTTTCCACATACCGGCGCTGTCCCTCCGCGTACAGTGTATCAAAGGCGAGCGAACTCTTGCCGGACCCGGACAAACCGGTGATGACCACCAGTCGATTGCGGGGAATTTCCACATCGATGGATTTGAGATTGTGCTGGGCCGCACCTTTGATGGTAATTTTATCAAGCATATTATTTTATTCTCCTGTAAACTACGCTACAGACAACAAGCCACGCCAAATGGCAGCGCCGGAAAATCGGGGAAACCATAATCTACATCTTTTCCGGCAAAAAGAAAACCGGATTTGCCGTTTCCTGCCGTCTATTTTCCAGCCGGCCCGGCAATTGACCTGACGTTGTTATTTGTATTTTCTTGAAACGGCGGTAAAATATAGAGCATGAGGAAATGCGTAACCGAGTGATTTTTCGGATTTTTCACGGGAGGAGGAGTGCGATGAAAAATCTTCGTCATTGGCTGCCGGCGGCGTTGATTCTGCTGCTCGGCGGCTGCCATACCGCTGCGCCGCCGGCGGTGGAGTTGTTGAGCGATACCTATGGTCCGGCCAACCGGGAGGCCACCGATCGGATGCTGGCCGGACTCAAGGAACTCAAATTGCGGGACGCCCAGGAAATTGCCGTGCTCAACAACCAGAACTATCTGGCGGCCGGGCAGGCGGTTTATGCGGCGAAAATGCGTTATTACCAGTCGTTGGGGGCGTTTTTGCCGCAAATTACCGCCGGGACCGATGCCGGCCAGCACTTGAACTGGCACAATCACCTGGAAAATCAATTGATGGACGAACCCGGCCGGCGTTATAATTTCACCAGCATGACCAATGTCACCGCCAGCTGGCTGCTGTTCGACGGACTCGGCCGGGAATTTGCCATGCTGGCCCGCGAGAGCGGCTTCCGGCGGGAAATGGCGATGGAGATGAAGACCAAATGCATGTTGCGCCGGGCGGTCGCCTATGCCTATTTCGACTGGCAACTGGCGGCGGAAATCGACCGGATTCAACAGGACAACCGCCAGTTTCAGCAAACGATGCGGCAGGAGGCCGAAACCGGTTTTGAAGCCGGCCGGCGGGTGCGGGATGAAGTGCTGAACTTTCAGTTGCAGCAGGGCTTTGCCCAAACCGACATCATTCAGGCGCGATACCAGCAGGAAATTGCCGGTTACGCGCTGGCGCAATTGATGGGGTATGCCGAAGGGCGGCTGCCGGCGCATCTGGAATTGACCGGACTGGAAGGCAATCTGCGGCCGATTCCCTATTCGGCGGACCTCTGTTTGGACATCGCGCTGCACAACAGCCCGATCATGCACATCATGGAGGAGACGCTGAAGATGGCCGAGTACGAGAAATACCGCTCCTACAGCGCTTTTTCACCGCAGATTTACGCTTACAGCCAGTTTGACTACGCCGCTTCTTCTTCGCGCTACCAGGATTTCCGTTTCGACCGCAACTATTACGACGGGCCGGGCGTCAGTTACGGCGTGCGCGCCGAATGGATGATCTTCAACGGCTTCGCCCGCTACAATGCGATGCGCGAACAACAGGCGGCTTACGCGGCGACCCGATACCGGATGGCGGAAACCTATCTGGAAATCGTCAACGACATTCTGGCCGGCTATGCCTGGTACCAAAGCTGTCTGGAACAGGCCAAGGTTTACCGGGAACTGTTGGCGGCGGCCCGGGAACAGCGCGAGCTGGTCGTCGAACGCTACCGCCAACGCGACGAATCGGTCGACCGGGTCGACCGGGCGCAGAGCAATCTGATCCAGGCGCAGACTCGTTATGCCGAACTGGTGACCAATATGAAAAAAGCGGTCGCTCAGCTGGAAGCGATCATGATGATCGATATTTTCGAGTGACCGCCGTTGCCGCGACCCGGAATGCTACCGTTTGGCCGCTTCCGGCTCCCAGCCGTCCCAGCAGTAAGTGCAGACCTGCTCGCGCGGCAGGCCGATCGCGCCCAGCAATTTCTCCAGCTTCTGATATTTCAAGCTGTTCAAATTGAGTTCCTTGCGGACTTCTTCGACCATGCTTTCATATTCCGGCGAACCGTATTCAAGATATTTGGCGATGGTCGCATCGTCGCATTTGCCATTTTCCAGCCGCTCGATTGCCCGCCGGGCGGCGAGGTCGAGTTCGGAACGCGAACGGGAAAAATTGAGGAATTTGCAGCCGAAAACCAACGGCGGCGAAGCGGAACGCATATGTACTTCCTTGACGCCGTATTCGTAAAGCCGGGTGACGGTATCTTTGAGTTGAGTACCGCGGACGATGGAGTCGTCGCAGAAGAGCAGGCGTTTGTTTTCGATCAAGCCCGGCACCGGAATCAGCTTCATCTTGGCGACCAGGCTGCGGACCTGCTGGTTCTGCGGCATGAAACTGCGCGGCCAGGTCGGCGTGTATTTGACGAAAGCGCGTTGGTAGGGTTTGCCGGAGGCGGTGGAGTAACCGATGGCATGGGCGATGCCGGAATCCGGAATGCCGCAGACGGCGTCGAATTCCAAATCGTCGTCATCAGCCATGATTTTACCGTTCGTATAGCGGACCGTTTCGGTATTGACCCCTTCATAGGAACTGGACGGGTAGCCGTAATACACCCAGAGGAACGCGCAGATCTGCATCGTGTCGCCGGGCGCTTTTTTCTGGACGATCTGGTCGGCGGTAATCTGGACGATTTCGCCGGGGCCGAGTTCATATTTCAACTGGTAATCGAGGTTGGGAAAGGCGGTGGTTTCCATCGTGACGGCAAAGGCGCCCTCTTTTTCGCCGATGATCACCGGCGTGCGGCCGAAACGGTCGCGGGCGGCGTAGATGGTGTTGCCGAGCAGCAGCAGCAGGGAACAGGAGCCGTCGATTTTCTGCTGGGCGTGCTGGATGCCGGCCGGGATGTTGTCCTTCTGGTTGATCAGCGTCGAAACCAGCTCGGTCGGGTTGAGTTCCCCGTCGCTCATCTCCGAAAAATGGGTGTTGGTACAGCCGGACGTGAACGCTTCATGCACCAGCTCTTTGAGGTTGTTGATCTTGCCGACCGTGACGAT
Source organism: Victivallis sp. Marseille-Q1083 (assembly GCF_903645315.1). Lineage (NCBI taxonomy): Bacteria > Pseudomonadati > Lentisphaerota > Lentisphaeria > Victivallales > Victivallaceae > Victivallis > Victivallis sp. Marseille-Q1083. The sequence continues at coordinate 1,848,329 of NZ_CAHJXL010000001.1, forward strand.
CGCATAGGTGCCGAGCCGCGAACCGATGATCAGCGGCTGGTCTTCGTAATCGCTGATGACGCCGATGCCGGTCGAGCCGATGAATTCATCCAGATCGTCGTCGAATTTGGAGCGGAATTGCGCGTTGGTGATGTCGTGGATGCTCCGGATGATTTTCCCCTCCGGAGACGTGACGGCCATTCCGCCGCGCTTGGTCCCGAGGTGCGAATGGTAATCAATGCCGTAAAACAGGTCGCTGACGCAATCCGTTTTGGCCGCTACGCCGAAAAAACCGCCCATATCGAATGTGTCCTTGTGGGGTTTACTGTGATGGTTGTGAAATACTATACCATAAAAAAAGACTTTTTTCAATCGTTGCGGCCGGTGAATCGGTTGATATCGGGAAATTTTTTGATTTCATTGGCTTATCCAGGTGAAATCCGGTTTGCATATCGGTCTTTTTCGTCTATCCTAAAGAATAGGAACGAATAGGGCCGGGTGGGAGGATTCGATGCAGAACAAATTGGATTATCCGTATTTCTTTGACGCCATCACTCTGGAGGAGCCTTTGCCGTTTTTCTGCCGCAGCCTTCACCGCCATCCGGATTGGGAGATCGTCCGGCTCCACATCCACCAGGTGCCGGAAATCGGCTGCTGCCTGCGGGGGGACGGCATCTTCATCATCGGCGGCAAAACCTACACCTTCAAAGCCGGCGACTGCGTGGTCATCACGCCGCACGAACCGCATTTCGCCCAGAGCATGCTCGGCACTTCCAGCGAGTGGCGCTGGCTTTATTTCGATCCGGAACGAGCGCTGTTTCCGGCTTTCGGTCAGTTGGAATTGAGCAACTTCAGCCATTTTTACGGGGAAAACTTCCACAATCTGTTTTCGCCGTCCCAGCAGCCGGAACTCTGCCGGATCATCGGCCGGCTGATCGCGGTCGCCGATAATCGCGACGAACCGTTCCGTCAGCCGCACATCCTGGCGCTGCTGGCGCTGTTCACCATCGAATTGCATAAAATTCAGGCGACCGGCCGCAGGTACGACAATGCCAATACGACGCTTCACCAGCTCAGCCGGGTCAACCTGGCGGTGCAGTATCTGGTCAACCATTTCCGGGAAAAGGTCGAAATCGCCAAGCTGGCGGCGCTGTGCGGCCTCAGCCCGACTCATTTTCGCCGCGTTTTCCTGCAGGCGACCAGCAAAACGCCGCTGGATTATCTGCAGCATTTGCGCATCACGATGGCGATGGCTGAATTGCGCAGCCAGGGCAGGTATTCGATTTCCGAGACGGCGTTGCGCTGCGGTTATGATTCCATTTCCAGTTTCAACCGGCAATTCAAGCGCATTACCGGCCAGCAGCCGCGGCAGTGGCAGAAGGAGCAGCAACAGACGGCGGAGCAGAAGGACCGTCAATTTCCGCCCTTTATTCTCGACAAGGCAAACCAGTAGCCGGCCGGCTGGCCGGCTGATGTTCCATAATTTTTCAGGAGAGAAAGATGTACAGAATTTTCATCGGATTGGCGGCATTGGCCGCGGTCGGGCTGACCGGATGCAACAGTGTGAATGTCGGTTATGCCGCAGTGGGGCAGCAAAAGGGAATCAACGTCGGCTATGCGACCAACAGCGGTCAGCCCGGCAGCCGGATTTACGGCCTGCGGGTCAATTTGCCGGTGCAGGTCAACGGGAGCA